>DATIFM010000037.1:0-7713 GCA_035455205.1 Candidatus Bilamarchaeum sp. | reverse complement strand
AGGTCTATAACCGGAAGGCTCAGGTAAGGCTCGGCGTATCCGAGCACCCTTCTTATCGCGCGGTAGTGGCCGGTCTGTTCGCCCATATGGGCGTCGTAGTTGAGCGCGAACTGGTCGTAGAGGCGGCCGAGGAATTTCACTCTTTCCCCCTCTGTAAATCTTGTTTCGTAGACCTCTCGTATCATTCTTTCTTTTTCCGTTATCGACTCATGATGTTTCCGCCGTTCTGCCGCAAAAGCGTGAACGAGTTCGAACAGTTTTTCGACAGAAACAATCTGCCCCGTGTCTGCAATGGAAATTATTTCCTCAAGTGGCCCTCTTCCAGCGAACTCAGTGCCGACAGTTTTTTTCACATCCCTAGGATTAGTCCTCCTCTCCCTTCCGCCCATGGAATAAAATGCCCGCAATCATTCTATAAACCTATTTTCCGATTTGTCACCATGGGCTACACGGTAGAAATCATCTCGCCGGACGAGAAGGAAAAAATCATGGAAAAGCTCTACACTCCGGACCTTTACGAGAGGAAAGCCCTCATCCACGGCACCTGCGTGAAGCTCTTCACCGACAACCACGAATTCAAGGACATGTGGGAGGACAACTTCGACCCGCTCCCGGACTGGATACGCCCGCACGCCCGCCTTTTCGCGGTTTCCGGGAAAACCTTCCGCGTCCTCTACGAGCCGCAGTCCAAGACGGTCATACTCCAGGGATGCGACTACTACGGCTGGGTGAAATCCATAGCCCTGGGAATCGTCGCAGACTTCCTCGAGGACTTCACCTCAGAGCACCGCCGCTATTCGGTCCACGGCTCTTTCATCGACGTCAAGGGGAAAGGGGGCCTTGCAATCATCGGCCCCTCCGGGAGCGGGAAAACAACGCTCACCTACGGCCTCCTACTCGAAAAGGGGTTCAATTTCGTGACCGACGACTGGTTCTTCGTAAGGCTGGTCAACGACGACACGCTCGTTTATTCCTCCGAAAAAAACTCGTACATAAGGGGCGACCTTGCAAAGAGCTGGGCACAGTACCTCCAGAAGCTCGAGGGGATAAAAAAGGACGCGCAGGAGCGGGCGATAGTGGACGTCCGCCGCCTTCTCGGGGGCGACAGAATCCGGACAGAGTCCACTTTGACGAAAACCGTCCTCCTGACGAGGGACAAGTCGCTTCCCCCGATGCAGGCGTTGTCGCCCAAATCCGCCATCGACTTCATGGTAAAAAACGATTTCTGCAACCCCCACCAGCTCGTCCGGACAAAGCAGAAACTCGAGAAGCGGAAGGAGTTCTTCCTCGAATTGTTCTCGAGGGCCCCGGTTTATCTCCTCAACACGATTGAAACGCCCCAGGAGAGCCTTGACCGGCTGAAAACGCTCGCAGAGGATTGACATGAAAATCGCGCTCGCCCAGTTCGCAATGGATGCTTTGCCGGAAAAAAACCTGAAGAAGGCACTGGACATGATAAAGAAGGCCGCAGCGAGCGGTGCGAAAGTGGTCTGCCTGCCCGAGGTCTTCACTTCGCCATATTTCCCGCAGGAGGAGAAAGCTGAGGCCGAGCGTTTTGCCGAGCCTGTGCCTGGCCCCTCTTCGGACGCGCTCTCGAAGGCCGCGCGCGAAAACCGCATAATCGTCGTCGGCGGCTCCGTGTTCGAGAAGGATGGGAAAAAATTCTACAACACCTCCTTCGTAATCGACGAAAACGGCAAATTGCTCGGAAAATACCGGAAAATCCACATCCCGCACGACCCTTCATTCTACGAGCAGAACTATTTCGAGAAGGGCGACCTGGGCTACAAGGTCTTCAACACGAGCGCAGGGAAGATCGCTGTCATGATATGCTACGACCAGTGGTTCCCTGAGGCGGCGCGCTCGGTGGCCCTCCTGGGCGCAGACATGGTTTTCTATCCGACAGCTATCGGGCTTGTCGAGGGCGTCGAGCAGGCGGAGGGAAACTGGCAGGACGCCTGGACGTCGGTGCAGGTAGGCCATGCGATAGCGAACTGCATGGTCGTGGCCGGAGTGAACCGGGTAGGCAGGGAAGGGAAAATGAAGTTCTGGGGCGGCTCGTTCGTCAGCTCGCAATTCGGGACCATTCTCGCCAAGGGCTCGGACAATGAAGAGCTTGTCGTGGCGGAAGTCGACATCTCGCTAGGGAAAAAAGTCCGGGAAGGGTGGCGCTTCTTTTACAACCGGAGGCCGGAGACCTACGGAAAGCTAGTGGAAAAATGAAGTTCAAGAGCAGGTTCGTCCAGTATCCCCGGCCGGTAACCTTCCTGATACTGGCTTTCGACCTCATCATGGCTGCTATCCTGACGTATCTGGGCGTCCTCCTCCTCTTCATTATCCCATACGCGCTCCCACTTTCGCTCGCTGCAATCGTTCCGCTTTTCTTCACTTTCGTGCTTGCCTCCAACTTCCTAATCGACATCAGCTCGCTGAAGCAAAAATCCATCGAGGCTGACTCAAAGGGCGTGAAAATCCTCTCTTTCGGCACCGCTCTGGAAGTCCCCCTGGACAAAGTTAATGCGATAACGCTCATCCGCCTCCGTATCCCCGTCGCGACATACTACGCGCGTCTTTCCCTCCCCTCCGGAAGCCGAACCGTCGAGCTTTCCGAGGCTGATTATACCGCCTTCGCGGCCTTCCTCCGGCAGTCGGGCTTCACAAGAAGTGCCGTGCTGAAAATCCCCTTCTACTCGGCAGACTTACACAAAATTCCATCAACTTAAAAATCCTTCCGGGCACGTATATCGACAAGAAACTGTCCGCCCAGAATGACATAGGTCTGCCTGCGGAACGTCCGTCCTCCGGGCCGGGCTTTCCGCAAGCTTAAGGAGCCTGAAAGAGATTCCGCATCGGGCGGGCAGGCTCGGTGAGAGTATGCCTGCCACTGTGCAAAAACGGATATCGGATAGTGTAAAGGACAAGTTCCGCGCCGCGCTCATAGCCGGCTCGCTTCTCATGCCTTCGGCCGCGCTCGCAAACGACCCGGCGCCGAACCAGCCTCCCCCGCAGGGTTCGCAGGCCGGGAGCCGCGGCGAAGAGCACCGCCATCCGGAAGCCGAGAGGTTCGGGCCGGGACCGCTTTTCATGCTCCGTGGCTCGGCATTCCGCACGGAAGGTAACTTCCATGCGAATTCGATAAACCCGCGGGCGGTCGTTCCATTCAGCGCAGGAACGTCATTCTCAATGAACGACTCCCGGACCACCGACGCCTTCCACGCCTATATGCTTGGCCGGGGAAGCGGCGACTTCTCGCCAAGGATAAGCTCGGCCGGCCTTAGCCTCCGTTACGACCACCTCATTTTCAGGGGCGTAGCCACCACGACCGGCATGATCGAGGAGGCCCGGGCGTTCACCGGCACCGGCCACGCCGCGAGCGTCACCCCCTCCCTCACCGTCGTGTCCGGGCACAGGGGCGTCCCGCTCGAGCTTTCAGTCTTCGGAGGATTCGGCTTCAGGAACTGGGGCGCGTCCGCCCAGTTCCGCTCCGCTGCCGGGGAAACCGAGGCGCTCCAGCGGCCCATGAACGAGGCTTATGCCGGGCTATACGGATTCGAGCTAAGGTTCCCGTCCGTCCCCTGCGAGGGTCTCGCGCCCTTCAGGGTGGAGAGAATCGGGACCGCCGCTTTCGGGGATATTTCCAACCTGTTTGCATACGTGACTTTCTCCGGTAACTACCTCTCGAACCACCGCGCGAGGGTGCGCACACTGCTCACCCCGCATGCGTCGAATTTCGCGGATGAAGCAGGTGTCGGCGGCGAGCTGATTCCTGCCGACCTGACATTCTACCTGAGGCACGGCTACGTTTCTGTCTCGCCCGGGGCCCGCTTCGACTACAACGTCCCGGCCCAGTCGCTCGTTCTCGAGGCGTTCGGGGAGGTCGCGTACTTCCCCCATCACGCAATAGGATTCCAGGCCAAGGCGGGCTGGGTAGGGCAGATTGCCGGGAGGAGGACCGAAGAGGGAGAGCCATCTTCCGCATTCGGGTCGCTGAACGTTATAATCAACACGAACCTCTGAATCATTTTTTTAACCCTCGGGTGAAATCCTACTCCATGTATCGCATGCCAGCAGAATGGGAGCCGCACGAGGCCACATGGATATCCTGGCCCAAGGACCCCCTGACGTTTCCCGGAGAAGTGCTGCCGAAAGTCGAGAGGATATACGTGGAGATGATACATGCCCTTGCAAAGGGCGAAAAAGTCCATCTCCTTGTCGATGACGAAGAGGCCGAGGCCCGCGCGCTCGACCTTGTCGGGGAGCACGGCCCGAAACGGAACCTCATAACACACAAAATCCCGACCGTGGACGTCTGGTTCCGCGACTACGGCCCCATCTTCGTGAAGAATGGCAAAATGAAAATGACGAAATGGATTTTCAACGCGTGGGGCGGAAAGTACGAGGAGCTGATGAAGGACAACGGCGTGGTGGACAGCATGGCCCCGCTCCTCGGAATGGAAATAGAGCGCCCCGGGATAATCCTCGAGGGCGGGTCGATTGATGTGAACGGGAAAGGGACGCTCCTTACGACCGAGCAGTGCCTGCTCAACCGGAACCGGAACAAGGGGTTGTCAAAGGCGCAGATAGAAAAGAAGCTGATGGACCACCTCGGCATAACGAAAATAATCTGGCTGAAGGAAGGGATCGAGGGCGATGATACGGACGGCCACATTGACGACATCGCGCGCTTTGTCGATGCGCGGACCGTGCTATGCGCGACCGAAGCCGGCAAGAGCGACCCCAACCATGCCATACTCAGAAAGAACCTCGACGACCTGAAAAAGGCGCGGGACCAGGACGGAGAGCCGCTCCTCGTGAAGGAGCTTCCCATGCCCGGGCCGGTGCATTCGCCCGAGAGGCGCCTGCCGGCGAGCTACGCCAATTTCTACATCGGCAATGCGGCCGTGCTCCTGCCCGTGTTCAACCACGCGAACGACGCGAAAGCAATTTCTGTCCTCGAGGAGCATTTTCATGGAAGGAAAGTCGTGCCGATCTACTGCGAGCCCCTCGTCTGGGGCAACGGCGCGATTCACTGCGTGACCCAGCAGCAGCCGCGGTGAAACCTTACGTTTTCCCATTAGGGCGCCTGATGCCTGATTTCTCCTGTTTTCTGCCGGCACGCGGACTTGTAGCTACCCCCGCCGCGTGGGCTTATGGGGCGCTTTCATGCGGGTGTTCGAGAGAGCATTTAGTGTTTCCCCGTGAGCCCCCTTCAAGTTATTAACTTTTGAGCTAAAAACCCCTGTTTTTATTAATCTTGCCTTCGTCTGTAGCGCGGGGTGACCTACCTTATGGCAGGCGAAAAGATGAGTAAGAAAGAAGAAGTCGGAATGTGCAAAGGCTGCTGCGGCGGAATGTGCGGAGTTTGCGGGATAATCGGCGGAATACTGATGCTTGTCGCAGGCGTCGCGGTTTTCATGTACGGCAACGCCATGCTCGACCCGCGCTCGTCCCACACCGTTGCGGGCGTCGCTTTGGTGCTTTACAGCCTGGGGCTTCTTGTCCACGCGCTGAGGCTCTGCCCGATGTGCAAGTGACCTTTTATTTTATTCGTTCCTTTTTCCTATTGCAATGCTCGACTCATTCCGAAAACTGCTAATCGTGTATGTCCTTTGGCTCGCGAGCTGGATGCTGGCCGCGACCCTCTTCGAGGTGTATTTCTTCGGCCTCGGCATGAGCCCGCAGGAGATTTACCTCGCGAACGCCCTCTGGTTCGCCGCCAGCCTCGTCATTCTGCCGTTCCTCCGCGGCTTCAGCAGCAAGGCATTCATGATAGCCGGCATACTCGTCGCCCTCGCCTCGACGATACTCCTTGCGTTTTATCCGTCGCCCGTCGCCTCGTACGCTTTCCGGCTCCTTGTAGGCATGACCAACGTCCTTTTCTGGCTCCCCTTCAACGTCCTCTACTACGAGTACCGGAAGGAGAACAATGCCCAGCTCGGTGCGCTCTATTACTCCCTCGGCCCGGTGCTCTCGCTCCTCCTGCCGACTGCGGCCGGGCTTCTTGCAGGCACGATGGGCTTCCAGTCGCTTTACATACTCGCGGCGTCCCTTTTCGTCCTGACTCTTGCGGCCGCGGCGCTTTTCGTGGAGGACAGGAAGTACCAGTGCGATTTCGTCGGGGCGCTCAGGTCGATTTCCGGCCTCAAGAGCATACTGTTCCTCGAAGGATTTGCCGCGATGATAATCGTCTCGGTCACCCTCGAAGTGATGCTGCTGGGGTTCATCACGACGCCTGCCGAGTTCGGGGGCTTCATATCGCTCGCGACTATTTTCTCGGTCGTCGCGGCAATCGCCGCCGCAAAGCTTTCGGACAAGGCTAAGGAAAGGCGGCGGTTCCTACTGCCGACCGTGTTCGCTTTCGCCCTCTCGAGCGTTTTTGCCGCCCTCGCCGGCGACATAGTGGTTTTCTTCTTTGCCTTCGGCCTCATCAATTTCTTCAGCCGCGTCTTCTTCCCCCTCCCGCTCGCCCTCGCGGTGGACAATAGCAAGTCTCTCCCGGACGTGATGGCCGGCCGCGAGGTGATGCTTAATGCCGGCAGGCTCGCAGGCGGGCTTCTGGGATACGTATTATTCGTCCTCTTCGATATACGGACAGTCCTTCTCTTCCAGGGCCTGACGCTCCTCCTTTACGTGCCGATTTTCGAGAACCGCAAGAGGAAGCTCCGGAGCCACTAGCTCAGATTTCCCTTGCGATGTTCACCGGAACCGTATACGTGCACCGTGTTCCGTCCGCGGGCGCGAGCACCCTTATGCCCTCGAGGTTGAGCCCCCCTGTCTCGAGGACCTGCCTCGGGTCCGCACCGGCCTGCGGCTCAGGGTACGCCCAGACGTCCTCCACAACGACTCTTCCCCCGCTGTCCACGCCTACCGAGACGCTGAGATACGCCCTGTTCCCGCTAAGGCCCAGCGCATCCCTTATGCTTCCGGTTTTTCCGGAAACCGCCCTTCCCACTGCCGCCTCGATGTTGTTTTTTGCCTGCTCGGTGAATACCGAATCGCAGGACGGCTGGGGCCTCGGAGCCGCAAGCGCAACCCTGTTCTCAGGAGCCGGCCTGTCGTTCTTGGCTGCCGTAAGCTGGGTGCCGAAATAAATCAACCCTGCCGCTATCACGGTGATTCCGACGAATGCCCCCCTCGGCATCCGTCGTTTTTGCGCGGCGGCAAGTTCCCCGTGTTTTAATTCCATCCCCCCACCCCCGTGACTAATTTACACCTAATATTTATAAATCTGATGATTTTCATTGATATTTTGTTGAAATATGTGATGATTCACCTGTTTTTATATGGAATCATGTAAATTTACTCTTTAATCGCCTCTATCATGAAAACGTCCCAGCCGCTTTTTTTGGCAATTCTGAAGCCTGCGGCTTCCAGTTCCTTGAGCATGCTGTCCCGCGTGAATTTTCCGTCGAAGTGCTCGAACGGCACGAGAAGGAGCAGCGGCCAGAGGAAATACCTGCTTATGTCGAGCATGTAGAAGCGCCCTCCTTTTTTCAGGATTCTTTGGCACTCGGCAATCGCTTTTTTGTATTCGCTTATGTGGTGGAACGCGTTCATCTCCACCACGCAGTCGAAGGCACCGTCCCTGAAGGGAAGCTTCGTCGCGTCGGCCTGCAGGATTTCCGGTTTCCAGGCCCCGTTTTCCGGCTTGCGGAAAAGCTTTTTCGCCCGCCCTATCTCTTCGTCATCTATATCTATCGCTGTCAGCGCGAC
>DATIFM010000036.1:0-90209 GCA_035455205.1 Candidatus Bilamarchaeum sp. | reverse complement strand
TCAAGGGGATTGAAGGGGCACATAAGTATGTAGTTCATAGCCCCTTCAAACTAGCAAAAGCAACTCGGTAGCTACTCTTGTCATCACCAATCAGCCTGGGACGGTCTCTTCATCGTTGCCAAACAGTATGGGAGTGGCCTGTTTTATAAAAGCATCGCCATACCTTATCATTTACAAAAACACTTCTCAGGATGAATGCCCTCCGGCGGGATGACATGAAGGTAGTGCAGATAACCGAAAAGGATTTTGCATTGAAGCGCTCGAAGCTGTCCGAGCTCCTGCCCCCCGACGAGCTTTCGGCGTTCCCGCACCTCTTCGGCCTGCGCGGGACCAGCGCGGAGCGTGCTCTCGGACTCGCGGCCCGCAAAACTGACCGATCGAGGCTAAAGGCCCTCGAAAACAGGGCGCAAAAACGCGGGCGAAAGGGCTGTTACCTCTACCTCAGCTCGTGCTCCGGCTTCCATGCCGCAAAGGAGCCTGAAATGGAACAGCGGTACGGCGCCCTCGTCAAGTCGGGCGATGCCGCCTTCCTGTATGCAGACACCGCCTTCTGCAATTTCAGGCGGCGCACGAAACAGGGCCTGGGCATTATTCTCCTTGCTGTCGGCCGGAGCGGCCTGGGGGAGCTGCATTTTGACGAGGAGTATGCCGAAGACCGGCAGTTCGCCTCGCCTTACATCGGGCCGTTTTCCATGTATCTGCCTGCAAAACGGCTCGCGGCATCCGGCATCTCTTTCATCGGAGCCATAGTGACGAGCCCGGAGATAAACTCGAAACTCCGGATCGCCTCGCACGGTTTCGGCTCCCCGGAGCGGTTCATCGACTACTCCGGCCTCGGAATCGAAGCCAGGACGATGCAGTCCGCTTTCCTGACAAAACTCGTCGGCCTTTTGCGCGGCAGGGACGCGGGCTCGCTGGTTGATGAAGCGGACATGAAAAGCATATGGGACAGGATGAACGAAATAGAGTACGCGCATTCGCAGCGCGTCCTTGCCAAAATAAGGGATGGCGGCCTCCCGGTCCTCTGACTACTCGATTTTGTGCTGCCTTACCTTGACCCCCGCCTCGCCAAGCAGCCTCATCGGGGTTTCCGCGACCGGGTAGTCCACGTTGTATACGACTTCCTTTATCCCGGCATTGATAATCATCTTGGTGCAGAGCAGGCAGGGAGAAAACGTGGTGTAGATTACCGAGTCCTTTATGCTGATGCCGTGGTATGAGGCCTGCACTATCGCATTCTCCTCGCCGTGGCTGCACAGGCACTCCTCCAGGTTTTTGCCGGAGTCAGTGAAGCTGTTGCACCTCGGGCATCCCCCGTCCGAGCAGTTCCGCGTCCCCCGGGGCGTGCCGTTGTAGCCTGTCGAGATTATCCGCTTGTCCTTCACTATAACGGCTGCGACCTTCCGCTTCACGCAGTTGCTCCTCATCGCGACCATCTTTGCGATTCCCATGAAATAGTCGTCCCAGCTCGGGCGCACAATTTTGAACTGGTCCGAGACTTCCGCGAGGGCCTTGTCCACGAGGTCGTAGAGGTCCGTGAAGTCCGCATTGTTCTCTATCCTGCGCTCGGCGAGCGCGAAAGTGCCCTTCAGGTTCTGTTTCGTCTTCTCGGCGTTTTCCATCTCCAGCTTCTCAATGTGCAGGAACGCCTCGTAGGTCTGCGGGTCCTCCTCGCGGTTCCTCGACTTTATCCGCCGGAACCTCGTGTCCGGGGGCGCAGTGACATAGAACAGGAAGAACCGGCCGAGCTTTTTGAGCTCCCCTACCTCGGCCGGGTTCCGTATCGAGTCGATGACGTAGTTCTTGTCCTTCTGGACCTTGCTCGCCATTTTCGCACCGAGAATCCCGGGTCCGAACTTCTCACGCAGCTCGTTGCCTTTTTTTATGAGGTTCTCGCGCGTGACCGCTCTTCCCTCGGCCTTCACTTCCTCGCGTATCACGTCCGAAAGAGAGTAGTAGTAGAACCCCTTCCTCATCAGGTATTCGGCGATGGTGCTTTTCCCTGCGCAGTTCTCGCCAGTAAGGCCGATAATCATAGAAACACCAGAATGCGTCCGGGAATGGAATCTCGCCCGGCAATTATAATACTTTGTCGTGCCGCGCAAGGTGGCTGGGATTTAAGCACTTTTGAGCACATTATTAACCGTGACCCGGCCGCTGCCGGAGCGGGCACGTGCGGCCCCGGCGACGAAGCTCGTCGTCGAGATAGGCCACGGCGCGAAGCCGCTCTGGACCACCCTGAAGCGCATGCCGCTCGATGACCAGGTCTATCTGGGCCTCGACATAAACGCCGAGCACTGGCCCCGGGCGGCAGATTCCCCGGTTCCCGGATATTCCCTGTCGGCAGGGAGGCAGGAGATAGAAAAGAGGCGCCTTGAAGGAAAGCAGTGCTTCTGGATGAAAATCGGCGCCCTCGGCGGCCTGCCGCTCCCGGACGGTTCGGTGGACGAGCTCTACATGCGCTACGTTCTCTGCGACCCGCGGATTTCCCTAACGGTAGTGGAGGCCCTCCTCGCGAGCGTGTCCCTGGCCCTGCGCCCTGGAGGCCCGTTCGTCGTGGACAACTTCTGCCCGCGGGAGCGCTGCGGGCCGGGTGATGTCGTGGTGGATTTCGAAGCCGGAACGGCTATCTTCAGGAGCGAGCTTGGCCCGGTTGAATCCCGCGAAATGCAGAGCCGGGCGAGCATGATCCTGAATTCGGAGTTCGTCCCGCTTCCCCCCGAGTGTTATTCCGGTTTCCTGCTCGAGAGGGGGCTCGGCGAAAGAATCGACCCCGAGCCGGGCGGGCGTTTCAGCATCCTGCTGAGGAAGTGACCGCCCCGCGCCATCCCGGGCAGGCCTTCACCTGCTCGGAAACCGCCCATGCGAGGGCAGCCGCGAGCTTCTCATCGCGCAGCTTTTCCGGGGCCGTGTCTATCGATGCCGCGGAGCAATTCGTGTTGTAGACGATGACGCCCTCGGCGGCCATCCGGTCCCAGCATTTCTTGAAAAGGCGGTGGTCCGGGCCGCTGAGCTTCCGGTTCATCGCCGACTTGAGCCTCGGTATCGTGCAGCGCACGCTTCCCACGTACGGGCTGCCGGTCCCCATCCTGAAGCATTCCTTCATTATCCTGCGGTACATGTCGTCCTCGCCCAGCCTCCGCGCCTCCGTTTTCTCCTCCGGTGGGGCGCAATGCGCTTCCGGCTTCTCCTTCGGCTTTGCGAACACGAGGAGAGGGATAGCGCCGGCGGAAGCGGCAGCGTGGCTGATTTCAGGCTCGAGTATTTCGAGTTCCGCGAACGATTCCAGGGAGCCCTCGTCAATGAAGAGCTGGGCAAGCTCGCGCGCCTCGTCCCTGCACAGCACCGGTTCAGGGGCTTTGCTCCCCCCGGAATCCTTTGCCTCAACGTTCTCCCTTGCCAGCCTGATGTCCGGCCTGCTCGTTGCCGCCTTCTGCACTGAATTCCCGCTGAATTTCACCCTGTCCTCTAATCCCCTCTCCTTCACAGCCCGGAACATGCTGTTGTCCTTCTGCTTCATGTCGCCCATGCTGCGGATTCCCTTTTCCGCGACTATTGCCCGGACCGTCTCCATGAATGCGGCCTCGTCGAGCGTGCTCCACTTTATGTACCTCCTTTTCTGCGGAGGCTCGGCAATCGGCTCGGCCAGGCGGAACCCCGAGGGCCTGTTGGAGGCTTCTGTCCGGGGTGCGGCGGTGAGGCTGTGTCTATCCATGATTTTATTTGGCTTCGCTACTTTTATAAAAAAGCGTCCCAAAACTGCCAGTTTGCGGGACACCCCGCGGATTGCCGGGGCCGCGCCCCACGCCATCATCCGGGCATGGTTCCATCGGCCTAAAGATAGCCCTCGAGCCGCTGCCTCATCCTCTCTACGAGCGCCTTCTTCGCTTCCCTGAAAGCCGCCACGCTCATGCCCAGGGTCCTCGAGGCTTCCTCGTCGCCCTTCTGCTTCACGAAAGCAAGCTCCACTATCTTCCTTTGCCCGGCGCCCAGCTCCCCCAGGGCGAGGCGTAGCGCTGAAGCGGTTTCGGCATCTGCAGGATGCGCAGGCCGCTCCAAAGCCTCCGGGCCCGGCTTCCATGTTATCTTCTCCCCCGAAGCGCGCTCCATTATCACCCTCGCCACTTCCTGCCTGAGTATCGCCTTCAGCTCCTTCTCGCTCCTCGATTTGCCTGCCGCGGCGTAGAGGCCCTCGAGCGCGAACCTGCACCGGTCCTCCGCCCTTGCCGGGGCCTTGGTCTCGTAGGCTATCGCCTCTGCCTCAGCCTTCCATTTCGCGACGAAGGCCTTCTCCCGCCTCTCGCGTTCGGGTTTCAGCTGGGCCTCCGGCCACTCCACGAACCTTCTTGCAAGCTCGGCCTGGTCCGGCGCCCCTGCCGTTGCCTTCGCGCAGATGCCGCCCCTTCTCCTTGCATCGAGGGCGACTTTTTCGAGAAGCCCCCTTTTCTGGAGCGCAAGATAGAGGCCGAGGTCCGCTCCCATGAGCGCGGTCTTGCTTCCGAGCATTTTTTCCGAAATCAGCCGGTCGGCATCCTCGAGAAGCTGCGCGTCGCTCTTGGCGGCCCAGCACCTGCGCGCCTTCGGGAACTTCACTTCCGGGAGCAGGCCGCGCGAGTAAAGGATGTTGTACCTTCCGATGTCCGCATCCTGCAGGGCCCTCTTGTTCCTGATTTTGTTTTCGTCGATGAATCGCTGGTTGTCCGAAACGACCGCCCCGTCTTCCATCGATGCCCAGTCCCTGTCCGCCCTTTTTTTCGGTTGGAATGGGAGGCGGGAAAGAAGCTTCCTCTGCCAAAGTTCATGGTACAGGCCGCTGTCGGCTTCGCTAAGCGCGGTGCTGCTTTCTATGCATCTCTGCCTCATTTTTTTGAGCGCCATTGCGAGCACTTCCTCGTCGCCCTTGCCTTTCCACCTGTGCTCGTCCTTCCTGAACTTGAGCCGCCCGAGGACGCCCCTTGAGCACAGGGTCCTGTAAAGGTTCGGGTCGGCGCTCTTCATCTCTGTGCGCCTTGCATATTTTTCCTGCCGTATCTGCTCTTCCGCATAGGCGCGGAGCTTCCCGTCGTCCATGCGCTGGAAGAATCCGTTTGGCCTCCTTCGCGCCGGGCCCTCAAGCATCGGGCTGAGACCGCGGAATTCGTCCTGCCTGGCCGGAGCAGGGGCTGTCACGAGGAGTTGCATGTCATAGAAAATGCTCGCTCATGCTTAAAAAAAAGCGTCCCAAAACTGCCAGTTTGCGGGGACGCCCCGCACCCCCTTTTGTTAGTTTGAAGGGGCTGCCGACCACTATCTCCGGTGCCCTCCCTGCCGTTCCCCCGCGCCCCCGCCTTTCAAGACATATCTCTTCACGGCAAGGTGCGCGAGCGCGAAAAAAATTCCGACGGCGATGTTCAGGCCGAAGATTCCGGGTGCTATCCTGTAAAATGAAAGGAAGCAGAGCGGGCCGAACCACGAAGTGAACCCCGAAAAATGCCCTACCGCGAGCGAATAGAATACCGAAAGCGACACGAAATCCGCGAGCGGCATTTTGCGCAAATTAATCACGAAGACGATCCCGGACCAGAGCGCTATCCACAGCACGCTCGCGATTATTGGGCCCGCGTAGCCGCCCTGCACGAAGATGAGCCTCGCGAGCTGGTTGCCTTCGTTGTAAGGGTTGCCGTAGGTCCCCCTCGCGGTTATCAGGATGTCAAGGGAGCCGAACAATACCCATAGTGCGATTGGAAGCGCATAAGATGCGAGTGAATCGCGGAGGCCGCCCTTGATGAAAGCCCATGCCCAGAAAATTATGCTCGCGGCAATGGAAAGAGCGACGAGCGCCTGCAAAGCCAGCACCGGCCCGCTTCCGAGCACCCCTTCATAGTCGCACATCAGAAGTATTTCCGCAGGGGCTTTTTTATCTCTTCGAAAAGCTGCTTCTCGCCTTCGGTGAGCATGTGCATCTGGGACTCCCATTTCTTTATCTCGTCGCCGGTCATGTACGTATAAAGGACGTCCCCTTCGGCGACGTTCTTCCCGATTATCACGCCGTCGCAGGAAATCGCTATCTGGTCCCCGGCATTCGCCTCATCGACCTTGTCCTTGTCCTTCTGCATCTCCCGCACTTCGCCCACGATTTCCCCGGCCGAGTTCATGAGGCGGTAGTTCTTCTTCATCCTGCCGCCTATGACTTCCATGCCGAAGATGGCCGGCTTGGAAGCCCTGAAAATGTAGCCATTCAGCACCTTGATCTTCCCGGGCCAGACTATCTTCTCGAGGGCCTGCTTCTTCAATGCATCGCGCTTCTCCTTCACCCATGCCTGGTACTCCTCGATGAGCCTGTAGATGATGTCGCTGTAGATGACCGGTATCCCGCTGTTCCTGCTTTCCTCCCACGCCTCGTCGAGCACCTTGACGTTGAAGCCCAGCACGACCCCAAGGAACTCGTCGTTCTGCCTCACGACCGAGGCAGAGACCACGTCCTTCCTGCCGACGCTGCCGACCGCGGCGTCCCTTACCGGGATGCCGGCCTCCTTCAGCAGCCGCAGGAGGGCCTCCACCGAGCCGAGGCTGTCTGCCCGCAGGACGACGCCGTTCTCGTCCCCGCGCTCGAAGATGACGCTTTTGAACTGCGCCTCTATCGAGATTTTGTCGCGCTCGAAATCCTCGATGGCCTCTATCGGGGACCCGGGAATCGCGCCCTCGAGGTCAGGGGCCGAGACCTTCACGCCTGCGGCCGCGACGATTTCCTCCACGAAGGCGAATTTGTCCTTGCCCCCGATATTCGGCTCGAGCAGGCCGCGAATCTTCGTCCGCTTTATTCCGTTCGCGGTCATGAACGCTATGTCGTCCCCCTTCCTCAGGATGCCGTCATATACTATCACGTCAAGGGTGGTTCCGAGCCCCTTCTCCTCCTTCACTTCGATGATGCTCCCCTTCCCGCGCCCCTTCTCGTCTATGTCGAGCCGGTCCCCCAGGAACCTCTGGCTGAGGCCGCCGATGAGGACGAGGAGCTCGCTCAGGCCCTCGCGGGTCTTGCCGCTGATGGGGAGTATGGCGACCTGCCTTGTGAAGTCCTTGATGCGGTCGAACCTTTCGCTGTCGAAGCCGTGCTCGGAAATCTTGCCCATCACCCCGTAAATCTTCTCGTCAAGCTTCTCCCGGACGTGTTCCGGCTGCTGTGCGAGCGACTCGAGGAACGAGGTCGTCTTCTGGCTTTTCCAGCCGCTCACCGTGTCAATCTTGTTCGCGGCGATTATGAACGGGGTCTTGTATTGCTGGAGTATCTTGATGCTCTCTATTGTCTGGGGCTGGAATCCGGTGGAGACGTCTACGACGAGGACGGCAAGGTCGGCAAGGCTCCCCCCTCGGTCCCGCAGGTTGGTGAACGCCTCGTGCCCGGGGGTGTCTATGAACAGCAGGCCGGGTATCGTCATGTTCAGCTTCATCTTGGCCGCTATCTCCTTTGCTATCGCGTCCACGTCCTCCCTCGAGACGTAGCTCGCGCCTATCATCTGGGTTATCCCGCCTGCCTCCTTCTTGGCGACGGCGGTGCCCCTGACCGAATCGAGAAGCGTCGTCTTTCCGTGGTCCACGTGGCCGAGGATACAAATGATTGGTGAGCGCTTGAATTTCATAAAAAGGCCTCAATACGGTTTCTGCTCCAACAATTATTATCCCTTGCCCGCCCGGTTTCTACCAACAAAAATCCACAAAAACACACATTTAAAAACACTTTCAGCCATAATAAAGATTGGCGACAGTATGACCGAAAATTCCCCAGCACTTAAAGCAATTGCTCAGCCCGAATCCCCGGCCCCAAGGAAGAGCCGCCTTTTCGGCGGCCTCGTCGAGGGCGTAAGGAGCTACCGCTCGAGGCGGGAGATAAGCGCGCTCCTGAAGGAGGCATCCGCCGGGTCCGTGGCCGAGGCACTGGAAATATTCTCTACGCTCGACGAAAAGGGAAGGCACAAGGCGATGTCTTCGGCGCAGGACTCCCTGCGGATGCGCTCTGCCTTCCCGTTTGAAGACCCCTCGCGCGCCGCGGCGATAGGCGCCCTCGGCGAGTTCATCGCAGGGGCTGCAAGGTGCATTCCTTCCGGGCAGGGCAAGGCTTACCCGGAGGCCGCGGAAATTTTGAGGAAAATAGCGCAGGAATCATCTTTCTACCGCAGCGACAACCCGGCGCACTGCGCGGCCAAGCTGGCGTGCGCCAAGGCGCTATGGGCCCTAGGCGGGGCAGACAGGGATTTCTGGGCGGAGATGGCCGCCCAAGATGCGTCCGCCGGATATGTCATCCCGAAGCTTCTCGAGACGGCCGAAGGCCGCGCGATACTGAAGGGGAGCCTGAAGGAAACGGCGGCCGGAATAGCTTCCTGCCAGTCCGGAATGAAAACGGAATTTCTCGTCGAAATGCTCGCAGGGGCCGACAGGGACACGGCCAAAAGCATCGTTTCCGCTTCCCTCGCCCTCGAAACGATTCCGCGCGAGATTGTCGCAAAGGCAAGGGAGCTTTTCAACTCCGCTGACCCCGAGATCGAAGCGCTGAAGCTCCCATTCTCCAAGGCAGTCTGGAAGAGCAGGACCGGGAACCGCGTTTTCTGGACCGAGAGGCTCTTCGACCAGCCGACGTCGGATTTCACGCTCTCAACGCTCCTCAATGACAAGACGGACGGCTGGAGCCTCCTTAAGGAGCACCTTGAGGCGGTTGCCATCCCGATAGCGACAGGCCGGTCCGAAAGGAAGGCGGAGTTCCTCGAGGCAATGCTCTCGGACAGCAACCCGCAGGTCATCAAGGTGGCGCTCGCATCGTCTATATACCTCGACCCTGTGCCGGAGGAGTTCTCGGCCCGGGCGGTAGAGATATCCCGGCTCGGAAGCGAGCTGAACACGTATGCGAGGATATTCTTCGACGCGCTCGAGTTCAAGGGCCTGCTCGTTTATGCAGACGACCGCCAGTTCCAGGGCGCGATGGGCCTGATAGGGATGTACAGGGGCGGAGTCAACTTCCTGCCCCCGATGCTGTTCATGGTCGGGACCGAGATGGCCGAGCTTTACGTCAATCCGGCCGGGGCAAGCGAAGCGGAGAAGGAGGCGAACCGGTCCAAGGCCGGAGGGGTGCTGGCGCACCTGGCGATGGCAGGGATACAAATCCCGGGCGTCGAGATAAAGTTTCACGAGGGGGAAAAATGAAGGATGACATTTCAGGAATAATGGAGATGATATCGAGCAGGAGCATCATGGACCGCAAGGCGGCCATCCGCCAGCTCAAGGCCCGGATTCGGAGCCAGAGCATGGCGAGGCTCATCCTGCACTACGTCTCGGAGCACGACCCGTCCTATACGGTGAGGAACGTCGCGCGCCAGGCGTTCTATGCAGCGGGCGAGCCTCCTGAGCAGGCCGTCTGGGAAAAGCACTACTTATTCCGTTCGGAATAATTCTTTCACCAATTTATTTATATCCTCGTCCTTCATTTTTATCGCTGATTCCTGATGCGAAACATAGTCATAGAGCGCGGAACGTACCTCCCAGTGGGGGAGAGGGAAGTGGAGCTTGCCGAGCGCAAGGGCATAGGCCACCCCGACAGCCTCATAGACGGGATAATGGAGGAGATAAGCCGCGGCCTGAGCAGGGCGTACCTCGACGAGTTCGGCAAGATACTGCACCACAACGTGGACAAAGGCCAGATATGCGGCGGCGCCACCAAGGTCGAGTTCGGCGGGGGCGTGTTCACCAAGCCCATATTCATCCTTCTCTCGGGCCGGGCCACGGCCGAAGCGAACGGAAAAAAGATACCGATACACCACATAGCGAATTCCATGGCCCACAAGTACCTCGAGAGCGCAGTGCCCCAGCTCGACGTCTGCAACGACGTCCAGATGGAGTCGCGCATCTCCGCCGGCTCGTCCGACCTCGTGGAACTTTTCCTCCGGGGCCCCAAGGTCCCGTTCGCGAACGACACCAGTTTCGGCACCGGCTTCGCGCCGCTCTCGGACCTGGAGAACCTCGTGCTCTCGACCGAGAAATATCTCAACTCGGCCGAATACAAGGCCAGGCATCCGGAGGTCGGGACCGACATAAAGGTCATGGGCCTGCGGGAAAAGAGCCAGATGCGGCTCACAATCGCCTGCGCGTTCATATCGAAGCACATTCCCGACGTCAGGACCTACTCCGAGCGCAAGGCGCGGCTCAGGGAGGACGTCCAAACGCTCGTCGGGAAACTGACGGATAAGTCGGTCGAGGTCTCGGTGAACACCGCCGACGATGAGAAGTCCGGCTCGGTCTACATCACGCTCACCGGCACGAGCGCGGAAATGGGCGACGACGGGAGCGTCGGCCGCGGCAACCGCGTGAACGGCCTTATTACGCCCATGCGCTCGATGACCCTGGAGGCTGCGGCGGGCAAGAACCCTGTGAACCACGTGGGCAAGATATACTCGGTGCTCGCGACGGACATGGCCTCCTCCATAGCGAAGGAGAACCCGCACATCCGCGACATCACGATAACCCTGCTCTCGCAGATAGGCCGCCCCATCGACCAGCCGAAGGTTGCCTCGGTCTCCATCATAAGCGACGGGAGCGACTTTGGCGCCCTCCAGCGGGAGGTCGCCCGCGAGATAGACTCGCGCCTCGAGAGGGTGACCGAAGTCACGGAAAGGATAGTCTCGGGCAAAGTTCCACTATTTTAAACTTTTGCCCCCAATACTGGTTGACGGAGACTCAGTTATGGAAAGGAAAGCGCGGGAACAACAGGCACCAGCCGAGCATGCGCGGGGATTTTCGGGCCGGGCGCCTCTCCTCGACATACAGAAAGCATCCGCCCGTATTGTGATGGTCTTCTGCGACACGCATTACGACGCCGCTTCAGTGCTCGTGCGGGATTTTGTCAGCACGGAGTTCCCGAAGGTCGAGTCGATACGCTTCTCGGACATGCTCGCAGGCGACGTAGCCGCGGATATGCTCCTCATCAACAGCCTCAGCCCCGACACGATAGTCGGGAACATGGGAGCCATAGACTCGGTGCTCGGCGCATTCAAGAAGGGGAATCCCGATTCGGCAATAGTAATCGTCAACCTTTACGGGAAAGGCAACGTGCACGGCGCTTTTCTCCACGAGCTCGAGAGCCGCTCGGTGGCCAAGGTTCTCGAGGGGCCCGTCGGCTACATGACCATGATAGATGCCGCCCTAGGGCAGATGGGGAATGGCCTTATAAAGAATTCCGAACAGTAATTCTCATCGTTGGGCCCATAGTCGACTCGCTTTTTGGGAAAAAGCTCGGCAATAACCTTTTACTCCAAAGCGCGGCACTGGTTAAGACGCCTGCTTGACATGCAGGAGATACGCGGTTCGATTCCGCGTGGGCCCATTTTCGTCAGTCGGCCAACCCTTACGGGTTGGCACTGACAGTTATCTCTTTCTAAGCACCGCGAACCCCTCTTCAGCCCCTGCGATAACCGGTCAGGCTCCTCCGGTTCGCGTATCCGTGCGCCGCCGGAACGAAGAGTAGAATTTCCCGGGCTCCCTGTCAGAAGACTCGGCGCCGTATCTGGCCGCGAGGCCGCGGTGCTCCTCAATGCTCAAGGGCTGGAAATGCCCCTCGAGCGCAGGTATGGAAACCAGGCGCTCGCAATGCCGGTCGTGCCAGCCGTAAGAGCCATCTTGGAAATCTATGGCGATGTCGCCGGTGATGAGCCTTCCGGGCCCGTTCACGAAGCTTATAACGCCGCCATCCCGCAACGCCTGGGCGCACTGGGCGATGAGGCGGCTTACAGTCCAGATGTCGAGCCAGTTGTCGGATGTGACCATGACAAGGATGATGGCATCCACGGAATTCTCCCGGATCGGGAGGCAGCCGTCATTGTCAAGATAGGCCCGGTAGAACGGCCCTCCCGAACGCCTCCGTTCATCTATATCGGCCCTTCCGCGCCTTAGATCATAGCCGCGCCAGTCATCGGCCTTCAGGTCGAGCCCGAGATAAAGCTGGTCGGGAAGCGGAAGTTTGTCGAAGAAATGGTATGCCGGGCTCCTTCCGTGTCCCACCTCCACGAGTACCGAGGGCTTGCCGGAAAGCCTCTTGAGACGCTCAACATCTACGACCATTCAGAGCACCCTTGCGGCGTAAGCGAGCAGCATCGGCCCGATTTCCGGCACGGTACGCGCCAGGGCATCTATCGCCTTTTTCGAATTTTCGATTGCAATCAGCACCGGGTTCTCCCAGGCGTCAGGCGCCCCTTCCTTCGCGGATTTGATTTCCTCGAATGAGAGTGGAAGCCGGACAGAGCCGAAAACCCTCACCGCAAGCGGGAGCGACCGCGAGGCGGTCACATGGATGGAATGTATTTCGTGGCCCGGGGAACTGCCTATGCCGTATTCCTCGAGAAGCTCCGTTGCCGCGGTCCGTGCAATAAGTCCCGTGTCCATCCTGCCCTCCATCGTCGCCGAATCAACGAACCCGTTCAGGGGCGTTTTTGGGCGACCGTCCCTACCGACGGACAGGACTATCCGTTCGTCATCGCAGATGAGTATGTTGTTAGAAAGGAGGACGCGTATGCCTTTTGACGAGAAACTGCCCGCTGCTTCGCCGCTTTCGAGGCCGGCCGTTGCCTCTATCGCGCCGCAAATCTGGCTGAAGCGGATGTTCCCCACCTCGATGCGAGCATCAGAGGGAGACTCCAGGCGCAAGCCCATGACGGACAGCTTCATGCCATCACCCAGAGGGTCTTTTGCGAGCTCAGCCCTCCCCAGCTCGGCGAGCTTCTTGTCCCTCTCGTCCAGGGCAGGTCTTGCCGCAACCCTCTCGAATGAGAGACGCGGCTGCAAACCCCTCGGGAAAGCGTGGATTGTGCCGGCTAGCAGTTGCATGATAAGATATATACGGCATAGTATTTATAAATGTGGGATATTATATTATTTCGTGTAACTTCCCTCAGGCCCGCTTCAGGAAAGCGGACCCCAGCACCGCACCAAGAATCGCGGCCGAGCCGCAGCAGTTCACGCTCGCGCTGTAGTCGTTTTCATCCGACGAGCCCGGGGAAGACGGAGCCGGAGTGTTACCGCCATCGGTGCACTGCTGGTAGTCATGGGCGCATGAAAGGCAGGCGTCGACGCACTTCTGCCTCATTCCCTCCGGTCCCTCGCAGAAATACTGTCCGTTGCTGTTGGACGTGAGCTGGCCCCCGCAATTATCGCAGCAGCCTGAAAGGCACTGGTTGTAAGTCTCAAGGCACTGCTCCGCAAAGGCGGCGGAAGCGAGCGCGGCGAACATTCCGAGCACGAGAAGATATTTCACCATGCCGCCTATTTCAGTGAAAGTCCTTTAAACCGGGGATGAAGCAATATAAATTGTTTTATTTTATATTAAATCATGGTTTCAACTCGCATGGGCAGAGGCCTTGCCATCTGCGCCATTGCCGCTGGGTGTGCAGGGGCCGAAAAGCAAACGACCCTGCCCGCCCCGGGAAAACCTGAAATCGCCGCGTCGCTCCCGGCACCCGCGCACGAGCCCCTGGCCGTGCAGGAAGTCGAGATACGCGGGCGCGTTGACCGGCTTGCCGAGGCATTGAGGCGCCCGAGCATAGGCGTGATTGGCGCCTCGGACGTGTGGCCAGGAACAATCGCCGAGGAGCTCCAGAGGCTCCTTCGCGCTTTTGTCCCGGATGCGGTCGTCAAGTCGTACGGCATCGGCGGGCAGGGGAGCGCGGACATTCTCGCGCGCTTCGAGAGGCAGATAGTGAAGAATGGCCACAACATCGCAATCCTTTCGGGGCTCACGATAGTGAATGAGATTGACCCGCAGGCTATCCGTGATAACTACCCGAAGATGTTCGGCATGGCAAAAGAACATGGCATCCCGGTCATCGTGTATTCCGTTTCGCCATTCGGGGGATTCAAGAAATGGAGCGCGGGAATGCAGAAAAAGGCCGACGATTTCGATTCCTGGCTCAGGGGCCGGGATGACATAATCCTGGTGGACGTCTCTTCCCTGGGCGAGCCTGCCTGGCCGGGCGGCCCGTTGAAGCTCCGGGGCAGATTCGACAGCGGGGACGGGATACACCCCGGCATAGACGGCGCTCACGAGGAGGCCCGGCTGATATTCGAGTCGGCATTCCGGCCGAGGATGGATTAGCAAGCCCTGGCGGGCTTGCGGCGAGGTCAATCGGCTATCTCTTCGCCGGCGGACTTTGACGGGTTGTCCTGGTAATCCTTTGCCGCCTTCATGAACTCCACGAAAATCGGCGCGGGCGCCTCCAGCCTGCTCTTCAGTTCTATGTGCGGCTGCGTGGCGATGCCGAAACTCTCCTTCCACTCGACCATCTCGACTATGTTCGTGTGGTGCTTTCCAGACACAACGAGCCCGCTTTTTTCGAGCAAATCGACGTAATTGGGGTTCACTTCGTACCTGTGCCTGTGCCGCTCGCTCGCGGTGTCGCTTCCATATGCCCTGTGCGCGATAGTCCCCTTCTTCACCTGGCATTCGTACGCGCCGAGCCGCATCGTCGCGCCCATCTTCTTTATCTTGTGCTGCTCCGGGAGCATGTCTATCACGGGGTGCGGCGTCTGCCTGTTGAACTCGGTCGAGTTCGCGTCCTTGAGGCCCATCACGGCCCTTGCCCACTCGACCACCATGAGCTGAAGCCCGAGGCAGAGCCCGAGGTACGGGACCTTGTTCTCCCTCGCGTACCTTATCGCCTTTATCTTCCCCTCGATTCCGCGCTCCCCGAACCCCCCCGGCACGAGTATCCCGTCATAGCCCGAGAGTGTTTCGGCGACGTCGAAGACCTTCTCGAGGTCGCTCGCCTCTATCCACGACACTTCGAGGCCGTGGTTTATCGCGGCCGCGCTGTGGACGAGCGCCTCCTTCACGCTGATGTACGCGTCCTTCACCGCAGTGTATTTGCCGACAATCGCTATCTTGAGCGGCCTGCCCTTGGGGCTGATTATGTGGCCGACCCGCTTGTGCCACTCCTTCAGGTCGCCTTCCCTGGCGGGGAGCTCCATCCTCTTGGCTATCTGCGCGTATATCCCCTGCTTCTCCAGCACGAGGGGAAGCTCGTAAACCGTGGAAAGGAGCGGGTCGTCGAACACCGCCTCCTCGGGAACGTTGCAGTAAAGGCTTATCTTCTTCTTCGCGTCCTCGGATAGCTTCTCGTTCTCGCGCACGAGGATTATGTGGGGCTGTATGCCGAGGCTCTGGAGTATCCTCGTGGACTGCTGGGTCGGCTTGGTCTTCTGCTCGCCCGGCGAAAGGCTCGGGACGTAAGTGAGCTGGACGAAGAGCATGTTGTCCTCCTCGAAATGCAGCTGCCTCATCGCTTCAATGAAATAGCTGTTCTCGAGGTCCCCGACCGTACCGCCCACTTCGATCAGGACGAAGTCCGCCTTGTTGTCCTTGCCGATGCTTTTCACCCAGTTCTTGATTTCGTCGGTGAGGTGGGGAACGAACTGGACGTCCCGCCCGAGGTACTCGCCCTTCCTCTCCTTCTCGATTATCCGCTGGAAAAGCTTCCCGCCCGTTATCGAGCTCGCGCCCGGCAATGACTTGTTGAGGAAACGCTCGTAGGTCCCGAAGTCCATGTCCACTTCCGTCCCGTCGTCGAGCACGAAGACCTCGCCGTGCCTGAACGGGTTCATCGTCCCGCAGTCGACATTAAGGTAGCCGTCGAATTTTATCGGCACGACCTTGTAGCCCCTCGCCTGCAGGAGCTTCGCGATAGAAGAAGTCACTATTCCTTTCCCGAGGCCCGACATTATCGAGCCAGCAATCACAATGAACTTGGTTTTTTCTGGCATAGGAACTATATGCTGTAATCAGTTTATAAATTTTACAAAATTGGTGCCCGGAATCATATCCGGTTGAGCGCGTCCTTTATCTTCTCGATTGACATGTTAGTCGCTATCATCGGTATGCGCTCGCGTTCCGAGATCTTGAGCGCGAGCTTGTCCACCTTGCCGGACTCGATGTTGTGGAGCACTATGGCAGACGGCTTGGATGAGCTTACCCTCACGACGACGAGCGGGCTCCTCCCGGTGCTGACGCCTGTGAAGATGAACACGCGCTCGTTGACGTTGCCGTAGAGGTTCTGGAAATACGAGAACGGCATGTCAAGTATGACCTTGATGCTGTCTATGAGGGTGTAGCCGTATATCTTCTTCGATTCGACGAGGTCGGCGTTCGTGAGTATCTTGCCTTCTATCAGCGAGATGAAGTCCTTGAGGGCTATCGAGCGCGCAAACTCGTGAACCTCGAAGTACTCGCTCACGGGCTTCTCCTTTTCCCTGAACTTCTGCGCTATCAGGCCGCCCTTGACCTGGTCGATGTCGAAAAGCGCGGTCACGAACCTCCTGATGACTCCGGTGCCCGGGGACTTCCTCCGGTTGCCTTCGTAATCGCTGATCGTGGAAACCGTGATGCCGAGGTGCCTCGCGAGCTCGACCTGGGAAATGCTGAATATCTCCCTCCACTTGCGCATAGTGGCGCCGGGGTCCTCGGAGAGGGATATCTCTCCCGCGATTTCCATCTTTATCTTTTCCAATATTTCACCCAAAAGCGAAAAGACAATCTGTCCGAATCTTTTTATTGATTTCGACAACCGTCAATTGGCACTTCGGCAGTTATTCGTTTAAATTCTTTTCCTGCCCAGAACCTTCGTGGCACTCAACATAATCGCAGATTTCTTCAACCTCATCAATGTCTCCCTGTTCGACAGCTTTACGGTCCTCCTCATCGTGGGGTTCATCGTGTGGGAAATCCCCCGCTCGGTCAAGGTGATATCGGAGGAATACACGAAGGGGCTGTACCCGGAGAACAGCCGCGTCGTGGACTTCATCCTCTTTTTCGTGGGGCTGCTGTGCATCCTGTTCTTCATGCTCGACGGGAACGCCCAGAAGATAGTGACGTTCCTGCGCACTCCGGGCATCACATCGTTCTTCCTGATACTGATGCTGGCTATACCGCTCATCATAATCCTCGGCTACTTCAAGAGGCTTTTCGGGAAGATGCAGGCGCACGATTCGGTGACCGTGTTCCTGACGCACGCCTTCCTCGACCTGATGCACACGGTTTTCCAGCTCTCGCTCGCGATACTCTTCATACCGGCCGCGGGCTTCCTCATCCTCGGATGATTTAAAAAAATTGCCCCCGTAATCAGCCCGGTGACCCACATGCCTTCAAAGAAAAAGACCGCCAAGACAGCAGCAGCGCACGACGACTCCCACCTTCCCGGGGCATTGCTCCTCGGGCTCGGGCTCCTTGCGCTGCCGATAAATTTCGACCTGGTGCCAGGCCTCGAGGTCGCGAAAGCCTACCCCATACTGGTTTCGCTCCTCGGAATCGTGATGCTGGTCGCGTCCAGGCTTGAAAAGAAGCTCTGAGCTATTTCAGGTATTCGACCGCGTTTTTGAAAATCCGGAGCCCCATGGGCTCCCTGATTTTTCCGCTCACCCAGTACGGGCAGTTCTCCGGGATGTTGAACGCCTCGGGGTGCGGCATCATGCCGTAAATCCGGCCTGTCGGGTCGCATATCCCCGCGACGTTTTCGACCGAGCCGTTGGGGTTGTACGGGAAGCCAGCGAGGTTCCCCTTCTCGTCGACATACTGCACCGCTATCTGGTTCTTCTCCTTCAGCTCGGCGAGCGTCGCATCGTCTTTGGGGATGAACTTGCCCTCCCCGTGCCTGACAGGTACGAGCAGGTATTCCATCCCCTTTGTGAACACGCAGGGCGATTTCTGGTTCGCCCTGAGGATGACCCAGCGGTCCTCGTAGTGGCCCGAGTCGTTCGTCGTGAGGCTCACCCTCTGCCTGAAATCCGGAACCGGGAGGAGGCCCATCTTGACCATTATCTGGAACCCGTTGCATATCCCGAGGACGAGCTTGCCTTCCTTCACGAACTCCTCAAGGGGCTCGCGGAGCCGGAACTTCATCTTGTTCCCGAAGACTTTCCCGGAGCCGAGGTCGTCGCCGAACGAGAACCCGCCCGGTATCATGAGCATGTTGTAATCTTTGAGCATCGCCGGGCTCTCGAGCAGCCTGTTCAGGTGGACTATGTCGGCATGGCCCCCGCTCTTCTCGATCGCGTATTTGCTTTCGTTCTCGCAGTTTATGCCGTAGCCGTAAAGGACGAGGGCTTTTAGTGCCATGACTAGGATTGGATATCAAGGAATAAAATATCAGCGGGGCCTGGCCTTGATGCCGCTCCCGGCATCCGGCCGCTCCGGAGGCGCGGAAAGCTTTTCTGGCAGGGCCCGGAGCCGCTCCCTCATGGCGTACGCCTGCACCCTCGCGCCGGAATCGCGCCCCTTCCCGCCCAGTATCCCGGAAAGCTCGCCCTCGAAAAGCTTCGCGATGTCAGACTGGTATGCCGCCCTCTCCATCCAGCCCCCGATGAACGCCAGCTTCCGCGCCTGGTCCGAGATTTCCAGCATGAACGCGCATTCCTCCTTTCCGAAAGCGTGCGACAGGGCAAAGAGCGTTTCGCGGAGCACTTCGCGCGAGCTTTCCAGGGCGCGCCGTAAGTTCAAATCGTCCCCCTCTTTCGAGGCGATCTCGAGCATCGCCCTGAACCTCAGGAAAAGCGCGGCCCTCTGCTCCGGGGACGGGATGAAGCCGAGCTTCGCGAGGCTTTCCAGCGTCCGCGCGTCTGCCATGATTCGCCCGCGCCTCCCCTCCCCTCTTTCGGCAAGGTCGTGCCTGCCCTCCCTCCTCAGCTCGCTCACCGTCGCCTCGAACCTGTGGTACGCAGCAAGTTCCTTAGGGCCTGCCATCTCCATGAGCTCGGCAAATAGCCCGTCCGAGACTGCTTCCGGAGTTTTCCCTTCCCTCAGGATGCCAACAAGCCTCCCGGCCTCCTGCTCGCCGTCATAGGCCAGGAAGTCGAGAGTTGCGATGGCCCGCTCCCTGGGCGTTCCGTCGTCATGCATATAGAAAAATTATATGTCGTAATATTTAATAAAATGCGTCAGACCTTCTTGAGGCCCTTTATCCCGTCGAATTTCGCCGGCGCCCGGGAATAGAGGAGGGCGTCGTTGGCCATGCATATTGCCGCCGTAAGGATGCCGTCGTCGAGGCGCCTGCTCTCGCCCTTGTCCCGCAAGTCGTTCATTATCTTGGCCGCCGTCTGCGCGGCCTTCTTGTCGAACGGGAGGACCGTCACCGTCCCGGCGAAAGCGGCTATCACGTCCGGCTTGCTTACTGCCTCCATGAGGTGCATCATGGTCAGGCTGGTGATGCATATCTCCTCGCGGTCCGCGTAATACCGGAGCTTCTCGATGGTTCCGGGCTCGCCCCGCAGGAAGTCTATCGCTATCTCGAAATCGAGGCAAATCTTCAGCATCTCATCTGCTCCAGACTGCCTCCTTCCTCGCCCTCTCGAGCGCCCTGTGGTTTATGTCCGACTCGTCGATGCTTCCGGCGAGGCTGATTATGCTCCTCCCTTCGTCGCGCCTCTCGGTGAGGAGGTGGCGCAAAACCTGGCTGAAGCTCATCCCTTTTGATGTCTTGAGCCGGTAGAGGTCGGCGTACACGTCGTCCATTATAGTAATTACTTTTACCATCTTCCCCAAATCTCCCCGTCCCTCTCGAATCAGGCAGCGCAAGCCGCCCGAAACCCCCAAATACGTCCATCATAGGTGTGCCATTCCACAATCGTACGAAAGACCATCAATGTATTCACTAAATGTATTTATTGTTTTCCCTCGAATTTTTCGATTTTGTTTTGTTTTGTTAATTTTTTTGGTTTTGAAATATCGAGGTGAAAGTCAAGCTATTTAAATCGCCTGAGGCGCTTTTCTACCACTCTCATAATCCGAGAGAAATAGCAAAAAAGGCGACCAAAACAGGTGAAAGTATGGATGACTTAGTAAGATCGGTTGTAGGAGAAAACACCCCCCAGGAAAAGCAGTCCAGCTCGGATGCGCTCAGCTCTGAGAGCATCAAGATAGTTACCGTCGGCGTCGGCGGCGCTGGAAACAACACCATCAACAGGCTGATAAAGTCCGGCGTGAAGGGCACGGAGCTCGTTGCCATCAACACCGACAAGCAGCACCTGAACATCGTCCACGAAAGGGCGAAGAAAGTGCTCATCGGCAAGTCCGTCACGAAGGGACTCGGCGCGGGCGGCTACCCGGACGTCGGTGCCAAGTCGTGCGAAGTGGACAGGCCCCTTGTCGAGAGGGAGCTCGAAGGCGCTCACCTCGTGTTCGTCTGCGCGGGCATGGGCGGCGGAACCGGCGGCGGCGCCGCTCCAATCGTGGCACAGATTGCCAAGGAGCAGGGAGCTATCGTGGTTGCGATGGTCACCTACCCGTTCGCTCTCGAGCGCGCGAGGAAGAAGAGGGCCGATGAAGGCATCAAGGCGCTCAAGAAATTCTGCGACTCTGTCATCATCCTGGACAACAACAGGCTCGTCCAGCTCGTCCCGAACCTCCCGATGGCCGAGGCGTTCGCGGTTGCTGATGAAATCCTCTCGAGGGCGATAAGCGGCCTCGTCTGGACAATCACCCAGCCCTCGCTCATCAACATCGACTTCGCGGATGTCCGCGCAATCATGGAAGGCGGAGGAGTCGGGTTCATCGCGGTCGGCGAAGGCAAGGGCAACGACAAGGTCAAGGCGGCTTCCGAGGGCGTCATAAAGAACAGGCTCCTCGACGTCGACTTCGAAGGCGCAAAGGGCGCGCTCATCCACATCACGGGCGGCTCCGACCTCACCCTCGGCGATGCCATCAAGGCAGGCGAGTGGGTGACCGAGAAGATGGACGCCGAGGCGAACGTCAAGTGGGGCGCGAGAATCATGCAGAACTACGAGGGCAAGCTCGAAATAGTCGCCATCGTAACCGGCGTGAAGGGCGCGTCCGTCGCAGGCACTTCGGTCTCCGAGGAGGAGGCTGCGGTCCCGGCGTTCTCGCACGACCTTGAGATGCTCGGCTGAAAGAAACCTGCGGTTTCTTTCTAACTTCCCTTTTTATTTCTTTTATCCCCTTTTTCCTTGAATGAAAATCAAAATAATCGCCAATCCCAAGAAAACCTGGGCAGTTGAGCTCGCCTCGCGGCTCGCTCCCGAACTCTCAGGTGCAGGCCACAGGGTAGTCAAAAAGGGCGCGGAGGCGACAATCTGCATCGGCGGGGACGGCACGATACTCTATGCGAGCCACCGCGGGCGGATAGAGGGCGCGATTCTCGGCATTGGAGGAGACAAGAGCTACATCTGCCAGCTCCACAACCGCGACTGGCGGGATATGCTCCTCCCCGCACTCGCTAGGGGGCATGAGAGGATAATGACGCTCGACTGCGCCATCGGGGAGATGCGCTACGTGGCCCTGAACGACGTCGTCGTCCATGCCACCCATTACCGCGTCGCGGAGATGGACGTATCCGTGGACGGCTCCATGACCTCGTTCGAAGGCGACGGGATGATTGTCTCGACGCCCCTGGGCTCTGCCGCCTACGCCTATTCGGCGGGCGGGGAAAAGCTGAAGCCGATAGAAAGAAAAATCAGTCTGGTCCCTATATGTCCCTATAAGCGCGCGTTCCGGCCCGGGCTCCTCGGCGAAGGCTCGAAGATAGAGATAACCGTGGGGAGCGACTGCGCGTTCATCACCGACGGGATTTTCGTGCGGAACCTGAAAAAAGGCGAGCGGGTGTCCGTCAGGAAAGGGCCGGACGTCACGTTCTTCGGAGGGGTAGGATATGAGCGATAAGAAAATCGTGGAGCAGGGTTTTGTCGATGTCAAGGTCCTCGTTTCAGGGCTGAGGCAGCAGCACCGGCTCGAAGTGAAGATGGAAAAGACGCCGGCCGGCGAGTTCCCGGTCCTCGTTTCAAAGCACTACATACCGGCAACCGAGCTCCTGCGCCTTGCCGAGCAGCTCCAGATGCCGGTGCGCCACAACAAGACAATCGTGTTCCCGAAGGGAAAAATGGCCGGCCATTTCATCGGCAGGAAGCCGACGGTCAAGGTCGAGGCTGCGACGGTCGAGGCGGAAGTCGAGTAGATGGAAGCCCCAGAGCGGCTTGTCCGCATCCCGGCAGGCTCCATGATGCTGGAGGGCATGCTTTCGGTCCCCCGGCGCGCCAAGGGTATAGTCATATTCTCGCACGGGAGCGGCAGCTCCCGCAAAAGCCCGCGGAACAACTACGTCGCCCGCGAACTCCGGCGGAACAACATCGGGACATTGCTTTTCGACCTGCTTTCCGAGGAGGAGGATTACGTCTACGAGAACCGGTTCAACGTCGGGCTTCTCACCGAGCGCCTCCTCAAGGCCACCGACTACCTGCACTCGCTCCCCGAGTGCGCGGGCAAGAAGATCGGGTATTTCGGCTCGAGCACGGGAAGCGCTTCGGCCCTCGTCGCGGCCGCGAAGCTCGGCAAGAAGATAAGCGCCGTCGTCTCACGGGGCGGCCGCCCCGACCTCGCGATGATGTCGCTTGGGATGGTGAAATGCCCCACGCTCCTCATCGTCGGCGGGAACGACGACGTGGTAATCGAGCTGAACCAGCAGGCGTACCTGCACCTCAAGTGCAAGAAGGAAATGGCGCTCGTTCCGAACGCCACCCACCTTTTCGAGGAGCCTGGCTCCCTCGAGGACGTCGCGAAACTGGCCTCGAAATGGTTCAAGAAATATCTTGCCGGGAAATGATATGGCGATGCGGGAATTCGCGCTGGCTCTGGCTTTTATCTGCAGCTGCAAACCTGCCAGGCCGGCCGAGGAGATGAGGCGGGCCTCCTGGGGGGAGCCGTCGTATGAAATCGTCCACAACGACGGCCGGGGGACCGAATTGGGGATGCGCGGCGACTGCGGAAGCTCTCCATTTCCGATGTGGCTTTACTACCTCCCGCCCGACCGTGAGCAGGAAATACGCTCTTACCTCGATGCCGGTGATGGCGCCCTGCGCGTCTCGGTGTATGTGAGGGCCCGGGAGAGGTTCACTTCCATGAAGGCGCTCGCCTCAGGCCCGGATGGAAAACCGCGCGACTTCACTCCAGCCCTACGCCTGTTTCCCGAGGATGCGTCATTGCCGGCGAGCCTACCTGAAGATGCGTGCGAAAGCGTTGTGCGCGCTGATTTGCGGGAAAGGCGCTGACAACTACTTCAATTCGTCCTTGAGAATTCTCAGGAGCTCATTTCCTATCCTTTCCTGGGCCTCCTTCGAGCTCGCCCCGAGGTGGGGCGTGCAATAGACGTTGTCAAGCTCGAGAAGTTTCCCCTTGTACGGCTCCTCGGCGTAGACGTCGAGGGCTGCCCCGGATATTTTGCCCCCCCTGATCCCGTCGTAGAGCGCTTCCTCGTCCACCATCTCGCCCCTCGCGGTATTCACTATGAAGACGCCGTCCTTCATCTTGGCGATGTTTTCCCTGCCGATTATCCCCCTCGTGGACTCGGTGAGCGCTGCATGGAGGCTTATGACGTCCGCGTGCCCGAGGAACGCTTCCATGTTGTCGATAAACTGGACAATATCGTCCTCGTGCCTCGGGGGCGGGTTGTAGGCGATTATCTTCATCCCGAGGGCATGGGCCTTCCTGGCGACTGCGGCGCCTATCCTGCCATAGCCTATGATGCCGAGCGTTTTTCCCGCTATCTCGCTCCCGACGAGGTTTTTCTTGTCCCACACCCGGTTCTTCATCTGGTGGTGGGCCTTCTGGACGTTGCGCAGTCCGCAGAGCATCAGCCCTATTGCGAGTTCGGCAACCGCATTGGTGGAGGCCCCCGGCGTGTTCACGACCTTGACGCCCTTCTCGACGCATGCCTCCTGGTCGACGTTGTCAAGGCCTACCCCTGCCCTCGCGACCACCTTGAGATTCGGGCAGCCTGAAATCAGCTCCCGCGTCACTTTCGTGGCGCTCCTGACGATGAGCACGTCGGCTTCATGGAGCGCGGCCTTCAGGTCCGCGGGCTTGTATTCCACGCGCCCGAGGCCCCGTATCGCCGCCACTACCTCGTCTTCCATCTGGTCCGCTATTACGATTAGCATGATGCTTTGTTGTTACTCAGCTATTAAACCTTTATTCCCCGTATGATGTCGACTTTACTTCTTTGAAGTAATGTCCAAATAGCAGAACCCGCCAGTTTTGTTACTTCACACCATTGTATCAGAAATTCTGCGTTTTTTTGCACAATGTTTAAAAAGAATTGGATTCTTTTCACAGCAAAAACTCGGAAACATATAAATATATCATCTGCCCGTATCTTAACTGGTGGGGGGATGGTTATGACTGTATCTAAACGGGAGCTGATGGGGTTGAGTTCGGAGCTGGCCCTCAATACCGGCCACGCCGATGTCGTCGATGCGGCTTCGCACCTCTACGCCCTCCTGAAGACTCAGGAAGTATCGCTGAGCATGGCGGAAAAGCTCAAAGTCCTCAAGTCAGTCACGAAGGCAAAGGTGAGGGCCTTCATGAGGGGGCCCGAGGACGACTACAAAACATTCAAGACGCTGGACACGATCAGCAACGATCTTGTGCAGCTATTGTGACCAGGTGAATCAAATGAAATCAGTAACGATAGTGTCAGAGGACAGAGTAGGCCTTTTGGCCGACATCTCATACATACTCGGAAAGTCGAGCGTCAATATCGACGGCCTCCACGTGGACGTCGTCGGCGGCAAGGCCGTGATTGCGCTCGAGGTCAAGGACCCGAAGAAAGCCGGGTCCATCCTTGTCAGCAACGGCTTCACGACCACGAAGCCCGAGTCGATAGTGATAAAGGTCGCAAACGACTCGATGGACAAGATAACCGAGATGCTCGAAGGGGAGAAAATCAGCGTGACCGAGATGAGCATGCTCTCGTCGGACGAGAGCGACGGGATATTCGCGCTCAACGTCGACAAGCCCCGGAAGGCCACGAAGATGCTCAGCTCGTTCATAATAGGGAAGAACCCCGAGCCGGGCAGCTTCTATTAGTTTTTTTTCCTTATCAGGGTCGGGCCTTCGGTGAGGTCGACATACTCCTTTTCGCCCATCTGGCGCCTCGCTATTTTTGAGACCAGTTCAGGCTCGCCCATCAGCGGGGCTCCCCGTTCGCTGGAATTCCTGGCCATGAGCTCGCCGTCGCCGATTTCCATGAGGCGCCCGAACCGTTCGTGCATTTCCCTGAATTTTGCCAGTCTCTCTTTCGCGCCATTGATTTTCCGGGCGAGGCCTGGCGTCGGGTCCCTCGAGTAAAGGTCTTCCATTTCCCGGATGGTTTTTTCCCGCCGCATCCTGACCGAGTCGAAAAATAGCTCCCTGGCGGTACTATGCGCGCCTCCCATCCAGAAATATTAGGGACGGAAGAATTTATAATTAGACATGAACTGACACAATTTAAGAAACTCACGTCGTTATCTTATCGAGCATCTTCTCCCTTTCCGCGTCCTTTATCTCCATCGCGATTCTCCTTCCGAAGGAGACGCTTTCGCGGTGGAGGTACCCGCTGTAGGGCGTGAACCTGGTCCCAGGCGAGCCCGGCATCCTCATCGAGACGTCGAAGCAGACGAACTCCTCCTTCCCCTCCTCGACTATCGCGCCCTGCAGCGCGAACGGGCCTATCAGGCCATCCTTGTACTCGCTCTCCACGGCATGGACGAACCTCTCGCCGAGCTCGAAGACCTGCTCGAGGAGGGATTCGCGGAGTGTGCATGCGATGTGCCCGACCTCTATCGTCGATGGCTGCTGCAGCTTCAATAGCTCCAGCTGGGCGTCAGCCGGCATCCTGAGGTAGCCGTCAATGTTCGTCTGGCGCCTCGTGTCCAGGCCGAGGAGCTCGAGTTCCCCGTGCACCGGCGAATAGAAGAAGTTGAGGTTGAAGTGCGCCCCCACGATGTACTCCTCTATCGTGGCCTTCGCGAGGCTCTCGCGGGTTATCTTCCCGCTCTTTACCATCTCCTCGCTCCGCTCGCGGTATTCCTCGTAGCTCCTTGCGAGGAAGAACGCCCTCTCGTAAGTCCTTTTGGCCTCGCTCACCTTCACTATCGCGAGCCTGTCGATTTTTTCCGGGGACGGAAATTTCCTCGGCGAGCGTATTCCCGCCTTGTCCATCAAATGGTACTGATTTTTCGGCGCGTCGCGCTCCTCGGCCCGCAGGAGGAACTTGTTTCCGAAAACCGGCACCGGGAAGCTCTTTTCTATGGAGTCATAGCCGACGTAAACCGCAAAGGAGCGGTTCGGGACGAAAATCGAGTTGCGCTTCTTCAGGAAGTCCAGGTTCTCCTTCTTCGTCATATCCTTGAAACTGCCGAGGAGGAGAAGCTCGTCCACGACGCCCACCTCCCGCTTCCGGCCGCCGGTTTCCCGCACCCTGGATTTGTACGGGCCGAGGTAGGTCTTTTCGCGCCCCTTCTGCGCGACGACGAGGGTGCCGTAGCCCTCCATTTTCGCACCCTCGCAGACGTCGAGGGCAGAGTGGCTCCCAAGTGTAGAAATAGTGTGCTTCATGAAAGGATTTTCCTCCCAGTTTTTATATACCCATAAGGCCGGCCCTGATGAACGAGATGCCAATCGCCATCAGGAACAGCCCCATGACCTTCGAGAACACCATGATGACCCTCTCGCCGACGAGCGAGCGGACTTTCCCGGCGTTCCTGAGCACAAGCCATGAGATGAGGAGCGCGCACGCGAGCGCGATGCCGACGGGCAGGAGGCCGCGCTCGTTGCCGAGGATTACGAGCGAAGTCATGAGGCCGGGCCCGGTCAGGATGGGCGTCGCTATCAGCACGGCCGCCGAGTCGAGGCCCCCGGACTTCTGGCCGTGGCCTGAGAGGGAGAATCCGAGCGTCGTTTCGAGCCCGAGGAGCGCGAGCACTATGCCGCCGGCTATCCTGAAGTCCGAGAGCGTGATGGCGAGGGCTGAAAGCAGCGAGGGCCCGGCGACCGCGAAGACGAACGCGACCGCCCCCGCTATCAGCACTGCCCTGTCCGCCACCGACCTGCTCTCTTCCTTGGAGCACTTGGCGGTCAGCGTGAGGAACGGAGGCAGGCTCGCAAAAGGGTCCATAATCGCGAATATGGTTATGAACGAAACAATCAGGGACTCCAGTTCCATGCAGTGAATGACTGAAAATCCATTTTTATACCTTGACTGAGATTGGAAATCATGAAGCGACTGCTACTTTTACTCGTGCTCGCCGCAGTGGCAAACGCGGAATTCCTCATCGAGCGGGTAGACGTGGACATAAGCGACGTGAAGTCCGATGGCAGCGCCAAGGTGCACGAAAGCATCAAGTTCGTGATGTTCGGAAACTACTCGAACTCCATCTACGACAGCGGCATCGGGAACGACGAGCTGTCCTGGTGGTCGTCCAACGTCGGCCTCAAGGACGTCAAGTTCCACGTGAACCCGTCCACCGTCGACATACGCGATTTGCGCGTGCGGCCCCAGCCGCGGACAAAATGCAATCCGATACAAGGCATCTGCCACGGCGAACTGATACTCGACTACCTCGCATATCCCTCGTTCAACAACTCCAGCGTCGCGACGCAGGGCACCGGCCTCTTCAGGCTGGAAAAATACAAGCCCCGCACCATCCGCTATTCCATAAACCCCTCGGCGCTGTACTTCACGACGACCCCCGAGGGCAACATCATCCTGGACGAGAACGTCTTCCTGACGGTCGAGCTTCCCCCGGAGGCTGTGGTGCAGGACGTTAACCCGGCGCCGTCCGATTTAACCCTCAAGCTGCCGGTTCACGCGGATTCGCTTTCATGGTCTGACATCGTCCTTGTGAAGTTCTCCCTCGTTTTCGAGGTCGAGGACAGCATCGACAAGGAGGTTTCCGATTTCTTCAGCGGCATACTGATATGGGTCATCGAGACCCTTCGCGGCCCGGGCGGACTGCCTCTTGTCCTCCTCCTCGCTGCGCTTATAGGCTCTTGCCTGTATGTCATAACTGCAAAACGGAGGGGCGAAGAGTAATGTACAAGGGAGAAGACAAGGTTCTTGAAATCGTTTCAAAAAACAGGCGCATGGCATTCGACGCGCTGTGCAGGCAGGCCGGCATGAACGAGGACAGCATCCGGCGCATCCTCGAGTCGCTCAAGACCGCGGGCTACGTCACGCTGGAGCTTAAGGAGTCCGTGAAGGGCATCCAGACCCCGGAGCTCTCGAAATACGTCGGCAGCGGCTTCCCGGAAATCCTGGTATATAAGAAAGCGCTCGCGGGCGCTTCCATAGCTGACCTCACGCCCGATGAAAAATCCATCGGCATCCGGTGGGCAAAAGTCAAGGGCCTCGTCAATATCGAAGGGGGCAGGCTGGTCCCGGAAAAGGAGGAATCCGAAGTCGGTGCGCTCGCCGAATCGCTAAAGGCCGCGGCCAATGAAATCGCCTCTTCCGGGGAATGCTCCGACAAGGTGCTTCTCGAAGAATTCTACGAAAGGCGCCTCCTTGGCAAAAAGACGGTCAGGGAAACGACCGTAGTCAGGACTGCCAAGGCGGCCGGCGCCGAGCTTGCGCAATTCGACCTGAACGTCCCGGCAAAGAACGCCCCCTCGGGAAAAAGCCATCCGATAACCAGGATGACCTTGAAGATGAAGTCGATAATGTCCGAGCTGGGCTTCCAGGAGATGGAGGGCGACATCATCGAGAGCTCGTTCTGGAACTTCGACGCGCTCTTCCAGCCGCAGGACCACCCTGCCCGCGAGCTCGCGGACACGTTCTACATCGACGGCACGTCGCCGCTCCCGAACGACCGGTCTCTCGTCGAGAAGGTGAAAAAATCGCACGAGGACGGCTGGAAGTACAAGTGGGACCCCAAGGAAGCCTCGCGGCAGGTACTCCGCACCCACACTACCGCCCTCTCGGCCCGCTACGTCGCGTCGATCAAGGACGGGAAGCCCCGGAAATACTTCGCAATAGGCCGCGTCTTCAGGAACGAGGCCACCGACTACAAGCACCTTGCCGAGTTCCACCAGGTGGAGGGCATCATTGCATGGGAAAACGCGAAATTCACAGACCTCCTTGGCGTCCTCAAGGAATTCTACAAGAAGCTAGGCTTCGAGAAGATACGGTTCCGGCCGTCCTTCTTCCCATACACCGAGCCTTCGCTCGAAATTGAGGTGTTCTTCGAAAAAAGGAAGCAATGGCTCGAACTCGGCGGTGCCGGGGTATTCAGGCCCGAAGTGAGCCTCCCCCTGGCCGGAGTTTACCCGGTCCTCGCCTGGGGGCTTTCGCTGGAGCGCCCCCTTATGCTCCTCATGGAGCTCGAGGACATAAGGGATTTCTATAAAAATGATGTAGACTTTCTTACTTCAAAAAGGCTGGACATATGAGGTTGCGCAGCATCATCGTGGGGCTTGTGGTCGTTCTCCTCCTGATACTTGCCGGGATAGTGGTCGTGCTGCTTTTCGGCGAGGAGGAGGGGATGGCCAAGGACCATGCGCCCTCGACATTCTCGGTACTCGAGAGCGGGGCGGCGGGCGAATACGCTTACAGCGTCTACAATTACCGCGGGACCGGCAACCTCACGATTCTGGGCTATGAAAAGCCGCCCAAGAGGAAAGTGACGATAATCAACGACAGCCAGGCGATAGAGGCAACGAAGCTCCAGGACCTCATCGAGCAGATGCGCGTGCTCGAGAAATACGGCTTCACGGTCACAATCAGCGACGAGCCGAAGATTAACGACGGGATAAACATCGTGCCCACGGGCGCGATACCATCGTACGCGCTCTTCAACCTGCAGCAGAACTCCTCGGACTCGGCGATTGTGTATTTCGGCGCGAAGGACCTCCTGATAAGCAACGGCATAAAGCAGCTCAACTGGTACAGCTCGCTCACTCCGGCCCAGCGCTCGCGCGTCGTCCTCATAAACACATCGCTCGACGACTTCATCGACAGCGGCAACAAAAGCCTCGCGCGCGACATACTCCTCAACAGCTGGGCCGCAGGAGAGCGCTCGCAGATTTTCGTATCCGGGGCCGGAATCGGCACCGCAGCGGCCAGGATAAACCGCACCGGCTACGTGCGCCTCGTGTACGAGTTCGACGATACGGCAGGCATATTCGACTCGCCGCGCCTCGAGCAGACAAACCAGACGCTTGCGACCTCTCCACAGACGATACTCCCCAACGAGCGCTCCAGCCTCCAGTTCCTCCTGAACAAGACGAACGGGACGGCGTTCCTCTCGGTGAAGAAGGACGGCAAGACGATAGAGCACGAGCAGCTCCGGCGCGTCACGGACGAGAACGTTTTCCTGAAGAAATTCGAATACCCCGACCCGGGCTGGTACGTAATCACAGTGGACGACAACTCCGGCCCGATAGCAAGCGGCATGCTCCACATACGCGACATCGAGATAACGCTCCTCCAGAAGAGGGGCGTGACATACACGTTCTCCGCCCTCGCCGACGGGGCGCCCATGGGAAACACGGAGGCGCTCGTGTCCCTCGGAGACTCGGAGACCAAGAGGAAATACTTCATCAGCGACGGCACGGTCACTGTTAACGCCAAATTGGACAAAGGAGAGAACATATTCAATTTCGAGCTTGCCGGAACGAAGATTCCCGTCACGGTCGTCAACCAGGAGGACCCGTTCCTCGACTTCTACATCAAGTACGGTGTGCCCGGCCTGATTATCGTGGCCGCCGTTTATTTCGGCGCGAGGGCGAGCCGCAGGCCGACCTACCGCATCCGCTTCGGAGACAGCGCGGACTCGGTGCGGCAGGAGATAACGCTTCCCCTCGCACGCGCGCTCGAGAGCTTCTCCATGATACGCAAGGAGATGAACCTCGGGAGCAACCCGATAACGGCCCAGGAGTTCGCGGTCTCGCTCAAGCGCTACCTCACGAACGGGGCAGACGTCACCGAGGGCAACGTTGAGGAGATCCTCAAGAAGCTCGTCAAGTCCGGCCACCTCGAGTCGCACCGCGACTACTACCAGCTCAAGGGCGAAGGCGACATAAAGCGCAACACCCTCCGCAGGATGATAAAGGAGAAACTCATCGAGAGCGGGACGATGTTCAGCGAGTCCGGCTCCAAGTTCGTGTCCAAGGACTTCGAGGTCGGGTTCTTCGGCGACAAGTTCACGCGGAAGGCCATCATAGTCGTGGACGACAAGTCCGAGCTCAACCACATCTTCGACAACCTCGGCCAGGCCGACTCTGCGAGGCTGAAACTGATGCAGGCCAACGACACTGTCCAGTTTGTGACGATAGACAGGCTGGGCGATATGCTATGAAGTTCTGGGTTTTGGCCCTGATGGTTCTCGGTTCCGCATGTTTCGCCCAGTATTCCGAGCCTCCCATAAGCGGAGTCATGGCCTACAACGAAAATTATTCGTCGTCCCTTAACGGAACCTACAACGCCACCAACGCCTCGAGCGGCAACATCACCTTCTTTTTCGGGGGCTACAACCAGACCCAGTACGTCAATGCGAGCCTCGATATCGCCGGGATGACGCTCCTCATCGACAATGTCACGGCCCCGGTCGAAGGCCTCGCCCTCCTGATAGCCCGCGGCTACTCGATGGGCCACCTCACTTCGAAGCCGGCGCAGGGATATCCGAATTTCGTCTGCGACGATGCCTGGCACCAGCACATAAGCGACGAGACCGCGTGGCGCTGCGACTTCGACGGGGACTTCTGCTCGGAATACGAGAACAGCACGTATGTCGTCTATGATTTGAACGCCACGTTCACCTTCAGGGGCCTGAATTCAACCGCCCGCGCAAACGCCACCCTCGTCCCGGTCCCGGAGGAAATCCTGCAAGAGATGAAATCGTCCTCCGGCCTCGAGAACCTCACCATCAACCTGACCGGCAACGTGACGTTCATGTACGCCATCAACAACCAGACCGGAGAGTCGACCTGCCCGGACAACGTCACGACAGTTAATGCATCCATCCCGGTTTCCATAAACCGCTCCTACCGCGTCGCCGGGGAGGGCAAGCTCTTCTTCCTGCTGTCGCCAGCTTTGCGAGAGCAGTGGTTCCGGAACAACGATTTCAACATGCTGGTGCTCTCGCAGGCCCCCCTCTACCGCGCGGAGCTTGACATGAACGGCAAGCGCGCCCTGAACATCACGCTGAGGAACTTCTCGGTGGTCCAGAACGCCTTCGGCGTGCAGGAAATCCGCTCCAACCTGACGAACGAAACCGGATATTCCGAATCCGACTCCAATGTCACGACCCCGATTCCCCTCGAGCACGGCAACGACTCGTTCCTTTACGCCTACGGAATCAACTACAGCTATTCCGGGCTCGGCCTGAATAATTTTTCGCTGCGCGTAACCGACAGCTTCATGAACGAATCCGGGTTCAACGAGAGCGTCACGAGCAGGGCGCTTTCCCATGACGGGCAGTTTACCGAGGACGGCCTGCCGGCCGGCAATTTCACGAGGCCGAGCAGCGCGTTCGAGAAGGAGACGCTCACGCAGGTGACGATAGGCTTCGGCCTCATCGCCCTCGTCCTGTTCCTCGCGTTCTTCAACTTCTGGCTCAGCTAGTTTGCCAACCCTTCGGGTTGGCGGTAAAATGCGTCCGGTTGCTTCTATCCCGATGGCCCGCCCGGCTCCCCCTCTATCGCCTCGTCCATCTCGGCCTCGGCCTTTCCAATCTTCTCTGCGAGCGCGAAAGTCCTCTTGACCTCGGTGATTTTTATCCTGCAGCGCTCGCCCTTGCCTGCGCCCTTGACGAAAACGACGAAACTCTCCACCTTGGCTATCCCGTCGCCGTGCCCGCCCACGCTCTCGATGGTGACATCCACCGTGTCGCCTACGGAAATCGGCTTAGGATGACTGAACTTTTTCTCCATACTCCTTCACGAGGGGACCCCTCGAAACAACGACGCCCGGAATCTCCTGGGTACGCGCCGGCCTGAATACCTGGTCCATGACTGGTTTTCCCGTCCCATCTTAAAAAACATGCTGATTTTCATATTAGCGTGGACAACCCGTTCGAGGAGCAGAAGCCGAAACTGAAAGGATACAAGCTGGGCGTGCACAGCGGGAAAGGCGGCGTTGGCAAGACGTTCCTCTCGGTCAACATCGCATACTGCCTCGCGGCAGAGGGGCGCCGGGTCGGCCTCCTCGATGCGGACATCGACTGCCCGAACGTTGCGAAGTTTTTGTCCGTGGCCGGCATAGCGACAAAGAGCGGCAACCGGTTATATCCGGTCGAGCACAAAGGGGTGAAAATCCTCTCGAGCGCGCTCCTTTCCCCGCCTTCGGAGTCCCCGATAATCATCCGCGGCCCCATCAAGCACAATATGCTCCTCAGCTTCCTCTCGGCAGCCGAGTGGGGCGAGCTCGAATACCTGATCATCGACTTGCCCCCCGGCACGGCCGACGTCCCGCTCTCGGCGATGCAGCTATCCGCCCTTGACGGCCTGATACTCGTGAGCGCGCCCACGAAGGAATCCATCCTCGACACAGCTCGCGCGGCCAACATGGCAAAGAAGCTCGGCGTGAAGATACTCGGCCTCGTCGAGAACATGTCCGGCGAGATATTCGGCTCGCATGGGGACGAGATTGCAAAAAAGCTCGGGGTGCCGCTCCTTGCCTCGATTCCGCTATCGAAGGAGACCGCGCAGCTCAATGAAAACTCGGAAATCGCCTTCCTGAAGAACCCAGGCCTCGGGCCGGCGCGGACGAAAATCCTTGAAACAATCCCACGCTAAACCATCTCGACTTCGAGCGAATGCTCCGCGGCAAGCTTCCGTATCTTCTCCTTCTGCGCGAGGTTCGTCTCGTCCTTGAGGACCACGACTTTGACGACCTTGTCGACGCTTTTTTCCACCGCCTGCCTGAAAGTGTCCGCATCGAGCGAGTCGATGGAGTATTTGGGCAGGATATGGCCGATGGCAAGGGGGCCGCCGAATGCCATTTTCTCGAACGCCTTCGGATAGTGCCCGCCCCCGATTGCAAAAAACGAGTCGTACCTTTCATTCCTCCCGAGCGCCCGCGATACGGCCGCAGCCATCGCGGATGCCGCGGCAATGTCATTCCACTCCTCCTCGCCGCTCCCTATCTCCACGAATATGATGGGCGCTTTTCCCGTGGGGCCGTGGTGGTCGGCCTCGAGCCCGCACTTCCAGCCTATCCTGTCCGCTTCCCTCTTCATCTCCTGGAGAAGTATCTTCAGCCTGCTCGGGAAGGCCGTATTGAGCGTCCGCCTCTCTCCGCCCAAATCGTTTCCGTCCCAGTTGCCCGGGTAATGCGCCGTGAAAATCTTCTCCTTTATCTTGCTCCTGTGCGTGCTCAGCACTATCAGGCAGTCGGTTTCGTAGTCCATGGGGACTTCGAGCACGGATGGCGCACCCGTTTCGATGAGCGCGTGGGAGCCCTTTTCCCACCTCCCGGGCCCGGCCGGGGCGAAGCCCTGCTCCGAAACCAGCCTGTCCGCTATGTTCCTGCTTGCCGGGTTGTTTGACGTGAAAAGCAATATCATTTTTCCACCCTCACAGGATGAGCAGGAGCGCGGTGCACGCGATTGGTATCGTCAGGTTGTCCTCGAGGGGCAGGCTCTCGGCAATCGCGCCCACGAGAGCCGCCGGGAGTACGAGGGGGCCGATGAGGAAATACGCAGGGAGCGACGCCGCGACGAAGGCTATCGAGCCCTCGAGCGTCTTTGACGGGTTGTGAGGGAGTTTCACTTTACCGAGCCTCCCTGCGATGGTTGAAACGCCGTCGCCGATTCCGAGTATGAATATGACCGCCGCTATGCGCGAAGGCTCTGCGAGGAACGTGAGGGCGACGAGCACCCCTGCCGCGTAGCAGGCAGAGCCCCATCCCGGGAGGCGGGCGTTTTCGCGCTCGAACTTCTCCTCGAACCAGGTTACGAGCGGAATCCTCTGCCCGAGTAGCCGCCTGTTCATCAGGACGAGGCCGATTATTATCGTGAAGAAGACCGCGGCGATGGCAAATCCCCTGCCGAGCACGAAAAGCGCCGCAATCGTGCAGCACCCTATCAGCATGTGGAAGAGCTGGCGCTCAGTCTCCTTTTCCATTTTTTTCACCCAGGTCTATGGCGTAATATGCCACTATCGCTATCGGGAGCGCGGCCGCTATGTCGGCAAATACGTGCACTCCGATGTTCATCCTCGTGAAGCCTATGAAAAGCGCGAACAGGAGGTAGAAGGGAAAGGACTTCTTGTTCAGGAACCCTATCATCAGGCTGAAGGCCGCGGTCGCATGGAGGCTCGGGAACGAGAAATCGGACGGGCACCAGCTCTCCCCGGCGCAGGGCCTCTCTACGGCCAGCGCGAACTTGAGCGCGTAGCCGCACAGGACTGCAAGCAGGATGGATAGGAGCGCCTTCTTCCTCTTCTCCATCCTGCTTTCGCCGATGAGGAGCGCGGCAAGGATGAGCGCGCTGAAAACCAGGGGGTTGTCCAGGAACTCCCCGGCGGCCCGCAGGAGCGGGTTGTCAACCGAGAGCGCTGCCGATGTGATGCTGTCCATCGCAGGTTACTCTCTTCAAAAACTTATAAAGCGGAACGCAAGCAGGCTGATTATCCCCATTGCCGCAAGGTATATCACCGCCGCCGACTTCTTCCCCTCGTAATCGCCTATGGCGGCCGAGGAGATGACCGAATAGGCGACCAGGTAAGCCGGCGCAATCGCGCCGGCAGAAGCGATTTTCGCCGCCGCTCCCCCGCCGAGCAGGTCTCCCATCCCTGAAAGCAGGGAGAGCGCCATCTTCAGGATGAGCGGGATGAAGAGTGCGCCCGCGAGCAGCGTGTATTTCTGCATCGAGAAAACAGAGGCCCGCTCCCTCTTCAGCTGGGCGCTCTTTATCATGTCGTCCGCGAGCATCCCGATGCGGTCGAGCGAGTTCGTGTCCATCATGCTCCGGAGCATCATGCACGCCCTCCGGAGCATCGGGGAGCGGTTCCTCTGCCAGAGGTCCTCGAGGGCGGCGGGGGGCGGGACGTTCGCACTTATCTGCCTGAGCGACTTTGCCGCCTCGGCAGAAAGAGCCCCGAATCCGCCCTCGGCAATCATCCTGAAAAGGCGCTCGGCCGATGACGATTTCGGCATGCCCCCGGCCGAAAACAGCGCGTCGGGCAGCCTGCGCTCGATGTCCTCGAGCCTGCTCTCGGCGGCGAACGTCCTGTATAATGCGTATGCCCCGGCGCCCACGCCCGCGGCGAGGAAAGCAAGCTGGAACTTCGGCATGAGCAAATCGCCTGCGACTACTATCGCCCCCGGCGCCATCGAAAGAAGGCTCAGACCGGAGTTCCCGAAAACCATCCTCGGCATCATCGAGCGCGAAAGGAGAATCGCGAGGAGGCTGCACATCGGGAAGACGACGAGCATCGCGATGCGCATCTCCGCATCTCCCAGTCCGGAGGAAGGCCCCGCAACAAAATAGACCAGGAAGAATGTCGGGAGGATAGCGCCCGTTACGATGAGGACGAGGCCGAAAATAGCGCTTTTCGAGGCGTACTCCCTCAGCCTGAAGCGCTCGAGGGAGAGCATGTCGTCTCCGATTTTCCGGATTTCCGCTCCCCCCGCTCCGCTCTCGAAAGAGATGGCGAGCGCTGAAACGGCCCTCTTGAGCGCCATCGAGTCGTAGCCCAGGGCGAGCATGGAAAGCGCCTTTTGCGCCGCCATTCCGCGCCTCATCTCGAGGCAGCACCTCCCGATTTCCTCCTCGAGCGCGCCGCATCCCCGCGCCGCGCACTCGAGCGCGCGCTGGAACGGCATCCCGAACTCCATGAGCATCCCGAGGCTGCGCAAAAAGAGGGGGAGCTCCGACTCGATGTCCGCGGCGCGCCTCGCCATTTCCAGTTTCGGGAGCACGATGACGATTGCGGCGGCGCCCGCCGCCGCCGCGGCCGCAAAGAGCGCGGATTTCGAGAACGCGAGCGCGGCGATGAACGCCGCGAGCGAAAGGGCGAGGGCCATCGCTGCATACCTCTGCGGCTCGATTCCAAGGAGGGCCAGCCTTTTGCTTTCGGGAAAGCGCACGGGAAGCGGCGGGAAAAGCCTGCACATCTCATAAAGCATCCGCGCCACCCAGCCCGTAGAGCTTTTTCTGCACCTCTTTGAAGAATTCCGGGAATCCAGGGCCCGCCCGGGCGATCATCCCCGCCCTCGCGCCGAGCTCCTCCCCCATCTCCTTCGCGCTCAGGCCGAAACTTTCGGCAGATCGCCTGAACAACTCGCTTTTCATTGCCCCCTGCCCCGGGAATATCGCATGCGTATCCCCCCCCGCCACCCCGGCTATCTCCACTATTTTCCTCACTTCCGTGCCCGCCCGTTTTTTCGGGTCGTACGAAAGCATCCTCCTCTGCACCACTATGCAGTCAATGCTGGAAAGGTCCTCGCCCCTGATTCCGAAGGAGCGGAGCCTGCCCAGCGCTTCCTGTGCGCTCTGCGCGTGGAACGTTGCATAGCATCCCCTCGCCTGCCCGGCAAGGAGCACGTCGAAGAGAGCCTCGCTCTCCTCGCGGTTCCTGACCTCCCCCACGATCATCCTGTCCGGCCTCATCCTCAATGTATCGTACACGAGGTCCTTGAGCGAGATTCCCATGTCGCGGTTGGCAACGAGCCGCATCTGGTGCTGGTGCGGTATCGTTATCTCCGGCGTCTCCTCGGTGATTATCACCCGCTCGTTCGAGGGCACGAATGAGAATAGCGCATTGAGGGTGCTCGTCTTCCCGCTTGCCGTGTTTCCCGCGATGAGCACCGAGCTGTCGCACTGCATCAAAACGGAAAGGAAGGCGAGCGCTTCGGCCCCGGCGGTTTTGTTCGCGACGAGCTCGGCAGGCGACAGGGGGCTCTGCCTGAAGCGCCGGATTGTTATCTCCCCGGCCGAGACCGGAGGGAGCGAGGCATGCAGGCGGGAGCCGTCCGGCAGCATCGCATCGAGGCGCGGGTTCTGCATCGTTATCCTGCGCCCGAGCTTCGCGGCCATCCTGTTGATGAGCTCGCCTATCGCGCGCTCGTCTTCGAAAACCGCGTTCACCCTGAGCCAGCCCCCTTTCCTCGCATAGACGTAGACCGGCTTGCCCGGGCCGATGACGCTTATCTCCTCTATCCCCGGGTCAGATAAAAGCTCGTCCATGAACCAGAAGCCATAGATGTGCATGTGCGCCATCCGGGCAAGATAGGATTCCTGGGCCCGGCTCAGGTAAATTCCCCCCTCTGCTGCAGCGCCGGAAACGAGCTGCGTTATCAGCTTCTCGCTCTCGATGGCCCCGCCCCTTGCGGCCTCCCTGAAACGCTCCTCGGCCACGCATATCAGGCCCTCCTCCTCCGCGCTCAGGCGCGGCATGTCGAGCGTGTACTCGCCGCCCCCGACCACCCTCCAGCCAAGCACGCAATCCCCCGTGCAGGAAGCAGATGTGGCGAATATATTGTTTCTGCATCCCGGGATGTGGGCAGCCACATCGCCGGCCGGCGTCCCGCCTGAATAAAAAGGCTGGCGCTGGATAGCTACTCATGAAAGTGGCGGTCACAGGCGGCGCCGGATTCATCGGCTCCCACCTTGCCGACGCCCTCGTCGCTGAAGGGCACGGGGTGACGGTGATAGACGACCTTTCGGGCGGGAGGAAGGCAAACCTGAACCCGAAGGCGAGGTTCGTGAAAAGGGATGTCCGGAAGGACCTTTCGGATGAATTCGCGGGCCTGGATGCGGTATTCCATTTTGCGGCAGATGCGGATGTCCGTGCGAGCGCAAACACCCCCAGGAAAACTTTCGATATCAATGTCGGCGGCACGTTCTCTGTGCTCGAGTCCTGCCGGAAGGCCGGCGTCGGGCGCATCGTGTTCCCCTCGACCTCCACCGTGTATGGCGAGGCTGGGAAAATCCCCACTCCCGAGGACTACCCCTGCGCGCCCATCAGCAACTACGGCGCGAGCAAGCTCTCGTGCGAGGCATACCTCAGCGCGTATTCTGCTTCCTACGGCATGAAATGCACCTCGCTGCGCTACGCCAACATAATCGGGGAGCGGAGCACCCACGGTGTGATATGCGACTTCTTCATGAAGCTGAAGAAGAACCCGAAGGCGCTCGAAATCCTCGGCGACGGGAACCAGGACAAGTCCTATCTGCACGTCTCGGACTGCATATCCGCGACGCTCACCGCATGGAAGAAGCAGAAAGCCGCATACGATGTCTTCAATATCGGCAGCCGCGAGAAAACCAAAGTGAGCGAAATCGCCGCGCTGGTATGCCGGGAGATGAAGCTCAAGCCCGTACTGCGATACACCGGCACCCCGCGCGGGTGGGCCGGGGACATGAAAGTGATGCTCCTCGACATCTCGAAGATGCAGTCCCTCGGGTGGGCGCCGAAAGTGGGCTTCAGGGACGGCGCGCGCTCGTGCCTTTCATGGCTGCGCAACGGATTTTAACGTGCTCATTGCATTATGGATTCCATGAAAGCTGTGATACTTGCAGGCGGCCTCGGAACACGCCTCAGCGAAGAGACCGTGGTGAAGCCCAAGCCGATGGTCGAGATAGGCGGCAAGCCGATTCTCTGGCACATAATGAAGATATACTCAAAATACGGGATAAACGACTTCATAGTCTGCCTCGGATACAAGGGCTACATGATAAAAGAGTGGTTCGCGAACTATTTCCTCCACAACTCCGACCTCACGATAAAGCTCAGGACGAATACGACTACTGTCCATAACACGAGCGTGGACGACTGGACGATAACCCTCCTTGACACCGGGCAGGACACTCTTACCGGCGGTAGGGTGAAGCGCGTGGAAAAATACGTGGACGGCCCCTTCATGATGACCTACGGAGACGGTGTGTCCGACGTGGACGTTTCCAGGCTACTCTCTTTCCACAAGAAGTCCGGCAAGCTCGCTACGCTCACGGCGGTCCAGCCCCCCGGGCGGTTCGGGGCGCTGAAGCTGGATGGCGACTCGGTCTCCTCATTCGTCGAGAAGCCCAGGGGCGACGGAGGGTGGGTGAACGGCGGATTCTTCGTGCTCGAAACCGGCATCTTCGATTACATCAAGGGCGACGGGAGCGTCTGGGAGCGCGAAGTCCTCGGGAAAGTCGCGCAGGAGGGAAAGCTCGGCGCGTACAAGCACCCCGGGTTCTGGAAGCCCATGGACACCATGCGCGACAAGAAGGAGCTCGACGAGCTCTGGGAGAAGGGGGCCGCGCCGTGGAAGGTGTGGAAATGAGCCGGGGCCCGGGCAGCATCATCGCGGAGGACGTGGAGCGCATCATCAAGGCCAACCGCAGCCCGCTCCAGGCGCTCGAAGGAAAAAGCGTCCTCGTAACGGGCGGGGCGGGCTTCCTCGGCGCGTATTTCCTCGACGTAATCCACGCGCTCAACCAGTCCGAATTCCGCCGCCCCTCGGAGCTGATATGCCTGGACACTTTCATCAGCGGGACGCCAAAGCGCATCTCTCACCTCGAAGGGGCAAAAAACGTGCGCCTCATCAAAGGAAGCATCACCGAGCCGCTCCCGGCGGGCATCCGCCCGGACTACATACTGCACTGCGCGTCCATCGCATCGCCCACCTTCTACCGGCTTCACCCGATAGAGACCATGGACGCAAACGTGTACGGAACGCGCAACCTGCTCGACCATGCGGTGAAATCAAAAATCGAAAGCATGCTCTTCTTTTCCACATCGGAAATCTACGGGGACCCGCCGCCCTCTGAGATACCCACGCCGGAGACTTACCGCGGGAACGTGTCATGCACCGGCCCGCGGGCCTGCTATGACGAATCCAAAAGATTCGGCGAGACCCTCTGCGCGAACTTCCACCGCGCGCGCAGAGTCCCGGTGAAGGTCACGAGGCCGTTCAACGTCTACGGCCCGGGCCTGCGCCTCGACGACCGGCGCGTGCTCCCCGACCTCTTTTCGAGCGCGATTTCAGGCAAGGACATCACGCTCCTCTCGGACGGCTCGGCCACGCGGAGCTTCTGCTATGTCTCGGACGCCATCGACGGCTTCCTGAAAATCCTCCTGAAAGGCGCGGACGGGGAGGCGTACAACGTCGGCGGAGGGGACGGGGAGATAAGCATGCTCGCGCTTGCGCGGAAAGTCTCGTCGCTCTATGGAGGCAGGGAAGTGAAGTTCCGCATGAGCGAGGACAAGGACTACCTGACCGACAACCCCCAGCGCAGGTGCCCTGACCTTTCCAAGATTCGTGCGCTCGGGTACGCACCTTCGATTTCCCTCGACGAGGGCCTCCCCCGGCTCAAGGCATGGTACGAGGGGATGGAATGAAAATAAGCATAATCGGCACCGGATACGTCGGCCTCGTAACTGCCGCGTGCTTCGCCGAGAAGGGCCACGAGGTCGCATGCGTGGACCTGCGGGAGGACGTGGTCAGGAAAATCAACTCCGGCATCCCGACAATCCACGAGCCGGGCCTGGCTGAGCTCCTCGCGCGCAACTCCGGAAAGCGGCTTCGCGCGACAACGTCCGTAGTTGAAGCGGTCTCCGGAACGGACATCTCATTCATATGCGTCGGTACCCCGTCCCATCCGGACGGAAGCATCGACACCTCGCAGGTGGAGAAGGCGAGCCGGGACATCGGGGCGGCACTGAAGTCCAAGCCGGGGCGGCACGTCGTCGTGGTGAAAAGCACGGTAGTGCCCGGGACTGCGGCCGGTATAGTGCTGAAAGCGCTTTCAGAATCATCCGGGAAGTCGCACCCCTCCGGCTTCGGCATAGCGTCGAACCCCGAATTCCTGCGGGAAGGAAGCGCGGTGCGCGACTCGATGGAGCCGGACCGGATTGTGATAGGGGCCGAGGACGAGGAGACGCGCAAGGCCGTCGCCGCAGTTTATGAAGGCATGTTCGGCGGGAAGATAATCAGCGTGAACACGCGCACCGCCGAGATGATAAAATACGCGAACAACTCCCTGCTCGCGACGCTCATCTCGTTCTCCAACGAGATAGGCGACATCTGCGAGTCCATCGAAGGCGTGGATGCCGAGGAAGTCCTGCGCGCAGTCACGCTCGATTCGAGAATCAACCCCCGCAGGCCCGATGGCTCCCCGCTCGACCCGCAGATTATAGGCTACCTGCGGGCAGGGTGCGGATACGGCGGGAGCTGCTTCCCCAAGGACGTCTCTGCCCTGATAAGCTTCTCCAAAAAAACGGGCGATGAAGCCGCCCTTCTCTCGGAAGTGCGCCGCATAAACTCCCTCCGCCCGGGCAAAATCATTGAGCGGCTGAAGGCGGCCGCGGGCCCCCTCAAGGGCAAAAAGGCCGCGGTTCTAGGCACGGCGTTCAAGCAGGATACTGACGATGTCCGGGAATCCCCGGCAGTCCCCCTCATCAGGCTTCTTCTTGCCGAGGGCGCGAGAGTCACGGCCACGGACCCGGCCGCGCTCGAGAATACCCGCAGGGTGTTCGGCGACATGATAAGCTATGCGGACGAGCCGAGGGATGCGCTGAAAGGGGCGCACATGGCCCTCGTGCTGACGAAATGGAATGACTTTTCGGGAATAGGCCCGGAGGAGTTCCGCTCCCTCATGGCAAAGCCGGTCCTCTTCGACGGAAGGCGCATCTACGACAGGAAAAAGTACTCCGAGGGAATCGCTTATATCGGGACCGGGGTGCGCTAGAACTTTGGAGCGTCGCGGAAAAGCGGCCATGCCCTGTCCTTGCCCGACAATATATACTTCATCTTCGGCCACGGCACGTTGAGTTCCGGGTCGTTCCATATTATCCCGGCCTCGTGCTCCGGGTGGTATCCGTTGTCCGCCTTGTAGAGCAGCCTGCTTCCTTCCTTCATGGCGAGGAACGCATGGGCGCAGGTGCGCGGGACGTAGATGCCGAGCATGTTCTTTTCGCTGAGGGTGGCCGAGTGCCATTTTCCGAAGGTTGGCGAGCGGCTGTCCATGTCCACGATTACGTCGAAGACCTCGCCGCGTACGCACCGCACCAGTTTTGCCTGCGCGAATTTCCCTGTCTGGTAGTGGAATCCGCGGAGCGACCCTTTTTTCGACACGGAAAGGTATTCCTCGACGAAATTGCACTTCGCTCCGCGCGGCGCGAGCAGCTCCTCGTTGTAGAGCTTGTAGAAAGTCCCCCTCTCGTCCTCGAATTCCTTGGGCCTGATGATGAAGGCGCCCTGTATCGGCAGGCTTTCGGCTTCAAGCTCCCTCCTTATCATCCGCTCTCACCCTTGAGCGCCGCCACCTGCTCACGGAGCGGGCGCACTTTGGCTATGCCGCGCTCCAGTTTCGTGATGTCTACCTTCAGGAAATTCGGGACGCGCATCGCCCGGCCCGCGCCGGAGGTTTTCCTGACGAGCGCCTTGTCCCACCCGAAGGCGTCGCAGAACATCAGAGCAAGCTCGTACCTCGAGCAGTAGTCCTTTCCAGTGGCGTTGTATATCCCGCGGGCCTTCTTTCCGAGCGCCTCCCCTATAATCCTGGCAAGCTCGCCGGCGTAAATCGGCTGGGAGAACTGGTCAATGGCCGCGCCGAACTCCTTTCCGCTCCCGAGTGCGTCCCTTGCCCTCATGAAGAAATTCCCGCCGCGCGAATCGAGCCCGAAAAGGCCCGTGGGCCTGAGGATGAGGAAATCATCCGACTGCGCCGCGATGCGCTCCTCGGCGACCGCTTTGGAGTATGAATAGAAGTTCTGCGGGTAGGGGATGGTTTCCTCCGTGTATACCTCGCCTTCCCTGCCCTCGTACACCCAGTCGCTGCTGATGTGGACTATCGGGTACCCGAATCTCTTCTGGAGCTTCGCGATGTTGTCCGCGACGACCACGTTGGAGCGCCATGTCTCCTCGCGCCTCGTTTCGGCCATGTCGCTCGAGAAGCTGTTCTTCACGCAGTTGATCACCGCGTCCGGCTTTTTCGCCGCGACAAGTTTCTCCAGCGCCGCCGCATCCGACGCGTCGACACTGAAGGCGGCGTTCCCGGGCGTCCTCGAGACGGTAATCCACTCGTGCCCGCCGAGCAAGGTTACATACCGGCCGAGGAGGCCGCTTGCGCCGAGAAGTAGTATTCTCATCAAGCGTCTTTACCATCCACCGTTTAAAAACAATGGCTGAGGATTCAGCCCGATGAGCCCCAGAGTGTGCGCAGTCATCCTCAACTACAACGGAAAGGAGAAGCTGGACGCGTTCCTGAAAAGCTTCCCCAAGACCGACTACCCCGACTACAAGGTCGTAGTGGTGGACAACGGCTCCACGGACGGCTCGGAAAAAATGGTCAGGGAATCCTATCCCTGGGCGGACCTTCTGCGCCTCGAGGAGAACCGCGGCTTCTCCGGAGGGAACAACGACGGCATCCGCTATGCGTTTGGCAAATACGCCCCGGCATACGTCATCCTCCTCAACAACGACATGGAGGTGTGCGACCGCAACTGGATGGGCGAGATGATCCGGGCCGCCGAGGCGACGCCGGGCGCCGGCGTGATTGGCTGCAAGCTGCTCTCGGATGGCAACCGGATACAGCATGCCGGGGGAAAGTTCAGCCTAAGCCGGGAATCCTTCCACCCCGCTGAAGGCGAGCCGGATGACGGCTCGCACGACCTCGTGCATGACGCGGACTACATCACAGGCGCATGCTTGATGATAAGCCGCGCGGCCCTCCTGAAGGCCGGCCTTCTCGACGAGCGCTACAACCCCATCTATTTCGAGGACGCCGAATACTGCTGCCGCGCGCGGAGGGCGGGCTTCCGCATCATCTATGACGGCAAAGCTTCGCTCATGCACTACCACGACCGGGGCCGGACGCCGCAGGCCGTGCTCTGGCGGCAGATGGGGTATTACAGCGGCTGGACGAAGAACAGGATACGGTTCGTCCTGCTCAACCTGCCCCCCTGGTGGCTTCCCATCCTGATCCCGCGCATCTTCGCGGTCGCTGTCATAGGCAGGGACGAGCAGGGCCGCCTCGGCATCATGCCATCGCCCCTCGCGCGCCTGGGGGTCGTCTTCAGCGGAATCCTCTCCGCGCTCGGGGGCCGCCCGCCCGTCTTCAGGCCGCTCGAAGCCCCGCCGGCAAAGGAATTTTAATACGAAGCGGGCAAATCGCCTCTGATGGCTCTTATTCCTTTAGACGACATTTTCCAAAGCGAAAAGTTCGCCCGGCTCAAGAGGGAAGGGTACCTTATCGACCTCGATTCGTTCGATGAATACGAGAAGTCGGTGCGCGGCGCAAAGAGCGCGGCCCCCTCCGAGAGCTACTGGCAGGGAAAGCGCGTCCTCATAACTGGCGCATCCGGCATGGTCGGGAGCACCATGATAGACATCCTCCTCTCTCTCGGGGCCGAGGTCTACGGCACGATAAAGAGGCACGCCGTGGCATACCACCCGCACCTCGAGCACAACCTGGAGAGCGGGAAGCTCAAGACGTTCGAGGCCGACCTCCGGGACTACGGCCGGGTCGCGGCGCTCATGAAGAAAATCGACCCGCACGTGATTTCGCACCAGGCCGCGGAGTCGTTCGTGCCATCGAGCATCGAGCAGCCGGCCCACGTCGTCGAGAACAACTGCGTGAGCACGGTGAACGTCCTCGAGGCGGCGGCAAAGGAGGGAAAGAGCGTGGAGGGAATACAGCTTGCGTGCTCGAGCGAGCAGTACGGTTTTGTCAAAAGCCTCGATGAGCTCCCTGTGCGCGAGGAGAGCGAGCTTCGCCCCACTTCCACTTACGCCGCGACGAAAGTTTTCACCGAGTACGTCGGAAAGTCCTATTACTACACTTATTCTTCCCCGACAGTGATGACGCGGACGTTCAACCAGGAGGGCCCGCGCAGGGGCCCGCAGTTCTTCACCGCGAGGGTGGCCGCGCAGGTCCGGAAAATCCTGGACGGAAAAGCGGACAAGCTCGTGATGGGCAACCCGAACTCCGTGCGGGACTTCACCCATGTCCATGACTCGACCCGCGCCCAGCTCCTCGCGATTGAAAAATGCGACCGGGGCACGACATACAACATCTGCTCCGGCAAGGGCATAACGACCGGCGACCACGCCAGGCTCGCGATGCGCCTCTTTGGCCTCGACAAGCCGATTCTGGTCGACAAGAGCCTGCTCCGCCCGTATGAGAAGGGCGATGCCCTCTTCGACGGCTTCATCGGGAACTCTGACAAGCTCAGGCAAAAGACGGGCTGGAGGCCCACTAAGTCCGTGAGCGACATAATCCGGGACCAGGTCGGAAAGGTGAGCTCCTGAAGGCTTTAGTCACCGGGGGCTCTGGTTTCCTCGGAAGGAAGCTCATCGCGGGCCTCAAGGGAACTGCCACGGTCATCGACAGGAAAGCCGTGCCGGGGGCCGAATTCGTCAGGGGTGACATACGCGGGGAAGTCCGGGCCTCGGGTTTCGATATCGTGTATCACCTTGCCGCAGTGTCATCGTCCCGCATGGCCGACAAGGACCTCGATGCGGCATGGGACGTGAACGTCAACGGGACGCTCAACCTCTGCCGCAGGCTCGGCAGGGGCCAAAAACTCGTGTTCATGAGCACCGCGCAGGTCTATGGGCCTTCCGGAGCGGCCCATACCGAGGGCGAGCAGGCCGCCCCGTCCAACTTTTACGCCCTGACAAAGCTTGTCGGCGAAGACATAGTCCGCTACCACTCGCTCAAAAACGGCTACTCGTACGTCATCTTCAGGCTGTTCAACTCCTATTCGGCCGACCAGCCCGGGGGCCTCCTTGTCGGGGACCTCATGGAAAAATTCTCCTCTGGCTCCCCCACCGAAATATACAACCCGGAGAGCGTGCTGGACATGGTGCACGCAGACGACGTTATCGCTGTCCTTTGCGGCGCAGGGTCGATTCCGCAGGGCACCTACAACCTCTGCTCCGGCAGGGGAGCCACGATACGGGAAGTCTATGAGATGGTCGCAGGCCACCTCGGAAAAAAGTGCGGCAATCTCAAGGTCGCCTCGGACCGGAAGGACACGCTCCTCGGGGACAACTCGAAGCTCCGCTCGCTCGGCTACTCGTTCAGGCCGCTGGGGTTGTGACATGAAAGTGACGCTGGTTGCCCATTACCTGGACCAGTCGGTCGGACACGGCATAGGAAGGTATTCCTACAATGTCTATTCGGAGATGGAGCGCCGCGGCATCCTTGGGGGCACAATCTGCTCCCGCTCGCCCTTTTCCTTCCGGGGAAAGCCGTTCCTCGACCTCGTCTTCGCGATACCTGCCCGCGCCCTCCTCTTCGGGGGGAAGCCGGACCTCTACCATTTCCTCGAGCCTGCACTCGGCTACGCAATTTCCCCGCTCAGGAGGAAATCCGGAAAGAAGGTGGCCACCACCATATACGACCTCACGTATTTCCGGAACGCAAGGACGATAAACGCCCGCATCATTGCGAGGGCGATAAAAGCGTCCTGCATGAACTCCGACATGCTCATCGCAATCTCATCGCTGACGAAGCAGGACGTCGTTGAAACGTTCGGCCTAGAGAAGGAAAAAATCAGGGTGACCGTGCTCGGGGCTGACGAGCGCTTCAGGCCCGAGCGCGCGCCGCACGGCACGTACACGATTGGCTACATCGGGCGGTTCGACGAGAGCAAGGACGTCCCGTTCCTTCTGCGGGCGTATTCCATTTTCGAGAAGGAGAACCCGGGTTCGCGCCTCGTCCTCTACGGCACCGGCAGGACGTACGGCGACTGCCAGAAACTCGCCAAGGAGCTCGGCCTGAAGAACGCACAGTTCATGGGCCTGGCCAAAGATTCCGACCTTCCTGCGATTTACAACTCCTTCGACGCGTTCATGTTCCCCTCCAAAGCCGAGGGTTTCGGCCTTCCGATAATCGAGGCGCAGAAGTGCCGCACCCCCGTCATCGTGAGGGGGGACTCGAAAATCCCGGCCGAAGTGACCGAGTTCTGCCTGAAGGCGAAGGACGAAGCGCATGCGGCGCAGCTGATGGATGAAGCGAGGAAATTCCGCTTCAGCGCTGAGCACGAGGCGCACCTTTCCCAGTTCACGTGGGCAAATTGCGCCGAGCAGACCGTCAAGGCGTACAGGGAACTCCTCGAGTAGCCCCGGCGTTCGCAAGGAATATTAAGCGTGGCTGGTATTTTCAGCCATGCTATTTCTGTCCTGCAAAATCTCAGAGGGTGGCCAGTGATGGACGTCGTGCTTGCGCACCCCTTCCTCCACCAGATGGGCGGCGGGGAGCGGGTGGTCCTCGAGATTGCAAAGCGCTTCAACCCGGTCATCTACTGCATCACCTACGAGCGCGAAAAGACCTTTTCCGGATTCCGCGAGTTCGACGTCCGCGTGCTCCCGCGCCACGCCGCGGAACTGCCCTTCTTCTGGCTGAGGGGCGACAGGCGAAGGTACAACGCCGTGATAGGCGGATTCCGCTACTACTTCACAAAGCTCAGGGAGGATTACGACGTCCTGAACGCCCACGGGTGCCCGGCCGAGTGGCTCGCGAACCGCAACCCGCGCATGGTCTGGTACTGCCACAGCCCCAACCGGGAGTGCTTCGACCTCCGCGAGTGGCGGCAGGCGCGGATGAGCCTTCCGAAAAAAATCGTCAGCTCCGGCCTCTGCGACATCTTCAAGGGCGTCGAGTTCAATGTCCTCCCGAAGATAAGGCACATCTGCACGAATTCCGAGGTCACGAACGGGCGGATAAAAAAATACCTGAAGCGGGAAGACGCGGAGGTCATCCATCCCGCGGTGGACACGGAGAAGTTCGCGTGCCGCTCCTACGAAAAATTCATCCTGTACCCTTCGCGCATAGTCCCGGAGAAGCGCTTCGAGTTCGCCCTCGAGGCCTTCAGGCTATTTTCCAGGAAAAACCCCGGCTTCAGGCTCGTCATCGCGGGCTCGTCGAGCGACCCGGCCTACCTCGCTAAGCTGAAGAAGGACTCGGCGGGCCTCGCGGTGGATTTCCGCCCGAATCCGTCGGACGGGGAGCTGCAGGGGCTTTACGCCGACTGCTACGCGACCGTGTTCAGCGCGATAAACGAGGACTGGGGGCTGATACCAATCGAGTCGATGGCATCCTCGAAGCCCTGCGTTTCGGTGAACGAGGGGGGCGTCCGGTACAGCATAGTGGACGGGAAGACCGGCTTCCTCGTGGCAAGCCCGGAGGAGATGGCCCTGAAGCTCTCGCTCCTTGCCTCTGACCGGAACCTCGTCGAGAAGATGGGGAAGGCCGGCCGCGAGCGCGTCCTGGAGAACTACACGTGGAAGATATTCATGGACGCGCTTGAAAAGAAATTCAGGGAAGCCTCGCGCTGATTTTATTCTCCGCTTTCCAGATTTCGGCTGCGCACCCTGCGCCTTCTTGTGCCTGGCTCGTCTTCGGCCTTGACTGCCATGTCGCCCGAGCTTTCATGCTCGCGGACGCTTATCAGCCAGAGCGGAACCTGCAGCGCCTTCACGACAACCAGGATGAGGAAAAGGAAAATTATTCCCGCGGCCGCCGTCACCCAGTCCGGCGGGACGTTCCCGTAAACTATGGTCATGACAACGTAGGCAGCCGAATTGAGCGGAGGGGCCGAGAACAGGAAGAAGGCCGCCCTTTTAGGCATGAGGTGGAAATACGTTATCGCCATCATAAGGATGCTCACGAGCGCGAGCGCAACCGTGATTGTAAAATAGAGGCCGCTCGAAGTGATGTTCGCAAGGCTGCCCAGGCCTCCGGAGTTATACATCTTCTGTATCAGCCCGATGGCGACAAAGAGGAATACCATCGTGTTGCCGAAAGCCGTGTTCCATCCCAGCTCCTCGCTCCTGTTCCTGCCGAAATAGAGCGCGATGAAAAGCGTCGCTATGAAAAGCGGAATCGCCGCCCAGAGAAGCTCGGCGCTGCTCAGGGGGGCAGAAAGAAGCTCAAGTAGCCTGCCCCAGACCGCGGCCACGGCGCCTTCGGCATCCATAATGCCGATTTTGGCGTAAATCTAATTAAACTCTTCCGCGATAGGATTGCGGCGATCGGATGAAGATAGTTTTCAGGGCCTCCAGGGAGCACCTTGCGCGCTCTCTTGCGTACATGGACGGCTTGCGCGAGAGCGAGCCATCGGCCGAAATCGCCCTCATCACTTCCGGCTCCCCGAAGCTCGGCATCGAAGGGGTTTCCCAGACGGACATAGGCTCCCAGAGCACCCAGTCCTGGGACCTAGAATTCACCGAGGAGGCTCTCGGAGACGGCGCGGACATACTTTTACTCGACAACCGCCCGGACGAGAAAGCCCAGAAGGCCTTGAAGAAGAAGGCAAGGATGCTCGTCATCGTGGACGACGAGCCCTCATGCGCCAGATACCACGCGGACGTCATCGTGAACCCGAACATCCACGCCCACACCATCGACTACCCGGCGCCAAAAGAGACCGAGACGCTCCTCGGTACCGAGTTCTACCCGCTTCCGGGGCCGTTCGACGCGTTCCAGGACTTCCAGAGGGAAACTGGTGAGCGGTGCCGGAAGATTGCAATCCACCCCGGCGGGGACGAGTCGGGGCTCGCGGCAAAGGCCCTCCGGGCGCTGAAGGCCTCGAAGATGCACTTCCTCGCGACAATACTCCTTCCTGAGAATTTCGCGCACGGCGACAATATAGCGCGCGAAATCGGACTCGACGAGCGCTTCATAGTCGCGGACCGTGACCCGAGGCGGCTGATGGACGCGGACCTCGGCATCGCCTCGCCCGAAACCATCCACGAGCTGATTTTTTTCAGGATTCCCTCGTGCCTCTATGGCGCCCAGGGCGCGCCGCTCCTTTCCGACTATGCGTCCCGCTCCGGACTCTCGCTCCCGCTCCCCGATGCCGGATCCTCGCTGTCCCTCATCGAGGGCCTGATGGAAAACGCGGAGGAAAGGAAGCGCATGTCCGCCCGCATGACCGACCTCGTTGACGGGCTGGGCAGGTTCAGGCTGGCCGAGGACATCCTCCGCATCCATACTCAAAAGTTTTAAAGCGGACGAATGATATTCAGAATATGAAAATTCTTGTGACAGGCGCCCTGGGCTTCGTCGGCTCGAACATAACCGAGCGGCTGGTCGGGGAGGGGCACGAAGTCGTCGCGCTCGACAACATGCACACGGGCAACGAGGCCAACATCTCCACCGTGAAGGACAAGATACGCATAGTGAAGAAAAGCTCCGGCGAAGTCGCGGGCCTGGATGAGAAATTCGACGCCATAATCCACGAGGGCGTGTATTCGTCCTCGCCGATGTACAAGCAGGACCCGCATCTCACGGCCAAGGTCCAGGACGAGTGGATTTCGATTCTGGAATACGTCAGGAAGAACGACTCGTGCAGGCTGGTTTTTGCTTCTTCAAGCTCGCTCTACAACGGGCAGAAGCCCCCGCACCGCGAGGACATGGAAATACTAGTCACCGATTTCTACACCGAGGGCCGCTACGCTATGGAAAGGGAGGCGCGCCTGTATGAGAGCATGTACGGCCTGAAAAGCGTCGGCCTCCGCTACTTCAGCGTCTACGGGCCCCATGAGACGTACAAGAAGCAGTACGCGAACCTCGTCACGCAGTTCCTCTGGGACATCAAGGCCGGGCGGGCGCCCGTGATACTCGGCGACGGCTCCCAGACCCGGGACTTCGTATTCGTGAGCGACGTGGTGGAGGCGAACCTGCTCGCCCTCAAGTACGGGAAGAGCGGGATATTCAACGTCGGCACGGGAAAGAGCGCGAGCCTGAACCACGTCGTGGACCTCCTCAACAAAAAGCTCGGGACCAGCATAAAGCCGAAATACGAGCCGAACAGGATCAAGAACTACGTCCCCCACACGCAGGCCGACACCGCCCGCGCCGCAAAAGAGCTCGGGTTCAGGGCCAAGGTCGGCCTCGAGGACGGGATAGACGCGCTAATCAAGACGTACTAGGTCTCTCCATGGACGGCGTCCCGGAATATTCCAAGGAGGTCGCCCGCGGGAGCTTCTGGAACCTTGCCGGGAGCCTCTTCTTCAAGCTCATCTCCTTCTTCTACGTCGTCATCCTCGCGCGCGCCGCCTCGGCCGACGACATCGGCATCTTCTACCTCTCGCTCAGCATAATCACGCTCGTCGGCGTCGTGAGCGACCTGGGGCTTCCCGGGGCGATGCAACGCTACGTCCCGTTCTACGAGGGGAGCGGGAGGCGGGACGAGATAAACCGGATGCTCTCGCTGTGCTTCAGGATAGTGTTCGTGCTGAGCATGGTTTTTTCTGCCGCGGCGTTCCTCTCTGCCGACCTGATTGGCGGCATCTACCAGAATGCGAAGCTCGCGGACGCGATACGCGTCATCTCGATTTTCATAGTCGTCCAGAACGTCTTCAGGATAAGCTACTTCTTCCTGCAGGGCCTCTCGGACATGAAATCGATGCAGCTCCTGAACAACGTCCAGAACATCGCGAAGCTCGCCCTCACGCTCCTCTTTTTCCATTTTTTCGGGCCGACCGCGCTGTCGATATCCGTGGCGTTCACGCTCTCCCACGTCATCGGAATCCTCCTGACATACCCCCGTATCAAGTCCGTCTCCGACTCGCTGCCAAAGGCCGCGGCGCACGGCGCGGCCGGGTTCATCCACGAGGTGCTCCCGTTCGCGTTCACGCTCACCCTCGTCAACTCGACATGGGTGATAGTGAGCTCCTCGGACAAGGCGATTCTGGGCTACCTCGTTCCCCCCGCATCGGCCCCCGAGCAGGTAGCAATGTACACCATCGCCTCCACGCTAGCCGGGGTCCTTTTCATATTCCCGAACTCGATAGAGACGATATTCCTCCCCCTGCTCTCGAAATTCGTGGGAAAGGGCGACATGGACAAGGTCCGCGAGATGACCGAGGACTCGACGCGCTGGGCCATGCTGATAACTTTCCCGGTGGCGATGGCCCTTGCAGTGTTCTCGCCCGAGCTCCTCGCGGCCTTCTACGGCGCGGCGTACACCGGCGGCTCGCTTTCCATGATGATTCTCGTCGCAGGCATCGCGGTGAAGGCCGCCTCCTCGATGCTGTTCCTCGCGCTCGCGGCCCTGCGCCTTGTGCGGCTGGAGCTCAAGCTCTCGCTCCTTGCGGCGATGCTTAACGTCGCCCTGAATGTTTTCCTCATACCCCGGCTCGGGATGGAAGGGGCCGCCCTCGGCACCGCGCTCAGCTTCGCCGCGCTCGCATGCGCACTCGCGTATTACTCCATGAAGACGTTCGGGTTCAGGCTGAGGGGCGAGTTTTTCAGGATAATCCTGTGCGGCGTCGCGGCATCCGTGCTCCTCTTCGCCCTCCGGACTCCCCTGCTTTCCCTGATGGGCCCGGGCGGCTTTGCGAGCGACGAGCCGCTCCTGAAGGCGGCGGCGTTCGCTTACCTCGGCGCGCTCTGCGCGCTCTCGCTCGCCCTGTTCCTGCTTTTCACCATTCTCCTCCGCTGCTATTCCCGCCACGACGTCAGCCTCTTCGAAGGCGTCCTTGCAAGGCTCCCGCTGCCCACTCCGCTCAAGGGAATCGCGCTGAAAACCGCCTCATTTGGCGTCTACGACCGGAAATAGATTGCTTTAAAACGGTTTTTCACCATTATATTGTTTCATTTGAGGTATTGATATGTTAGAAGATGTGCTTTTCGGCACCCTGACGATGCCGGGCGAGATTATCCGCGTACTGCTGGCCTTTGCCGGCGTCGGCGTCGCGACGTACTACGACCTTTTCAACAAGAAGAACATACCCGACGTCTTCCTCTACGCGTTCCTCGGAATCGCGCTGCTTGCCGACGCCTTCTTCTACGAGCCGACCGTGTTCTGGTTCTCGCTCGCGGTGGCCGCGTTCTTCTCGGCAGTGGGATACCTCTTCTACCGTGTGGGCCAGCTCGGGGGCGCAGACGTGTTCATACTCGCGTCAGTGATGCTCCTCCTGCCGATACACCCGTCATTCGTGGGGCTCAGCTTCAACCTGCCCTTCGTGTTCTCGCTCATCATATTCTCCGGAGTGGCGTTCGCCCTCTACGTGATGCTCTTCTTCGGCTGGAAGCTGATGAAGACCGAGGCCAAGCCGAAGCTGTTCTACGCGCTCCTCATCATACCGTACCTCCTGTTCTCGTACGTCTATATCAACTCGTTCCTGTTCTCGCCGGTGTACTTCATCTTCATAACGCTCCTGCTGTTCGCGGTCATATTCTTCATGATGTACCGGGATTCCCTGAACATGCTCCTTGCCGAGGAGCTTCCGGTATCGCAGATTGAGCCCGAGGACGTGCTCGCCCTCGAAGTCATGAACAAGGACCTTATCGAGCGCTACAAGCTCCAGCGCCTCGTGACCCGCGAGGAGCTCGCGCGCCTGAAGAAGACGAAGATTTCGGACCTGTGGGTTTACACGAAGCTGCCGCCCTTCATCCCGTTCATACTGTTCGGGATGATACTTTCGCTGCTCTTTGCCAAAAACCTCCTTCTTATATAAGTTTCAATGGTAAAGGGTTCCCATGGACGTGGTCCTGCTCATCAACTATGCAATCGCATTCATATCCCTCTTCACTGTAAGCGTCTTCATCCTCATTTTCCTCAAGCACCGCGACGAATACCTCGAGCGGCCCAAGTGGAGCGGCAAGACGCCCCTGGTCTCCATCATCCTTCCCGCATACAACGAAGGCAGGTACCTCGCGGACTGCCTCCGGACTATTAAGGGGGTGGATTACCCCCCGGACCGGCTCGAAGTGATAGTCGTGGACGACGGGTCGACTGACGACACGTACAAGATCGCGAAATCCTTCGAAGGCCCGGATTCGCCGGTGAAAGCATTCACCAAGAAGAACGGCGGGAAGGGCGCCGCGCTCAATTTCGGGATAAAGAAGGCAAAGGGGGAGTTCGTGGCCACGATGGACGCGGACTCTTACCTCACTCCCGGGACGCTCAAGGAGCTGATACCCTATTTCGACGACCCCGAGGTGATGGCCGCGACTCCGGCGGTGAAAATCCGCGCGAGCGGCTCGTGGCTCAAGGAGCTCCAGCGGGTCGAGTACATGATGATACTCTTCTCTAGGAAGCTCCTCTCGTTCATAGACAGCGTGCCCGTGACGCCGGGCCCCTTCAGCATGTTCCGGGCGTCGGTCTTCGAGAAGATAGGCCCGTTCGACGAGCGCAACCTCGTCGAGGACCAGGAGATAGCGCTCCGCATCCAGTCGCACAACTTCAGGATAAGGAGCTCGCTCTCTGCCGAAGTGTATACCGAGCCCCCGGACAACATGCAGGACCTCCTAAAGCAGAGGGTGCGCTGGCAGAGGGGCGGAATCCGGAACTACTGGCAGTACCGGTCGCTGATACGCCCCGAGTACGGCGACTTCGGAATGTACTTCGTTCCGCTCAACTTCGTCGCGCTCACGGCGTTCTTCGTTCTCCTTGGCATCATGGTCTATTCGATAGCGACTACCCCATACTATGTCAACTACATCTGGTTCGATGCCTTCGGGATGGACGTATCGTTCATGACGTTCGTGGGTGCGTTCGTCATCCTGACATCGACTTATTTCGTGTATCTCGCGATAAAGAGCTTCCGCGGCGAAAAGGTCAAGGCGCGCTATATCCTCACGTTCATGGTATTCTACTGGTATCTGATGGTCGGGTACAACCTGCTCTTCCTTTTCAAGGAGCTGAAGCGTGAGCCGTATTCCTGGTGATGCATTGGATAGGAAGCTCAGCACACCGGTCTACATAATCGCGTTCTTCATGTCCCTCATGATATTCGTCATCGGGGTCTACATCGGGTACCTCATCGACACCTCCAACCTGCAGGGCGTGTCGGACGACGTTTCAAACCTCTCGGACAGGCTGTCATCGGCCCAGCTCATCCTCCTCATGGAGGGGAACGAGTCGTCCTGCCCGCTCTACGAGGACCAGCTCGACAGCATCGACGCCGAAATCGAGCGCGTCGGCTACAAGCTCACGTTCCTCGAGGAGAAGAGGAACATCTACGATGACGACTTGAAGAGGAAATACTTCGTCCTCGAGGCCGAGTCCTACCTCCTTTCGAAGAAGGCCCGGCAGCTCTGCGGCGACAATAGCGTCCTCCTCATCCACTTCTACTCGAACAAGAACTGCGAGCGGTGCCGCGAGCAGGGAACGGAGATTTTGAAGGCCCGCGACTCGCTCAGGGCCGAAGGCGTGGAGGTCAAGCTGTTCTCGTTCGACGGCGAGCTCGAGAGCCCGGTCGCCGAGTCGCTCGAGAGGCAGTACAACATCACCTCGTATCCGAGCGTCGTCGTGAACGAGAAGACGTATTCCGGCTTCAGGAGCGAAAGCGAGCTCAGGGGCATAATCAAGGCGGCCAGATGATAGTCGAGGTAACGGTCGCCCCGAATTCCCGCGGATTTTCCCTTTCCATCAAAAACGGCCGCATCCGAATCGCCCTGAAAAGCCCCCCCGAGAACAACCGCGCGAACATAGAGCTGATACGGGAGCTCTCGAGGCTCACCGGGAGCGGGGTGAGGATTCTTTCCGGCGCAGGCTCGAAGCGCAAGACGCTCGAAATAGGAATCAGCAAGGAAGAATGGGAGCGGCTCCTGACGGATTAAAAACAGTGTGGAACAGATTAATTCTATGGCAATATCCGAAAGGTCAGGCCAATCGCCCCGCCGCGAAGGGAAGGCTCGGGATTTCAGGCAGGACCCCAAGCTCGAGATGAGTCCAACGTGGGTCCGGGCCGGGGCATCGGACGAAGTGGAGCGCCAGCTCGGAAAGGCGGCCATCGCCGAACTTTACGTTAAAATCGCCCGGGAACTCCGGCGCGCAGGCTACGACACGACTTCGGACCTGCAGACAGAGCCCCTCGAGGGCTATAGCGTCCTCTCCTGCTTTTCGGTGAACATGCACCCCAAGGGCTCGCGCGAGCCTGAGCAGGTGGGCATGGTCAGCCTCTATTCCATCGGGGGAGCCCCCGGGCTCCTGAAGCTCAACCCGCACGCGGGCGGCGGATGGGATGCGCTCCACCAAGCCCTCACTGAAGCGGTCGGCTCCCTCATCGAGAGCCTGCCGCATCCCCCCGGGAGCGGCTCAATAGACATCCGGATTTCGGAAGGGAACAGCCCGCCGGTCAAATAACATTAAAAATTCTGACAGCGATAATCATCCATGATTGAAATAATCGCACTAGTGTGCATCGCGGGCATCGGCCTCGCGCTGGTTTTGTATGTCGTAATGACTTACAACCGCCTCGTGACGCTGAGGAACCGCGTGGACAACGCATGGGCTCAGATAGACGTCCAGCTGAAAAGAAGGTACGACCTCATCCCGAACCTCGTGGAAACTGTGAAGGGCTACGCCAAGCACGAGAAGGAGACGCTGGAGAACATCACCAAGTACCGCGCGCAGCTCGTGACCGGCACGGTCGAGTCGAGGGCGCAGGCGAACAACATGCTCACCCAGTCGCTCAAGTCGCTTTTTGCTGTGGCCGAGAACTACCCACAGCTGAAGGCGAACGAGAACTTCAAGCTTTTGCAGGAGGAACTCGCCGGCACGGAGAACAAGATTGCCTACATACGGACGGCATACAACGACTCGGTCCTCGAGTACGGGAACGCGGTCCAGATGTTCCCGAGCAACATCTTCGCCGGCATGTTCGGCTTCAAGCCAAAGCCCTATTTCGAGGCGCCCGAGGCCGAGAAGCAGAACGTGCAGGTAAAATTCTGATTTTTTCTTTCTTATCTTTATTTGATTTAATGAGGTATAAAATAAATGCCTGAGAAAATCAATTTCTTCGACGCGATAGAGGCGAACAAGCGCAACTCGCTCATCCTAATCGCCGCGATGTTCTTCATCTTCCTCGCGATGGTAGCGGCCGTGTCCTACGTGTTCGACATAGGCATCTGCGGCCCTGCCTTGGGCTTCTTCGCCCTGCTCCTGTATACGGTCGTCGTGTATTTCCAGGGCGACGCCATCATCCTCGGGATGAGCGGGGCGCACGAGGCCAAGAAGGAGCAGTACCCCTTCCTCTACAACGTCGTCGAGGGCCTTGCCATCGCGTCGGCCATCCCGATGCCGAAACTCTATGTGATTGAGGACCCGAGCCCGAACGCATTCGCGACCGGCCGGGACCCGAAGCATGCCTCGGTTGCGGTAACGACAGGCCTGCTCTCGATGATGAAGCGCGAGGAGCTCGAGGGAGTCGTCGCGCACGAAATCTCGCACATCGCCAACTTCGACATCCGCTTCTCCATGATAGCAATCGTGTTCGCCGGAGCGATAGCGCTCCTTGGCGACATGGTCTGGCGCATGATGTTCTATGGCGGCGTGAGGGGCGGCCGCAGGGACCGCGGCGGGGGCGGGATACTCATCATCATCGCCCTCTTCTTCGTCGTGCTTGCGCCCATCTTCGCGACATTCGTGCGCTTCGCCCTCTCGAGGCAGAGGGAGTACCTCGCGGACGCCAATGGCGCGCGCATGACGCGCTACCCCGAGGGGCTCGCGAGCGCCCTCGAGAAGATAAAGAATGCCTCAATCCCGACTTCCGGGGCGAACGACACGACCGCGTCGCTGTATTTCTCCAACCCGTTCCCGAACAAACTGGGCCTCGTTTTCGGCACGCATCCGCCGATAGACGAGCGGATTAAGCGCCTCCGGAGCATGTGATTTTCCAGTTTGCAAACCCCTCCGGGGTTTGCTGACCGGCAATCAATCCCCCTTCTTCACGCCGGATGCGCTTATCGCGCGCCCGGCATTCTCCTTCACCTTCTCGTCGCCGTATATCGCCGCCCGCCTGATTCCGGGAACTGCAAACGCTATGTCCTGCCCGCTTTCGGCCGCCTTGGCAAAAAGCGACACCGCCTCCGCCCTCACGTCAAAGCTCTGGTCGTCAAGCGCTTTCAAGAGGCCTGGAATGTCGGTCGCGGGGCTGAACTTACCGGCGAAAGTTTCCAGCGCGAAGATGGCCGAAGCGCGGACGTCCGCGTTTGCATGAGACAGGAGCGCATCAATCCGTTTCCAATCCTTTTTGCGCCCGTAAAAATAGACCAATACCCTTGCCGCTTTCTCCCGCACGTCCTTGTCCCTGTCGGAAAGAGCCTTAGTGACCGCCCCCTCGGCCGGCCCAATGTCCTCCCCCCTCTCGAGGGCTTCCCTGATGGACGCGAGCGCTCCGAACCTTTCGAGCGGGTCGGAGCTCCCCAGTTTTGCAACAAATCCGCTTACGCCGCCTTCCATGAACCTGCTGGCCATCCGGCCTTTTTAATTGCCGTGCCCGGCTTCCTGCCGGCTACCGCTCCGGTAAGGAGTAAGCATTTAAATTACCCCTTTCTAAAGATAGTGAAATCCTATTTACGTGAGGTGTATTACAAATGTACGGAGTATCCCCCCAGGCTTATGATAGGGCAATCACAGTGTTCAGCCCCGACGGCAGGCTTTTCCAGGTAGAATACGCCAAGGAAGCCGTCAAGAGGGGCGCGACCGCCATCGGAATAACGACCAAAGAAGGCGTCGCGCTCGTCGCCTTCAAGTCGATACACTCCAAGCTGGTCGTGCCGGAGTCCCTCAAGAAGGTCTTCGAGGTCGACTCGCACATAGCGGTCACGGCAAGCGGCCTCATCGCCGACGCGAGGAGGCTGGTCGACACGGCGAGGCTGGACGCGCAGAGGCACCGGATAACCTACAACGAGGGCCCCAGCGTGGACTCCATCGCCCGCTCCGTCTGCGACCTGATGCAGGTCTATACGCAGTACGGCGGAATCCGCCCGTTCGGCGTCTCGCTCCTCATAGCCGGCGTGGACGACCAGGGCGCGAAGCTCTTCGAAGCCGAGCCCTCGGGCGCCATGACAGCCTACAAGGCCGACTCGATAGGCGCGAACAAGAAGGAAGTCGACGAGATACTCGAGGCCAAATACGACGAGAAGCTCACGCTCGATGATGCAATCAGGCTGTGCGTCGACGCATTGAGGAAGACGCAGGAAGCGAAGCTCCTCCAGGAGAACGTCGAGATTTCCTATGTCACGGTGAAGACCAAGAAGTGCGTCACGCTGCCCGACAAGGAAATAGGCAAGTACCTCAAGGCCTAGCCTTTCCATTCTTCAAGGAACCGCTGGAGGAAAATCTCAAGGAACGCATGCCTCTCGGCGGCCATCTTCTTTCCTGTTTCAGTGTTCATCCTGTCCTTGAGCAGCAGCAGCTTCTCGTAGAAATGGTTGACAGTAGTGCCCTTGCCGGCCTTGTAATCCTCGAAGGACTTGTGCATGCTGGGCTTGGAGTCCGGGTCGTGCATCAGCCGGCCTTTCCTCCCGCCGTAAGCAAAGGCCCTCCCAATCCCGACCGCGCCGATGGCATCCAGCCTGTCAGCGTCCTGCACCACTTTCCCTTCGAGCGTTTCCATGGGCGTCTCCACTCCCGCGCCCCTGAACGAGATGCCCTCTATTATCGAGCATATGCGGCCGGTTTCCCCGGAATCCAGGCCGAGGCTCTCGAGCCATTCGCGGGCTTCCCTCGGCCCGCTTTCCCCGTCCTCCCTGAACTTCCAGTCGTCCAAATCATGGAGGAGCGCGGCCATCTGGACGCTGAAGAGGTCTGCCCCCTCCTTCCCGGCGATGTGCGTCGCCATCCTCATCACGCGCAGGACGTGGTGCCAGTCGTGGCCCGATGCCTCGCCGTCCAGCCTCCCCTTCACGTACTGCGCCGTTTTCTCAACTAGTGCGTTCCTGTCCATCCCCTCACCTCATCTCCGATAAGGGCGTGAAAATCTATAGAGCTATCGTTAAGGTTAGCCGACTACGGTTCCGCCGTGCTTCTTCCCTTCCACCGCGGCCTCGAGGTCGCCCATGTTCCTGAACGACACGAAATGGGTTTCAATCTTCGAGCGCGCGATGAGCTTGCAGGCAAGCAGGTCGAAGACGAAATTCGTGCCGGCCATCCGCTTGTCGCTTGCGCTTGCGAGGGCCACGAGCTCGTCGTAGCCCATCTTTCCGAACTTTTTCGCGCCAGGGTTCTTCCGGGGGTCCGAGTCGTAGATGGCATCCACGTTGCTGACGTTGACCAGCCTTTTTGCGCCTATCGCTTCGGCGAGGAGGACCGAGTCGGTGTCCGTCGTGATTCCGGGTATTGTGCCGCCCATCACGACGGCCTTGCTCTCCCTCGCCGGCTCCTTGGCGTATTCGAAATCGTCGATGACGCGGTCGAAGACGTCGACACCGGCGCCCTTGAGCGCCGTTATGAGGAGGTGCGCGTTCTGCTTGGTCGAGCGGATTGCAATCGAGTCGGCCTCGTACTCGCCGGCTCCAAGCTCCCTCGCGGCATTGGCGTAGAGCCTCGCGACAGTGCCCCCTCCGCAGAGGATGCCGAAGCTGTTCTTGCTTCTCTTGATGAGCGATGACACCGCCTTCAGGAAACCAAGGTCCGGCTTCCCGTCCGGGATTATCGAGCTTCCGCCGATGGAAAGTACAACGTGCATGGCCTGCTTATCCCGCTTAGGATTAAAAATTCACTTCTCGCCCTGCCTTTCGAAGAACCTCATTATCTGCGTGGGTAGCATCCAGAGGTGCGTCGGCGAGTCCTCGGACGACACGTTCGTCGCGAGCGTCTGGAGCGTCCTCAGGTGGAGCGCGCCATGTATCGATGAAAGCTTCCGGGCGGCGTCGGCATAGTTGTTCGCAGACATCAATTCGCCCTCGCTCAGGATTATCGTGGCCCTCTTCTCCCTCTCGGCCTCGGCCTGCTTGGCCATCGCCCGCTTCATGTCCTCGGGGAGCTCGATGTCCTGGAGCTTTATCGCCGAGACGTCCACGCCCCAGTCCTTCGTCTCCTCGTCCACGAGCTTCTCTATCTCCTGGGCTATCTTGTCGCGGTCGGCGAGCACGAAGTCCAGCTCGTTGTTCCCGATTACGTCGCGCACCGCGGTCTGCGCGTACTGGGCTATCGCGAAGTTGTAGTCCGATATGGCCATGACGACCTTCCTCGGGTCCACAATCTTGTAGTAAACGACGGCGGATATCTTTACGGGCACGTTGTCCTTGGTCATCGCGTCCTGCGGCTGGATGGGTATCGTCTTCGTGCGCATGTCGAGCGTGCGAAGGTTATGATAGAACGGGATGTTCCATACGAACCCCGGCCCCACGACCGCGTCGTACCTGCCCCAGACGAACCTCACGCCCTTCTCGTACTGGTTTATTATCGAGAATACCATGGTCACTCCTCCTTCGCCTTCTTCGGCTTCTCTGTGCCGGTTTTCGTCGGAATCTGCATGCCCTCCACCGGCAGTATGAAGTTCATGATGTTCGTCTTGTCCGCCGACACGCTCGATATCATCTGCAGTGTGCGCAGGTGGAGCGACCCGGGCGACTCGCTGAGTATCTTAGCCGCCTGCCCGAGCTTCTCGGCCGCCATGCTCTCGCCCTCGGAGATTATTATCGAGGCGCGCTTCTCCCTCTCGGCCTGCGCCTGCCTCGCCATCGCCTTCTTCATGGTGTCGGGGAGGACTATGTCCTGTATCTTGATGCCCGTGATGTCCAGGCCCCATTCGTGGGCGTCCTTCTCGACCGCCTGCGAAATCGACTCGGCGATAGCCTTCCTGTCGGTCAGGAGCTGGTCGAGCGTCCTGCTTCCTACTACGTCCCTTATCGCGGTCTGGCTGTGCTGGTATACCGCCACTCCGTAGTCCTGCACGTTGAACAGTGCGGCCTCGGGGTTGACTATCTTGAAGTACACGACGGCGTTTATGAGCGCGCTCACGTTGTCCTTCGAGAGGACTTCCTGCCTGGGGATGTCGATGGTCTGTATGCGAAGGTCCACGACCCTCATCTGCTGGATGAGCGGAACCAGGACCTGGATGCCGCTTCCCCTCATGCCCGAATACTTCCCGAGCGTGAGGACTACTCCCTTCTGGTAGTCGTAGACGACCCTGATGAACAATGGGATGAAGAAAAGCAGCCCGAATAGCACTGCGGGCGCGCAGCAGAGAAAATCAGCAAGAGCCATGCATTCCATTCATCGTTTCATATTTAATTTGGTTTCCCCCATCATCCTTCCATGAAAATCGACCTGGGAGTCAGAAAGCTCGAAGAGATATTCTCTGAAAAGGAAAAGAAGCTCGACATCGTGCTCAGCGAGAACCGGAAAGTCGTGCGCTCGTGCTCGAACGCGATAAAGGCGATGCACGCCCACGACCCGTCGGCAAAGACCCACCTGGACGAGGCCGAAGCCGGCCTGAAGGCGCTCGCGCAATACGCCTCGGATTTCCCGGCGCAGGTCGACCACGTCTACCAGGAATACGCCGAGGCGAGGATAGTTCTCTGCGCGATAGAGGAAAAGCGCATCCCCTCGTATGACGAGCTGGGCGTTCCGGAGATTCCCTACCTCACCGGCCTCCTCGACGCCGTAGGCGAGCTCAAGCGCGAGATGTACGAGTCGCTCCGCAAGAGGAAGAAGGAGGATGCCGAGCTCTACTTCTCTATGATGGAAGGGATATACGACGAGCTCCTCCCTTTGCGCTTCTCCAATTCAATCCTGCCCGAGTTCAGGCGCAAGCAGGACTCGGCGCGCCACCAGATTGAGCAGGCCCGGGGAGAGCTGCTGTAAATGGCCGAAAAAGACCTGGAAAGGCTCCTTCGCGGCATGGACCCGGCCCTTTCCGAAGGGAAATACTGGATGGGCACTTTCGACGAGTCGCAGATGATGGCGCTCGCGAACTACCTTTCCGGCATACTCTGCATATTCCGCGAGGGCGAAGGTTTGAGCGTCGTATTCGATGAGGGTGTTCTCGAGGAGCTGGGGGCGCTTTCGGAAAAGAAAGCCGAGGGCCCCTTCGCCCTCATCACCCTGAACGTCAAATCCGACCTCCTCGCCGTGGGCTTTTTGGCCAGAATCTCCTCCGCGCTCGCCGCGCGCTCCATTCCCGTGAATGCCGTGTCGGCGTATTTCCACGACCACCTCCTCGTCCCCTACTCTATGAAGGACGATGCGATGACCGCCCTGGGGCGCCTGCAGGCCGGCCATTGACGCCTTTTCCCCCGTTTGACAACCAATATAAACATTTTGAGACCTATTCTATAACATGCATGCCTACAGGACAGCTGCCACGCCGCTCGGGCGCAGGGGCGAGACCCTTTCGCGCCTCCGCAAGATGGTGGGGGCCGCAAACGAGCCCCTCGTGGACTGCATATCCTGCGAGTGCGGCGCCGGCGACGCGCTGATGCTCCGGCTTTTCGAGAAAATATCCGACCTCGTCACCGACTGGTACACGGCCTATCTCCTCCGTGAGGTCAAGAACGCCTCAGACTACGACGAGGCGTTCGCGCCGGCTTCCCTGCTCGCATTCTCGTTCCGGTCGAACTGCATCGACCAGCTGGGGGAGCTCCTCCTTTGCCGGAACCCCCTCTCAGTGCTCGTCGCCATCGAGACGCTGAGCGACATTGTCGCCCTCGGCCCGGAAAGCCCGCAGCGGTCAATGGCCGCATACCATTTGAGCGCTTCCCGGATTCCGCTCGCGCAAGATGAGCTCGACGAAGCGGTGGCGTTCTCGAGGCTTGGCAGGCCCAGGGAGCCGGTTTTCATACACGCCCCGCTTCCGCTGCCGGTTCCATGTGCAGCTTTTTATAGTGTTTCAATCAGGTGAATCAGGATGGAAGAGAAGACCTTCAACGTCGTGATATCCGGCTATAGCCCCGCTGCCGAGCGCATCCGCGCCCGGATGCGCAAATACTTCCGGAGGCGCGCGGCTTCGGTGACTCCCGGCGAAAACGGCTCCCTTGACGTCCGGCTTCGCAACGGGACCACGGTCAAATACTCCGAGGTAAGCGCGAAGCAGTTCCGGCGCGAGCCTTTTGTCGAGATGACAGTGACCACGACCGAATCCTACCTCGAAAAATCCATGCATGCGATGCACGCCTACGCCAAAAGATGCGACTTCAGCCTCTTCGTGGACGCCCGCGAAAAGCCTAAGAAGTGAATTTTTTTATGAGGGCCGAGAGCTCGGCCTTCCTGACCCCGGCCTTTCCCTTGTCCCTGTATTCCATTGTCAGGCGTATTATCGGCTCCGTGCCCGATGCCCGAATCAGGAACCATCCGTCCTCCTCATCCACGCGGATTCCGTCGTCGTTGCGCACTTGCCCCCTCACCCGGACTTCCCCCCGGATTTTTTCGATGGCGCCAAGCTTGTCTTGGGCCGGGAACTTCTCCCTGACCATCGTATTGGTCCGGTATTTCCTGCGGATGAGGGAGAACTTCCCTTCTTCGGAGAATATCTCGGCGAACTTCGCCGCGGCCACGACCGCGTCGGGAACGTGCACGCCCGCCTTGTAAATATACTCGCCTGCCGGCTCGCCGCCGAAGTCCGCGCCGCTTTCCTCGAGCCTGTCGCCGACGTAGGTGCTCCCGACCGGCGTGATGTCTATCTTACCCCCTGCCTTTTCCACGACCTCGCGTATGACCAGCGAGGACTCGACTGTCGAGACGATGCGCTTCCGGCCGGATTTGAGCTCATGCTCAATCATTATGGCGAGCTGGACATCCAGGGGGAGCATCTCCCCGGCCTCGTCGAAGACTATGCACCTGTCCCCGTCGCCGTCATGGGCTATCGCGAAATCCGCGCCCGAGGCTTTTATGAGGCCCGGAAGGTACCCCAGGCTCTCCAGCCCCGGCTCGGACTCGCGGTTGAAGCACAGCATGGACGAATTCACGGAGACCACGCGGCACCCGAGGTCAGTCAGGAGGAACGGCGTTATCGCCGCCCCCGCGCCGTTGCAGTCGACGATTATCTTTGGCGCCTTTTTCGCGATGCGGGCCGCGTCGACCATTCCCGAAGCGAGCTCCTTGTGGCGCCCCGTGGCCTCGTCGTGGAAAAACCCGCCCCCGCCGGGACCGGGCTCGAGCGGCTCCCCGTACTTTTTTACGACCGCAGCCTCCTCAGCCTTCCCTATCTCCTTTCCGCCCTCGATGAGCTTGAGGCCGTTATACTCCGGCGGGTTGTGGCTCGCCGTGACCATTATGCCGCGGCATGAGTGCCTTTTCGTCGCGAGGGCGAGGGTCGGCGTCGGGACTATCCCGCAGCTGATTACATCCGCCCCCATCATGGCGGCACCCTCGGCCACCGCCCGGGAAAGGGGAGGCCCGCTCTCACGTATGTCCATCCCGAGGACGAGCCTGTCCCCGGCGAAAACCGCCGAGATTTTGCGGGCGAGCGCCTCGGTGACGTCCTTTCCGTAGATGCCCCTGATGCCTGAGGTGCCGAACACTGGAATCTCCGTCCCAATTTCCCCGCCGGGCCTTTTATACGAATCGCCGGCCAATTTCGAAACCTATTTATTCCTTTTATGGGGTAGAACTAGCATCTTGAGGTGATATTTTTGTCGGCAATAGATGACGTAATGAAATATATCGCTACAAACGAGATAAGATGGATTGACCTCCAGTTCTATGACATCCGGGGCCAGCTCCACCGCGTAAGCGTATCGAACAGGAAGCTCGAGGAGGCATCCTTCGGAAACGGCATGTATGTCGCCGACCTCTCGGACGTCTTCGGCAAGAGCGAGCAGGGCGACCTCGTCCTGCTTCCGGATCCGGACACTCTCGCGAGGCTCCCGTGGGAGCCGGCGACCGTCAGGCTGGTGTGCGACATCCTCGTCGCGGGCAAGAAGGAGCGGTTCCTCAAGGACCCCCGCTATGTCGCGGACAGGATGGAGACGAACCTCGGCGCGGCCGGCATAAAGAACGCCCTCGTCGGGACCGAAGTGGACTGCTACATATTCGACACCACCACCTCGGACAAGACGAACACCGGCAGGGGGACCGGCCTGCTCATGGACTCAAGGGAAGCCAGGTGGGGACCATCGCCCCTTTCGAACACCACAAGCGGCGCGTTCGTAGCTACCCCGTACGACTCCATGTACTCGGCCCGGACTCAGATATCCGAGAGCCTCGAGGACAGCTTCGGCGTCCTCGTGGACTCGCACAGGCACGGGCGCTCCCCGACCGCCCAGCAGACGTTCGAACTCGCTCCTCGCGGCCTCAAGTCCTCGGGCGACGCGGTGAACACGCTGAAATTCATCACGAAGAACCTCGCGACTGCGGTGAACGCCTCGGCAACATTCATGCCGTACCCGGTCGAAGGCGAAGCCGGAAACTCGCTCTCGATAGCGCTCAGCCTCTGGAAGACCAGCGAGCAGAATATCTTCTACGAAGGGAAGGAAGCCTACGGCCAGCTGAGCCAGAGCGGCCGCTACTTCGTCGGAGGGCTCCTCGAGCACGCATCCGCGCTTTCGCTCTTCACATGCCCGGTCCCGAACTCCTACCGCAGGCTCGCGGCAGCCGAATACAAGGTCGGCTGGAGCGCGACCGACAAGAACTCCCTCGTTTTTGTCCCTTCAAGCAAGAAGAACGTCAAGGAGGTCAAGCGCATCGTCTACCAGGGAGCGGACCCCTCGGCCAACCCGTACCTCGCATTCGCGCTCGTCGCGGCGGCAGGCCTCGATGGCGTCAAGAAGAAGGCCGACCCCGGCGACCCGGTGGAGACCGACAGCAAGAAGAAGCGCGTCGAGAAGTCCCTGCCCACTTCGCTCTACGAGGCAATCGCCTCGCTCGAGAGCGACACGGCGTTCATAAAGGGCGTCGTACCGAGCGAGCTCCTCGGCGACTACCTCGACATGAAGATGAAGCAGCACACCGAGTCGATGAAGGGCATCACCGGATTCGAGCTGAACAAGTACTTCAATGTCTGAAACTTTTGGCTCATGCCAAGAGTTTCAACAAAATGTGGTATTCTTTATTTTTCTCTTCCTATCCTTTTTATGAAAATCTCCATCGTTCTCCTGGGCCGTACGGTCCCGGGATTCGGAGCGTTCGCTGACCGCATATCCAAGGAGTTCAAGGACCAGGTCCGGACCGAGCTGATTGATTTCCCATTGACGCGCTCATATAGGGGCGACCGGAAGCAGTACCACGCCGACATCCTGCTCCGGGAGCTTGCGCGCATCGCCGGCTCCGAAGATGCCATAACCCTGTTCATCACCCGCGAGGACATCTTTTCAGGGAACCTCAATTTCGTCTTCGGGCTGGCCGGAAGGCGCTCATGCATCGTCTCCATGGCAAGGCTCGACCCGAGGTTCTACGGGCCCCTCAAGGACCCTGAGAAGGCCCGCGCGCTCTTCAAGGAGCGCCTCCTCAAGGAGGCCATACACGAGATAGGCCATACGCTCGGCCTTCCGCACTGCGAGGACAAAAAATGCGTCATGGTGTACTCGAACTCGGTTGCGGACGTGGATTTCAAGGGCACGGCCTTCTGCGGGAGCTGCAAAAAGGTAATAAAAACATACTTGGGCTAGTTAATGTATTCCGGGCTCATAGTCGAGTGCCTTGAACTGCCCTGTTCAATTGCCGGCAATGGTTAAGACGTCGCTCTTACAAACTTTTTGGAAAAAAGTTTGACAAAAACCGGGATGTTGCGAAACCCTTCCGGGTTTCGGTCTGAGACATTTGCGCCTCCGGCGCAAATCAGCAACCGGTTTTGATCGAACTTTTCCCAAAAGTTCGGAACAGCGAAGATCCCCAGTTCGATCCTGGGTGAGCCCATTTTTGTCATTTGGCAAACCCTCCGGGTTTGCAATTGTGTGAATTCCTGAAAAACTAGGTTTTAATTCGCTTCGATACAATCTCATTGCGGGTGGGATATTGCTTACGAAGATTTCTGAGATAGAGCAGCTGAATGCCGACGCGCAGGGCTTATTGGACTGGGCGCCGGTGCGCCTTGGAAGCCTCTTGAGGACGCATGCCTATTCCTATCCGAACTGGGGTATAACAATCGCGCCCGAAAACATCGACTGGCTGGTTTCCGAGTCGAAAAAGGCATTCAGCGTCGAATGGGCCGATACAGACGGTTCGATGAACCACATGATAGCCGAAGCGTCGGAGAAGGCGGGCCTGGCCGACACGAACGCCCTGATGAATGCGAAAATAGGCCAGTATGCTTCAGAGGTGCTGATTGAAAGATTCGACGGGCCGAGTGTCCTTGACATAGGCGCAGGGGCTGGCGACACCTCACTTGCATTTTTGGATACGGATCGGGATTCAGAGGCCCAAACCCGCAATCTCGTTCTTCTCGAGCCCTCGGCAAAGAGGCTCGAAACCGCGGAAGGGCGGATAAGATCATTCATTCGCGGGACGTCCTATGAAGGCTCGCTCAATCTCCGGCTGGTTCATGGAAGCGTAGATAAGCTCGCGGATTTCGACGATGACAGCTTTGACATCATCATATCGAATGCGGCGATCCACCACGAATCTTTCAACCCGCACCTGGCCCAAATCCGGAGAGTGCTGTTTCCAGGAATGCCTTTCATAAGCGGGGACTGGCACGAGAGCAACTACGAGCACCCGGCGAGGGTCTATTGGATATACTACCTCCTGCAGAATCCTCACGACGAGGAAACCGCTAAAGCGGTCACCGATTTCGTGCTCGGGGGAAGGGGCCCGCTCCTCACGGAACGGAAGGCGCTGGGAGAGTTCAGGGAACGCTTCTCCCTCAGCCTCATGGACCTCTATGACGCGTACAAGGGTCACACTGAAAGCGAGCGCAGGGCCGACGTCGGGAGCATGAAATACTGGCTCGAGCTCGGCAAGCGGTTCTCCGAAGAGGGAAAGAAGTGTCCGGAGTTCCTCCTCCAGTGCCACGAGCGCGTCTCGAAGAGGGTGGAGAACCTCACCAACGCGGGATTCGTCTTCGACGCAGAAAGCCGGTCGAAATACGCCGAAGTCATCCGCGAGCGGGGCTTCGGCGAGCTCGGCGCGGTGATGGTTGCCAAGAAAATGGCGAATTTACGTGTTAGATAATGAAATATCATGATATAAAAATCCTATCGGCCATAATATCGTAATGAGCCAGGCCATGAAAGCGCACCCCGACCTAGTCGCTACCGTCGGTGGCCGCTTCAGGCCTGGCCGTATTCTCGGCAACGAGGGGGCTTTCGTGGTCCAGCTCGCCGCCGACATCAGCCTCAGGCAGAAGGCCGCCCTCAAGCGTCCGAAGGACCCGGCCAATCCGCGCACAATGGCAAGCCTCGCCGTAGAGGCCGCCGCGCTCTCGAGCCTGAAACATCCCGGCATTCCCTCATTGATAAGCTTCGCGCTCGAAGGGGACGAGCCGTACCTCGCTATGGAATACGTGAGCGGGATTCGCTACAACCTCAATAACATTCTCGACGAGCGCGAGGCATGCGTCGTAAGGCTCACAATCTCGGCCTGCCAAACCCTCGCAGAGGCCCACCGGCAGGGGATAATACACCGCGACATATGCCCGGCTAACCTCGTGATGCGCCAGGACAGGAAGATGCTCAGCGTGCTCGATTTCGGCGTCGCATACGTCCCGGGCCTGCCCGACCTGGGCGCAGACCGCCACGTGGGGCGGCCGGACTTCATGGCCCCCGAGCAGACAGTCCCGGGCACGAAGATTGACGCAAGGGCCGACATATTCTCGCTGGGAGTGATTGCGTACATGTATCTTTCGGGCAGCACGCCCTATGCGACCGGGCCCTCGAACGACGAGGGGATAATGCACGCCCACCGCACGATGGACCCCATTCCTCTTTCGCGCGCGGCTCCGGGAATCGAGCCTGCGCTGTCCTATGCCGTGATGCGCGCCCTTGCGCGGGACCCGGCGAGGCGATACCAGTCCGCAGGCGAGTTCGCCGACGCCCTCTCGAACTGCATCGAGCGAGTGGAGCGCCTCTTCTAGCCGAGGTATTTTTTCCTCTCGCGCTCAGGGAACCTCTCGATGGCATACCTCAGCATGGTCCGGGGCATTTTACGGCAGTATTTATCCAAAAATTTCTTCTCCTTGCCAAGCCCGCCCCGCTTGCCGACCTCCCTCAGCATCCAGCCCGCGGCCTTGTGTATCAGGTCGTGTTTGTCCCGAAGGAGCATTTCCGCTATTTTGAGAGTGTCGCCGAACCTGCCCTTTTTTATGAAAGCGAATGTTGAAACTATCGCTATCCTCCGTTCCCAGACGTCTTCAGACTTCGCGAACCGGTAAAGGACATCCTTGTCCCGCTCGAGGAGGTATTCGCCGACGATTTTGTCCGCGCTCAAGTCCACGAGGTCCCAGTTGTTCGCCCTCCCCCTGTTCTCCATGTAGAATGCGTAGATGGCGCGCTTCGCGCGCTCATCGCCGGCGTTGAACTTGTCGACGAGGATGAGGAAGCCCGTGAGCCTGTGCTCGTGGATTTCGCTCCCGAGGAGCTGCTTCACCGCGGCTAAGTCGGCGTCCCTGAACATCCTCGCGACCCTGCGGGATTCGGGAACCTTTACCCCGATGAAGACGTCCCCCTCCCCGTACTCCCCCTTGCCTGTCTTGAAGAAGCCCGAAAGCACCCTCGCCTTCTCCGGGTCGGCGTATCTGGCAAGCTCTGCCGCTATCCGGCTCACTTTCTCACCCATAGGGCCGCCCCGGCAAGCGCGATGAGCATCATCGCGGGCGCGCAGCACCCCGGGCCCTTCGCCTCCACTCCCGTCGTGGAGTAGACGCAGTTCAGCTGGCACTTGGAGAGCGGCCCGGATTCCCGCGCCGTCTCATTGATGTCGCAAATGTTGTCCGCCCCATCCCACGCGCCGCCGGCATCCATGCAGCATCCTTTCAGGCACCCGTCCATCTGGTCCTCGGGGCCCTGCTCGGCGAAAGCGGCCGCGGCGATGAGCGCGAAAACCAAAAGTGCCTTCATTAGGGAAAATTCGCCGCCCGGATTTAAAATCAGAGCAGGAACGTGACGGCCACGTAGCAGCCGCTTATGACTGTAAAGGCCAAAAACCACACCGTGTGGCTCCAGTCCTTTATGTCCTTGCCATCCAATCCCCCGAACGGGAGTATCTCGGCCATCGCCCACAGGCCGCTCGTCGAGTAGATGGTCTGGTAGATCAGAGAGGGCGACTCGTAGTTGAGCAATGCGAAAATAACCATGATGGCCGTGCTGACAAGCGGCGCGGAAAGCTTCATCAGCCCTACCTTCCAGCGGGGCACGTCCGGCTCTATGTCCTCGAGCAGGAACCCCTGAATCGAGAATGCGTTCCCGAGGTACGAGCTGATGAGGGTCAGCACCGAGCCTGCCGGCCAGAACCGGTATTCTATCTTCAGCTTGAACGCGTATGCGAAAGCGCGGTGGGTCAGCTCGTGCATTATGGCCGCAAATAGGCAGATGATGCTGTTTATCGCTATCCACTTCAAAAAGTCGGTTCCGAAATACTGCCAGCTTATCGACACGCCGAGGATAACTGACGCGCCGACGACCGCCCCGGCCTCGGTCAGGTTGATGCCCCGATAATACGCCGCCCCCTCACCGACTTTCTTCCCCTTGCGCCCTATGTCGAGGGCCTTGAACTCGAAGACGGTCCTCACGAGGCTGATAATCGCAAGGGCGAAGACGGAGATTCCGGTTGCCGCGAGGGGAACGAACTCCTTGGGCATGAATGCGTTGAGGGGCGACAATGCTACCCCTGCGTTGGGCCTCTCGTCGTACCCCTTCCTGCTTGAGATTGAAAGCACTAGCGTGTTCCCGAGCCTGCCGGTCTCGACGAAGAATCCGCCTTCGACCTTGTAGGTCTCGTTGAACCACGCGCTTTTGTTCGCGACTTTCGTTATGTTGTTCTGGGCCGGGCCTCCGATGAGCACCACGAGCGAATAGTCCCCTGCCTCAATGCCCGGGAGCGTGCCGTTGCTGTCGTTGCTCTGCCTCGCTTTCGAGAACCAGCCGTTCTCGGCCCTCACGGTCTCGAGGAGAGCCCTCTCGCCGAGGTCCATGTCGCTTCCGAGCACGACGAGGGTGTGCCTCGAGAGGAAATCTTCGTACGAGCCGTTTATGTCCATCTGGCCGTAGACCTTGACCATCACTGCCGAGAGGTTGGAATCGTATGCCGCCTCGTAGCCGGCGCTGCAGATGCCTATTATCAGGAGGGCGAGTATCGCATTGCGCATCCTATCGTCCGTAGGGCCGGGGCTGGAACGGCGGCTTTGTGAATAAGTAGTATTTCTCCTTGCCCTCGAGCTCGCTTATTATCCTGTGGACGAAGACTCCGACCGGGTCGGCGAGCGTGGGGACGCGCGTGTGTATGTCCTTGAACGACTCAAAGGGCCTGGCCTCCCGCTCCTTGAGCAGGGCCTCCATGTTCTTCTTCCCTATGCCGGGAAGGAGGTCCAGCGTGTGGACCCTTATGGAAATCGGCCTGGAGTTGTTTATGAATGCGACGAAGTCCGCTTCCCTCTCCTCTATCGCCTTCTTGAGCATCGTGGGCAGGAATTCCCTAGCGCCGTGCGTCAAGTCCTCGTATTTTATCCTTCCCTTGATGTGGGAGATTTCCTTGCGCCCCTCCTTGCCGACATAGACCTTCTGGCCCATGACTATCGCTGCGGTGGGGTTGATGGTTGCCTCCAGAAGAGTGAAGAACTTGACTCCGAGGAGCTGGACCATAGGCTCCTTCCTTATGGCATCGGCACGCCCTGATGGCAGATACTCGATGACCCATGCATTGTCTTCCATAGCCGTACCCTCCCGTCAGCCGAGTTCCTTGATTATACTGGCTATCTCTTCATCGGACAGCTCTACCTTATCCTTCACAAGAACAGCTTTAAGGGTTGCGGGATTGTCCGGCATCACGTCCACTATCTTGACTGCAAGCTCGTGGCTGACTTTTCCTGTCTCGAGAATAAGCTCGACCAGCTTCTTCACTTTGGCGCTGTCGTATTTGCCGAACTTGTCGGTGCTTTCGAGGGCCTGGGACTGCTCGTATCCGAGCTCCCCGTCCTCCTTCCTCTTGGCGAGTATTTCCTTGGCCTCGCTGACCGATATTGGCTTTGAGGATTTGATGTCCATCAGAATCACCTTATGAGGCGAGCTTGAGGTGGACCGGGCCGACAATGACATTCTTCCTCTTGTTGAAGTCCCCGACCTCGACCACGTAGCTCTTGCCCCTCTTCTCCCTGATTATCCCGTGCCTGCTCGCGTACCGGAGGTGCGGAAGCCCCTCGAATTTCGCCTTCGGGCTGATTATGACCTTGTCGCCGACGCTGAACGTCTTCACGAGCTGGGCGACCGTAATCCCCGTCTTTCCTGCAAGCTTCCTCGTCCTGCGAGCGAAGGCTCCCCTTGACATTTTGACCATTGGTATCACAAGCAATTAGTTTTATGAGGTAATAATGGAAAGTCTTTATAAATAATTGCTTCATTTATAAATGTTTATCAACTTAGGCGCTCCTAAGAGGTGGTGTATTGTCCAAACAACCCGAATTCGTAATAACCAACATGGTCGCATCGGCCTCGCTCGGCCTCGAGCTCGACCTCTACGCCCTGGCGAACAAGATTCCTGAAATCGAGTACGAGCCGGAGCAGTTCCCCGGAGCGATACTCAAGTTCAAGGACCCCAAGGCCTCGCTTCTCCTTTTCAAGAACGGGAAGGTCGTGTGCGTCGGCTGCAAGAAGAGGGAGCTCATCGAGAAGACCATCCAGAAGACCATAAAGATGCTCACGCCTTACGCGAAGAGGATAACAAAGACCAAGAAGCCGAAAATCGACATAACGAACATAGTCGCATCGGCCTCATTGGGCCTCGAGCTCGACCTCTACAAGATAGCCTACAAGATAAAGGACGTCGAGTACGAGCCGGAGCAGTTCCCGGGCGCAATCCTCAAGTTCAAGGAACCGAAAGCCTCGCTTCTCCTTTTCAAGAACGGGAAGGTCATCTGCGCAGGGGCCAAGAACGAGAAGGAAATCCGAATCGTCCTCGCGAAGGCCAAGAAACTCCTCATGCCCTATGCCGAAAAGGAGCAGGGATCAGAGTGAGATGGGCAATCCTTCTCTTGGCCGCATTTTTTTTCATCGCCGGATGCTCCCAGCAGAGCCACCTCGGGCTCAAGTCGGTCGAGGACTGCGAGCAGGAGATTCCGGTCGGCTATAACTCGATGAAGGTCCAGTGCTACCACGCGGCGGGGATAACCGCGGCCTACCTCGGCAACCCTGAAGAGGCGAGGAACATCTGCGACCGCATCTGGACGCGCTTCGGGGGGTCGGTGGACCGCGACGGGAGCGACATCCGGAAAAAGGCGGAGATGGTCTCGAACTCCTGCTTCTATGATGTGGCCAAGATAACCCGCGACCCCGGCATATGCGCATGGATAACCCAGCACGACGACTACGGCTCGGCCCTTTTCGGGGACCGCGTCACCAAGGAGACGTGCATAGACGAGGTGGGGCGCCTTGCCATGCTCGCTCCTGAGAACTACTACACGAGCAACCCGAACAACATCTGCGCGATAATCTTCGTGCTCCCATTGATGGTGGTCGGTGCAGTTGTGTTCGGGAATAAGCGACGCACGGGCTGAGCCTTAAAATATTACAAAAAAAGACTATTTACCGGAAAAAATTACTCGCCGATGTCCATCAGCTCGAGGGCCTTCTTCACGCTCATTCCCTCGCGGATGCCCAAATCCTCGGCCCAGGTCGTGGTTTCCCTTATCTTGGCCTTCTTCAGGTCGTCAAGGCTCTTGACACCCGAAACGAACGCCGCTATGTCCCCGACCTTTTCCGCGGTCTCCTTGTCTATGTAGCTGCAGGCGATGTACCCTTTCCTTGCCTTCACGATTATCAAGGGCACGTTTCCGATATCCTCTTTGAGAACCACGTATGTCCGTCCTTCAAAGGATATCTCACCCATAGAGCGACCTCTTTTCCTTGAGCCGCTGCGCCTGCTGCTTCTTCTTTTCGAATATCTTCCTGTGCTTGGCGCAGCTTATGCAGTAGTACTGGTCGACAAAGCCCGTGTAGCTGACATTGTCTTCCTTGAGGTCCGTTGTGAAATGAGTCCTGGAACTATACTCCACTGCCTTTCCGCGGGGCACAGCCCTTCCGCATGATGCACATGTTTCAAGTTTTTGCCTTCCGCGTCTGTTGTTGCCCATGTGGTCGCCTCAAATGTTTCCGAATTTTCCCAGACAAGTTCCGTCCAGACGGAATACTATAGCATCGTCTAGTTTAAATAATTTGTTGTTAAGAATCGGGCCCAAATGCTCTTTTTCGTCGTAATTCAGCGTGGAGCCGACCAGCGGGTTGAACGCTGGCATTAAAACGAGCCTGATGTCCATGTTGAACTTTCCGTACCTTTGCGCCATGCCCTCCGGGTTGCACGGAGCGATGAACCATGCCGGCTCGCGGTGCGTCCTCCCGAACGCGTCCTCTATCGCTATCATCGGATGCTGGTGCCCCATGACAAGGTACTCGCACTGCACGAGCGCATCGCCCGGCCACGAGTGCCCGTGCACGAGCCCGAGGCCCTCATAAACAATCCCCTCTGCAGGCGCGACTTCGAGGGCGCCCCGCGCTTCAATCCCGCCGTCATGGTTCCCGCGCACCACGGTGACCTTGCAGAGCATGGACAATTTCGAGAGCACGTCCGCGGTCCTGCGGTCGAGCATGGTCACTTCCTCCTTCACGTCGCCGAGGAAGATGACCTGCGATGCCTTGTGCTCGAGAACCAGCGACTTGAGCTTCCCGTAAAGCCGCTCGCTGAAGTTCTCGTCGTATATTCCCCTGCGCCTCAGCTTCTCTTCCATCCCGAAGTGAGTGTCGCCTACTATTATCGCCCCCTTGTGCATCAGTGCCGGGGCGTCGTAAAGGAACTTCATGTCAGCTGCTCCGCAGGAGCGCGACGTGCTTCACGGCCCGGCTGATGTAGTCCGGCGCGGCGATGTCCCTCCTGTGGTAGAGCGCGCCCCCGACCGAGGACGCTGCCGACTCGGCCTTCCTCTCGGCCTCGCCCAAATCCAGCCCGCTCGCGCAGACCGCAAGCGCCCTTCCATTGCCGCTCAAAAGCTTCCCGTCCCTGCTTTCAACCGACTCGAAAACCGCCTTCGCGCCGTTGTTCCAGAGCGCGCGCTCGTCAATGACTATTTCGCTTTTCTTCGCCTTCCCGGGGTAGCCCTCGGGGACCAGGTACTTCACCACTGTCGCCTTCTCCATGAACGAGAGCGGCACGAGCGAGCCTTCTGCGACAGAGCGCAGAACCTCGCTCATCTGCGTCCGCAGGAGCATGAATCCGTTGAGGGTGTCCATCTCGCCGAAAGTCGCATACACGTCCAGCATCATCGTGCCGGTGCGGCTGACCATGAACTCGCCCCGGATCGGCCCGCGGTAATCCACGCCCTTCCCTTTCAGCGCGGAAACAACCTTCCAGAGCGCGGCGCGCGCATAGTCGAGGTCCTCCTGCTTCATGAACGGAAGCAGCCTGCCTGCCGAGAACCCGCCCATGCCCTCTGTGAGTTCGCCCTGGTTCCCTTCCTTGGCCCTCTTGACCGTGTGCACCGGGGGCATCGCCGAAAGCGTCTTGCCGTCCGTTATCCCCTGGAGCGAGAACCCCTCCCCGTCGATGATTTCCTCCACGACGGCAGAGCCGTGGGCCTTGATGAGCTTTTTCGCGTATTTCACCGCATCATTGGCCTTGAGGTCCGTTTCGGAGAATTTCGTCCCTTTCCAGTCCACCTTGACCGAGGGCTTGATGACGCTCCTTGGAATCTCCTTCATCGCCGCGGCGACTTCGCTTTCCTTCGAGCACGAAATGAGCCTCGGCGTGCGTATCCCCGCGGCCCTCATCAGGTTGTTCGCGTAGAGCGCGCTCTCCCCAATGACGCTTCCGGCGCTCGGCGGCGACACGACCCTCAGCCCGGCGTCCGCGAGCGCGTCGGATAGGCCCTTGTTGAGCGCGTTTTCAGAGGTCACGAGCGCGATGTCGAGGTTCTCCCTTATCGCCCACCCGCCTATCGCCTCTATGTTGGAGTAGTCGCACACGAAGCACTTCTGGGAGGCCTTCTCTATCCCGGGGTTCCGCCTTTCCATGGCGACGTAGAGCTCCGAGCTCCGCGCGAGCTGCTCGGCCAGCATGTTCTCCCGCGCTCCGCTACCGACGAGAAGTATCTTCATGCTTTTGAAATGCCATAGAACAATAATAACATTTGCGGAAACGACCTCCTGCTCCCGTTATATTGTTTCACTGCGAACGGAAGCCATGGCCCTCCATTTCAGGCACGACTCGGTCCGTCCCTTCCAGAAGGACCTGATGGAGGACATCTACGCCGCGCTCTCCGAGGGCAGGAACTTCATGGCGCAGGCGCCAACCGGCCTCGGCAAGACCGACGCCTCGCTCTCCGCGGCAATAACGCACGCGCTCGAGACCGACCGCACGGTCTTCTTCCTCACCCCCAAAATCTCCCAGCACCGCATCGCGATGGAAGCCGCGCGGGGCATCGCGAAGAAGAACAACCTGGACATCCGCGCCGTGGACGTGCTCGGCCGCTCCCACTGCTGCATCGACGAGTCTCTCCTCCCGCTCGACAACGAGAGCTTCCACAGCGCATGCGCGAAAAAGCGGAAGGACAAGCAGTGCGAGTTCTACTCGAACGCCCGGGGCCATGGCAGGGTGGCAGAGGCCCTCGCCGAGTCGCGCTTCAAGGTGGTGCTAGAGGACTACGGCGCGGGCAAGGACCACTCGGAGATGGTCGCGCTCGGGCGCGCAAAAAAATGCTGCCCGTACGAGTGGCTGCTGAAGCTCGCATCCGTGTCGAACGTCATAATCGCCGACTACTACCACCTCATGGTGCCGGCGATACGAGACGTGTTCCTGATGAAAATCAAGAAGCGCGTCGAGGATGCGGTCGTAATCGTGGACGAGGCGCACAACCTCGCCCCGCGGATTCGCTCGAGCATGTCCCGCTCGATAAACACGTTCACTTTCGCGAGGATGGGCAAGGAGATGCGCTTTTTGGGCCTCGACGCCGGCCCGGTGGAGGAGGAGTGGGTCCGCTGGGGCGCGACGCGCCTCCTCGAGAAGCGCGAGTGCGTCATACGTCCGGACGAGTTCCACTCGTTCATCGAGATGTTCGGGCTTTCGGTGGAGGAGGCGGTCGCGAAGCTCGAGGACACCGGCGAGAAATTCGTGGAGAAGACCGGGCGCAAGAGCGCATGCCTGCGGCTCGCGCGGTTCCTTGCCGAGTGGGGCATGGAGGACCGGAGCGTCCGGATACTGAAAAGGAAGGGCGAGAGCTACCAGCTTTCGCGGAAACTGCTCGACCCGTCGCCCGCGACGGCCATCCTGAACGAGTGCGCAGGCTCGGTCCTGATGAGCGGGACGCTCCTCCCCCTCGAGATGCACCGGGACATCCTCGGCCTCGCGCCCGAAAAGACGCTCATGAAATCCTACCCTTCGCCCTTCCCGCGCTCTGGGATAGTGAACATCGTTTGCGACGACGTGACCACCCGCTTCTCGAGGCGGAGCGACGAGGAATTCTGCGCGATAGCGAAGAAACTGGACTCAGTAATAGCGAGGACTCCGGGCGGCGTCGCGGTGTTCTTCCCCTCGTACGGGGTGATGAAGAGCGTGCTACCGATGGTGCTCTCGCGGAACCTGATAGTCCAGAGGCCGGGCATGAAGCCGGCCGAAGTCCGGGATATGCTGCGCGAGTTCAAGGGGGGCGGGGTGCTCTGCGGGGTGCAGGGCGGCTCGCTTTCCGAGGGGGTGGATTACCCGGAGGGCCAGATCAAGACCGTGGTCATCGTCGGCGTCGCGCTCGAGGAGATGGGCCTCGAGACGCAGGCGCTTATTGACTATTACGACGAGAAGTTCGGCCGGGGATGGGACTACGGCTACCTCTACCCGGGCACGATAAAGGCGCTCCAGGCCGCAGGGCGCGCGCGGAGGAAGGAATCCGACCGCGTTTCGGTCATCTACATGGACGAGCGGTTCAGGTGGAACAAATATAATTGGATTCTTGATAAGAAAGAGCGGACCGTAGTTTCAGGCTCGCCCGAGCGGGAAGTCGCCTCGTTCTGGGAAGTGAAGGTATGATGCTGCTCACGAACAAGTACGCCCCGAAAAAGCTCGGGGAAATCCTAGGCAACACTGAGAAGATAGAGTACGTCAGGCAGTGGATGCTCCAGTGGATGAGCGGCAAGTCGAGGAAGCCGCTCCTCGTGTGGGGGCCGCCCGGGGTCGGGAAGACGGGCCTCGCGTACGCCCTCGGGGCCGAGTACGGCCTCGACATAGTCGAGATGAACGCGAGCGAGCTCCGGAACAAGGGCCGCGTAGAGCGCGTCCTAGGGGGCTCGTCGCTTGCAGGCACGCTCTTCGGAAGGATGCGCCTCGTCCTGATTGACGATGCGGACGTCCTCGCGGGCAGGAAGGACAGCGGCGGGGGAACTGCAATCAAGAATTTCCTTGCCGAGTCGAACTGCCCCACCATAGTCACCGCTACTAACGCATGGGAAAAGGACCTCTCGCCCATCCGGAGCGAATGCGAGCTTGTCGAGCTGAAAAGGATAAACAAGCTGAGCGTGAAAAAGCACCTCGACCAGGTTTCGCGGGCCGAGAAGCTGGACCTGCCTGCCGAGCGCCTCGAGGCGATTGCCGAGCGGTCGCACGGCGACATGCGCGCCGCCCTCAACGACCTCCAGAGGCTCGGGCCGTCCGACCGGGTCGCGGAAAAGGACATCTTCGAGGTGGTGCGGGGCGTCCTGAAGGCCGACACATATTCCGGGGCAAAGGAAGCGGTCGGCTCGAGTGTCGACTACGACCTCCTGAAGCTTTGGATAGACGAGAACATACCGTACGAGTACGAGAAGCCGGAGGAAATAGCGGCGGCATACGACTCGCTTTCGAAGGCCGACGTGTTCGACGGCCGCATCCGGAAACAGAACTGGGTGCTCCTCAAGTATTCCATAGACCTTGCGACGGCAGGGGTCGCGCTTGCAAAGGCGGCACCTTACAGGAAATTCACCAAGTATAATTTCCCTACCTGGCTCCGCGCGATGTCGCAGTCGATGGAGCGCAGGAACATGCTCAAGTCAATCGGGACCAAAATCGGCAGGAAGGTGCACGCGAACCGCAGGGACGCGCTGGAATACCTCCCGCTCCTCAAGGACTTCGGGAGCAAAAATTCGCAGCAGCTGATGGACTTCTACGAGCTTTCCGAGGAGGAGCTCGCTTTCATCCTGGAGACGAGCGTGTCGAGGGTGAAGAAAAGCTAGAAGTCCACCATTTTGGTCTGCCCTTCGAGTTTAGTTTTTTCCTTGCGCTCGGCATCTTCCAGTCCGCCCTTATCCGCAAGCTTGTCCGCGCTTTCGTAGCCCGTTTTCTTGGCCCTCTGCATCCCGCGCAGTATGCCTTTCATCTTCTTCTCTCGGCTCTCGGACGCGTGGTAGTAGAACTCGTCCCGCGTCCCCTTCGTCATGAGGACGATGACCTGACCTTCCTTGAGCCTCGCGGCCCTGCCCCTCCTCTGGATGCTCCGGATTTCGCTCGGCACCGGCTCGTAGAATATGACCGTGTCGACGGCGGGGATGTCGAGCCCCTCCTCGCCTATGCTGCTTGCAACGAGGACGTCGAATGCGCCCTCGCGGAACCCGGCTATCGTCTCCTCCTGCGCCTTCCGTGTCACCCCGTCCTTCTTCCCGACGAACATCTTCGCCCTGATGCCATGCTCCTTCAGCACAGTCTCTATCCTGGAAATCTGGGAGCGGTATTGGACAAAGACGATGAGCCTCTGCCCGGCGAGCCTCTTTACCGTGTTCACAAGCACGGGCATCTTGGGGTGGTCCTCGTCCTTCTCGGCGAGCGTTTTCACCCTCGCGATGCCTTCCTCGTTAAGGAGCATCTTCGCGGACTTGCTCTCCTTCTCCTCGAGCTTCTTCAGGTATTCGCGCAGGGGATACACTCCCTGCGTCTCGAGGAGCTCGGTCATGTGAAGGAGGTGGAGGAGAATCGAGTACTGGACGAGCGCCGGATACTTTATGTTGTGCGGGATGTTCAGGATGCGCTGGCGCAGCTGCATGAACTTCCCCTTGTGCTTGAGGGGCGGGGGGAATCCCATCCCGGCGAGCCTCTGGGCGTGCACTCCGGTCATTTTGTCCAGCTCGAATTTGATTGCCTTGAAGTGGTCCGAGAGCATCACCGGTATCCATGTCACCGTGCTCTTCTGGACGTACGGGGCGACGTCCGGGTCCTCGTGACCGCGTATCTCGACGTTGCCTATCTTCAGCGAGCCCATGACCTCCCTGATGCGGTCCATCCGCCCCCCGGGCGAAGCGGTGAGGCCGACGAACAGCGTTCCCTCCCCGGCTGTCTTCTCCGCGACGTACGTGTATGCATAATCCCCTACCGAGCGGTGGCACTCGTCGAAGACCACCAATGAGAATTTCGGCTCGAGCACGCCCGTCTCGATATCGTTCCTGATGGTCTGCGGTGTGCTGATGATTACATCGGTGATGTACTGCTCCTTCCTTTTGCCGGGGGCTATCTCGCCAGTTACGAGCGCGACGTTCTTGCCGCTCAGGCCGAGCGTCTTCATCAGCGAGTGCTGATGCTGCTTGGCGAGGGGCTTTGTCGGCGTGAGGAAGAGGCACCTCCCTATCTTCATCCTGTCCCTGATGAGCATGAGCGCGATGAGGGTCTTGCCCAGGCCCGTCGGGAGCACGACAAGCGTGTTCCCGTGCTGGACTATCGAGTTGTAGATTGCAAGCTGGTAGGCCCTCGGTATCAGTTCCACGGATGATATTCCCGTCCCGGATTTTTAACGCTTGACAAAATTTTTTAATCCCGCCAATGATTCCTTCACATGCTTGAAATCTGCGGTGGATTCGCGATAACTGACCGTGGCATAGAAAAGGACGTTTCAATCGCGGTCGACCGCGACAGGATAGCGGACATCGGGAAGACATCCGAGATGCGGAAAAGGTACAAGTTTACAGACACCCTCGGCGGCCCGGACATGGTTCTCTCGCCCTCTTTCATAGATACGCACCTGCACAGCTACCAGATAGGCACCCGCGGCCTCGCCACGGGAAGTTCGCTCCTCGACTGGCTCAAGAGATACATCTGGAAGTTCGAGGGCTCCCTTACGAAGGAGAAGGCGAAGGCATGCGCCCAGCTTGCATACCTCGAGATGGTTAAGAGCGGCGTGACCACCTTCGTGGACTACACCTCGGTCAGGCACACCGAGGAAGCGTTCATGGTGGCCGAATGGTTCGGCCTGCGCGGCCTGATAGGAAAGACGATGATGGACCGCAATTCGCCCCCCGAGCTGAAGGAGGACACGGACCACTGCCTCCGGGAGACCGAGCGGCTCGTCAGGAAATACGGGAAATCCCCCGGCCTTGCGCGGCCGGTAATCGCGCCGCGGTTCTGCATGACCTCGAGCGACAGCCTGCTTGCCGGGTGCCGCGAGCTGTCGGAAAAATACGGCACGCTCATAACCACGCACGCGCACGAGAACAAGGACGAGCTGAAGACCGACAGGAAGGAGCACGGCGTGGGGGCCATCCGCCACCTCAGCTCCCTCGGGCTCCTCGGGCAAAAAACGCTCCTTGCCCACTGCGTCCACCTCTCGCAAATCGACCTGGAGCTCCTTGCGCGCACGAAAACCTCGGTGTCCCACTGCCCGGGCTCGAACATGATGCTCTCGAGCGGGATAGCGGACGTGCCCGCGATGCTCGGAAAGAAGCTTTCCGTAGGCCTCGGGAGCGACATGGGCGCATACTGCAATTTGAGCATGTTCGACCAGATGCGCCTCTCGGTCCTCGCCCAGAAAGTCCGGACCGGCGAGCCCGACCCGCTCCACCCCCACGATGCGTTCAACATGGCGACCTGCGGCGGGGCAGCGGCGGTCGGCCTCGGGGCCGATATAGGCACGCTCGCGGTCGGAAGGAAGGCCGACATCCTCCTCCTGGATTCGCGGGCGACCCGGTTCGCCCCGCGCAACGACCTGATAACCCAAGTGGTGCTTTCGGCCGGGGCCTCATGCGTGGACAGCGTCGTCTGCAACGGGAAAGTGCTCCTCGAGAGCCGGCAAATCATGTTCGCCGACGAGAAGAAGATCCTGTCAGAGTCGAACGAGATACTGGGCCAGGGGTTCTAGCCGCTCAGGGTCAGGATGAGCAGGATGGTCCCCCTTATGGACTCCGCTGCACCCGTCTCGAAGCTGAACCCGTCCTTCACGTCTGTCTGGATGGTGCCTCCGAAATACACGTTCGGCTTCCCGGACGAGATGTCGCCATCAGCAATTGTGATTGACTGCGGCATGAACCGGCCGATTTTCACTATCGGCACCCTCAGCGTCGCGCTGAGCGAGGCCGTGTCGAAAAAGCCGTCCGCCGACCCGTTCGGAACCCTGAGCCACCCCAGCTCGAAACTCAGGCCCGGCTTGGCCTCGTCCACCCATCCGTAGGGCGACCTGCCTGTCAATGTGAGAGAGAGGGGGTTGAACGGGCTGGCGTCAACGGCGACCATTGCCCCGAACATCCGGTCATAGTCGTATCCAGCTTTCAGTCCGGCCTTGGGGGCATCCGCTACGAAGTATGATTTTCCATCTGCACCGGGAACCGTCTCCAGCCTCGTGAAGCCGCCGGAAACGAGCCCGAAGACCGTGTGCTTACCCCTCTGGTAATACGCCCCGGCCTCGAATTCGCCCGAGCTCACCTTCGTCCTGCCCATGCTGCCGAGGAGGTTGAGCGTGTTGACCGAGCCGCCGGCTGCAAACCCCCACGATTTTCCCATACTGATCCGCGCGAGCATTCCAAAATCGGTGGTGTATCCTGAGGACGAATCCGCAAGCTCCGGAAAGACATGGCTGCGGAAGCTGACTGAAAAGTTGTTCGGGAAGATTCCCCCCGGCTTCCTGCCATCTTCGCGCCTTTCCTCGCTCCTTTGCGGCTCCTCTGCAAGTCCAGGGGAAGATGTCAGCAGGGCGGCCCCTGCAAATGCCGCTGAAGCGGCCTTCCTTGCTGCCTGTCCTGTCGCGGGCTGGGCATGAAGATTGCGAGTCATAATATTACTTTAATTGAAACACTTTAAAAAACAAAACTAATCTCACTCCAGGTCTGCATACGCGGAGGATATGTCTATGTTGTCGAGCGAGTGCTCGCAGAGCGCCTTGTCCTTTATCCACGGGATGCTGTCCTCGTAAGTCGGCCTGTCGGCCTTGTAGAATACGCCTACCGGTATCTTTTCATAGTTGCTCGTCTGGTCCTCGTAGGCCTTCTCGAGCGCCTTGAACCTGTCCGATGTGTCGTGGCCAGCGTCCTGGAGCTTGTAGCACCTCTTTGTGAAGAAGTCGTATGTGTTGAGCTTGTTGAAAGTGACGCAGGGCTGGAGGACATCGAGGAGCGCAAACCCCCTGTGCGCTATCGCCTCCTTCATCATGGTCTTGAGGTGGATTATGTCCCCGGCAAACGCCCTTCCGACCCACGTCGCGCCCCCGACTATCGCTGCGGCCGTGGGGACGAACTGGCTTTCTATCACGCCGCCGGGCGTGGTCTTGGTCCTCATCCCCGGCTGCGTAGTCGGGGACGCCTGCCCGGTCGTGAGGCCGTAAATCTGGTTGTCATGGACTATGTAGGCTATGTCGTAATTCCTCCTCATGATGTGGACGAAGTGGCCGGCGCCTATCCCGTAGCCGTCCCCGTCGCCGCCCATCGCTATCACGTTCAGCTTGTTGTTGGCGAGCTTTATTCCGGATGCCACCGGGAGCGACCTGCCATGCAGGCCCTCGAACCCATAGACGTTGATGTAGTGCGGGACCTTGCCGCTGCACCCTATTCCGGATGAGATTACCGTCTGGTGGTTCGGTATCTGCAGCTCGGCAAGCGCCTGCTTGAGCGCGCCGACTATGGCGAAATCCCCGCACCCGGTGCACCATTGCGTCTTTTCCTTTACCGCGAAATCGGTCAATGCAACCATAATTATCACCTACAATCCGTGCCTCTGGGGATGATAGTACTCGAGGTCCTCTTTTTCCACGACGACTATCTCCTTTTCCCCCTTGTATCCTGCCTTCTTCAGCTTCCCGACCTCTTCGGCTATCTGCTCGGGGAAGAGCGGCCTTCCGTCATATTTGAGTATGTGGAAATCCATCTGGATTCCGGTGAACTGGCGGAGCACCCCTGCAAACTGCGCGCTCGAGTTGTTCTCGAGCAGGACGAGCTTTTTCGCGTGGCCGAGAGCCTTCTTCACCGCCTCCTCATCGAGCGGGTAGAGGTGCGTGAAGTGCACGAAGTTCGCCTTGACGCCTTTTTCGGCTAGCAGGGGGAGCGCGTCGAGCGCCGACAGCTTCATCGAGCCCCAGCCGACGAGCGTCACCTCGGCGTCCGCGGGGCCGTAGGCCTTCGGGGGCTCCATCTCGTGCATGAGCGTCTTGAGCTTCCTTGCCCTCTTCTGGACCTGCTTCGTCCTCATGTGGAAGCTTTCCGAGCTGAAGCCGCACTCGTCATGCTCATATGAAGTGGAAACGTGTATGCCGTTCGGCGTCCCCGCGAACACCCTCGGCGAGACGCCGTCCTCGGCAAGCTCGTACCTTTTCCATCTTGTCATGGGCCCGAGGGGAGGGAGGTTTGATGCCAGCTTGCCCCTCTCTATCCTCACTTTCGACTGGTCGAATTTCTCGGTGGAAAAGACGCTCTCCGAGAGGTTCTTGTCCGAGAGGATTATGACCGGGACCTGGTATTTCTCGGCAAGGTTGTGGGCCTTTGCCGCGAGGAAGAAGCATTCCTGGACGTCGCCGGGGGCGAGAATCACCCTCGGGAAGTCGCCCTGCGAAGCGTGGAGCGCGAACCTCAAATCCCCCTGCTCGGTCCATGTCGGCATGCCGGTGCTCGGGCCTATCCTCTGCGCGAGCGCGACGACTATCGGCGTCTCTGATATCGCGGCGCAGCCGAGGGCCTCGACCATCAGGGCGAAGCCGCCGCCCGAAGTCCCCACCATCGCCCTCGCGCCGGCAAAGGAGGCGCCGATGGCGTAGTTCATCGCGGCGATTTCGTCCTCGACCTGCTTGACGACGAGGCCGAAAGCCTTCTCGTTCTCTATCATGTAATGCAGTATCGTCGATGCCGGAGTCATCGGATAGGCGGCGTAGAACTTGCACCCGGCCTTTATCGCGCCGAGCGTCATCGCCTCGTTCCCGGTGATTATGATGCTCCGCTTCTCCGATAGCGGCTTGACGCTCTTGTAGCACGTGATGGCGTTCTGCTTGACGTAGTCGTAGCCTGCCTTCGCGGCCCCCACATTCTTTTTTATCACTTCCTCGCCCTTGCGCCTGAACTCGTCCTTCATTATGCCCTCCAGTATCCCGAAGGGGTAGTCGACCGCGGCAAGCGCGGCGCCGAGGGCGGCCGTGTTCTTCATCTGCTCGGTCCCGCCTGCTTCCTGCGTGAGCTTGGACAGCGGTAGGGGGTGCATCTTCACGTCATCGCGGACCGTGAACTTGCTTGCGTCGATGAGCTGGTCGTAGATTATCATGCCGCCCGGGGCCATGCTGGCCATATGATAGAATATTGCGTCCTTGTTGAGCGCGATTACGAGGTCCGGCGACTGGACCGGGGAGTGCACCTGCGTGTCGCTTATCCTTACCTGCACGGTGTTGTGCCCCCCGCGTATGAGCGAGGGGTATTCGGGGTATCCTAAGGCGTTGTAGCCGCCCCTCGTGAAGCACTTGACCATCAGCCTGCCGGTCGTCATCACGCCTGCTCCGGCCTGGCCGGCAATTTTACAGACAAAGCTCATGAAACCACATTTGCGCCCCTGCCGCAATAGCAATGATTGTGGCAGTTTCAGCTTCTAGTGTGTCAGGGCTTGATATTTTAAAATTATCGAAACCTCCAACGACAAAAGACGTCAATCCCTCTCCGCGCTTATTTTATATACATTTTTATATATTTTGCAACATTATATGTACCTCGGGCAATACTCATGGCGCTATTCGACAAACTCCAGAAAATTAAACTGAAGCGGGAAGGGGGCAGGCCCCCCACCGGCATCCGTGAGGAGCTGGACAAGTTCGACCTGGCCGCTTCGGCGCTCGAGGCGAGGATGTTGGATGCGAAATGGCAGGCCCTGCACGGGAAGGATACGTCCCTTGAAATGCAGGAAATCGCCGCGGAGAACGCCCGCCTTGTCGGCGAGTCCGGATACGCGGAGCTGGTCCGCTCGAACCTCCCGGCCGCGACGGGGCCAGACCAGAGGGAACTCGCTCTCCGCGCAAACGCGATAACGCTCGGCCGCATCCGCTCGCAACCCGACGTTTCGCAGCTTCTAGGGATAGCATACGAGGCGCAGTCCGCCTATGCCCCCCTTATCGACGGCGTCCCATTCCCGGGCGAGGGCCTGAAAAACATGGTGGCATTCTGCCCGGACTCCCTCCTGCGCGCCAAGGCGTATTATGCGAGGGCGCAGGCCCACGAGGAGCTGGGGCAGGTCAAGCTCGCGCTCGTGACCGCGCTGAACCATTATTCATCCGAACTCGAGGGAAAGCCCACTTATTCGCATGCGGTGCTTGATGCGCAGGATGCGACCCCGGCGCTCCTTTACAGCCATATTTCAGGATACGAGAAGGGAAGCCGGCCGGTCCTCGAGAAAATATATGCCGGCATACGGGAGTCCTTCGGGCTCAAGAGGATTCCCCCGGCCGACCGGAACTTCCTTGTCGAGCAGTATATCGGGGGCCCGATTGCCGAGATATTCCCGCCAGAGATGCTCCTGCCGGCATTGAAGAGGACGCTTTCCCTGATGGGCTTCGGTAAAATCCACGGGGAGAAATTCATCGAGGACATAGACAAGCCGCCATTTTCCATTTCCCTCGTCTGCGGGCCGCGCTTTGCCCGTGAGGAATGCGCGATGCGGGCCGCTCCGGGCACTCCGGATTACCGTGTCTTCATCAACGCCGACCTGGAGCGTTCGGATATCGACCTGATGCGGACGCTGCTCCTCGAGAGCGGGAGGATGGTCCACTTTTTCGCCCTGGACAGGCTCCCGGCCCGCAGCGCGTTCAAGACCGAGGCCGAGTGCATGCGCCATGCGGTCGCTATGCTGTTCGGCTCGGTAGTGAGCGACGAGAAGTGGCTCAGGGATGTCGCAATGCTTTCGGCCGAGGATGCCGAATACCTTTCCGGCGCATTCATGCTCAAGCAGGTCATGATGAAGCGAGAGCTTGCCGCCGAGGCGCTTTTCGAGCTCAAGCTGTACCACGGCGAAAACCCGGTCACGGCATACCAGGAAACGGCCGAGATTTTCGAGGGCGAGGGCATGGAAGTCGACGTCGGGCTGATGTGGGCCAACCATCCATACACGGCCATCAATCCCTGCGGCAACCTGACATACGCGCTCGGGCTCATGATGCACGAGGTGCTCGCAGAATCCGTCCTTTCAAGATACGGGACTTTCCTCGATGAGCGCGTGGCCCTCTACATGGTGGACAATTTCTTCACCGGGAATGAGATGCCGTGGAACGAAAGGCTGAGGAAGATAGCCGGGGGGCGCTGACATGCTGATATCGAACGAGACGGTCCACCGGATTTCCTTCGGGCAAAGGCTCGAGTTCCCCTACTTCCGCAGCGGAAAGCTGGACGAATACATCCGGGCCTTTGGCGCCAAGCCGAGCCCGGACCGGCTAGGCCTTCCGCCGGACTGCTATCATACCCAGCCCGGCCTCTCGGGCCAGCTGAAGGGGGCTTACCTCCAGCTGCTCATGCAGGGGATTGGCGCGGACGAAGGCCCGTTTGCCGGGGGCAAGCTGCTCGCGGACCTCTCGGCCGACGTGTTCCGCGGTTCGACCAGCCTCATAGGGAAAATCGAGATGGCCATCGACCGCCTGAGGCCTTTCGATGACGGCCCGGCCGAAGCCCTGCTTCCCCGGATAAACAGGCCCGGCAGGTACAAGTTCGTATTCGACCCGTGCATCGTCGCCGGAAGCGAGATTCCCTCCCCCCTGGCGATACTTGGCAGGAAAACAGGCCCTGAGGGCCTGCCGATAGTGCATCCCCTCGAGCCTTACCTGCTCGCCGCGGCCCTCCTCCGGGCGCAGGGGGTCATGGCATATCCCTGCCGGGCGTATACCGGCTCCGAGGACGCGGACGACAAGTATGCGCCCCTCATAGGCATTTTCAGCGGAGAGGCCGAGCCGTCGCTGGCTACATTCCGCCTCATCCGCGCTCATCCGGACGTCGAATGGCTGGAAATCTGGAGCGACGAAGCAGCCATGGGCGCCCTCCACGCGGTGCGCTCGGCCTCGAAGGCAAACCGCCTTGCCGCGGAGACGGTTCAGGAAGCCCTCGAGGGCCGCGAGCTTTCCGAAGACGAGCTTTCGGCCCGGATGCTTTCCATATCTTCCGACCTCGTGCGGTGCTACCGGATGTTCAGGCTGCCTCCCGAAGAGGAGAACGTGCTCATCCCCCAGAGCTATATGGCGATATTCTCCTACGTGTTCCACGCCGAGACATGGAAGCTGATGCACGAGCAGTGCGCCCCGCTCGGCCCGGCAGCAGGAGGGCCGGACTACTACCTCTCGACGCGCGGTATTGAAAAGGCCGCCCGCCAGCTTCCGATTAACCCGGAGCACCTCGGCATGCTCCTGAGCCAGGATGCCTCGATTCTCGAGATTTACCCGCCGCTCCGGGCGATAATAGTGAACGCCTGGTCCGGCGCGGCCAAATCCGCGCAGGCATTCACCGAACTTATCGAGTCGATGGTGATAGACGGAATACGGGGC
>DATIFM010000035.1:0-21468 GCA_035455205.1 Candidatus Bilamarchaeum sp. | reverse complement strand
CGTCTATCCAGCCGTAGCAGAGTGCCGTATCGAGCGCTTCATCATAAGTTACAGTCGCCTTCCCCGAGCCTTTCTTGAAGAAGCGGAGCCAGATGCCACCCAAGCGCGAGTGATTCTTGGCGAGCCACGCCTCCCATTTTTTCGCCGACTCGAATGATAGTGTTTCCATGGAATCACTCGAGGAAAGCGGCGAGCGCCGCTAGCGATTTCTTCCAATAGGCCTTCAGCTTCACCGCCTCCTTTTCGCTCGGAATCTTGTTATGCCCGAGAGCGACCTGGACCTTGTTTCCCTTAGGGTAGAAGTTGATGTCTATCCTCATGTCGCCCCATTTGGCCCGGATGGACTTGTTTTTTCTTGCGGTCGTTATCCCCATCCGGTCGCCCCTGAGCCACTTTGCGCGGATTTTCCGGTCCTCGAAGGCGGAATAGAGTTTCGATGCGGGAACAGAAAGCGTTTTCGACGCCCCGATTTGGTAGCCGTCAGGCATCTCGTGCTTTTTCCGCATCCCGCGAGCCTGCTCATAGGTGTTCGCGACCATCTGGCTCCACCAAGGAGGGCAGTTATGCTTGTCATATAGAAGCGCGGCAATCTCGCTGTGCTTCATCTTCCTGGCGCCGGCCTTGTCGAGGGTGGAGAACCATGCCTTCCAGTTTTTCCCTGTTTTAGCTTTCACCGCTTCGTCGGAAATTGCCATGGAAAGGAATTGCCGGCAATGTTAAAATCATTTATGCGAGGACGGCGTTGAAGAGCAGGCCGGTGATGACGAAGGAAAGCGCGAGGATGCCTGCAAATGCCGCGAGGAGCTTCGGCTTGAGGACTTTCCGCAGTATAATCATCTCGGGGAGGGAAAGGGCAGTTACGCTCATCATGAACGCCAGAGCGGTGCCGATGGCCATGCCTTTGGACATCAGCGCCTGGATTATGGGAATAGTACCGGCTGCATTGGAATACAGCGGGACGCCTATTGCGACGGCTATCGGGACAGCGAGCGGGTTTGCCGGGCCGGCTATTTCGCTGAGCAGGCCCACGGGCACGTACCCGTGGATGAAGCCTCCGATTGCGATTCCGAGGAGCATGAAAGGCCCTACGCGGGCAAGGATATCCGTTGTTTCGGACTTTGCAAAGGAAAAACGCTCCTTCCAGCCCATCACCCGCTCCGCAACGTCCTTCGAGCGGACCTTGTACACGAAGTCCTCGACTTCACCTTCGAGCGAAAGCCTCCCTATTGCGATGCCCGCCAAGACGGCTATGACAAGGCCGCTTCCTATGTAGAGGGCGGCAACCTGCCAGCCGAACATGGAAAGCAGCAGCGCAAGAGCGACCTCGTTTATCATCGGGGAAGCGATGAGGAATGAGAACGTGACACCGAGGGGGACGCCGGCCTCGACGAGGCCTATGAAAAGCGGGACGGCCGAGCATGAGCAGAATGGGGTCGGTATTCCGAGCAGGGCGGCGATGACGTTGCCCGCGCCCTCCCTTCCGCCTCCCAGCATTTTTCGTATCCTGGGTGGAGTGATGAAAGTGCGCACTATCGAGACTATGAAGACCATGGCTGCAAGGAGGAGGGAAACCTTGATGCTGTCTGCTATGAAAAAGTCGAGAGCGCCTGAGAGCGGGTCGCCCCGGGGCATTCCGAGAAGGGAATAGACTACGTATGCCGAGATTTCCTCGAACATGCTATCGCCCTAGGAGCTTTTTTATCTCGTCCTTCGATGGCACCCGGCCATAAACGAGGACTTTGCCGTCCACGACGAGCGCGGGCGTCCTCATGACGCCATAGGCGGCAATCGAGCCGTAGTCTGTGACCTTGACGATTTGCGCGCCTAGATTGAGCTCCTGCGAGGCGAGCATTGCATTCTCCGCGAGTTTCCTGCAGTTCGGGCAGCCGGAGCCGAGGACCTCGATTTTCATCCGACCACCTCGATGAGCCGGGCGGCGCGGGGGTCGGACACGGAATAGATGGATTTGACGCCGTCCTTCCTGAAGGTGAGGACGCCTGCTCCGACGAGCTTCTTCAGCTGGAGGGAAACAGTGGGCTGGGCCTTTCCGAGCATTTCAGGAAGCTCGCAGGCGCATCTTTCGCCGCGAAGAAGTATCTCGACTATCCTCAGGCGTGTCGGGTCGGAAAGCGCCTTGAAAAGCGATGTTTTGGCCATATTAGTATTTATGTTTGTAAATATTTATAAATACTAATATCTCCTTGGCCTGTGCCTCGGCCGGGAGCCGTAGGGGTTCCCCCCATGGCCGCCGGATGAGTGGCCGCCATGGGACGGGCGGTTGCCGAAGCGCCCGCCGCCCCGCCCTCCCTGTCCGCGCTGCTTTGGCGGAAGGGGGTCGGTCTCCTTGAAAGTGGTGGCCTTGCCCTCCTTCCCCATCCTCCCGGTCCTTCCGATGCGGTGGGTGTGCGTGTCGGGCGTGTCTGCCTCGTCGTAGTTGATCACGTGGTTCACGTCGTCGATGTGGATGCCCCTTGCGGCTACGTCCGTGGCTACGAGGATGCGCGTACGGCCTTCCTGGAAGTCGCGCACCGCGCGCTCCCTCTGGCTTTGCGTCTTGTCGCCGTGTATCGAGCGCGCGTCGATACCCTCGTTCAAAAGCTTCCGGAACACGTGGTCGACTGCCCGCTTGGAGCGGACGAAGACGATGGTCCTCGACATGGGCTCGCGCAGGAGGATTTCCCGGAGCCTGTCGAGCTTCTCGGCCCTCGAGAGATGGATTGCCTCCTCGGTTATTTTCGCCACGCTTCCCACGGGGCCTACCTCGATTGACACGGGCACGTTCATGTAGCTCCGCGAAAGCTCGCGTATCTCGTGGCTGAAAGTGGCCGAGAAAAGAAGCACCTGCCGCTGGGGGTTCGTCATCTTCATTATGCGGTCGATGTCCTTCCTGAAGCCTATGTCCAGCATGCGGTCCGCTTCGTCGAGGACCACGCAGTTGACATGCGCAAGGCGCACGTTGCCCTGCTGGATGTGGTCGAGGAGCCTTCCCGGAGTCGCTACGAGGATGTCGAATCCCCTGCGGAGCGCCGAGGTCTGGCTTCCCATTCCGGTCCCGCCATAAACCGCGAAAATGTGCATGTTGTGGTTCTTCGCTATCGAGCGTATTTCCATCGTTATCTGGACGGCAAGCTCGCGCGTGGGCGCGAGTATGAGCGCCTTCTTCGTGCGGTCGCGGGTCAGGATTTCAATCAGGCCGATGCCGAAGGCGGCAGTCTTGCCGGTCCCGGTCTGGCTCCTGACCATGATGTCCTCGCCCTGCATGAGCAATGGAATCGTCTTTTCCTGGACTTCTGTCGCGTCTTCGTACCCCATTTCGCTGAGCGCGGACATAGTCCTGGGGCTGATGCTCAATTCACTGAATTTCATTTTTTCACCTTTAAAATTCGATTTTCGATTATCTGGTATGGAGGATAACAAAAATCAGAATTTTTTTGTTTTTCTGATATTAATTATGTGGCTCATACTTATTAATACTATCATTGCAGGTCCAGCTCCAGCTTGGAGACAAAGCGCCCGCCTTCGTCCTTGAACAGGACGTCCATGACGAGGGGCGCCCTGCCCTCGTTCTCGGCCTCGAAAAGCTCCGTGCCGCCATATAGGCAGTTGAACACGAAGCCCAGCTCCTCTGCGGCCTGCCTGTTCGTGCCCCCCGGCAGCGAGGCCTGAATCAGGTAATTTGCTCCTTTCCTTTGGAGCGCTTCGGCCTTCCCCGTGAATTCTGCATCCGCCCCGTTCATGCGGAGGGCGGGGAGTATGTGCGGGAGCGGGATTACGAAAAAGTCCAGTTCCGGGGGGACCTTGGTCTCCTCGTGCGCCAGCCTGATGTTCTCCAGCGCCTCCTTGAACCTGGAGAGGAGGGCAGGGGCCGGCCGGGAGTCGGAGCACTTGAAAACCCCGTAGGCGAGGCCCGGATTCGCATGAGAATTCATAATAATACTCGTATTATAACAATTTATATACCAGCCTATTCCTTCATCTTCTTTCCGCGCCGCAGGCGCTGGTAGGTGACTGCGAAGCGGTGGGCCTCGTCCCTGCACGCCTGGAGGAGCCTAAGGGCAGGGTTGGTTTTTGCCAGCCTGAGGGTGTGCATCCGGTTCGGAAGGTAAACCTCCTCCTCTTTCTTCGCGAGTGCCGCCACTGGGAGCCGGATTCCGGCTTCGTCCATCCCGTCCATCGCCGCGTGCAGCTGGCCGGCGCCGCCGTCTATCAGCACGAGGTCGGGCATCTGGTCGCCTTCGGAAAGGAGCCGCGAGTATCTCCTCGAGACGACCTCTTTCATCATTGCAAAGTCGTCCTGCCCCTCGACGTGCTTGATCCTGAAGCGGCGGTAGCCGCTCTTGTTGGGCTTCCCGTTCACGAACTGGACCATCGAGCCGACGGACTCCTCGCCGAAAAGCGTGGAAATGTCGAAGGTCTCGACCACTACCGGGTTCGAGTCGAGCGAAAGCTCCTCCTTCAGCCGTATGACCGCAGGTTCGAGCTCGCCGTATGTGAGCGATTTTGCCGCGATTTCGAGCACTTTCGCCTTTTCCTTCCCCGGGACCAGGAAAACCTCGCTCCCGAAGGCCGCGTTCAGCTTCGGGATTTCGCCTTCGGGCATGTTCGAGTATACAGCATCGGGAAGCTCCGAGTAGTACTGCATGCAGAAAGACGCTTCCGGGTCCTCCTGCTCCTTGACGGCGACGTGGTGCTTCTCGGTTTTCCCGATGACGCCGTTCCTGCTCCGCAGGATGAGGACGTGCAGGTTCGCCCCGATGCGCTGGAACCAGACGAAGTCCTCGTCGGCCCGCCTGTTGCGCTCCACCCTCTGCCTCTCGAAGAATATCCTGAGCGACTCCATCTGGTCGCGTAGCGATGCCGCCTTCTCGAAATCCAGCGACGCAGACGCTTCCTTCATGCGGGATTTGAGGTTGTCCATCAGCTCGCGCGCCTTCTCCTTGCCTTCGAGCACCGAGCAGAGGGAGGAGACGTTCCGTGCGTAGTCTTCCCTGCCTATCTTCCCGATGCACGGGGCGTCGCAGTTGCCGAGGTGGTATTGCAGGCATTCCCGCTTCGGGAGCTTGCCGCATATCCGTATCTTGAAGAGCTTGCGCAAATAGCGCGCTGAAATCGCGCGCTTCGAGCCTTCCACGAAAGGCCCGTAGAACTTCGCGGCCTTCACCCTGAATTTGCCGCCGGAGTTCTTTCTCGCCACAAGGAGGCGCGGGAACTCCTCGTCGGTGACTGCCAGGTACGAATAGTGCTTGGCATCCTTCAGTATCATGTTGTATTTGGGCTGGTAGCTCTTGATGAAGTTGGATTCGAGAATGAGCGCCTCATGGGGGTCCTTGGTGACGACGAAGTCGATGGAATCTATCTGGCCGACGAGCAGTTTCGTCTTGAGGCTGTCCTGCGGCCCGAAATACTGGGAGAGGCGCGAGCGGAGCGAAGCGGCCTTGCCGACGTAGATGACCGAGGCGTCTTTGCCCTTCATCAGGTAGACCCCGGGGAGCTCGGGGTATTTCGAGCGCTCGAAAATCATTGCGCCACCCTGAAGGAATCCTCGGGAAGTTCCATTATGAAGCGCGAGGGTCCAAGCTCGGCAAAATCATAGAAGCGCCCGCTCGAGCGCGGGTACGTGAGTATGAGGGCATGCCTTGCCCGCGAGGCCGCGACGTAGAAGAGCCTGCGCTCCTCCTCGATGTCCTCTGCCCGCGACGATGGGAGCATGCCGTCGGCGAGGCCGATGACGAGCACGGAATCCCACTCGAGGCCCTTGGCCTGGTGGATTGTCGAAAGCACGAGCGGGCTTTTCTTCTGCGGGGAGTCGAGCGAATCGAGGGAAAGCGCGTCGGCGAAGGAGACCACGTCCGGGTAGCCTGCCGCTGCGCCGACGAGAGTCTCGACGTCCGCCTTCCGCTCCTTTGCGTCCTCGAAGTTCTCCTCCAGGTATTTCTGGTAGAAGCCGAGATAGAACCGGTCCAGCATCGCGGCGGCGTTGCCCCCGGAAGCGAAAATCTCCCGGATAAGCTCCGCGCATGCCCCGCTCTTGTCGGCCTGGGCAAGGGAACGGGCAAGCTGCTCCGGAGTCTCGAGGTTCTCTGCCGCCTTCATGGCGCTCTTTTCCCCTATACGCGGGAAAAGCGAAAGCAGCCGTATGACAGAGCCGGAGTCTCCGGGGTTCAGGAATGAGCGTATCAGGCTCATCATGTCCTTTATGTGCCTCTGCTCGAAGAACCGCGGCCCCCCGCGCATCTCGTACGGTATCCCCCGCCTCGTCAGCTCGAGCTCGAGCTCGGATGAAAGGTATGCCGACCGGAAGAGCGTCCCCACGCTCCGGCCCTTGGCAAGCTCAGCCTCGATGGCGTCCGCGGCGGCCTTTGCCTCGAGTATCCGGTCTTCGAGCGGGATGAGAAGCGGGGGCTCGCCGCCCTTGACTTCGGCAAGGAGCTCCTTGTCCAGCTTCTGCCGGCTGTTAGATATGCAACGGTTGATGAATGATACTATTGCTGAGGTGCTCCGGTAGTTCCTCGCGAGGACGAACGTTTTCGCATTGAATTTTTCTCGGAACTCCAGCATGTTCTTTATGTCGGCCCCGCGGAATGAATAGATGCTCTGGCAGTCGTCTCCCACGACCATGAGGCTGTGCCCTTTTTCATGCAAAAGCTCTATTATTGACGCCTGCAGGCGGTCCGTGTCCTGGAACTCGTCCACGAGGACATTCGTGAAGCGCCCGCGGTAAATTTCCCCCAGCGCATTGTCGCACAGGATTTCACGGGCATAGATGAGGAGGTCGTCGAAATCCACGCAGTTCGCCCTCCTCTTCGCGGATTCATAGTCCCTCGCGACGGAAACGACGTCCTCTATGTGATGGTGCATTTTGTAGAATTCCGGCCCCTCCAGGAGCTCGTCGAGGGGGCGAAGGCGCAGTTTCGAGAGCGATATCGCCTTCCGGATGTCGTCCGCCGCGCCCTTCTTCACCTGCGGGAAACGCCCCTGCAGCAACCGCTTTATCAGGGAGACCGCGTCCTCCTCGTCGAGGATTGAGAAACTGGCCTTGAGGCCGAATTTCGAGTGGTGCTGCCGCAGGAGGAGGTTCGCAAAATGGTGGAACGTCCCGGCGGTGACGAGTTTCGCCTTCTCCCCTGAAAGCGATTCCACGCGCGCCTTCATCTCCCGCGCGGCCTTGTTCGTGAACGTCAGGAGGAGGATGCTCCTCGGGTCGGTGCCCGAATCGAGGAGGCGCGCGACGCGGTGCACGAGCGTGCGGGTCTTTCCCGAGCCCGGGCCGGCGATGACGAGTGCCGTACCGTCGGCTTCGTTCACGACCGCAAGCTGCTCAGGATTCAGTTCCATTTTTGCCACCCAGGGCCTTCTTCAGGTATTGCGCGGTGTGGGTCTTTGCCGCCGCGACCTTTTCCGGGGTCCCGTGCGCCACTACCCGCCCGCCTTCGGCCCCCCCTTCGGGGCCGAGGTCGATTATCCAGTCCGCGCTCTTAATCACGTCGAGGTTGTGCTCTATGACCACCACGGTGTTGCCCTTTTCGACAAGGCGCTGGAGGACCGAGAGCAGCTTGCTCACGTCGTCGAAGTGCAGGCCGGTCGTGGGCTCGTCGAGGAGGTACATGGTCATGCCTGTCGAGCGCCTCGAAAGCTCGTTGGCGAGCTTCACCCTCTGCGCCTCTCCCCCGGAGAGCGTCGTTGCGGGCTGGCCGAGCTTTATGTAGCCGAGGCCGACGTCGCGTATCGTTTCCAGCTTGTGCCTTATCTGGGGTATGTTCTGGAAGAAGTCGAATGCCTCGTCCACGCTCATGTCCAGCACGTCGGATATGTTCTTGCCCTTGTAGGTGATTTCCAGAGTCTGTGAGTCGTACCTCTTTCCCTTGCACACTTCGCACGGCACGTAGACATCGGCCAGAAAGTGCATCTCGATTTTTATCAGGCCGTCGCCTTCGCAGTTGTCGCACCTTCCCTCCGCGACGTTGAACGAGAACCTGCCGGGTGTGTACCCGCGTGCCTTGGATTCGGGTGTCTTCGAGAAAAGCTCCCGGATGGGGGTGAATACTCCGACGTAAGTCGCCGGATTGGAGCGCGGCGTGCGGCCGATTGGCGACTGGTCAACGGTGATTATCTTGTCGAGCTTCTCTGAGCCGCGCATCGCTTCGAGCTTCCCGGTCTTGAGCTTGGACCCCATGAGGAGGTTGGAGAGGGCGGGGAACAGCGTTTCGCTGACCAGGCTGGATTTTCCCGAGCCGGACACTCCGGTAACGCAGGTCAGGACCCCGAGCGGGAACCCGACATAGACGTTCTTGAGGTTGTTTTCCGAGGCGCCCACGAGCTCGAGGGTGGCCGTGGCCTTCCGCCTCTCCTTCGGGACGGGGATACACTTCCGCCCCGCGAGGTAGTCGCCCGTGACCGAGCCGGCGGACTTCATTATCGCAGGCGCCGTGCCCTCCGCCACGACCTGCCCGCCGAGGCGGCCTGCCCCCGGGCCCATGTCTATTATGTGGTCGGCCTCCATCATCGTCTCCTCGTCGTGCTCGACGACTACGAGAGTGTTGCCGAGGTCGCGCAGGCGCTTCAACGTCGCAAGGAGCTTCGAGTTGTCGCGCTGGTGCAGGCCTATCGACGGCTCGTCAAGGACGTATATTATGCCGGTCAGGTTCGAGCCTATCTGGGTGGCGAGGCGTATCCTCTGCGATTCGCCCCCTGAGAGCGTGGCGCTCTCGCGCGAGAGGTTCAGGTAGTTGAGGCCGACGTTCTCGAGGAATTCGAGCCTCGAGCCGATTTCCTTGATGATGGGGGCGGCGATTTTCCGCTCGCTCTCGCCCAGTTTCAGCGATGAGATGAACCCGCGTGAGCCGCCGATGGGGAGCTCGCAGAACTCCATGATATTTTTATTTCCGACGAGAACGTGGAGCATCTCGTCCTTGAGTCGCTTGCCGGCGCATTTGGGGCAGGTTTTTTCGCGCATGAATTTCGCGATTTCCTCCTTCCGCCCTTCGGACTGCGTCTGGTGGAAGAGGCGCTCGAGCTGGGGGATGATGCCTTCGAACTCTCCCTCGTACTGGTAGGTGCCGCCGCTCTTGCTCTCGAACTTGAACTTCATCTTCTCCTTGGTCCCGTACAGGAGGACATCCAGCTTTTCCTTCGGAATCCTTGAAACCGGGACCTCGATGTCAATCGAGTTGTTTATCGCGACGTCACGCACCTGCTGGAGCCTCCAGCCGCCTTCCATCAGCCGGCCGTAGCAGGTAATCGCGCCGTCTATTATCGAGAGCGAGCGGTCCGGGATTATCAAATCCGGGTCGAACTCCATCTTGAAGCCGAGGCCGTGGCACTCGGGGCATGCGCCGAAGGGCGAGTTGAAGGAAAAGTCGCGCGGCTGGATCTCGCCCAGCGAGATTCCGTGCTCGGGGCACGCGTTCTTCCTCGAATACATGCGCTCTTCCTTCCCGCACCGGGCGAGCATGATGCCGTTTTCCTTGAGGGCGGATTCTATCGCTTCATGGACGCGCTCGCGGCCCTCGGCGCTGAGGGCAGCCTTGTCCACGAGGACGCTTATCGCGTGCTTCTTGTTCTTGTCCAGTTTCGGCAGGGAATCGCTGATGTCTGTGAGCGTGCCGTTCACGTAGAGCCTGTAGAATCCTCCTTTCCGGAGCTTCTCGAACTCCTTTTCGAACATGCCTTTCTCGCCGCGCGCAAGCGGCCAGAGGATTTCGATTTTCTGCCCGGCCCAGACCGAGTAGAGGTTCGCGGATATCTCGTCCGGACCCTGCTTCGATATCGGCTTCTTGCAGACCGGGCAGTGGGGCTTTCCTATCCTCGCGTAAAGCAGCCTCAGGTAGTCGTAGATTTCAGTGACCGTTCCGACGGTGGAGCGCGGGTTCCTGGAGGTCGTCTTCTGGTCTATCGAGATGGCCGGGGAAAGCCCGTCAATGGAGTCCACGTCGGGCTTGTTCATGAGGCCGAGGAACTGCCTCGCATACGCTGAGAGCGACTCGACATACCTCCGCTGGCCCTCGGCGTAGAGGGTGTCGAAGGCGAGCGTCGATTTGCCTGAGCCGGAAAGGCCGGTTATGACGGTTATTTTCCCGCGCGGTATCTCCACGTTCACGTTCTTGAGATTGTGCTCCCTGGCGCCTTTTATCGTGATTTTGTCGTCTATCACTACCACCTTAGAAGTTGCAGAATTTACTAGGAAAAAGAAGTATTTATGGGTTGCGGAGGCGGATTTCCGCGATTCAGGTCCCGCGGAAGCCGGGTCCTGTGCCTCCCCTGCTCCGGGCAGGACGCAGACAATCGTGAAACCGCGCCGATGCGGGCCCGGGTGGCCATCCGCATCATTTCACCGGAAAAAGAAGTTGAAGAAAAAAAGTAAGTCAAATGCCGGGAAGTAAGCTATTCCTGCACTATGAGCTTGCCCTTCTGGCTCATGTGGCCCGCCCCGCACATTATGTTGCAGCGGAAGTCGAACTCGCCGGCCTTGTCGGCGTCGAACTCGACCACTATCGGGGGCGCGCCCGCAACCAGCCGCTCGTTGATGTTGTAGGCCGGGAGCGAGAAGCCGTGCGTGCCCTCAATCGAGGACAGCGTTAGCTTCACGTGGTCTCCCTTCTTCACGGTAAGGGTGTTGGGGTTGTATTCCCAGTTCTTGGCGACTATGTTGAATTCAACGGTCTTGCCCTGCAATGTCGGGCTGGGCGTCGCATGCACGTTCGTCGGGTCGTTGTCGTAGCCCTGCTTGCCGTTGCCGGCGCACCCGAACATGAGGGCGGCGACCAGCAATATCGCTATCAGGTTTCTCATCAAATCAATCCTCGCTCACTTTTGTTTTCTGAATTGACATTTTAGCCATTTTGTTTTGTTGCGGCGCTCACCGTCAGCCTTTTTCTACGGGGTGGCCGCGTTTCTCGTATTCCTCGAAGCCCCCGACAAGCTCCTTGACGGAATACCCCTTCTTCGCCAGGTAAAGGGCGGCGCGCGGCGCCGCGAAGCAGACGATGTTGTAGCAGTAGAGGACGAGCGTCTTGCCCTTGGGGAGCCGGTCCAGCATGTCCGGCATCTCCGCTGCCGGGACGTTCATCGCGCCCGGCACGTGGCCGGCCCTGAACGACTTTGCATCCCGTACGTCGACAAACACGTGCACCGCATCCTTCTCGTCCAGCATCCTGTGGACGTCCGAGGGGCTCGTCTCGTACTCCAGCTTCTCCGTGAAAAACTTCACCGCTCCTTTCGCGCTCATGCATCCACCCCTTGCCTTGTCATTATTGAAAAAAAATAAAAAAATCAGTCGGAGTTCATGGCTTCCACGAGCTTCTGCGCCCATGCCTGCTTCTTGGCCATGGATTTCTCCATTTCCTCCATCTTCTCCCCGACGGCCTTGTGCATCTCAAGGTGGGCCGCCATGCCTTCGACGATGAGGTCCGCTATCTTGTCGAGCTTCTTGCCCATCGCGGTCTCCATCTTCTTCTTGACATGGTCCTTCAGCGCTTCCTTGAACGCCCACATGCCGACGTCCATCGCCAATTCCTCAGGCGCCGGGCATCCGCATCCGCACGAGTCCTCGCACGAGGATTCGCAGCACGAGCCGCACGACGACTCACAGCATGAGCCGCAGGACGAATCGCCGCATGAGCCGCATTCCGAGCCGCACTTTCCTTCTCCGCACGTTCCTTCTTCACACTTGCCTTCCATTCGATTACCTCCAAAACCAGTGTTGCTATGTTAATGAGTGTAACTATTAAAAAATGATATACTACCTAAAATGATAGTGTGATAGAATGAATGCTAAGAATGACGGCGAACCGTGCAAGGGCGGATACTGCCCTGTAGAGGCGACCCTCAAGGTCCTGGGAGGCAAATGGAAGATACTGATACTTTTCCACCTCGATGACAAGCCCAAGAGGTTCAGCGAATTGAAAAGGACCATACCGGAGATAACCGAGAAGATGCTTGCCCAGCAGCTCAAGGAGCTCGAGAAGGACAGCGTGATAAGCCGGAAAGTATATCCGCAGGTACCGCCGAAGGTCGAGTATTCCATGACCAAATACGGCAAGACGCTCCAGCCGGTCATCGGCGCGATGTGCGAGTGGGGCATGGAGCACAAGAAGAGGAACGGGAACTAGCCCCGGAGCTGCCGTATCTTGTCGCGGAGCGCGATGGCCTTCTCGAAGTCGAGGCGCTCGGCGCAGGCCATCATCTGCTCCTCGAGGAGCGCTATCAGCTCCTCCTTCTGCTTTTCGTTCATCGACCTGGGTATCGCGGCGGCAATCTCGCCCTCATCGGTTTCGTCCGGGACGGGCTTGATGATGGATTTCGGGGTTATCCCCATCTTTTTGTTGAACTCGAGCTGCTTTTTGCGGCGCCTGTCCGTTTCACGGATGGCGGCCTTCATCGCGTCGGACTGCGTGTCCGCGTACATTATCACTTTGCCCCCGACGTTCCTCGCCGCGCGCCCGATGGTCTGGACGAGCGAAGTCGTGGAGCGCAGGAACCCGGTCTTGTCCGCGTCGAGAATCGCGACGAGCGAGACTTCAGGGATGTCGAGGCCCTCCCGGAGGAGGTTTATCCCGACAAGGCAGTCGAATTTGCCTGCGCGGAGGGCGCGGATGAGCTTGGTCCGCTCCAGGGTTTCTATCTCCGAGTGCAGGTAGCGCACGCGCGCCCCCTTCTCGTGCAGGTATGACGAGAGGTCCTCGGCCATCCTCTTCGTTAGCGTCGTGACGAGAACGCGCTCGTTCTTTTCCGCGCGCAGCTTCACCTCCCTGAGGAGGTCGTCTATCTGGCCCCTGGTCGGACGTATCTCCACCCCGGGGTCCACGAGGCCCGTCGGGCGGACAATCTGCTCCACGACCTGCTTCGACAAATCCAGCTCGAACTCGTCCGGCGTCGCTGAAACGAATATCACGTTCTTCATGAATGACCTGAATTCCTCGAACTTCAGTGGCCGGTTGTCGAACGCGCAGGGAAGCCTGAACCCGTTTTCCACGAGGGCCTTCTTGCGCGTAAAATCGCCGTGATACATCGCCCGAAGCTGGGGGAGTGTCACGTGCGACTCATCTATTATCATGAGGAAGTCCTTCGGGAAATAATCAAGAAGGCAGTACGGGCGGGCTCCGGGGCTCCTCCCGTCGAAATGCCTCGAATAGTTCTCTATGCCGCTGCAGTAGCCGAGCTCGCGAATCATCTCGAGGTCGTATTTCGTCCTCTGCTCCAGCCTCTGGCGCTCGAGGGGCTTCAGGTTCGGGGCGCTCTCGGCAAGCTCTGCCTCTATCGATTTCAGCGCATCAAAGCGCGTCTCATCGGGAACGACGAAGTGCTTGGCAGGGAGGAGCAGGTAGCTCTGGACTTTGGCCTTCCTGCCGCTCAGGGCGTCGAAGAACTCGATGCGCTCGATTTTCCCGTCCGTGAATGTCACGCGCACCGCCTCGTCCATGAAGGGCGGCATAATCTCGAGGATGTCGCCCCTGAGGCGGAACGAGCCTTTTTGCAGCACTGCGTCGTTCCTTTCGTACTGCATCCCGACGAGCGAGTGGACGAGCTTCTTGCGGGGGAGTTCGAGCCCTGCCCGGAAATCGAGCCCGAGGCTCTTGTAGGTCCCGGGGTTCCCGAGGCCGTATATGCAGGAAACCGAGGCGATTATGACCGTGGGGGCGCCGGAAAGCAGGTATGACGATGCCTGGAGGCGGAACTGCTCCAGCTTCTCATTGCGCTCGGCCTCCTTCTCGATGTACGTGTCAGTCGCGGCCATGTAGCTTTCGGGCTGGTAGTAGTCGTAGTATGATATGAAGTACCCGATGCGGTCGTGCGGGAAGAACTGCTGGAACTCGGCATATAGCTGGGCCGCGAGAGTCTTGTTGTGCGAGATGATTATCGCGGGCCTGTTCACCTTCGCGATTACGTTAGCCATCGTGAAGGTCTTGCCCGAGCCGGTCACACCGAGAAGGGTCTGGATCCCGCCCTTGTCGGCGACGGAGGCGAGCTTCTCTATCGCCTGCGGCTGGTCGCCTGCCGGCTTGTAGGGGGATTCGAGCGAGAACTTCATGCAGTGGATTCGCGCGGGAGGAATAAAAAATGAGGGGCGCTTCATTTCCCGGGCGCTTCAAGGGCGCCTTCGGCCTTCTTCAGTATGCCCTTCGCGTTGTCGTAAGTGAGCCTCTCGAGGGCCTCTTCGTAGGGGAGCCACTCGAAGCCGGTGTGCTCATGGGAGAGCGTAACTTCGTCGAAAAAAGTGCGCGCGAGGAAGAAGAAGACCTCCTTCTTCATCGTTTTGCCCCCGCGCTTGTACGAGTATTCGATTCCTTCCCGGAAGCCGACGATGAAGTCGAGCTCGCCGATGCCGGTCTCCTCTATGGTCTCTCGGACCGCCGCCTCGTGCTCGCTCTCGCCTTCTTCCACGTGCCCCTTCGGGAAGTCCCAATGCCCCTCTTCGTAATGGAGGAGGAGATAGAGGCGCCTTCCGCCGTCCTCGCGGAACAGCACGACCCCGCAGGATTTCTCATCAGCCATGGGATATCCCGGTACGGGCAACTTTAAAAATAATGCTACGCATAGGAGATAGACATTGATTCTAATTAGGTGTAACTGATGGGAAAGTTTCCAGAAGCGGACGCAAGGATTGCAGAGATAAACATATGCAGGAAATGCAAGACCAGGAACAGGAAGACGGTCGACAAGTGCAGGAACTGCGGCTCTCAGTACATGCGCCCCAAGAGAAGGGAAATCAGGGCCAAGAAGTGAAGCTTTTCTCCGGTTTTACCCCGGTCAAAGCTTCACCAAACTTCATCCGTGCAGACCTACTGCCCGGTATGGGGAGTTGACGCGGATTAGCAGCTGAAAGATTCATCCGCGCTTACTCGCAGTCAGTGCCAACCCGGGGGGGCTGGCAGACCGGCTACCTTTTCTGGAGCTGCCTGAGTATCTTGAACATGTTCACCAGGTCGTCCAGCGTGAACAGCTCCAGCTTCTTCCGGACGCTCTTCAGGAATCCCGCGTCGCGGAGGAGCAGGGCGATTATCGCCTGCCTGCCGAGCTGCTTTTTCCTCAAGACGAGCATGTAGCGGGCGCGCGAGAGCGGCGGGAGACGCTCGATTACCTTGTCTATTTCCTCGCCCTTCCTGAGGGCCTCCACGGTCTCCTCGAGGACGAGCAGCTCTTCCTCGACCTTCAGCTCGCTCTCCTCTTTCCGGACGATTGCCTCTTCAATCGCGCTCTTTATCTCCTCTTCCTTCTTCTTGAGCGCGACTATCTCGCTTTCCTTGAGTGCGATAACCTTGACCGGCGCGACCGAGGCGCCTGAGGGGGGCGGAGGGGGCGTGCCGTATTCGCGCTGGGAAAGTATCTCCTCGAGCTTCCACGGGAGCACTTCGGTGCGGATGAGGGGCATCCCGATGTACTTGTAGAGGGAATATACGGACTGCGCCGCGAGAGTCTCCTCTATCGTCTTCGTGGCTATGTCCTGTATCTTTATCTCGCTCTGGGCCTCGAGGACCTCGGCCTTTTTCAGCTCCGGGTTGTAGTAGGATATCGTGTAGGAGCTCGAGGTCTCCTTCTCCTTGCTGTCCTTGGTGCTTGTCTTGGTCTTGCCGGACTTCTCGGCGACCGCCTGCGCCATGACGCTCGCCTGCTCCTCGTTCTTGAGGCGCTTCTGGAGTGTCTCGCTCATAAGGGACTGGTCCATGAAATTGCGCAGGACGGTGTCGTCCCGCATCAGGTTCTGCATTGCCAGCATGGGCGCAAGGTCCGAAGGCGCGAATCCGAATGAGAAAATGGCCCGTGGCATAGGCAAAAACCTTTCACAATCTTTATAAAACCTTCATAGTAGTATCTCATGGCTTATTAGTAGTCTTTCTTTCAGGTGGATTAATGAGTAATGGTGAATTTGCAGGCAGAAACTTAATGCGCAAGCGCAAGAAGCACAGATGGCTCTCCAAGAAATGGAAGCGCAGGACGCTCAAGCTCAAGGACAAGTACGACCCGCTCGAGGGGGCGCCCCAGGCGAAGGCGATAGTCCTCGAGAAGATAGTCCTGGAGCAGAAACAGCCTCACTCAGGCCTCATCAAGTGCGCGAAAGTCCAGCTGCTCAAGAACGGCAAGGTGGTCAGCGCGCACGCGGTCAGGGACAAGGCGATCTCCTTCATTGAAGAGCATGACGAGGTCACGATAGCCGGCCTCGGCGGCTCCCAGAGGGGGCAGATGGGTTCCATTCCCGGCGTCCGCTACAAGATTGTCGCCGTGAACAACACCGACCTCCAGATGCTCAGGAAGGGCAGGAAGGAGAAGCCCAAGAGGTAATCCTATGGACAAACTATTCGGCAAGTATTCGCTGGACAACATCCAGATAAAGGACATGAGCCTTGCCCAGAACATATCCCTCAAGCCGATTCTCGTCCCGCACACTTTCGGCAGGAACGCGAGGAAGTCGCTCGGAAAGACGCAGGTAAACGTCATCGAGAGGCTCGCGAACAAGCTGATGAGGGGCGGAACCGGCGAGAAGACCTCCGGAAAGGTCATCAGGACCAAGGGGAGGATGCAGGGCAAGAAGCTCAAGGCTCTCCGCGTGGTGGAGGACGCGCTCGGCATCGTCGAGGCGAACACCAAGGAGAACCCGGTCCAGATCCTGATTCGGGCTTTGGAGAATGCGGCGCCCCGCGAGGACGTCACGAGGGTTTCGCACGGCGGCGTAAGCTACCAGATTGCGGTCGACGTTTCGGCCACAAGGAGGCTCGACATGGCGCTCCGGAACATGGCCCTCGCGGCCCTGATGGGAGCGTTCAACAAGCCGAAATCCCTTTCGCAGGCCCTTGCTGACGAGATTGTCTCCACCGCAAAGGGGGACATGCAGGCAAGCTACGCCATAAAGAAGAGGGACGAAACCGAGAGAATGGCTCGCTCGGCCCGCTGATTTTTATTTTATCATCCTTTCAGTTTTTTGATTTTCACGCCCAGCGGAGCTGCCCAATAAAGAATTAAATCTTGACTTTTATTCTGTAAAGTCATGAAGAAAGCAGCGAACGTCGACTCATACATCGCGAGCGCACCCAAGGAAGTCCAGGGCAAGCTCAGGGAACTCCGGAAAGCGATAAAATCAGCCGCTCCGGATGCAGAAGAAAAAATCAGCTACGGGATGCCTTATTATCACTACAACGGCAGGCTCATCTACTTCGGAATTGCAAAAGCGCATATCGGGCTCTACATACCCACCCCGGTCTTGGAAATGCACAGGAAAGAGCTGGCCGGCTATGACACAAGCAACGCGGCGACAGTCCGGTTTCCACTCGGCAGGAAGCTCCCGGTCGCGCTCATAAGGAAGCTCGTCAGGGCGAGGATGAAGCTCAACGACAAGAGTGTCGCAGGCAAGAAAGTGAAGTTCGTGAAGCGCCACAGCGACGGGAGCGTCTGGGCAAAGGGGACGATGCTCAACGGGAAAATGGAGGGCTACTGGCAGTTTTTCCGCAAGGGAGGCGGTGCAATAATGCGCTCCGGATATTTCAAAAAAGGGAAGCAGACGGGAAAATGGACGACCTACGACAGCAAAGGCAAGGCCTTCAAAGTAACAGACATGGGAGAATAGCTTTCAAGGTTTAGCAACTGGTTTTTGCCCCCGCTTTTTCCTAAAAAGTGGGACGGCCTCGATAAATCCATCAGGTTATATCTCTAAGCTGACATTATTGCTAGGATGAAGCAGCCGCGAGTCACGTTCCCACGATGAGCGTGATAGTTAGTGAGGGAGTTGGATGGAACCGGATGCAAAGGAAATCTATAGGAAAAGCATCGACAGCAAGGTTCTCCCAGCTTCGTTAAAGCTGATTGAGCTGGAGGGGGGCGTGTTGCGCCTATTGGAGAATGCCCCAAATATCGAAAATTCGAAAAGAAAGGTCTGGATTTCAGACTTCAAGAGATGGAAATCCCTGACAGGCGTGTCATGGCACATGATGGTGGGTGTCGGGTTCATCGATTCTTCAGCGGAACGGCAAAGCAAATATGCCAATGCCGCAGTCATTTTCCTCCGGTCTGCCAAGGTTCTCCTTGAGCGTATCTCAAGCGCCCTGAAATCCATCCCGGGCGATCAATCGCTTGAAGCGGAGCTGAGCGAGACCTTCAAAGCGTACCAACAGGGCATGGAATCTGTGCTGATGCCGTATGAGCGCCCTGAAAAAAGATACCATGGCAAAGCGGTCATAAAAATTGCGGGGAATCGATATCGGCTCCAATGTTCGGTATGCGGAGAGAGGGCTGCAGAATTTGACGATAGGAAAAGGTCAGAATTCCAGTACGGCGAGGGCCAGGGCAATCTATATTACTATGGCGTAGCGAGGAGCCCGAGGTGTATAGAGAAGGAAAAGGTGGGGGCGGTTTCCAAAATGCTGGAAGCCGAGGATTTCAGGGGCCTCGATGAGTTCTTAAGAGATCTCTGGCGCCTACATGAAATCGGCGACCGCTCTAATGATGCCATCGACGTCTGCTGTCTGGAGTGCGGTAAGGTCTATTGCGTGTACCATTACGGGGTCGATAGAATAATGGACGACACCTTCATGACGTGTCCAAAAGGCCACCAAAAAATGATATACGAACAGTCAAATTAGCCTGCTTTCTGAGAAAAGATTCTTTGACTAATGGATTCGCGAGTCGCCCACAGAGATAAACGTGGCGGGTATGACTAACCTCGCCTATAATGGAGAAGCACGTTGCCCGACTTAAACCGTTTTGTCTTTACCAACTGCAGATTCAATTTCTTGTCCAGGCCGGCTAATATAGGCGTACCTTTCCCGATTACTACTGGATTTACCATGAACCAAAACTCATCTATGAGGCCTTCCTTCACAAAGGAAACCGCCAGCTCGGAACCGCCGACACATATGTCCTTCCCCGGCTGCTCCTTGAGCCTCCTTATCTCATCAGGATTGAATTCATGGACAAGCGTGACATTCTTCCAGTTCTCTTTCTCTTCCACATTTTTCAGAGTTCTCGATACCACCATCTTGGGGGTATTGTTGATCAAATATGCGATTTCCTTGTTTTCCTTTGACAGGGCAGGGTCTTTCGCCATCCTGGGCCAGGCATCTTCCATAAGCTGGTACATCCTTCTTCCGAAAATGAACAAGTCCGCGCTTCTCAACATTTTAACCTCGAATCGGGTGACCTCATCATCTACTTTATGCCAGGATATGTCATGGCCCGGGCCCTCGAAGTATCCGTCCAAACTTAGCCCCATGTTCAGGAATATCTTCCTCATGTAATCACCTGATGCGCAGTTTTCGCAAAAGTTTATTCCTCAATTGGCCAAATGGGGTCTGTCCACGCCGAGCCCCAACGGCGATGTCAAGTGAACAAAAACGCCCTCGACGGGATTTGAACCCGCCCATCAACCTGTCTCTTGCGCCAATTTATTGAAAGCGGCCCAATCAAAAGCGTTTTTGGGCGCGCCTTTTTCTGAAAAAGGCGCAACCGGAGGGTTGCGTCCTATCCAGGCTAGACTACGAGGGCTCTTAGGAAACGTTGTTGCGCAATATTGTTAAAATGACTGCCGGTCAACCCGCAAGGGTTGACCAACTAAAAGACCTTGCGGTATTCAAACCCGTACATCCCCGAATCGAATGCCGCGGAAATCGGGACGCGGACCGAGCCGGCAAAAACCAAAAACTTGCTGAAACGGTTCATGTAAAGCGGCTTGAGGGAGTTCAGCCTTAGCGGCCTTTTCCCTTCGGGGGGGTTCCACTCGTCGACGATTATCAGAGAGCCGCCGAGCTTCAGCGAGGAAACCGCGCCTGAAATCAGGTCATATCGGTCGTAAGGCTCGAGCCCGTGAAGGCACTGGTTTATCACGACGCAGTTGTTGGCGCTGTCCCCGAGGTACTCCTCCTTCGGGTCCGAGACGACTTTCACGCCCTCATGCATCGGGAGGAGCCTTATCCACGGCTCCCCGCCGGTCGGCTCCATGCTGCCGATGAAGTCGCGGTCTATCCTCTTGAATATCTCGAGGACTTTCTCGAACGCCTTCCGCCTCTCCGCTGCATAGTCCGGAGGGGGCGGAATCCGCGAGGAGCCGGTCTTCGGCTGCTTCCGGTAGGCGATGACGTTCATGTGGTGCTTCGAGTCGATGGCCACTTTCAGGTGGGCAACGAAGCAGGAGCCGGGCAGGGTTTCCATTATCGAGCCCTGGAACGCGTCGCGGCTTATCGGGCGAAGCTCGTCGTTGAAGAGATACCGGAAGCCGGGGCCCAGCGGGCCGCCGCGGTCGGATAGCATGGCGGGCCACTCGTCGATAAGGAGGAACGTCCCGCCGTCCTCCAGGCTGTTCCAGGCGTTCGCCACCGCGCGGTATTTCTGGTCGAGGTGGCGGTCCTCGTCCACGTTCATGTAGTTTTCCTCGCGCTCCTGCCTCACGACGTCCTCGTCGGTTATCAGGTGGATGGTCTGCGAGAGGATTGCGGTGCCGAACATCTTTGCCGGGAAAGGCAGGAGCTTCACGTCCTGCGAGGTGAAAGTCACGGGCAGGCCGGCAAGCTTTGCCCTCGCGATGGCCGCCATGTCCTCCGAAAGGTCGTTCGCAACAAATCCCATCCCCTCGAGGCGCGCCGGTGGCAGGGCAGATGAAAGGAGCTTTATTACGGAGCCCGTCCCGCAGCTCATCTCGAGGACGTTCCCCCTGATTATCCGGTTGTTCGTGAATGCGATATTCTCGACCTGCACGAGCTGCCCGAGCAGTATGTCTATGGCGCGCGCGTGGCCTTTCATGTGCTCGTCATAGTGCGGGGCGAAAAGCCGGTAGATGAGGTTGTTGACCTGAGCCGAGCTCATCGTGGAGAGAAGCTGCCGGATGCTCGCCTCGTGGCTTTTCGTCTGCATGTCGAACTGGGCGATATTCAGCTCTATCTCGCGCAGGACCGACGCGTCGAGCGGCGCAGGGGACGAGCCGGTTTTAGGCCTGACCCCGCTCTCCTTTCGCGCGCATTTCTCGACAAGCGGCGGGGGCAGAAGCAGGGCTGGCGTAGGAGGCACTGACTCGTGCAGTTTTCGCTTGGGGCTGCCACGGCCCGAGCTGGAATCTGCCATCGGATGGATATTTGCTGGAAGCTTTATAATTCAGTTGAGGATTTTTTCCGGTTATTTATAAGGAAATTGGGAAATTCTGGCGCAGGTTTAAAATCATGGGAGGGTTTTTCGTTCCATGGTAAAAAAGATGCCCAAGAGCGAGGAGGAATGGAAGGGGTGCCTCAGCCCCGAGCAGTACGAGGTTTTGAGGAAGAAGGGGACCGAGCCGGCATTCACGGGCAGGTACTGGAACGAGCATGGGAAGGGGATGTACGTGTGCGCAGGGTGCGGCGCGGAGCTTTTCTCGTCCGACACGAAGTTCGACTCCGGCACCGGCTGGCCCAGCTTCTACAAGCCCGAGAACGACAAGAATGTTACCACGAAAAAGGACACGAGCTTCGGGATGACGAGAATCGAAGTGATGTGCGCAAAGTGCGGCGGCCACCTGGGGCA
>DATIFM010000034.1:0-18385 GCA_035455205.1 Candidatus Bilamarchaeum sp. | reverse complement strand
GCTCTCTGCTTCCCCGGTGGACTGGACTGCCGAAAAGAAGGTCGTCAAGGAGATGAGCGCGGGCAAGATACTCGTTGCCGGCGCAGAGAAGGAAGACACCCTCTCCGCGGCGCAGGACTTCCTTGCGCAGGTCAAGAAAGTCTAATTTTTTCTTCTTATTTTATTCTCTTTTTATAAAAAATCATAGACTGCCAAGTGCCAGTGCGAGCTAGCGGACAATTGTCAGTTTGCGAACCCCTGTAAGGTTCAAAACTGCAAACCCCGCAGGGTTTGCAAACTTACGGGAGCATCTTGGTTTCTACCTGGCCGCCCGTGAGCTTGTTCAATTTGTCGAAAAACTCGCCCTGAAGGCCGCCGAATATCTCGACGACGACAACAAGGTCCCCGCTCCCGAGCCACTGCTCCTTCTGGATGCCGTAGTTCTTCAGTGTCCCGTAGGCCTTGTGTGCAAAGGCCGCAGGCACCTTCACGGCTATCCTGACCTTCTCGAACTTCATGGGGAGTATCGGCCGGAGGACCTTCACCACGTCGTCCAGCTGCTCCCTCGCGTCCTTGAACGGCTCGATGTGTATCTTCACCTGCTCGAGCGCGTTCTCTATCCTTATCTGCGTGTGCGGGGCGTTCGTCCTCGGGTCGATGGCCTCGCGGAGGAGGATGGCTATTATCTGCTTCCTCTTCTCCTCGACTTTCTTCCTTTTCTGCTCGGTCGTGAGCTGGACCTCGCCGTTATGCATGATGAACTCGAGAATCTGCATTATGTCGCTCGTGCCGAACACCTTCTCGATGTCGGCCGGCTTGGCCTTCTCGGCCTTTCTCGCATCCGCGTAAATCTCCTCGGCTACCAGCATGTTCTTGAGGTCGGTCTTCCTCTTGTCGAGATACGCGTAGGCGGCATCCGGGTCGACGTAAAGCTCGAACCTTTTGCCCCCTTTCTCATAAGAAGCGATGATTGCGCGATCCAGCGTTGTCATGTCCATGCCTCCGCGTCCCATAAATCTGCGAAGAGTTTAATATATCATTTGTTGAATGGATTTGACTTTTTCACAGAAGCATTTCAAAACATTTAAATAAATGCTGATGGTTACATTAGGGTTACTTTATATTATTGAAAAAAAGGTGATATGTTGGGAGATAAAGACACGAATACGATTACCATGAGCAAGGATATGTTCTATGGTATAATGGTAGCGGCCCTTGCCGGGCTCCTGGTGCTTTCGATACTTACCCAGGGCTTCGGCATAGTGAAGCCCGCTACGGTGCCATCGGCTCCGACCCAGCCGACTGCGCCCACGGCGCCGACGCAGCCCACTCAGCCCACGCAACCGACGCAGCCGACTGCGCCGACAACGTACGGCACGCTGCAGGTGGCGAACGGCGACTACCCGGCCCTCGGCCAGGCAAGCGCTCCTGTGACCTTCGTCGAATTCTCGGACTTCCAGTGCCCGTTCTGCGGGAAGCTGTACTCTGAAGCCGAGGCCTCGATAAAGGCGAACTACATAAACAGCGGAAAGGTGAAGTTCTATTACAGGGACTACCCGCTTCCGTTCCACCCGAACGCGGACCCCGCGGCAAACGCCGCAAGGTGCGCGAACGAGCAGGGCAAGTTCTGGGAGATGCACGACAAGCTGTTCAGCACGCAGGCTTCGTGGTCAGGCCTTTCTGATGCCACCGGCGTCTTCAAGCAGTACGCGGTCGATCTTGGCATGAACAATGCCACGTTCTCGAGCTGCCTTGACGCGAAGAAGTACGAGAGCGCCATACAGTCTGACGCTTCCGCCGGGTCGACCTACGGTGTGCAGGGGACCCCGAGCAACTTCCTCATCCTGCCCAAGAGCAAAATCTCTGACGCGGATGTGAAGGCTGCCGTGAACGCCGCCAACACCCAGTATGGCGACGGAATCGAGCTGTTCATCAATTCGGATAACTACGTGGTAATGATACCCGGCGCGTATCCGTATGCGGTGTTCGACTCGTTCCTGAGCAAGGTAACTTACTAATTTTTTTCTTTATCTCTTTTTATCCATGTTCAGACGTAAAAAATCCGGAAGCGGCGCGCGGCTGCCCGGTTTCATGAAAGGCTTTTCCCGGCCGGATGTGCAGGCCGAACCAATGCGCCCCTCCGGTTCACTCTCGGAGCTTGTTGACGCCGCCTCGGACAAGCAAAAATGCGAGAGCGAGCGCTGTGCCGCGCTCTCGGCCCTGACCGAGAGGGTGTGCATGTCCGAATCCGACATTTCCGCGCTCGAGCCCCGGCTGGGGGCGCTCCTTGAGGAGGCATCCGACTCCGTCGCCTCTGCCGCTTCGACTGCCCTTGCGGCTAATTTCCTTGGGCAAGGCGATTTCCAGTCCCTGCTCTCCCTCGCCTCCCACCCGCGGTTCGCTGTCCGGAAAGGGGCGATATCCGAGGCCGAAGTTTTCGTCGTAGCGTGCGGATACGACGCGCGGATGGGGCCGGTCTTCGCCGCCGGACTCCTCGAAGACGACCCGGACATTCGGCGAGCGTGCCGCGTCGCGTTTTCCGAAGGCGCGGGCAAAAATGACGAGTGGGCAGCAAAATTCCTTGCCGTGGCGACTGAGCGGGAAAAGAAGGGGCGCCTCGACTCCTAGCTTCCTTTTTATTCTGTTTGGTTTAATGTCTGTTTATGTTCAAAGGCAGGAAAAAAGGCGCATCACCGCTCGACCCGGAATTCCTCAGGGGATTCCACGAACGGGCAAAGACCGAAGGTCCGCGCATTGACGCGCTCATCGACCGCATCAGCGAGTCTGCCCAAGAGCTCGGGCGCCTCGCGATTCTCGCCGCAGACAAAGGAAAATCCGAGGATGAGCGCCACGAGGCCCTGGTGCTCATATCCGGCGCGATATCCCGGAACAAGGCCGACATCTCGGCCATCGAAGGGATGCTGCTGCCTCTCACCGGCGACGGCTCGGACCTCCTCGCGAATCTCGCGTCATCGGTCCTGGCGGCGCATTATCTTGAGAGGATGGAGCACCCAAAGCTGCTCAAACTCGCTTCCGATTCGCGCTCCGCCGTCCGCCTCGGCGCCGTTAGCGAGGCGGAGATGTTCGTTCTCGCCCGCGGATATGACCCGAGGATAGGCTCGGTCTTCGCAGCGCATGCCCTTGATGCCGACCCACTCGTAAGGAAGTCCTGCCGCTCGGGGCTTTTCGAGGGCGAGAAATCCGGCGACGAGTGGGCGGGAAAACTCCTTGATGCCGTGACTGAGCGCGAAAAGAAGGGCAGGCTCGATTCCTAGCCTTCTGCCCCGAAGACCGCGAGCGTCCTGTATTCCGGCCCATCCCTGCCCCCGAGCACGCTTTCGATGAGCCTGAATTCAGAGACATCGAATGAGCCGAAATCCTCCCCTTTGTGCGCTTCGAGGAACCTGCTGAAATCGAGCTTCTTTTTCACGCGGGCAATCGTGAGGTGGGCGGTGAACCTCTCGTCCTCCCCATAGCCTTTCAGGGCGCCTGCCACCCCCTTGGCCAGTTCCTCCAGCTTCCCGCCGCTCTCGCACCCTGCCCACACGACGCGGATGTAGCTCTCGTTCGGGAACACGCCGGTTCCCCTGAGCGAGCAGGCGAATTTTTCGAACCTCACCGCGGCCAGCTTCTCCCGTATTTCACCCAGCTTGTCGGGCCGGCCCTCGCCTATGAACTTCAGCGTGAGGTGCATGTTCTCCGCTTTGACGGGCAGGACGCCGTCACCCTGTATCTCTTTTCCGAGCTCCGCGATTTTCTCCCGGAGCGATTCGGGCACCGGCACAGCGACGAATAATCTCATGGTTAAAAATCCCGCACTTCAATTAAAACGGTATGGACAGCGAGACATACCGCTACAGCCTGCAGGCTTCCAAGCTTTCCTTTTCCGGCGGGGAGCTGAAATCCAAGGAGGGCAACGACTCCTCGGGACTCGGCGTCCGCGTAGTCCGGGATGGCCGCATCGGCTTCGCTTACTGCCAGGACGAATCGGACCTGAAAAAAACGGTCGAAAAGGCGTCCGAGGCATCACGCTTCTCGAGGCAGTCCGGATTCTCTTTCGCGCCTGCGGCAGCGATGCCGTCCCTCGCCATCACCGACCCGAGTATCGACCCCGGGAACTACACCGGCATCCGCGCGCTCGTGGACGAGGCGAGGGAGGCGGCCGAATCCGGCGGAGGCAAATCCCGGATAATCTGCTCGTTCAGCCGGGAGACCGTTTCAATAGAGAACAGCCTCGGCCTCGCCGGCTCGTACGGCAAGACCGTGTTCTCGCTCTATGCCGAGTGCATGCTCGGCGACGGCTTCGGCTTCAGCTACCTCAGCTCCACCTCGCTTCCCAGGGACACCGAGTCGGTCGGCAGGAAGGCTGCGGAGATGGCCAAGGCGATGCAGGGCGCGGGCCGGCCCCCGGACGGGCTGTATACGGTCGTCATGGAGCCCGAGGCGCTCGAGAACATAACCGAAACGCTCATTCCCTCGTTCTCAGGCGACTGGAAGCGCAGGGGAATGACGAAAATCGCGCTCGGGCAGAAAATGTTCTCCGAGGCTCTCACGCTCAGCGAGGACCCCCTCGCAGGCGCAATCGAGGCGCGGCCTTTCGATGACGAGGGGACCCCATCTGAAACACGGCCCCTGATAGCGCAGGGGGTGGCAAAGGGATTCCTATATGACCGCGAGACCGCCGCCCTTTCCGGCGAGATGGGAGGCGGCGCCTGCACGCGCTCGTCATACGACTCCCTGCCGGCAATCTCGCCATCCAACCTCGTCGTTTCGCCGGGCGACTGGGAAGATTTGGGCGAGCTGGACAAGTACATCGAGCTCCACTCGGCGCACGGCTCGCACACCGCGAACGCGACCACGGGGGACATCGGCCTCGAGGCGAGTTCGGCTTTCCTCGTGGAAAAGCAGGGCAGGAAGCCGATAAAGGGGTTCATGCTGACCGGCAACATCTTCGAGATGCTCTCCAACATCGAAGGAATCGAGAAGAAGCAAAAGGCCTACGGCTCGCTGATAGCGCCGAGGGTGGCTTTCAGGAATGTGCGCGTCGTATCCTGAGCCGGGCATAGTAATTTATATCTCCTTTACCCTCATTATAGACGACCACTTATGAAGTACAAATCAACGGCAGATGTACCCGTCCCCGAGAAGATGATAGACCAGATTATCGGGCAGGACAAGGCCGTGGACATCGTCAAGAAGGCCGCGAGGCAGAAGAGGAACGTCCTCCTCATCGGCCCGCCCGGCACCGGCAAATCGATGATGGCCCAGGCGATGGCCGAGCTGATGCAGAGCGAGCAGCTCGAGGACGTGCTCGTTTATCCCAATCCGAACAACGAGAACCAGCCCCTGGTGCGCATCACCAAGACGCATCCGGATTATGCGTACATAGTCAGGAACCGGCTCCAGAGGTATTTCTCGCCAAAGGAGCTGGAGAAGATAAAGAAGGCGGGAGAGGAGAAAGCCCCCGAGGCGGCCAAGGCAGTCCGCAACGGCCTGGGCAGGCGCATCTCATCGTTCCAGCAGCCCCGCGAGGACCGGAAAGGCCCCCCGGCGACGATGGTAATCGCGGTCATCGCCCTCGTCCTCATCGCCATCGTGCTGACCAACGAGATACCGGAGAACATGAAGCTTCTCCTCGTCGCAATCGCCTTCGGCATAGGCTTCCTCTACATAATTTCGACGGCCACGGCAGGGCTCGGGAAGCGGCTGATGGTGAGCGAGCAGCTCGGGCCAAAGCTCATCGTTGACAACAGCGAGCGCTCCACCGCGCCATTCATCGACGCCACGAGCTCGCGCGCGGGCTCCCTACTTGGCGACATCAAGCACGACCCCCTGCAGAGCGGGGGCCTCGGGACGCCGCCCCATTTGCGCGTCGAAGCCGGCGCAATACACCAGGCGAACAAGGGCGTCCTGTTCATAGACGAAATCGCATCGATGAAGCTCAACTGGCAGCAGGAAATCCTCACTGCCATGCAGGAGAAGAAATACCCGATAACCGGCCAGAGCGAGATGAGCTCGGGCGCGCTCGTGAAGACGCAGCCGGTGCCTACTGACTTCGTCCTGGTCGCCGCGGGCAACTTGCAGGACGTCGCGGCGATACACCCCGCGCTCCGCTCGAGGATACGGGGAGGCGGCTACGAAGTGTACGTCGAGGACAGCATGGACGACACGCCCGAGAACGAGGACATGATAGTCCAGTTCGTGGCGCAGGAAATCAAGCGCGACGGGAAGATTCCGCATTTCGCCTCTGACGCGGTGGCCGAGATCATCGAGGAAGCGAGGAAGATGTCCGGCAGGCGCAAGAAATTCACGCTCAACCTGAGGGAGCTTGGCGGCCTCGTCCGCGCCGCGGGCGACATCGCGCGGGAGAAAAACCTCCCGCTCGTGACGCGGGCCGAGGTCATGGAAGCGAAGAAAGTGTTCAAGTCCATCGAAAGCCAGCTAGGGGCGAAGATAATCGAGCACAAGAAGGAATACCAGACTCTTGTCACCACGGGCGCCGAAACCGGCCGCGTGAACGGCCTCGCGGTCCTCGGCGACTCGCGGGCCGGGCTCGTGCTTCCAATCGTCGCAGAGGCGACTCCTGCGGCATCGAGGAGCGAAGGGCGCGTGATAGCTACTGGCAAGCTCGGCCAGATAGCCAAGGAGGCGGTCGACAACGTCTCGGCCATTTTCAAGAAATACATCGGGACCGCGATTGCGCGGACCGATTTGCACATCCAGTTCCTCCAGACATACGAGGGCGTCGAGGGCGACAGCGCCTCCATATCGACGGCGGTCGCCGTGATTTCCGCAGTTGCCAGCATCCCCGTGCACCAGAGCGTGGCCATGACCGGCTCGCTCGACGTCCGGGGCAGGGTGCTCCCCGTGGGCGGCATCAGCGGCAAGCTGGAAGCGGCAATCGACGCTGGAATAAAGAAGGCGCTCATACCGAAGGCGAACGCGCAGGACGTCTACCTCTCGAAGGACCGGCGCCAGATGATTGAGATTGTCGAAGTCACGGACATTGTCGAGGTCCTCGAGCACGCTTTGCAGAACGGCCCGAAGAAGAAGGAGCTTCTGCGGAAAATGAAGCTGCAGGCGGACTAATCGCCCGACTTCAATACTACCCCCTCGTCCACGGAAATCACCGCTGAGATGGGCAGGGCATACCTCTTGTCGAAAATGTTCTGGAGTATTATCTTGCCTCTCTTCGCGTCCAGCCCCACTATTTTCCCGAGGTAAGTCCCGTGGTCGGATACCGCTTCCTTTCCCTCTATCTTGAGTTCAAGCAGGACTTCCTTGCGGTACCAGTTGACCAGGGAGGTTATGAAATAGCCGGCAACGAGGGAGAGCGCTATGCTCGCGAGGAACATCCCGAAATCCACGTACGGCTCGTTTATGTTGACTATCCAGCTCGCGCCGACAATCACTACGAAAGTGGCAAGGCCCGCGGCGGCCGAATAAAGCATGTACTTGGTTACCTTGAACTTCTTCTTTTCCATGAGGGCGTCTATGCTCTTGCCTGTGAGTATGAGGAGCATGCCGATGAACGCTATCCACGAGATGTTGCCGGCCACGAGCGCTATCAGCTTCTCGTTCGGCAGGTTTATCGCCACGCCTTTCTGGAACGTCTGGTAGCCGACGAATACTGCGATAAGGAGGATGGCGAATCCGCCTATGTAGCCTATCCAGCTCGTCCTTTCGAACGAGAACCTGAAATCCCGCACAATGCCCGCGGCCGCGTCGTCGAGGCCTGCGATGCGGAGGAGCAGGTATAGCCCGACCATGATGCCCACTGGCTCCCATCCGAGCTGGAAATAGCTCGAAAGGGACAATAGCAGTATGAGGACGGCCGGAATCCCTATCACCGTCTTGGCGAAGTAGGGGTCCCGGAGCTTCTCGAGCAGGACGAAATACGTCTTCTCGAGCTCCTTGGCCTGCTTTATGAAAACGATCTTCGTGGAGTCGACCTTGAGCCTCGACTTTATTATCGGCAGGATCTCCTCGTCCGAGGCGCCGTCGGAAATGAGCACGCATGAGGCCGGGTTGTATTCCGTGACGACCTTGTCGAGCTGCGAGCTGATTTCCTTGTCCGCGGTGAATCCGAGCTTCCTGTCGCCCGTCAGCGTGACAAGCTCGACGGTGTGCCCCTCGGTCTTCATGCGGTCGTACATCTTAACGGCATAGAATATTGCGTTCGAGTCCGGGTCCTCCGGGTCGGCGAGAGCGAGCGCCGTCGCGCCCTCGAGGTTCCTCTCCCTCCCGATGAGGGGCCCGCTGACCTTTGCCTTCTCGAAAAGGTCGTTATCCCTGTCTATGCAGAGGACTAATATCGGGCGCTTCACGGTAGTAATCGGCTGTTTTTATTTAAATAAATGCCGCTTTCGCGGGGCCCCCGCCTTCCCTCCGCCAGGCCAAAGCCGCGCCAAATATAAACCCTTTCCTTCTAAGTTTTTACATAAATTCTGCTTTAGAGGAATCCAGATGAAGAAACTAGTTTTGCCCGGGGACCATCTTTCCAGCGCGGAAGAGTCCGAAACCGGCGAGAACACGTATTCGGAGAAGGACGAGGTCTATGCCGCTGCGTTCGGCGAGAACCAGAGCGGCCCCGGAAAGGCGGCCGTGAAGACGAGGCGCCCGAGCCTCGCCCAGCCGACTGTCGGGATGGAAGTGTACTGCGTTGTCACCAAGTCGAGCCTGAACAAGGCGGTCGCAGGCTGCATAAGCGTGGCCGAGGCCGAGGGCGGCGGGCGGGGCATGGAGATAGAAGCCGTCCTTCCAGTGACCGCGATACGCGAAGGCTACGTCGACAAGGTCCGCGACGAGGTCAAGATAGGCGACCTCATCAAGGCCAGGATAGACAAGATAGAGAAGACAGGCGTCGAGATAACTATGAAGCCCCACAACTGCGGCGTGATTTGCGCGTTCTGCCCGCGCTGCAGGCTGAGGATGGATTTTAAAGACCGGATATTCATTTGCAGTAGCTGCGGATGGAAAGAGCGCAGGAAGCTGCCGCTCAGGGAAGGAGAGGCTCCGCCGGAGCCGCCTCCGAGGCGCGAGTTCCGCGGGAGGGACCGCAGGGGCCCCCGCCGCGATTTCAGAAAAGGAGGGTATTAGATGGAAGTCAAGATTTTGGTCAACGAGAAGAACACGCTGGAAATGGAGCTCGGCGACACCGACGTGTCCCTGGCACAGCTCCTTGCAGAGAAGCTCAACGAGGAAAAGGACGTGGAATTCGCGTCCTACAAGCTCGAGCACCCCCTCGTAGGGTCGCCCAAGCTCTTCGTCAGGACGAAGAAGGGCGAGCCGGCGAAGCTTGTCCTCGAGAAGCTCGAAGAGATAAAGAAGGAAGTCGCTGATTTCCGTGACCAGTTCAAGGAAATCGTGAAATGATGGAGCTCGATTTCCGGGACGTAAAGAAGCCCCCGCTCCAGATAGCAATACTCTTCGGCACTCTCCTCCTGTTCCTCATACTCAATTCCCTCCTCCGCGACGGGCCCCTCAGCTTCGTCCCCACGCTAATCGCCATGCTCGTCGTCTTCGAGATATTCATTTTCGTCGGCATGGAAGTGAAGGAGGGGGCGAAGAACCACGGCTGGCAGCACGAAGTCGTGGACACTCTCGTCGCCCTCGCCGTCGCCGTGGCGATATGGTACGGGCTCTCGTTCGTCCTGAACACACAGACCCCGGTATCGGGCGTCGTCTCATGCAGCATGCTCCCGAACCTCCAGCGGGGCGATTTCGTAATCGTGCAGGGAGCCCCGGTGGCCGCGTACAACCTCGAGATGACAAAACCAGAGGTCGAAGCCCTGAGCGGCCCTGCCCAGATATTCTTCGGCGGCAACAACGTGACGATAGATGGCTCGCTCTTTGCCTACTGCATCAGCAACCAGAACCCCCAGCTCTGCAGGCTCTTCGTATCGCAGCCCGAGGCCTTTCTCGAGAAGAAGGGGCCATTCACCTACAAATACGAGCGTTGCAGCATAGTGTTCTCAAGCGGCTCCACCGGCTCGGAGCCCTGCGTGAAATCCGTCACTTACAAGGGAACGGAATACCTGACGAATTTCTCGAACGACGTGATAGTGTACCAGCCGGTCGCGGGCGACTACTTCTCGCTGATAGGCGACATAGTCCACCGGACGATGTTCCGTATAGACGCCGGCGGGGAGACGTACTATCTCACGCGCGGGGACAACAACCCCATCCTGGACGTGCAGGCCTACAACTACACGACCGCCATGAAGAACTCGCCCGTTCCCCAGAAGAACGTGCGCGGGAAAGTCATCGCGAGGATACCGCTCCTCGGATACTTCAAGCTGTTCATCTCCGGCTACCTAAAGGAGGACCCGCAGTGCAAGACCCAGCTCGACTTCACGAACGTCTGAATGAAAAAAATGTGGTAGAAATAATACTCTTAAGAACGTTATCCCCCTGATTTTTTCCGATGGGCACCACTTTCAGCGTAAGGGATATGATAGCATCGAGGCCGCAGGATGCGCGGAGGAGAATCTATACCGCCTTCGAGGGGCAGGACTGCCTCTCGTGCGGGAAATGCTGCAAGGAAGGTGCCGAGCTTACGATTTTCCGGAACGAGCCCGGCCTCGTTCCCCTTCGCAGGAAGGCAGAACGGATAAAGCCTGCCGGGAGGGCGTCCGTTCGTGAAGCGGGGGCGACCGCGACCATCTCGTTTGCGGACGATTCCTGCGCATTCCTTTCGGAGGGCAACGCATGCTCGGTTTATGCCATGCGGCCGCTCCTATGCAGGGTGTTCCCGTTCACGATATTCGATTCCGGCGATGTAAAATACGTTGCCCTGACATCAATGTGCCCCCCGCTCGGGAGGGTCGCGGAAAGCGGCGTCGGCTTCCTCTATTTCTCGGACATTTCCCGCCCCATAGGCGAGATTATCGGCGAGCCGGGGGAATTCCCGCCGTCGGTTCTCGAAATGGCCGTCCGGCTCCGTGCTGGCGGAGACGCGGAAGGCCTGCTACACATCCCGCTCCTTTCAGGCGCCATCCAAAACCTGCCGGACCTGATTGAAAGCTTCCGGCACTACCTCTCAGTCCGTGCCTCTGTCATCCACGACCCGGCGCGGGGCGAAGCGCTCTTCCCGATATTCTAGAGCTTCATCCACTCGTGGTCCACGAACTTTCCCTTGTGCCTCACCCATTTCGGGAAGGAGGCGAATTTCCTGAAGCCGACTTTCCTGTAAAGCGATTTCGCGGGCCTGTTGTTTGCGAGCACCGAAAGGAACATGTTCCTCGGGCGCCAGGCTTTGCGGGCATTTTCCACGTTCGCCCTGAGAAGCGCCTCGCCGAGCCCGATTCCGCGGTAAGGTTTCGCGATCGCCAAGCCGAGCGAGACGTTCTCGTCCTCCTTGAAGCGCCCCTTCCTCGCCTCGCTCGTCCCCGCTATCTTCCCCCCTACCCTTGCCACAAGTATGAAGGACTCGCCCTTATTGAATTCGGAGAGCTTGGCTTTCTTCCATCCCTTCTCCTCCTCCAGGGTGACCCGTCTGTCGTAAATTATTTTCGCGTTCTCGGAAACAAGCGAGTTTATGAAGTCGTTAAGCTCCTTTGCCCCGTCCTTTTGCGAGAGGAATGAGACGGCCGCAATCCGCCCGTCCTTGAGGGCGATTTTTTTCAGGATGCCCCTGGCAGGAACCCGGAAGCTAGCCATAGTGGCTCCCGCCGAAGTCGCTCGTGATTATCTCCTTGAGCCGCGAGCGTATCTCCTGCTTCTCAGTTTCCGGGACCTTGAGCGTGGCTATCTTCTCCTCCCATTTGACGAGGGACTCCACGATGCGGTTGAAAGTCCTCTCGCTGTCGGTGTATTTCGCGTAGTCGAGCAGGGCATCCAGAGCGTAGCGGGACTCCGAGTCCCCGAGGGCGTCGAGGATGGCGCTCCTCAGCATGTGCGAGCTTTCGTTCTCCACAGAGCAGAGGTGGGAGAAGTGGTATGTAAGGAGCTTGACCGCGTCGTCGCTCCCCCGGAGCCGCCCGAGGAACATTATGACCTCGATAAGCCCCTCGAGCGAGGTGTTGTAGTTGAACATCGCGCGGTAGACGTGCACCCTCAGCGAGGACGGGTCCTGGGTCGGGTATTTGGCCTTGAAATAATCGAGCGTGTGCATGGTCTTGAGGTCCATGCTGGACGAGAGGACCTCGTGCAGCATGTAGAGGAGCATCTGCCTTACCGTGTCGTTCCCTTTCTGGTAGATGTCCGCGAGCTTTTTCACGGCCTCGTCCTTGGCCTCCTCCTTGACGGCGACCGGATAGAACTTCAGGGCGTACATTGCGCCCTCTATCTCCTTGAGCGCGGACTGGAGCTCGGCCTGCTTTTTTGCCTTTTCCGGGTCCGTTTCCGCCGGCTTCTGCTCACTCTGGGGGGTCGCCGGCTCCTGCTTTTTGCCTTTTTCCTCTCTGGCCAATAAATCACCTGGATTAAAAACCAACATTCTCCATAAGAGATTATTAAGGGTGCTTCTTTGTATTTCGCCACGAGCAACAAAGGGAAATTCGCCGAGGCCCAGAAGGCGCTGTCGCCCCTCGGGATAGAGATAACCCACTTCCCGTTCAGCCACAACGAGATACGCTCCGACCGCCTCGATGACGTCGCGAGGGAGGCGGCCGAGGAGGCCTTCCGCCAGTGCCAGGAGCCGGTGTTCGTCGAGGACTCGGGACTCTTCATCAAGTCCCTGAACGGTTTCCCCGGCACATACTCGGCCTGGGTCCTGAAGAAAGTCGGGATACCCGGCATACTCCGGCTGATGGGGGGCTCGAAGGACCGGTCGGCCTATTTCGAGGCGTGCATAGCCTACGCTGACGCGAACGGCATCAAGCTGTTCCACGGCCGCTGCGAGGGGACGATATCCGAAATACCTCGCGGAACCGGCGGCTTCGGCTACGACCCGATTTTCGTTCCTGAAGGCTTCGAACAGACGTTCGCCCAAAACATAGAATTAAAAAACAAGCTCTCACATAGATATATCTCTCTTTTAGAACTTGCAAAAAGTCTAAAACCCAGATGAATTTACGACGTTGGCCGGCGCGTCCGTCCAACCAAAAAAAATGGTGAACAAATGGCGAGATTGCATTCCAAAAAGAAGGGGAAATCCGGGACGAAAAGGCCCCGGAGCAGGACGGCTCCCGACTGGTCGGCAGCCAAGAGCCACGACGTGAAGGAGATGGTCCTCAAGATGGCCCGCGAAGGCGCCCCCCCGGCCAAGATAGGCCTTACGCTCCGCGACCAGCACGCGGTGCCTAACATCCGCGCCGCTCTCGGCATGCCCCTCAAGCGCTTCCTCGTCAAGGAGAAGGCCGCCTCGGAATACCCCGAAGACCTCCTCAACCTCATCAGGAAGGCCGTCCGGATGAGCTCCCACCTGAAGGCATCAAAGAAGGACGTCCACAACCAGGTCAAGCTCGTGCACGTCGAGTCGAAGATACAGAGGCTCGTGAAATACTACTCATCGAAGGGAGTCCTTCCATCAGGTTGGAAATATGACCGCGAGAAGGCCGCTCTCCTCGTAAAGTGATGGTGATTACATAGCAGGCAAGAAAGTCAAGACAGTCGACAAATGGAAAGCCAAGAAATGGTATTCGGTCAAGGCACCCCTCGCGTTCGAGAACAAGGAGCTTTGCGAAGTCGTCGCTTCCGACGAGGCGCGGCTCATGAACCGCATCGTGCGCGCGAGCCTGCTCGAATTGGGCATGGGGGGCGCGTCCCAGATAGCGATGTTCACGACCCTCAAGTTCAGGATAAAGGACGTGAACGGCAACGACGCCAACACGAGCCTGCTCGGGCACGAGATATCCACATCATTCATACGGAGCTTCGCCCGCAGGGGCAAGTCCCTCATCCACCAGGTCGTGGACGAGAAGACGAAGGACAACGAGGCCCTGCGGCTCAAGATAATCGCGGTAACGGGAGCGCGCGTCAGCCAGAACACCAAGAGGAACCTGCGCGCGGCCCTCATCGAGGAGTGCAGGAAGTCCGTCGTCGAGAAGAACTTCGACGAAGTGATGCAGGACGTCATTTACGGCCGCCTGTCCTCGAGGATATTCAGCAGGCTCAAGCAGATAACCCGCATGAAGAGGGTCGAAGTGCGGAAATCCGAGCGGGGCGAAGTCTTCAAATGAAACTTTTCCGGAAAGTTTTACCCGGTCAAAAGTTTCATCAAAACGTCAGCCTTATGGACTCGTTCTTTTTTTCAGGTGAACCCTGCTTATGATGCCCGGCGGAATGGACCCCAAGAAGATGCAGGCCATGATGCGCCAGATGGGCATCAAGAGCGAGGAGATTGCGGCCACTAAAGTGACCATAGAAACCTCGGAAGGAGCGCTCATTATCGAGGAGCCGCAGGTCGTCAAGATAACCATGCAGGGCCAGAGCTCGTTCCAGATAAGCGGCAACGTCCGCAGGGAGGAGAAGGCGAGCGCGGACGACATCAAGATGATAATGGAGCAGACCGGCTGCTCCGAGGAAGCCGCGAAGGATGCCCTCGAAAAGAGCGGCGGGGACATCGCAGAGGCTATACTCTCCCTTGGCAAGGAAGAGTAGGAATAAAAACATTCTTCGCCTAACCCTGTCATGAACCGTGAGGCAGTCCTAATCCTAATCATGCTCCTTGTCATCGCCGTGCTTGTGAAGGTCGTGGAGTTCTTCCAGGTCAGCGTGGTGGAGGCGGACGCGAGCAATTTCGTCAAGGATGATTTGCGCTCGAAATACCCGGGCGCCGACATCGAGATAATGACGATAACTACGAAATACAACAGCGAGGGCGGCAAATACCTCGAACTCAAGGCTCGCGTGACCGAGGACGCGTTTTCACCCTGCCCCGAGCGGTCCCACATCTTCTACAATTACCCGGCGCAGAACTTCGTCCCCCAGCCGCCCGAAGTCATCACCGGCAACTGCAAGGTCTGCACCGAAGGAATCTGCACCCTCGCCTTCCCCGAGGAGGCCATCATCGCCTCGCACACCTTCAAGGGCACCGAGGATGTCGCGACTTACCTCCGGGTCCACCCTGATGCGACTCCAACCGTGAGGGAGAGCCCGGACTCGTGGGTGATAGTATGGGATTCGCCATCGGCCGAAAGCATCTACAGCGCGACTCTGAAGAAGGACGGGACCGTGGCCGGAGTTTCGGGAACCCCCAAGCCTAGCTGACTGATATTTCGTTTTCCACTATTTCAATTTTCCTGTCAAGGAATTTCGATATCACATACGCATTCGTCCGGAGATGCAGGCTCGCGCTGCCCGTCGTGAACCTTGTCGGCCCCTCCGCGAGGGCCGCGTAAATCAGGAGCTGGTCCGCAAGGTGCATGTCCACCTGCCCGGTTTCTGCATTGAGCGCATCGAGCGCCTCTTTTGCAACTGCCTCCGCGCGCTTTCCCTTCTCCCCGAGGACGTATGAGCCCCTGTACCCTCTCCACGCGGTGATTGCGTTCCCGACCGAGAGCGCCTCGTCCCTCCTGAGAAAAATCTTCTCGATGGAATTCTGGACGAAAATCTTTTTCTCGCGTATCGCTATCCCGTCATCAAGCCCCGAGAGCCTGATGATGACTTTCGTCACTAGGTCCCCGGATGCCCAGTCCGTGCATCCTGAAACGGGGCCTGGGCCGATGGATATTTCCATCACGCCGCCTCCCCTCGGATAGTAGCCGGGCTTCTCCATCCTGCATTGGAGCTGGATGCCGAACTTTCCGAGCGCGGGCGCGAAGACGTTCTCGAAATAGTCGTAGCCCGGGGACTTCATGACGTGGGTGCCGCCGCTGATTCTTGCGTGGCTGGGCTTGTTGGCCCTGAGGAAAATCGGAAGTATCGTCTGTGCGACCAGCGTCACCGAGCCTGCGGTCCCTATGTCGAAATCGTATTTCCCCCCGATGATGGGGCCCGGGCTGAATGAAAGCCGCCTGCTCCCGATTTCCGCCCCTTCCAGCGTGCCCCGGCAGATGTTCCTGACCGCCTTCGCGGCCATCAGGTGCTGGGGCTGGAGGCCAGGAGTAGGGCGGTTGGCCCGGATGTTCTCGATTTCCACCGGCGTCTGGGTTATCGCCGAAAGCGTGAGCGCGGTCCGAATCACCTGCCCGCCGCCTTCGCCGTAAGCGCCGTCTATCTTAATCACTTGGAACACCCTGGCGCGAAGGCGGGCTTTGAACGAAGTTCAAACAAACCGCCTTCGCCGTAAGCGCCGTCTATCTGGATCATGTGATCAGTTGGTTCTGAAATTAAGCAGTATGATATATAGACGTTAGTTTATCTGGAGAAAGAGACCGTAAAAAGAAATAGGCCGACGCATTAACGCGTCGGCAAGGCGACCAGTTATCCTCCCATGCACTTCAAAAAGAGCGTGAAGTGAATGTAATACTTAAGTTAGCAACTTATATAAATCTTCCTTGAATAGTGGTATTTCCGACTTTTTTCTGTATTTTATACGTTCTATAACTCCCATCAGAGGTACTCGTCCGGAATGAGCTGCTTCTCCGAAGACCATCCCCTCGGGAACCGGACGCTCTCCCCCTGCCTCCTGCTGTGGAGGCCGTTCCTCGCGATGGTCAGCTCGCCGCACTTGAGGACGTGGCAGTTGCTGTCTATATAGAAGAACGGCGAGCGGCCGCTCGTGAAAGTGCTGTAGCCGGTGTTCACGCCCTCGGGATGCGCCTCCGTCCTGACTTCGTGGCTGAGCATCGCGTTGGGCATCTCCCTGACCTCGGCAGTTCCCTCGTATTTTATCCGCATCGCGTCCATGAGGGCCGAGTTGACGAGCGAAGCGTCCGTGTCGGAGAGGCCGTGGTAAATCGGCTGTACCAGGATTATCGGGTGGTCTCCGCCGTCGACGAGGAAGACGCGCCTCCTGAAGACGAACTCCCTCTCTCCCGGGAGCGTGGCCGTGACCTGCTTAATCCACGGAAGCTCGATTGTTCCGATGATGCCGCCGACATGGAATCCGCCGTTGTGGGGGTCGACGCAGGTCTGCATGTCCTTCACTATGCCCCCGTAGAACGAATCCGCGAAGGCGCCCGTCTCCGACAGCGTGAAAGCGCTGCCGCCTGATTCAAGCCTGCCGCTGCTGTCCTCGCGCCATAGATGGAACAGGACGAAGCCCTTGTGGGGGTATTTGGCCTCCAATTCGTCCCTGAAACCCGCCCCGAACTTGAAACGTGAGAATTCGTCATTCCCCTTTTCGAACCGCGAAAATGCCCGGTCGAGGATGGGAATCGCCTCGGCAAACGCGTCCTTCCTCCCCATGTATTCGCGGTTAACTCCGCTTCCGCCTGCGAGCCTCGCGAGCGTCCTCCTGTAGAATTGCACATCCCCGCCTATCTCGCCCATGTCCCGGCTGCAATGCATCCGGCTCGCGGCGATACTTCTCCCCTCTGCCATGCGCAATATATGGTGCAGAGTATTTAAAAAGCCCCACAATTATACAGATATTACTACTTACTTATCCAATTTTTACAACAAAAAACCACCATTTAAATAGTCTTCGCGCCAAATGCCTGATAGCAATAATAACCGCCGCGTACAATTTTTATCCATGGGTGGGAAGATGAGGAGTGGAGGCAACGTCATTCAGTTTCCGGCCAATCCGGAACAGGCAGCCAAGGAGCGGCCGGACCTGGGGCGCCTGAAGCCGGCCCCGGAAGGCCTCGCGAAAATACTCGCGGTCCCGCCAAAGACGCTCTCGGTCCATGCCGCGATGAGGGAGCTTGCTAAAATCATCGCACCCCTGGACCATTCCGTTTATACGCGCCTCGGCTTCCACAGGAAAGTCAAATTCTCTTCGTATCCTGAGGGCGTCGAATTCTATGACCTCTCGAGCAAAAGGCCGGAGCCCCGCGCACCCGGGGAAACGCTCGCAAACGTGGACTCGTGGGTCCGCCTTTGGTATTTCTCGGTCTTCGATTCCGGAAAAGGCGTGCTCGTCGGACGGTATATCGACCGGAACCATCCTGATTTTCTGGACGGTCATCGTCTCGGTTTGCTTGAGCATGAGATAACTAGGCCGGGGCTCTCACCCGGGGCCGGCCTCAATGATTTCATCGAGCTGCTCCACCGGCACTAGGCGCGCTTCCTTGCCGCCTTCTTGGGCGGCGGGTCTTCCCCTGTTTTCCTGAAACTCTTGCGGTCGTCGCCTTTCATGAGAAGCTTGTCAGCCATTGACGCGCTTTCAGGAAATTTCGATTTTCCCTCGGAAACGAGGGCCGTCGTCTCGCCCATGAGCGGGAATCCCGGCCCCGAGGCCCGGCTTGCGAGCATCAGGCCCTTGCTGAAAAGCATCCCTCTCGTCTCTTCGGGTGCGCTGCCGTGGAGCGCCCGTTCCATGAGCGCCTGCCCGGCGACCTCCTTGAAGAGCGCCCAGAAGCTGGTTTCGGGGAATCCTTCGAGGCCATCCATCCCTTTGGAGATGGACTGCTCC
>DATIFM010000033.1:0-23172 GCA_035455205.1 Candidatus Bilamarchaeum sp. | reverse complement strand
AACGGTTCCCTCTATGCCCTGCGTGAACGCGTGGTTGGTTTCAAGGACCGCGCCTCCCGAGACGCAGCGGATGTCGTACTGGACTCCGCCCCCGATCTGGCCGGTGTACCTGAAGTTGTAGCCGCCCACCGCTATGTCGGTTCCGAGGGGCCACAGTCCCAGTCTGGAGTCAGCGAATACGCCGTTGCAGACGATTCCGGCATCAACGCCGCCATCGCTTCCTGCGTCGGTGACTCCGCCGTCCATTCCTCCTTCTCCGGCATCCATGCCGCCGTCCATTCCGCCGTCGCCGCCCATGCCGCCATCGCTGCCTGCGTCGAGTATTCCGCCGTCGGTTCCACCGTCGGCATCATGGCCTGCGTCCACTCCGCCTTCACTGCCTGCGTCAAGAACACCGCCGTCAGTTCCGCCGCTTCCACCGTCAGAATCCTGGCCGGCATCCTGGCCGCCGTGGCCTCCATCAGCTTCGTGACCGGCGTCAATTTCCTCTCCCGCGTCCATTCCGGTGTCGGCATGTCCGCCTGTGCCGTCGATGGGGTTCACGCCCGGGCCTTCGTATGTGCATGCCCCGAGCATCAATGCCGCCGCTGCGGCGGCAGTCCTGAATCTTGAGAATCCGCTTCTCCTCTCGCCTTTGTCGGCGCTCTGACCTTCCCTGGGTTCAGTCTCGTGCAATCTGGGTGCCATAATTATCGCATTTTCTATTGTTCCATTGTGTTTTTAAACGCTATTTTATGGTCGTTATTGCCCCCACGCTCCGCTCGGGGAGGGATAACGGCGGGACGCTTTTTCAGTGCGAGCGCGAAGCGCGAGCAAACTGAACAAAATGGACTTGTTTTTGGCCTATCTGCCAAAGCAGTCCAATTCCCTTGAGGGAACCGGAGTCTGGAAACTGGGAACAAGTGGGAATTGGACTTGGGGGGACTCGCACCCCCGGCCCCTCGCGTGCAAGGCGAGTGCTCTGCCTCCAGCTTTTGGGAAAAGCTGGACCAAAACCGGTCGTTAGTTGTTTTCCCGAAAAGATGCTGAGCTACAAGCCCGGTATCGTTATATAAGAAAATAAAGAGTTTTAATCACTGCTGCGCCTGCTCCTCCTTCTTGAAGGCATAGTGCTGGGCATAAGTCAGCGCCGAGCCCGCGCGCACCTTGGCCGCCACGAGTATCGCCTCGGCTATCTCCTCCTCGGTTGCCCCGGCCACCCGGGCCTTCCTCACGTGGTCCTCGATGCAGTAGCTGCACAGGAGCGCGTGCGAAACGCCTACCGATATCAGTTCCTTTTCCTTCTGCGTCAGCTTGTCCGTCTTATCGACAGCCTTGCTGAACTCGAAATACGCCTTGACTATGTCTGGCTTCAGTTCCTTTAAACCCACAAAATCGCCTCTCTCTATAGATGATGATAGAAAAAGCAACAGTTAAAATCCCGGAGGGATTTTCAACCGGCAATTACTCGCATCCGCCCCATCCGCAACCATAGCAAACCTTGCATCCTTCCTGGAAAACGAGGCTGCCGTCGCAGGACGGGCATATGCCCTTCTTTATTTTCTGCGCCTCGGAGAGGATCTCAGCCCCTGAGGGAGGCGACACCTTATCTCCTGGAGACGGAACGCTTATGTCTGTCATGGGAACCCCGTCACACATTCGCATATTGGAATTTTAAATCGTTGTTTCATCGACGTGGTGAAAAAACCATAAAAACTATTAATTACCACTACTGCCATGCCGGGCTCCTGGCCATTATCTCGTCAACGTACTGCTCGGCCGCCTTGCGCTCGAGCTTCTTGGCCTTCATGTAGAACTGTACCATGTTCTCATGTATCTCGTGCCTCGGCTTCAGCTGGCCGTTGTCATAAGTGCAGTACTTGCAGTACCTGTTGTCCTTCTTCATGCCGCCGAAATCCGACGTCTTTGTCATGGGCATGCCACAGCTATCGCATTTTTTCAAATCCATGGCTAACACCTTCGCATCTTATTGGTCGCGGGAATGGATTCGGGAATAAAGCGTAAATACCTTGCGCTTTTTTATCGGCCAACACAAGATGGTAGGCAAACAGGAAAAATTGCCGAGGGGGGAATTTGAATCCCCGACCTCTCGATATCTCAGTTTTTGGGGGAACGCCCCCAAACCCCGGAACTTGGTTCCGAATGCGTTGTTATCATCGGATTTCTCCTCATAACTCATCGGATTTTACCTATGAGTCGAGCACTCTAAACCAACTGAGCTACCTCGGCGCTTAAAACTAAGGAGCAGTATATCCATTGTTGCCGTAGCGTTTTAAAAATAACTTCTTCGGCCTGCGCTGCGCTATTAAACCTTGTCGGGCTAATCCACTCAACTACTTGTGAGGCTTATGAGCGAGGCATATTTCTCAGTGCTGAAGAACGAACTGCAGCGTGCCTACGCCATAGCGAGCGAAGCCCGGAAAAAGGGGTTCGACCCCACCGACGACATTGAGGTCAAGATAGCCAAGGACGTCGCCGCCCGCGTCGAAGGTATCGTCGGCCCTCCCGGCGTCACCGAAGTGATACGGGACCTTGAGAAAGCCGGCATGGCCCGCGAGGACATCGCATTCGAGGTCGCAAAGAAAATCGCCATGGGCGAATTGATGCGGGGCAACAAGGAGCAGCTCATAGAGCAGGCGGTCCGGACCGGCCTCGGGATACTCACCGAGGGCGTCCTCGTCGCCCCCACCGAAGGAATCGCGAAAGTGAAGATAAAGCAGAACCCCGACGGGAGCGACTATGTCGCGGTTTACTACGCCGGGCCGATACGGAGCGCCGGCGGCACCGCCGCGGCGATGAGCCTCCTCCTCGCCGACGTCGCGCGCAGGATATGCGGCGTTGGCGACTACCGCGCAACCGACTCGCAGGTGGCGAGGATTTACGAGGAGATAATCACTTACGAGACGCGCTGCGTCCACCTCCAGTACCTCCCGTCCGAGGACGACATCCGAGTCATATCGTCGAGCGTGCCCGTGTGCGTGGACGGCGAGCCGACGGAGGATATCGAGGTCTCGGCCTACCGCGACGTTCCCGGAATAGAGACCAACCGCGTGAGGAGCGGCGTCGCCCTCGTCATCTGCGACGGCATCGCGCTCAAGTCGTCCAAGCTGTTCAAATACACGAAAAAGCTGAAGCTCGGCTGGGACTGGATGGAGAAGATAATCAAGGTGAAGAAAAAGGAGGACAAGGTCGAGGTGAAGCCGGACCCCACGTACCTGGAGGGCCTCGTGGCCGGTCGGCCGGTCTTCGCGCACCCTTCCACCCCGGGCGGCTTCAGGCTCAGGTACGGGCGCAGCAAGACGAACGGCCTGATGGGAAAGAACATCCACCCGGCGACGATGATACTCCTCGAGAACTTCCTCGCTTACGGCACCCACATGAAAATCGAGCGGCCCGGAAAGGGATGCGTTGTCGCGGCCCACGAGCGCATCGAGCCGCCTGTGGTCAAGCTCAAAAGCGGCCGGGTCATGAAGGTCCGGAGCATCGAGGAGGCATACGCCCTCAAGAGCGAGGTCGCCGAAATCCTGTTCCTCGGGGACATGCTCTGCACGTACGGGGATTTCCTCAAGTCGAACCATCCCCTGATGCCCTCGGGATACTGCGCCGAATGGTGGGACGCGGAAGCCGAGGCCATGGGCATTTCACCGCCCTCAACCCGCGACGCGATGACGATGTTCGCATTCTCAAGGACTCACGGCATCCCGCTACATCCGGACTGGACATACCCCTGGCACGATTTGAGCGCGGAGAAGGTGCGCATGCTGGCAGGGTGGCTAAGGGGCGCCTCCATTGACATGGATGGCGAAAAGATACGCTCGCTCACGGTTCCCGATGGCCCAGAAAAGCGCGTCCTCGAGGAGCTCCTCGTGGAGCACCGGCTCGCGGACGGCAAAGTCATCATCGACGGCGAAAACGCGTACGCAATCCTCTCCAGCCTCGGCGCACCCGGCGGGACGGAAACGGAGCTTGCCGCATTTGAAAAAAGCTGGGCGCCGGAAAAGCCCGCACTCGAACTGGTTAACTCGCTTTCAGGCGTGAAAATCAAGCCGTTCGCCCCGACCTACATCGGCGGCAGGATGGGGCGGCCGGAAAAGGCGAAGGAAAGGAAGATGGACGGAAGCCCCCACGTGCTTTTCCCCACCGGCTCGTTCAAGAACCGAAGCATAATGAAGCAGCTGCGGACATTGAAGAGCAGGGAAGGCGAGCGCACGATAAACCTCGAGCTTTGCCGGATGCGCTGCCGGAAGTGCAAGCGCCTGACATTCTACCGCCGCTGCGACCTGTGCCATGAGCGCGCGGAGGAGGAGCGCATCTGCATCAAGTGCGGGCGCATCGTAATCACCGAAGTGCATTGCGACATGCCGACGCAGACCTATGACCGCCGGCCCGTAGACCTTGTAGAGCTGTTCTCGACGCTCGACACCGGCACGCTGGACGATGTAAAGGGCGTTAAGGGGCTCTCGAACCCCTCGAGGATCCCCGAGCGCCTCGAGAAGGGCCTCCTGCGGGCAAAGAACGACGTCTACGTGTTCCGCGACGGCACCTGCCGCTTTGACGCCTCGGACGTGTCGCTCACGCATTTCACCCCCCGCGAGGTCGGTATCAGCCTCGAGAGCGCGAAGTCGCTCGGCTACACGCGCGATTACCTCGGAAACGCGCTCGAGAACGACACGCAGACCGTCCCCCTGAAGCACCAGGACGTGATATTGCCGGAGAACGCGGTCCACTATTTCACGCGCGTCGCCGCGTTCCTCGACGAGATGCTCGTCAACCTCTACGGCCTGCCGCCGTTCTACAACATCCGGAAGCGGGAGGACCTCGTGGGGCACATGTGCGTGGGCCTGTCCCCGCACACGAGCGCCGGCGTGCTCTGCCGCATAGTCGGCTTCACGAAGGCGAACGTCGGATACGGCCACCCCTACTTCCACACGGCAAAGCGCCGCAACTGCGACGGCGACGAGGACTGCCTCATGCTACTCATGGACTGCCTCATCAACTTCTCCCGCAAATTCCTCGACGAGAAGCGGGGCGGCACGATGGACGCCCCGCTCGTCCTTTCGATAGAGATAAACCCCAAGGAGGTCGACGACGAGGCGCACAATATCGAGATGGTCTCCCGCTACCCGCTCGAGTTCTACCAGGCCGCAGAGCGCATCACCCCCCCTGGCGAAGTGAAGATACGCACGGTCAAGGACGTCCTCGGCACCCCGGAGCAGTTCGAGCTCCCGATTACGCACCCCGGAGGCTTCCTCGACGAAGGAAACATCCGCACCGCATACGTGGAACTCGAGTCCATCCCGGACAAGATTGACATCCAGTTCAGGCTGCAGGAGAAGCTCCGCGCCGTGGACCGGCGGGACGCGGCCGAGAAGCTGATTCTCAGCCACTTCATACCGGACCTCTACGGCAACCTGCGCTCGTTCTCGCGGCAGACATTCCGCTGCGTCTCGTGCAACACGATTTTCAGGCGCGTGCCTCTTGCAGGCAAGTGCTCCAGGTGCGGAGGCAACCTCCTCCTCACGATAAACAAGGGAGGGATAGAGAAATACCTCGAAATCTCCCGCCAGATATGCGACAGGTACGACCTGCCGGTCTACCTCAAGCAGAGGCTCACGCTCGTCGAGCGGGAGATAAAGAGCATCTTCGAGGATGACAAGATAAAGCAGATGGGGCTCCGGGAATTCCTCTAGTGGCGGCGATGGCCGTTGTCGCCGCTTGCGGCCTCCGCCTTCAAAATGACTATCCGGCAGCAATTTTCTCGGCGTATTTCCCGATGAGGGGAATCCTGAACCTGCTCCCGGTGAAGGCCTTGAAGGCGAAAATGAGCTTGACGATGATGCTCAGGAGGGCGAATACCATTATCGCGGCCCAGAGTATGATGAAGGCCATTGCCGACTTAGATGCCGCCAGCACGAAGAACGCCGCGAACGCGAATCCGATGAGCGGAACGGACACTATGGAAACTGCTATGTCGAAGAGTATCGCCTGCATGGCATGGAACCGGACGTAGCTGTCATCCTTCTTCACGAGGTAGATGACGAGCGCGATGAGCATCCCGAAAAAATACGCCACTGCCGCGAATACCTTGCTCTCGCCTGATGGTTCTTCTGCCATTCGTTGCTATTGGATGCGAGAAAATAAAAATGGAAATAAAAAAGGAGGGTAAAAGGGAACCTCGGTTCCCTTTACTTCTTCATGCCGGCGACGAAGGCGCCTATCGCGCCAAGGACCGCGCCGACCATCGCGCCGATTATCGGGGCGATGATTATCCCGACGATGCCGAAGCCGACTCCAATCGCGGCGCCGACGGTGTCATTGCCGCCTGTGGCCAGGCCCGCGCCGACGCCTACGAGGCCCAGCACGAACCCGATTATCGCGTTCACGAGGCTGGAGACCGCGCCCGCAACCGCGCCGGTCACGGCACCCCCGACGAGGTCCATGCCCGCTTCCTTCACCGCCTTGTATCCGGACCACGCGAGGACTGCGAGGCTGACAAGGGCCAGCAGGGGGCCTATGAAGCACAATATCAAGTTGACGAACGGAATCAGTCCGACGACATTCTGAAATATTCCAATGGCTACGAGTATCGCAATCGGTATCATTGCGACCTTGAAGCACTTCCCGAAATCCAAAGACATTATTTCACCTTGTCGGCAGATTCATTGTTAATCTTTAAAAGGTGTGACGTAGTGGCTTCGGCGAACGCCATTCAAGCTTTCCTGGCCATCTTGTCGGCTTCGGCCCCGATCAGCGGGAGCATCCACTTCTCCCCGGCATATGCCTTCCACATGAGGTAGAGCCAGAGCAGGAAGACCGCGAGGTTCAGGAGGGCCGCGAGCGCGAAGAGGACGAGGCCCGCTATCCACCCGAGGAACGGGAGCGCGTCGAGCACCCTCGCGCCGATTCCAATCAGCACCGAAAGCACTACGAGCGCCACGGTGAGCAAAATGCTCTGCATCGCATGGAATTTCGCGTAGGCGTCGTTTTTGCGGAAAAGAAGCACGAAAATGCCTGAAAAAATAAGAAGGATATATGCTCCAGCGGCCCAAAGCCTGCTATCATCGCCCATCTGTTTCACCGGTTCGCAGTTACTTGTTCATCTGCTTCTCAGCGAAGTCGCCGACCACGGGGAGCATGAACTTCTCTCCCTGGTATGCCTTGTACGCGAAGAACAGGAACGCGAGCCATATCAGCGGGAAGCACAGCGTCCCGATGCCGAAGGTGACGACCGACACGACCATCATCACGACCCAGAGGCCGATGGCCGCTACGATCGACTGGTAAGCGTGGAATAGCACGAACTTGTCGTTCTTCTTGTCAGTCACCAAAACTATTATGCCCACGATCGGAGCGAAAACCCACGAAAGGGCCGCCCACAGCTTGCTGTCGGAGCTCATGCCCGACGATCCTCCGCCTGCCGGTTGTGCCGGTGACGCAGCGGGTTTATCCATTTTTTCTCCTGCCATTTTGTTCTACCTCCAATAGTATCTCTCTCCGGCACAGCCGGGAGTCCTGCCTTCGCTATCACATGACATGTTTATAAATATTTTTCGGGAGCACAATCGAGTGATGAAGTTCTATAATTCTCTCACCAAGAGGAGCGACAGCATCAGCCCCCCCGGTGAGAAGCTGATAATGTACGTCTGCGGGCTCACCCCGTACGACAGCGCCCACATCGGCCACGCAAGGACGTACGTGGCGTTCGACTCGCTCAAGCGCTATCTCATAAAACGGGGATATGGCGTATACCACATCCAGAACGTAACCGACGTGGACGACAAGATAATCAAGCGGTGCCGCGAGACCGGCGCCGACCCGAAGGCGCTCACCGAGCAGAACCACGCCGAGGCCCTCGAGCTTTTCGCCGCGCTCCACATCCTGCCGGCCGACGTCTACCCGAAGGTCACCGGGCACATAAAGGAGATAATCGGCCTCATACAGTCTCTGATTTCCGCAGGCAGCGCCTACGAGACCGCGAGCGGCGTCTATTTCAGCGTCCCCAGCTTCCCGGCCTACGGGCTCCTTTCCGGGCAGAACATGGAGGAGATACAGTCCGGAGCGAGGGTGGAAGTGGACGAGAAGAAGAAGAACCCTGCCGATTTCGCGCTCTGGAAGAAGACCCGGGGCGAGATCATCGAGTTCGACAGCCCCTGGGGGCCCGGAAGGCCCGGTTGGCACATCGAGTGCTCGGCGATGGCGCGGGCGTATGCAAAGCGGACGCTCGACATACACGGCGGCGCGCGGGACCTGATTTTCCCCCACCACGAGAACGAGATAGCCCAGAGCGAAGGGGCTTCGAAGGAGCAGTTCTGCCGCCACTGGATGCACACGGGGTTCCTCACGGTGAGCGGAGAGAAGATGAGCAAGTCCCTCGGCAACTTCATCACGCTCAGGCAGGCGCTTTCGGCATCCACTCCGAACGCGCTGCGCCTCTTCTACCTGCAGGCCCACTACCGCAGCCCGCTCGACTACGATGAGGAGGCGATTGAGGCCGCCGGGGAAAGCGTGGAAAGGATATTCAACTCGCTCGGCCTCATACGCGAGGAGGCCGCGGGCCCGGACCACCCCGACGCCGAATTCCGCAAAAAAAGCGACGAGCTGATAGCCTCATTCTACTCCAACCTCGACGACGACTTCAGGACACCCGAAGCGATAGCTGCGCTTTTCAGCCTCCTGCGCCTCTCGAACGCCCACCTTGGCGGCAAAAAGGACTCGCGGCAGCTTGCGAAAATACTGGCGGCGGCCGGCGAGATGCTCTGGATACTCGGCCTGGAGGAAGAGAAGAAGGGCCTTGGAAATCTCCAGCCCGCGATATCCGCACTCGCCCGGGAGCTAGGCGCATCCGAAGGCGCTAGCGCGGAGGAGACTCTCGAAACGATTATCGACCTGCGGGAGAAAGCGCGGAAGGAAAAGGACTACAAGAAATCCGACCTGATTCGCGCGCGCCTCAAGGAGCTCGGAATTACCCTCGAGGACAAGGCAGGCTCGGGCGGCGCGCGCTGGAAGCTCTAGCCCTTCCTGTAGCCGCTGCTGTCCACGCCCTTTCCCATCGCCGCGGTCATGTTGCCCCATGCCCAGAGCCTGAGCGTCCTGAAGAAGCCGTCCTTCTTGAACCTGCGGTCAGAAAGCGACAGCTTGAGCCGGCTGTCGTATTTCACGTTCTTCGAGGGCGGAAGCCGGCTCGTCAAGTCGGTGTCCTCGCATATCACCGAGCGGTAGCCGCCGGCGCGCAGGAACACGTGCTTCCTGAACGCGCAGTTGTTCGACGCGAGCCAGTACCTGCCCGTAAGGGAGTGCGCGAGCCACGCAGAATAGAATATGCTCCTCGAGAAAGTGTCATAGATGAATTTCCACGTCTTGGAGTCGGAATGGTACAGGTCGAGCCCGCCGACCGCGAGAAGGCCCTCTTCGCTGAAATGCTTCCTCAGCCTCGGCGCGAAGTCGTCGGAGGGCACCGAGTCCGCGTCCACGAAGACGACTATGTCGTTCTTCGCCTTCTTGGCCCCCGCGGTCCGGGCGAGGCCGTTCCCGTTCTTTGGCTGCATCACGATGCGGCACCCGAACTTCTTCGCGATTTTCACCGTGCCGTCCTTCGAGTGCGAGTCGACGACGACAATTTCGTCCCCCTTCTGGAGCTGGGGGGTGAGCTTGGCGAGCAGCCTCCCGATGTGCGCCTCCTCGTTATAAGTAGGTATGACGAAAGTGAGCATCGCATACTAACATGCTCGGAAAAGTATAAAAAGTTCTTCCTGGAACTTCAATCCCGAATGCATGAGAGGCAGAAAATGAGAAAGACCAGCTCGCAAAAGGCCCGGCTCGACACTCTCCCGCCGGACCTGGAGGCTCCCCTGCGTGCATTCGAAAGGCGTGCCTCGCGCCCCCCTCCCCCGCCGCAAAAGCGGGAGAAGGCATTCGACGTCCTTCTGGAGGAATTCGTCGCCCGCTCGCGCGGCAAGGATGCCCTTTCCCACCAAAAATGACCATATCCCACTATTTTTAACTTTTCCGCCATAAATTCATCTCCGTGTCCGTGACGGGAAACGAACTGCGGGCCTATGCAAGGCCCATGCTCAGAAGGAGGACTTTCCGGTTCCACCGGCTTGACGGGCTTGTCGATGAAAGGACGCACCGCGTGCTTGAGCTCGGCAAGGCGTTCGCGCGCGCCTCCGATGGCTCGGCCATTTTCCAGCTCGCGCTAAGGGACGCGCCGGAAGACCTCCGCGCAAGGATTCTTGGCGAATTCTCCCAGCCCGCGCCCAAGGAGGAGCTTTCACGCGCGGAGGCTTTCAGGCGATGGCAGGCAATGATAAAGCGCGTGCAGGGGCATATCATTTCCGAAGGCGTCTACACCGATTTCGGCAGGCCGGCAAGCGTCGGAATCCTGCTGAACCAGAGGAAATCCGCCGGCCTCGACCTGTACTATTCACTCGGCGAATCGCGCACCGGGAGCGCCCTCCTGCAGGGGAGGATTTACCACGACCCAGAGGGCGCGTCAATCCTGATTTACCTATGGGATGCGTTCGCGCGCGTCGGAGAGCACCTCGACCTCCTGCTCTCGCGCCGGGACCTTGGCGAGGAAGGGAACTTCGAGAGGACACTCTACCGGTCCAGGCGCGAGGAACTCGAAAGTTGGTGCGCGCAGGTATCCGGCTCGGGCTGGATTGCGGGGCAGAAGCCCGATTTCCTCATATTCAGCGCCGCGATGCGCTCGGTCATCTCCGGACTGCGCTCACTTTGCGAGTCGTCCGAGTCCGCGCGGGAGATGCTGCGGGCCGCAATCAACGTCCAGGTGGACTCGCTTCTCTCCCATGAGTTGTCGCACCTCGCGGAGAGGAACGTGAACGGCTCGCTCGCCTTCGGCAAGGAGAGCGCCGAGATAATCGGCTACCTCCTCCAGGCATCGCACGGGCGGGCGGACTACGCGTTCCTGTCGATGGCGAACCGAAGCTTCCGGTTCGATCTCGAAATGCCGGAACTGGTGGAGGACGTCCGGGCAAAGGGCGTCCTGTCCCTCCTCGAGGGCGAACCTTACCTGAAGAAGTGGGCGCAAATCGCGCTCGAGCGGAAGTTCCGCGAGCTCACGGGGAGGGGGCCTTCGGAGCTGCTCGACCTGTCAATGATTGCAGCTGCCCAGTCATCGGACCACATCCTCCCGGCCCACATGCCGCTCGTGGAGAAGGCGATGTGCAACCCCTCGCTCCAATCCGGCTGATTTTTATTGCGTATTTTCCATTCATCTTCATGCGGATTCCGATAGCTGTCCTCGCTTCAGGGCGCGGGAGCAATTTCCTAGCTATTCTGAAGGCGATAAAGGCCGGGAAGTGCGACGCCGAAGTGAAGGTCCTCATCACGAACAATTACGACGCCGCGGCGATAACTATAGCCCGCGAGCACAATGTCCCGGTCGAGCTCGTCGAGCGCAAGGGATTCAAGAGCCGCGAGGAGCTTGACGTACGGATAAAGGAGCTCCTGGACCAGTACCGCGCGGAGCTTGTCGTCCTTGCCGGCTACGCGCTCCTCCTGAAGGGAAAAGCCCTCCTCGATGCGTACAGGAACCGGATAATCAACATACACCCGGCGATACTCCCTGCCTTCCCGGGCGTGGATGCGCAGAAGCAGGCGTTCGACTACGGGGCGAAAGTCTCGGGCCTCACGATACATTTCGTGGACGAGTCCCTCGATGCCGGCCCCATCATCTACCAGGAGGCGGTCGATATCGGCGCGTGCAGGGACCCCGACGAAGTGGCGGCGCTTATCCTGAAGCGCGAGCACGAAGCTTACGCGAAGGTCATTCACTCGTTCTCAAAAGGCAAATACGCAGTCGAGGGAAGGCGCGTGACCTACCTGCCGGACAAGTAGTTTGTTCAGTCGGCCAACCCTGCGGGTTGGCACTGACCGGAGAATGTACGGCTGAAGTTTTGGCATCTTTTTGGCCAGTTGGCCAACCCGTTGCAGGGTTGGCAACCCGAGGTTTTGCAAAATTTTGCGGAGCAAAATTTTTAGCAAAACAAAAACGGGCCTGGGGCTTCCAAATACTGCAGTCCATGTGCCCCAACAGCGTCGGCCATCCGCGAGCCGCTAGGCGAGCGCGACTGGCCGAAACGGGCCTGGGGAGATTTGAACTCCCGACACACGGATCCCACCTTTTAGGAAAAGGTGGGCCAAAACTGGCTGTCGCCTTTTCCGAAGATTAAGAGTCCGTCGCTCTACCAAGCTGAGCTACAGGCCCAAAATAGTGTAACAAGTTTCATAAGAAATAAATAAAAACTATTGTCCTTTGCCGAGCGAGAGGACGGTATAGTCGTTTCCGTCTGTGGTCACCCGGATGGAGCCGTTCGTGTACGTCGCGTTCCACTTTATCCCGTACTGGTCGAGCAGCCTGATGAACGGCTCCCTGGAGCCCCCGTTCGCGGCCGAGTCGTCCGCGCTCCCGGTGATTATCATCTGCTCGGGCTTGGCGCTGATGAGGAAAAGGCCGATGTCGCTCGTCCCCTCCCCGACGCCGTAATAAGGCGCCATTATCACCCTGTTCTTTATCAGGGAGCCCTGCTCGCTCACGAGCTTCTGGTGCGCGCCCTTCTGGACGTTGGACATGAGGAGGGCGCTGAAGTTCCTGTCGACCAGCCTCATCACTATCGCGTCGTTGTTTCTGTCGTCGAACATTATGGCCGGCGGGTTGAGGGCCGTGAAATTTATGCCGTCCAGCTCGGCCGAGAAGCCGCGCTGGACAGTCCTCACGGTCTTGACCTTCCCCGATATGTCGTTGATTATCGCGGCGTATTCCTGGTCGCCCTGCGAGCTTCCCGCCCACCAGAGCTCCTCGATTTTGTAGTTGTCCGCGACGGTCCGGATGCCGCCGTACTTCCTCGGGTCAGCGCTCGTCGATACCAGCACGTCTATGTCGTCGATTCCCCTCGAGCGGAGCTTGTCGACCATGTCGGCGGCCTTCTCGGCCGGCCCGGCGTCGAAAAGTATGTCGAGGTCGCCTTTCTTCACGAGAACTGCGTCCCCGTGGTAGTCGGGGCCGCTGATGTTGTAGAAGAAAATGCCCATTATCGCGCCCGGGTCGTATTCATACTGGAGTTCCTTTGGTTCGACAGGTTCGGGCTCCGGCTCGGGCTCGGTGACGTTGTGAGTCGTAGTCTGGTTTGTCTGGTTGCCGACGATTATGTGGATTGGGGGGGTGGTGTTGGTCTGGTTCGTGGTATTATTGACCTCGGCCGGGGGCTGGCCCCCGCCAAGGCACCCCAGGAGCAGAATGGCCGCGAAAAGCCCGATTAGAATCCTCATAGCGTCACCTTACCTTCCCTCATCCTCTCCTTTATGAACGAATCCGCCCCGGATATTTTTATCCTTTCCTGCTTGCCGTCGTTCCTGTAGCGTATCGTCACTGTGCCGTCCTTGAGCGAGTCGTAGTCTATCGTGAGCGCGTACGGTATGCCTATCTCGTCGGCCCTCGCGTACCTCCTCCCGATGCTCCCGCTGTACGAGTAGATGACGTCGAGGCCGCTTTCGCGGAGCATGCGCACGACTTCCTGCGCCTTCTCGTCGAGGCCGTCCTTGGTCATGAGCGGGTAGACCGCGACATGGTATGGCGCTATCACTGCCGGGAAGTCGAACCAGTCCCATTCTTTGCCAGTTTGCTCGCCTTCGGCTCGCCCTGGCTCGTCTTTCGGCCTGTAGCAGTGCTCAAGTATGGAATAGAAAGTCCTGTCGACGCCCATCGAAAGCTCGAAGACGTGCGGCACCACCTTCTTCTTCTCGCTCTCGACGAATACCGAAAGGTCTGCCCCGCTCTGCTTGGCGTGCTGGGAGAGGTCGAAATCCGTCCTGTATGCGTTTCCGGTCGTCTCGATGGTGCCGAAGGACGTCTCTATCTCCATGTCAATGTTGCCCTTCGAGTAGTGCGGGACCTCGGCCTTGTCGAGGACGCGGAGCGCCATCCTCTTCGGGTCGACGCCGGCCCTCTTGTAGAACTCCCACTGCCTCGCGAGGAAATAAGCCATGATTTCGTTGGCGGCTAGGCTCTCGGACACGACCTCGCCCGCAGTCATCTCCCGGAGCTTTCCCCCGACCTTCATGACCATCTTCGCGTCCCTCACTTTCGCGAAGCCCTCGAAGCCCGGGCTCGCGGGGCTGAAGAAATACTCTAGCTCCATCTGCGTGAACTCGCGCATCCGCACGAGGCCCTTGCGGGGCGATATCTCGTTGCGGAAGCTCCTCCCGACCTGCGCGACCGCCATCGGCAGTTTCGTGCCGTGGTTGCGGAAAATCCTCGGGAAAGCCGTGAAAATGCCCTGCGCCGTCTCTGGCCTGCAGTATGCCGGGCTCCTCTCGCCGCCTATCCCTGTCTGGAACATGAGGTTGAACATGTGCGCCTTGCCGAACTCGCTTGCGCAGCGGGGGCACTTGAGCCCCTTCTCGCTTATGACCTTGTCGAGGGACTCCAGTTTCCCGTCCCATTTCTCGCCGTGGAGGCTGTAGTGCTTCTCCTCGGCGAGCGTATCGGCCCTGACCCGTGTCTTGCATTTCACGCACTCCACGACCGGGTCTGCGAAGCTCGACACGTGCCCGGATGCTACCAGGACCGGCTCGGGCGTTATTATGCTGGTCTCCACTTCGTGGAACCCTTCGCTCCGGATGAACATCTCGCGCCAGAGGTTCTCAATCTTGTGCTTTATGAGGACTCCCACCGGCCCATACTCGTAGAATCCTCCGGTGCCGCCGTAGGGCTCGTTGCTCGGGAAGAAGAACGACCTTTTGAGGGCTAGCTCATAGATTGTGTCGCCAAGAGACATACGGACAAAAAATTGCATAGGCGTATTTATATCGCTTTCCGAAGATAACCAAGCTATGACTGAAGGGGCATTCGCAAGCTCGCTCGTCCCCAAGAAGCCCGACTATGCAAGCGCCCTGATAGCCCTCAACGCAGCCACAGACCTGCTCGAGTCCGCGCGCGAGAAGATGACGCACGATGACCTCCCGGGCGCGCTCGAGAACTCGCGCGACGCAATCCGCCTCGCATCATCGGCACTGCTTTTCCGCGACGGCTACGTGGCCGGGAGCCTCGAGGACACCGCAAGCTACCTCTCGAAAAGATACCCCGGAGTTTTCCCCCTCGCCGACTGGGACACGCTTGAAGTCGCCGCGAGCGGGCGCGTCACGCTCTACAAGCTCCTCCTCTCGGCCATGGGAAAGATTAAGAAGGACGCAAGGGAAGAGGCTGGACGTGCTTTAACGACCGCAGAGGCATTCATATCCTCGGCGCGCTCGGAGCTGGAACCATGAGGCCCCTGATTTTACTGCTGGCGCTGTCGCTGTTCCTTGGCTGCATCAGCCTCGGGGGCAAGGGCAACGAGACCAACGAGACAAATGCGAGCCTGAACCAGTCGAACATAACAAACAATACGACAGTCACCCCACCGCCGCAGTGGAAGCACTTCAACGGCTCCACATTCACCTTCCAGTACCCCTCGTACATGGGCGTCCAGCAGTCATCGAGCGGCAAGTCCGGAATCTTCACAGGCACGCACGAGGAGGGCGGCCAGACCTACGAGATAATGGTCGTCACGAACCTCGACACGATAGCGACCTACGGCGCCAACAAGGACGAGATATTCCGGGTCAATCCAACCAAGGCAGCATCCGACCTCCTCGGGCAGGACCGCGTTTCCGACCCGGCGGGCATCCTCGACGAGGCCTACGAAATGGGGGACATAACGACCTTCTCGATAGACCGGGGGACGTACGGCGCGAGGGCGCCTTTCAAGATTCGCTTCGGCAATTCCAGCCAGACCTTCAGCGGCCACGCGGCCGACATATACGTCCCTGAGCGCTCGCTCCACGTGAAATTCCGCGTGTTCGCGCTCGACCCTGACAAGGCCGACGACATCGCGCAGCAGTTCCTGCTCACTTTCCGGGTGGAGTAGCTCACCTGACGAAATAGAACAGCACCGCGATAATCAGGTACATAATCACTAATTGCGCCCCCTCGAACCAGTTGCACCGGGCGTCTGTGGATATCTCGTTCACAATCAGCACGCTCGCGAATACCGCTATCACCTCGAAAGGAGTGAACACCAGGTCCATCGGCTGGCCCATCAGGATGCCCGCTAGCACCGTCACGGGCGCGACGAAAAGGGCTATCTGGAGCGAGGAGCCGACGGTGACGTTCATGCTCAATTCGAGGTCGTTCTTCAATGCGAAGAACACCGCCGCCATGTGCTCGGCCGCGTTGCCGATGACCGCGACTATTATCGCGCCTATGAACAGCTCGGTGAGGCCGAAGTTCGCCGCCACGCCCTCTATCTGGCCTACGAATATCTCGCTTATGATGCCGAGGACCACGGTCGAAATGGCAAGTATCGCTATCGCCTTGTTCCGGCCCCACTTGGGCTTCTCCTCATGGGCGGCTTCCTTGGCCCTGAAAAGGTAGTCGTGCGTCTTCAGCGAGAACACCATGCTCAATATGTAGAGGACTATCAGCAGTATTGACACCGCAAGGCTGAGCGTATGCTCGTCGTCGCCCCTGTGCTCGACAGGCACGAAATGGAACAGGGACGGAATCATTATGCTCATGAACGCTATGAGGAGCATCGTGGAGTTCATGCCCGCAAGGTGCGAGGAGAACTTCTGCTCCTTGAATTTCAGCCCCCCGATGAAGACGCTGAGGCCGAACACGAAGAGGAGGTTTCCTATTATGCTCCCGGCGAGCGACGCCTTCACGAGGTCTATCAGTCCGCGGTTCACCGCCAAAAGCGCGATGATGAGCTCGGCCGCGTTGCCGAACGTGGCGTTCAGCAGCCCCCCTACGTGACCGCCCAAAATCTTGGCGAGCTCCTCAGTGGCCTCCCCCATCTTCGCCGCGAGCGGAAGTATGGCTAGGAGGGATGAGACGAAAAGCACGGTGCTGTCCGCGCCGGCCATGTCGAGCGCGATGGTCACCGGTATGAAGACGAGGAGTATGTCCATTACGCGCATGTACTGGATTCCATGAAAAACAATAAAATGGGTCGCGCGGGCTCAGATATTTTAAAATATCGTAATTAATTGATTTTCATGGTTCTTGCATCCCCCCTTCAGGCCTCTGCCGCCCCACACCGGCCGAAATCAGCCGCGCTTGAGGAATATATACGTAAGACCGAGCCGGTGGACCGGGCGGTGAGGGAATATGCCCTTTGCGGAAAGCCGAAGGCGTCGTACCAGCAGGTGTTCCTCGAAAGCATGCCGCTCGTCCAGCTTTGCGCGGGCACCGTGCGCCGCAGGTTCCCCATCCTTCCGCAGGACGATGTCATGTCCGCAGGCGCGCTCGGCCTTGCCGAGGGCCTCGAGCGCTACCAGCTAATCGAGAATATCCCGCCGAGCGCATACCTGGGAAAGCGCGTGCGCGGGGCGATGCTGAACCTGCTCCCCCGCGAGAAGCCCCCCGAGAGCATCGACGAGCGGCGCACCGGCTCGCCCCCCACCCCGGAGCAGCTCGTCGGGTCCTCCGAAATACTCCAGATGGTGTTCTCGCACCCCCTGCTCGGTCAGCGCGAGCGCGACATCCTGCACGCCTATTTCTTCACCGACGCCACCCAGCGCCAGATAGCCGGGGAGTTCGGGCTGCTGCAGCCTGCCGTGTGCAAGATAATCGCGAAGGCCCTCGCCAAGCTGAGGCAGGAGTTCGAATAATCCGAAAGGAGTTAAAACCTCCTGCGCCTATCGTATAATTCTTGTTCAGGGTCATTCTATGGACGTCGACAAAGATGCTCTCCGGAAACAGTTCGCAGGCGAGTGGGAAAAACACTATAAGCTCCATGTGCTCATCAACCGCGGCTTCAAGAGGCAGAAGTGCACAAAGTGCCAGCGGAATTTCTGGGCCAAGGAGGCCCGCGAGCTCTGCGGAGACCCCTCGTGCATCGGCTACCAGTTCATCGGCTCGACGCCGGTGAAGAGGAAGCTCGGCTACATCGACACCTGGAAAGCCATCGAGAAATACTTCACCGAAAACGGCCACGGCTACGTCAAGCCCTACCCGACGGTGGCGAGGTGGCGCGACGACCTTTATTTCACCATCGCCTCCATCAACGACTTCCAGCCGTACGTGGTGAACGGTGAGCTCGAGCCCCCGTCGAACCCGCTCATCGTGCCGCAGCCCTGCATCCGGTTCAGCGACATCAGCAATGTCGGCGTGAGCGGCAGGCACTACACGAACTTCGTCATGATAGGACAGCACGCCTTCAACACCGCGAAGACGGGCAACTTCTACTGGAAGGAGGAGGCGCTGACGCACGACCTGAACTACCTAAAGGCCCTCGGAATCCCCGAGGACGAGATAATCTTCCAGGAGGACGTCTGGGCCGGGGGCGGCAACTTCGGGCCCTGCATAGAATACTTCTGCCGCGGCCTCGAGCTTGGCAACTGCGTTTTCATGCAATACGAGGTCACCCCGACAGGGAGCCGCGAGCTCAACACCAAGGTCATAGACATGGGAGCCGGCCTCAGCCGCCTCGCGTGGATAACCTCAGGCGAGCCTACGAGCTACGAGACCGTCTTCGGCCCCGTAATCGAGGAGATGAAGAAGGAGGCCGGCGTCAGCATCGACCGCGACCTTTTCGTCCGGTTTGCCAAGATATCCGGCAGCCTGAACGAGGACGAGGTCCCTGACCTCGAGAAGGAGAAGGAGCGCATCGCCGGCGTGCTGGGCGTGACCAAAAAGGAGCTGTTCGACAGCCTCGAACCGCTCCAGGCGCTCTACGCTTCATCCGACCACCTCTGCACCCTCCTCTTCACGGTAACCGACGGGATGCTCCCGAGCAACTCCGGGGGCGGGTACAATCTGCGCATGATACTGCGCCGCGTGTTCGGCTTCGAGCAGCGCTTCGGCTACTCCCTGGACTACCGCAAGATAATACAGGGCCACGCGGATTTCCTCGAGTACATGTTCCCGCACCTCCAGAGCGGTGTGGACACCACGCTCGCCGTGATTGACGAGGAGGAGAAGCGCTACAAGGCCACCAAGGAGAAGGCGGCCGGCATGGTCCTTAACATCGTCCGGAAAGCCAAGGGCACCGACAAGTCCGCGCCGAACAAGGAGCGCGCGGGCGGGGGCAAAATCGGGAAGGAGGAGCTGTTCACGCTGTACAAGAGCCATGGAATCCCCCCTGAGGCGGTCGCCGAAGTCGCGGCGGAAAACGACGTCGAAGTCGAGATGCCGGGCAACTTCTACGCCCTCGTCCGCGGGGCGGAGGGCGAAGCCGCTTCGCCGGACCAGGCGCCGAGCGTGAAAATCCTTTTCGGGGACATCGCGCACCTCCCCAAGACCGAGGCCCTCTATTACGGGCACGAGACCGCATTCCGCGCGAAAGTGCTCGCAGTCATCCACGGGAAGCACGTCGTTCTCGACCGCACGGCATTCTACCCCGAGGGCGGGGGACAGGTCTCCGACACCGGCACGCTGAAGGATGTCGAAGTGCTCAACGTGACCAAGCAGGCCGGCATCGCGCTCCACGAAGTGAAGGACGGCTCGCACTTCAAGGAAGGCATGGAAGTCGAAGGGGTCGTGGACATGGACCGGCGCAAGACAATCGCCCGCCACCACACCGCCGCGCACCTCCTGAACGCCGCATGCCGCGACGTCCTCGGGCGCCACATCTGGCAGGGGGGCTCGCACAAGTCCGAGGAAAAGGCGCACCTCGACGTGACGCACTACAAGAAGATATCGAACGAGGAGCTCGCGAGGATAGAGCACAAGGTGAACGAGTACATCATGGCTAACCTGCCCGTCGTCACGCACATACTGCCGCGCACTGTTGCCGAGTCGAAATTCGGCTTCACGATATACCAGGGCGGCGCGGTGCCGGGCAAGGAGCTCCGCATCGTCTCGCTCGGCGAGGTGGATTCCGAGGCCTGCGGCGGCACGCACGGCATGCACCACCTGACCGGAGAGATAGGCCCGTTCAAGATAGTCCGGCGCGAGAGCGTCCAGGACGGGATAGAGCGCATCGTCTACAAGTGCGGCCACGTCGCGCTCGACTACATACAGGAGAGGGAGCGACTGCTCCACGACGCGTCGGCGGTCGTGAGCGTCTCCGAGGGCGAACTGGTGAAGAGCATCGAGCGCTTCTTCAGCGAGTGGAAGGCCCAGAGGAAGAAAATCGAGTCCTTGGGCGAGCTCCTCGTCAAGGAGGAGGCTCGGGAGATAATAGACGACTACCCGGGCTCGCCGGTGATGAAGGTGCTCGACCTCGACGAGGCCTCGCTCCGCAAGCTCGCGACTAAGGTCGCCGAGAGCGGCAAGGCCGCCGCGGTGCTGATGAACAAGGGCGGAAACGTGGTGGCCGCGGCAGGGAAGGATTCAGGCCATAGCGCGAAGGCCATGCTCGAGCGCGTGATAAAGGAGCTCGGCGGCTCAGGCGGCGGAAGCGACCGGATAGCGCAGGGGAAGGCGCAGAAAGTCGGCGTAGTGAAGCTATGACTTGAAAAGTATCTTCGGCTTCTGCAGGAACGCGAACCTGTGCGGGTCCGCCATGAACTCCGCGAGGAGGTCTTCCGAGGCGAAGCCGTACCTTTCGTTCAGCTCCTTTGCCGATATGTTCTCGCTCCTGTTGATTATGTAATTCGTGTTCTGGATGATTTCGCCGTCCTTCATGTAATATAGGGCCGCGCCCTGGTTCTCGTCGTATTCGTCGTATATCGACTCGAACCTGTCATAGACGAGGTTCGAGAGGACCAGCATGTCTTCCCCGCTGTTCACCGAGACGTGCCCCCACCCCGGGGGGAGGAGCACTACGTCCCTCGCCCTGGCATGGACGAGCATCGCGTCGACGCTTCCGCTCCTGTTCTTCTTCTGGAGCACGAAAACCCCGGTCCCGGAAAGGACCTGGTACACTTCCGGGTACGCCGGGCCTTCCTCGCTCCCGGGGTGGTAGTGGCCGTGCGTCTTTGCGCACTCCCCGGAAATCTCGAGGGGCGGAATCATCGTTATGTCGAACCTAGTGTCCTCCGCCTTGAACACGTTCCTGAACATGAAATACATCTCGAGGTTCGCCGCCTCCTCGCGGTATTTCAGCATCGTCCTCTTCATCTGGAGGAGCGTCCTCACGGACTTTGGGTGCTGGTTCCCGTCCACGAAAAGGTTCGTCCCCACGGCCTCTATCCGCCTGGGCTTGTCATAAAGGAGTATGTCCATTCTCAACCACGTTTTTCATCTTGCTGAACTCCGCGAGGGTCGCGAGGGGCTTCTTCACCTTGAGCTTCTGCTTCCCGAACTTGCTGAACAATAGCTTCAGGAAGATTAGGAACTCCCTTTTTTTAATCCCTCTTGCGTCGAACTCCCTCTGCACCTTCTGTATCGTCTTGAACGAGGCGATGAAGTACGAGAGCTCTATCGAATTGTTGCCGTTCCATGTGCTTATCTCCTGGCACATGAGCATCCTGATTATCCCTATCTGCGCCTTGAGCCTCTTCGAGGCCGCATCGTCGCCTTCTATGCCGTGGCCTATCTTTTTGAGCGCGTGGGCTAGCTGCTCCCACTCGGCGGCATCTAGGCTGTCACTAATGCTAGGGCGAGGATTCATTCGGTTAGCTTTCCGTCGGAAAAGTTTATTAAATCGGGCTATACTCCCGGTAAGCCTTCGTCACGCGACTTAATTCCTGGGCAAATACGTGCGTTAACTGCGGGCCGCAGGCGGGCAAGTTAACGAATTTTGCCAGTTTGCGAACCCTAGTCAGTTGGCTCGCTTCGCTCGCAACTGGCGCAGTCCTGAGGGTTTTGTCAACTTTTGCCGTAAGAACACGTAAGACAAAAGTTGATTTTGCCAGTTTGCGAACCCTCCGAGGGTTCGCCGACTGGCAAAAATAGCCCCGAGCGGATTCGAACCGCTGTCAAGAGGTGTCTTCCAGGCCTTTGTGTCTCCTCAGGGCTTTTCCCAGGGCTTTTGCCCTGAGCCCTTGCGAGGCCAAAAGGCCTGTCCAGAGCCTCCTATCCTTGACCGCTAGACGACGGGGCTAGACAAAGAGAATTCACTTGTATTTGGAAATAAATAAAAACAAACCTGCCTGTGCGGGCCGCAGGCGGGCGGACAGGCAGTGTTAAACAATATATCTTTGTAATTGATATCCATGCTCCTGCGAAGAAAACCCCCAGCGGGAAAGCCGGCTTTCCGGGCAAAGCTCCTTGAAGACCCGGCCGCGCTGGCCGAAAACGGCAGGGCAGAGGAGATACACGCTTACGTAAGGGCAAGGGAAGGGGCCCCCATGGAGGGCGCAATGCAGGCGCAGCTGGCCGAGCGGTTCTACAGCGACGTGCACAACCGCGCCGTCCTCCGCCTCCTTGCCCCGCTCGCGATACCATGCGCCGCATCGCTTCTTGTACGGCCGCTCCTGGAAAACGCCTTCAGCCAGTTCCAGATAGTGGCCGGCTTCGTGGCCGGGATATTCGCCTCCGCGCTCTACGGGCGCCGCAAATACGCGCAGTTCTCCCGCTCCCTGTCCGCGCTTGCAGGCCCGATGCTCGGCCAGCTCGATTCGCCCCTCGCGCAGGAGCGCATGTGCCACGTCATTAGCGAGGGTGAGGATGCGCAAACCGCATTCACTCTCCTTTCCGGCGGGAAGCTCTCATCCATTGCCGCGCAGTCCGCGCTTGCAGAAGTGATATACAAGCACGGCACCAGAGAGCAGGCGCAGGCTATAGTCGAAAGCGAATCCGTCCCGGAATCGGCCAAGGGTATGCTGAGGCTCAAATGCGAATCCTAGCGGGACTTGAATATTTTCGCGGCTTCCTCGGCCCCCTGCCTTATGTCCTCGTTGTCGCTGCCAAGCAGCTGCGAAGCCTTCCTCTGCTCGCCCTTGGCAAGGTGGCTGAGGGTGAGCGCCTTCGAGGCGTTCCACCTCACGAATTCGTTGTCGTTCTTCAGCGCCTTCTGGAGCTGGGGCGTGAATGCCGACAGGTCGAGCCTCTTTTCCGCCGCGCTCCCGACCGCCCACGATGCGTTTGACCGGACGTCGCCATCCTCATGGTTCAGGAGAGAGGCGGCCTTGCGCCATTCCTTCCTCCGCAGATAATGCATCTCGAGGGCAAAAGAAGCGTAAGTCTTGACGTTCGGGTTCTGGTCCTTGAGGGCCTTCATCAGGCCTTCGAGCGCAGGCGAAGCGTCCGCGCCGTCCTCGACCGCGTACCGGATTTTCCAG
>DATIFM010000032.1:0-6389 GCA_035455205.1 Candidatus Bilamarchaeum sp. | reverse complement strand
CTGAAGGCGTAAATCCCGTAAACGTACTCGGAAAGTCCGGGGCAGTTCCTCACAGTCACGTTCGAAACTGAGTCCGTATAGATGGCTATCGTGAGGCCGGCGGTCCCGTTGTTCGTTATGTCGAATCCGTTGCAGTCGAGGGAGACGTTGGATACCGAGATGCGCACGCACGCAGGCCCGGCGACCGAGCTCTGGTTCGCGCCGGAAAGGTCGTTCGCGAGCTGGTAGTCCGGGTCGGTATTGTTGGTTATGTCCGCACATCCGGTCACGCTGTTCACTGAAAACGACAATGCCGAGAGGGCAAAAATGGCCAATAAGATAGCGAGCAGTTTCGTCATGGAGAGCCATCGTAGAAAACTTTTAAAAAATGATGATAAGTTTGGCCCCAAGAAGACGGGGTGAGGGGGTCTAAAGCCATATAAAACCTTTGATACACACTAAATCCGATGAACGACCTAGCGCTTGCGCTACCCAGGAACGCGATAGCCTACAGGGATGAGCTCGCCCGCGGGAGGGTCACCCACGGCTATGCCGCATTCACGGACTTCAAGGGGTTCACTTCGCTGACCGAGAGCCTCAAGGGCCTCGGCAAGGAAGGGGCCGAGATAATCGCGAACACCATCGATGAGCTGATACTCCCCATCGCCCGAGCGGCGATGAGGAGCGGGGGCAACATAATCGCCGTCGAGGGGGATGCTCTCCTCGTCTCTTTCGAGAGCAGGGAGGGCCTTTTCAGCTTCGCGTCCGCAACAAGGCCCCTTTGCAGGAACACTGTGGATACGAAAATAGGCAGGTTCGACGTATCGCTCGACATGGGCGTCGGGAGCGGCCTCATCTACGAGCTCGTAGTCGGGGACGGCTCCAGGCGGGCCTACGTCGTCTCCGGCGAGGCGCTCGACAGGGCGTATGCGATGGAGAAGCTTTCCGACGTAGACATTGTAGCCGACGCGCCTTACGCCGAATCCGAGAAGGTATCGAAGGGGAGCCTTGCCGGCTACAGGCTCAAATTGGACCGGTACAGGGAATACGCAATCGACACTCCGTCCATGAAGGAGGACGAATACACGCGCTCCTTCATCCCCGGGGGGGTCCGCGGAGGGAGCTTCAGCGAGTTCCTTCCGGTCACGGCCGCATTCTGCGACCTCGGGATAATCAAGGCGCTCATAGAAACCGGCTCGCTCGAAAAGTCGAGGGACGCGATAAACGAGATTTTCCTCGAGGCGCACAGGATAGTCGAGGTGTCGGGCGGCGGAACGATAGACAAGTTCAAGGAGTACAACTCTCTATTCCTCTTCGGCGCCCCGGAGGTGCATGTCGACGATTCGATGCGCGCGGTGGAGGCTATGGCCGAGCTGATGGCGGCCTCGGACAGGATAAGGGCAAAATACGGCATAGCCGGTGGAAGCGGCCGAAGGGCCGGGATAAACAAGGGAATCGTGTTCAGCGGCGAAATTTGCGGAAGGTACAGCGTCATGGGCGACGCAGTCAATACCGCGGCGAGGATAAAGGAGAAGGCGGACGGGATTTTCATCACTGCCGGCGTGCTTGGCGAACTGCGCAATGCAGAGGCGGTTTCGTGCGGGCAAATGGTTCTGAAGGGCAAGGAGGAGGCGGTCGAAGTCCATGCATTCAGGGGCTTCGGCGAGGGCAGGAAGGAGGAGTTCATACTTCGCGCCGGGGAGCTTGAGCGGCTTCGGGCGCGCGTCAGGGCCTCATCAGGGCGGACTGCGCTCATCAATGTCACCGGCGAAGCCGGAAGCGGGGGAGACACGCTGCTCACGCACCTTTGCAACTCGCTCACGAACGAGGGGGCGGAAGCGCATGAAATCAAGCTCTCGCCTCTCCACAAAATCGACCCATACCGCGCGATAATCGAGATGGCAAAGAAGACCGAGGGGTGCGCAAGCGACGAGGAGCTACTCGGAAAGTTAGGGCGCAGGAAGATTGGCGACGCCGGGCTGATGGCCGAGCTCGGCAAGTCCCTTGCCTCGGGGCAAAGGGCGTTCATGATAACAAACGGGGACAACCTCGACCGGGAAAGCGCGGCGTTCATCAGCGCGCTTTGCGCGAAAGAGGCCGGGGGCAGCGCCGTGTTCGTCGTCTCCTCGACCGAAAATTCCGTCGGGGGGGAAGTCTTTGCACTTGGCCCGCTCGGACGCTCCGAGAGCATCAGGTTCGCAAGGCACATGGCGCGGAAAATCCACGGGACGGAAACTTTCTCCGATGGCGTGCTCGAAGGCATCTATGACAAGTCGCGCGGGAACCCCCTGTTCATTGCCGAGCTCGTCAAGTCCGCCCGGAAGACTCAGGCCGGCCTCGGTTTCGACGAGGAAATCCCGGAGAAGCTCGAGCAGCTCCTGCTTGCCAACGTCACGAGGCTCCCGAACGACCTGAAGCTTGCCCTGAAGCTCTTCTCGCTCGCCTACCAGCTCGACGGTAAAGCGGTCGGGCGATTCGGGATGGCTGGCGAAGCTCGCAGGCTTTCGGAGGCGGGCTTCCTCGCTGAGGACTTCTCGTTCAGCAACGAGACTCTGAGGAAGGTCGTGCAGGACCAGATACCCTCGGGCCTAAAAAGGGAGTATTACACGAGGATAGCCGTCGTCTGCGACGAAATGTACCAGGGCGACTATTTCCTCCTCAGCCATTACTTCTCGAATGCGGAAACGAGCCGCCCGGAGATCCGCGAGAGGGCGGTATTGTACCTGGACAAGTATTTGAAGGGGCACGGGGACCTCTCAATCGTGGGGGCGGAGAAGCTTGAGCGCCTCGTGCAGCTTGCCGACGTAAGCCTCGAAAATGAGAAGAAGGCATGCATCGACGCCCTTCTCGGCCTCTGCAAGATAAAACACGTGAACGCGACGCGGAAGGAGGATTACGGAGCGTATTATGAAATCGCCGAAAAGGCCTTCGCCCTCAGTGCGGGCTCGGGATACGAGTACAAGGCCCTCCTCGAGATGGGCAGGTCCCTGTGCTGGAGCGGCAGGTTCGGGGAAGGCTTCCGCATGCTGGGCGCGGCGAGGGAAAGCGCTCTCGGTGCAGGCGACATCCCGTCCTACGGCAACATATCCTCCATATACGGCTATGTCCTGAGCTACAGGGCCGGGATGTTCCAGGAGGGGGTGGAACTCCTCGAGGAGACCGAAAGGGTAATCGTGGGCCAGATACGCGATAGCGGCGAGGTCACGAAGGAGTTCGGATACACGCTTTCGTCCCTTTATTTCGCCCTCGCCGAGTGCCACAACAAGGCAAGGAGATACGACGTGGCGCTCTCCTACCTCAGGCGGGCCGGATACTATTCCGAGCAGTTCTCGATTTATCACATACTCGTGCAGAGCCTCGGGACGATGGGCGAATCCTATTACCACACGGGGGAATACGCCAAGGCCCGGGAAATGTGCTTGAGGGCGGAGTACATAATGGACAGGAATGGCGTCAACATCAAGTTCTTCAAGAAGGAGCTTTTCGTCCTGCTCTCAATGATATATGAGAAGATGGGCGAGCGCGACAAGGCGCGGGCGCACAAGCTGATGGCGGACTCGCTATAGTCACATGGGCCCAGGGCCTATCTCCTTTGGCTTCATGGGGCCGGGCCCTATCTGCGAGCTGTTTTTCATCGGGCCCGGGCCAATCTGGTTTTTGCCCTTCATCGGACCTGGGCCGATTTCATTCGGCTTCATGGGGCCGGGGCCTATCTTGCGCGGGCCGCCCCTGATGAGAAAGTAGATGGCCACGAGTATCACGACAACTGCGCCTATGAGCGGGAGGTCGAATTGGGGCCCCGAAGGTGCCGGAGACTGAGGTGCCGCTCCCTCAGCCGTGGGCGGGGGCGCAGTCCGTTTCATGCTTGCGTTTTCAGAAGGGCAGTCGGGCGCGAATTCCTTTTCGGCCGATGCCCCTTCCAGCGAAACCGAGACCATGGATTTGCCGCTCAAGGGGAAGAAAAGCGAGCCGTCGCTTCCCGTAACGCCCGCATCCGCGCCGTTCACGCTGACAGACGCGCGGGGGGCAGGCTCGCCGCCCGATAGCACGGTTATTTTCGCGCCTTTTTTCGCGCAGTCATATGAGATATCGAGGCCGAGCGGGGGCTTGGGGCAGTCGACGCCCTTGCTGAAGTATTCGGCCGTTTGCGCGTTGTAGCCGACTTTCGAGGCATGGATGCTCATGTTCGGGTATGAAGAGTTGAACGCGAAGATGCCCTGCCCGTCAGTCGTTCCTCCCGCGACGGGCAGGATGTTGTCCCTGGGGAGGGCGATGACGCTGATTTCCACGCCCGGGATGCCGTTTCCGTCCCCGAGGTCGTCATGGGATACCGCCTGCACGTAAATGCCGCTGCAGTTCTCCGAGATTTTTATCCTCATGTCGAGACGGATAGTGGAGTCGGTGTCCCCCGTGCCGGCCTTCGGCGGGTAGTTGCCGGGGTAGGCAGCCATGGAGAACGCTGAAACAGCCAGCAAAAGGATTGCCAGGAACAAGAGGTGCATCTTCATGGTGATGATTACGCATCCGAGGTATAAAAAGGTTCAGCCCAAAACTTCCTTCATCCGGTCAATCCGGTAGTTGGTCACGGGGTAGCAGCGCGAGGATTCCATCGCGCCGTATTTCTTATAGAGGAGGCCGCCGGCGTAAGCTATCATCGCTCCGTTGTCGCGGTTGTACTCGTCCGGTGCGACGCCGAATTCCACGCCGTCCTCATCGCACATGGTCTTGAGCATTGCCTGGAGCCTCCGGTTCTGCGCGACGCCGCCGCATACGACGAGCTTCTTCTTCCCCGTGAGGAAGAGCGCGCGCTCGGCGACCTCGCAGCTCATCGCGAACGCTGTCTCCATCACCGAGTAGGCCACGTCATTCCTGCTTTCCTTCAGCGCGGCCTTCTCCGCCGCGGTCTGCAGGCCGGAAAAGCAGAGGTTCATGCCCTTGACGGAATAGGGGAGGTCCACGTAGCTCCCGCCTTCGGCGAGCTTCGAGAGGGCCGAGCCATGGGCGTGCTCGAGCTTCAATGCCCTCGCGACGTTGTCGAAAAGGTTCCCTATCCCGATGTCGAGAGTTTCGCCGAGAACGTGATAGTATCCTTCCTTCTCGACGAGTATCTGGCTGTTCCCCCCCGAGACGTAAAGAACGAGCGGGTGCTCCATTTTGCAGAAGTGCTCGCTTATCTTGGCATGGGCATACCCGTGGTTCACCCCAATCAGCTCCTTCCTGAAGCGCGATGCGAGGTATTTTGCCCCGCTTATCCCGACCGAGAGCGGTGCGCCTATACCGGGCCCCTGCGAAAAGGCGATGAGCGAAACCTCATCCATTGCGAGTCCCGCGGCAGCGAGGCTCTTTCGCCATACGGCCGCGAAAACGTCGCTGTGGTGGTCGGCCATCTTGCGGGGGACGAGGCCCTCGGCCCCGCCGGAATAGGTGTCTATCACGTTGGAGAGTATCCTGCCGTTTTCGCTGATTCCTATCGAAAGCGTGTGCGCTGTGCACTCGATGCCGAGTATCTTCATCCGACCCCCCGGTAGACTGAGAGCATCACGAGTATCGAAAGGCCGTTGTACGCCATGTGGGAGAGGATGCATGGAAGGATGCTCCTGGATTTCTGGAAGCTCAGGGCGAGGACGAAGCCGAGGAGGAGCACCCCGACGACTTCGGCCACCGAGCCATAAGTGAAATGCACGATTCCAAAAAGGATGGATGAGAGTATAGGCCCGATGCGGGGGACCAGCGTGGCCCGGAAGAACAGCTCCTCGCCGATAGGGGCAAGGAGCGCGGCGGCGACGAGCATCGCCACGGGAAGGCCGGAAATCTTTTCCGCGATTTTCGCCTGGTCGCTGAACCCGAAGACGAACGACGCGATACCCACGAGGAGCGACAGGAGGAACATCGCGCCGAGCGTGGCCGCGGAATAGACGAGGTTGTCCTTAAGGTCGCCGGGTATCCCGAGCGCCTTCAGCGTGGAGCGCAAATCCTCCTTCCAGAGGAAGAAGAGGGCGAGGGAGAGTATCCCCAGGTGGAGCGCGGCAGTTCCGATTACCAGGTTGTTGTTCACAAGGAAACTGCAAAAGCCCATGCTGAATGCGGGACATATTAGGACGGACGCGAACGCAAGCACTGATAAAACAAAGAGTGAAAGGAAAAGAAGTCTCATTTTTTCTCAAAGTATCCGCATTTGCCGCAGGAGCGCCTGTCCTTGTGCTCGGCGAGCCTCACGCCGGCTCCGCACTTGGGGCAGTTCTTCCCAGGCTTGTATGCTTTGGGCTTCTTCGCTTCTTTCTTCTTCGGCGCCGGGGCCGCGGGTTTCTTCTTGTCGTCTGCCATAATCATCACGATTTCCTGGGCTTGGATGCCGGGGCCGCCTTCTTTTTCTTCTCGGGCTTGGGCATGAGGCCTTCCCTGACCTTTAT
>DATIFM010000031.1:0-39249 GCA_035455205.1 Candidatus Bilamarchaeum sp. | reverse complement strand
GTTACAGCTTTCACGTTAAGTTTATCTTCTCTGTTTTTAAAAATCCTATCTGGCTAACTCGGTGGTGTTGCGGGTGCAAAATGGAGTGAGGCAAGCGAAAAATGCAGGGAGCACAAGGCGAGAGCATGACTCTGAACCTACCAAACCGGGATTCGAGTCCAGCTTGCCAATCCTTGCACCAGCCGTATGCTGATATGCCCAAGCTTTGCGGTTTTGGTCAATTCTGCACCTAATTTCACCTAAACGTCGGGCCAAGGTGCAAAGCTCCCCTGCGGCAAAACTTTATAATTAGGTCCTGAAAGTACCAGGAGGAGATTACTATGAGCAACGAAAAGGTTGTGCCTGAGACGAAAGGTGTTACTGTGAATTTACTTGCAACCGTTGACCTTGGTCCTGAGATCAAAGGCATGGAAGGGCGCCAACTTCGGATGCGCTTAGTGACCTTCGAGCCTGGCGGCGTCTTCGGCCCGATTCACGACCATAAAGGTCGACCCGGCACCGTCTACATACTACAAGGAACGATTACTGACCATCGAAATGGAATCGCTAAAGACTATGGGCCTGGAGTGGGTTGGCCCGAGGATAGAAACACCACCCACTGGCTTGAGAATCGGGGAACAGTTCCTGCGGTGGAGATTTCGGTCGATATAACAGGACAAGAGTAGCCCAGACCCTTCCATCCCCAATCCTCATCCTCGAGAAATCGATGCATAAAATGCAGGGAGCAGGATTTGAACCTGCGCAGGCACTAAGCCACGGCGTCCTAAGCGCCGCACATTTAGTCTCCGCCTAACGACCCACTTTTGGGCCGCCTTTTCCTAAAAGGCGGAATTGACCGGGCTCTGTCATCCCTGCAATAAACTTTTCTCCTGTTTTCCTACTGTCAAAGTTTAATCAAACTTCCTGTCCGTCAAAACTTCAATCTGCGTGTCAACCCGAAGGGTTGACCGACAGACAGAATCAAACATCCTGTCCGGTCAAACCTCTTTGAGGGTTGGCACATACGTTACTGCTTATCCTTTTTATTCTTCTCGATGTACTCCAGGCCCGCCTCCGGGCTCTCGGCGAGCTTGTCGAACAGCTCAACAGGCTCGAAGAGCGTAATTTTCCCTGCTGTCTTTGCCTTCAGGTCCTTCATCGCCATCTCCCTGAAAGAGACCGCCTCTTCCCTCGAGGCCCGAATCTTCTCGAGCTTGCTCCCCAGATTCTCAGTGCTGAGCCTGTTGTCTATGAAGACGTTGGCGTATCCTTCGACATGTATGTCGCCTTTGGAAAGCCCGCCCTTGAGGCTCCCGTCTATCTTTATCGCTATTACCGCGTCCGGGTGCAGGTCCCGTATCCCCTTTATCCTGTCCGTGACCGCCTGCTTCACGTCCGGCTCCGTCGCATCCTTGAACTCCAGAACCTCGTAGAAGAATTTCCTCGACGGAATCTCTATGAACTCGGCCTTCCTCGTCTTGGTGTCGTAGAGGAAATACCCCTTGGGGGCCATCTCGTCCTTTTTCAGCTGGGTTATCACCGTGCTTCCCGGAATCAGGAACCGCCCGCCCAGCTTCACTATCGTTTCGTGTATGTGCCCGTCTATTATCAGGTCGAACGGGAGGGTTTCGAGGTAATCCAGCGATATCTCCTCCTCGGCGCCCGGCACCAGCTCCTTTATCGTCTGGTGGAGCATAAGTATCGCGAATGCGCCTTCCTCTTTCCTGAACCCTTCCATTATCTTCTTCAGGGCGGTTTGCGCGTATTCCTCCGGCACGCTCCCGACGCCTAAAACCTGAATCCTCTCGCCGTCCTTCTCGAAGATTGCGCTTTTGCCGTGAAGGAGCCTGATTCCGCTCCCGGACTCCAGGAGCTGGGCAGGGTTTACCAAATCCTTTGCCCTCCTTTCGTGGTTGCCGTGTATCGCAAAGAGCGGCTTTTTTGCCTTCCTGAAGATTTCCACCGCCCTTTTCAGCGTTTCGAGCTTCGGAATCTTCACGTCGAATATGTCCCCGGCGCAGAGTATCAGGTCGGCCTTCTCATTCGCGCTGAGTATGGCCCTCTCTGCCTGTATGTAGGAATCCTCCTCGAACCGGGCATATCCCAGGTGAGGGTCTGAGAAAACGGCTATTTTCATCGAAAAAGATTAGGAAAGAAAAATAATTAATCAGAGGCCCCAGGGCCTGTCAGCTGCCAAAGTGGCCGAGCAGCCCGGGTCGCCGGTTCCGGTGTTCCCCTGGCCGGGCGCGGAGCCGCATGCCGCGCTCGTGCGGGCGCACAACTGCATCTGGACCGTGCCTACTGAAGGCACGTTCACGCCCCTCGTCTGGCCGAGCTCGAAGCCGTAGTATGTCGGAGCCGAGACCGATTCGGAATAAACGCCGAACGTGGTGAAAGTGGTTCCGCCGATGTCCTCTATTTTCCTGAAGAACAGGAGCCAGCCGTCGGTGTTCTGGGCAGGGACCCGGATTTCGCCCCTCGCGAAAGTGGTCCTGTTCGGTGAGCCTTCCGGATACATGTCGCAGAGCGCCGTGCTTCCGCCGTCGCCTCCCGTTCCGGAATCCCCGCCGTGCCCGCCGTCAGTCACGGTTCCGCCGTCTCCGCCGGTTCCTCCTCCGTCGGTCGTGGGGCCGTCAGGGCCGCAGTGCATCGAGAACGTGGCCGCGACGACTACCGCCGCTACCGCTGCGCTCCTCTTGATGGATTCGGCCATAGCCGCCATCTTAGAAAAATCTTTCCTGCTTTTCCTCTCCTCCAAAGCTGCTGTTCTTTGCCTCACCACATCACCTGACAGATACATACACAAATGGGTTTTTAAAATGTATTTGTTGTTTCATTGTTATTGTTTCGGCAATTGTCGGGATTTTTGTTATTTTTTCACAGTCAAATGCAATTTTTTTGTAATAAGTTTAGTTGGCGGTGGTTTTTGCTAATCCTATATGATTCTGGACGATAGGAAACCGTTTAAAAGCGAACTGACAATTATTTTCTCGAATTTTGGGATATTACTATTGATGGGCCCGTAGCTCAGCCTGGTGGAGCGTTCGACTGATAAAAACTTTTTAGGAAAAAGTTTTATCAAAAACTTCCTATAAGTTTGCGCAAATCGAAAGGTCGTGAGTTCAAATCTCGCCGGGCCCAATTCTGTTTTTTTGCCAACCCTTCCGGGTTGGCCAAAGCACCAAAATCTTAAATCCCCCCAAACCTAATCAAAACATGCAGCCGGTCCATATGCTGAAAACAATCCTCTCGATGAGGAAAGAGGAGTGGATGGACCCCGACGCCCTCGAAAAGCTCCAGAAAGAGAGGCTGGAGAAAATCCTGAAATGCGCCTCGAACACCGAATACTACTCCCCATTCCTCAGGGACGTGAAGCTCTCTGACGCCGTCGAAGACCTGTCGCTACTTCCAGTTTCTGAAAAGCAGGCAATACGCTCTAAGCCGCTCTCGCTCGTGCAAAAGGGCCTGGACAAAAATTCCCTCCATTCTTTCAAGACGTCCGGGACGACAGGAATCCCGATGACGATTTACACAAACAGGCAGGAAGCATGGGAGCGGATGGCAATCGTCTATGCTCAGGAGATTTCGCAGGGCCGCTCGCCCTTCGACCTCTATGCCGACATCTCGCGCGACCCTTCTCCTTCACATCCGCTCGTATCGCTCACCGGAATCTTCCGGAAGCTCAAGCTCAACCCGAACGAGCCGGAACCTGCAATTTACGAGACGCTCGCGCAAAAAAGGCCGAAGATGGTGAAGGGGTATCCCTCGATCTTCACGATTCTGGCAAAAATGAACAGGAAAAAGCTGAAATTCAAGGCCCTCCTCTCCTGCGGCGAGAACCTCACGCAAAAGACGAGGGAATTCATCGGCGAATCGTTCTCCTGCCCCGTCCTCGACTACTACGGGGCGTGGGAATTCCGCGCGGTCGGCTGGGAGTGCCCGGAGGAGAAAAAAATGCACCTGAACTCCAGCTCGCTGAAAATAGAGATAGTCGATGACAAGGGAAAGCCGGTGAAATCGGGGGCAGGCAACATCGTGGTAACTTCGCTCTATAACAAGGCCATGCCCCTTGTCAGGTACTCCCTCGGCGACCGGGGAAGCTGGGGCGCCTGCCCGTGCGGAAGGGGATACCCGGTCCTGAAGTCGTTCGAGGGGAGGGAGCCTGTGCTGATACGCCTCCCGAGCGGGAAAATCCATCCGGGGGCTCACCTCGGTGTTCTGGACATAGAAGCGCTTTACGGGGAAATCCGGCAGTTCCAGATTGTCCAGGAAAGCGAGGAACGGTTCGTATTCAGGCACAGCGGCGGGGAGCTTTCAGAGAAATCCCGGGAGTCCATATCAAAAGCCATACTGGAGGCGTGCCTCGGCGAGGAAATAACTGTCGAGTTCGAGCGCGTAGGCGAAATCCCCCGTGGAAAGACCGGAAAGATGCAGAGGGTTCTCTCGAAACTCGCCTTATGAACAAATTATAACTTTGCTTGGCATATGCCCGCTAGTGACTTTATGAACAGCCCGAAAATACCAGTTCCCAAAGCATGGAGGAACTTCCTCTCCGACTTCATCCGCCACGGCATCGAGCTTCCGGTTCCCGGAAGAATCAAAGGCGGCAAAATCGAGCCGTACCCTGCCGCGGAGCTCGCGAAGATAACTTCGGGCGAGGCGGCCAGAATCGAGACCCTGCAGGAGCCATACCGGAGCATGAAGGAGATAGAAATCCCGAAAGAGGTCTATGACGTTTATGTAACTTACCGGCCTACCCCGCTCTACCGCGCGTCCGGGCTCGAAATGGCGGTGGCAGCCAAACTCGGGAAAAGCTCGCTCGAATACGCTTCAATCTGGGTCAAGGACGAATCCGGCACCCCGAGCGGAAGCCACAAGCTCAACACGGCGCTTCCCCAGGCGCTCTATGCGAAGATGGACGGCCGGAAGAAAGTCGTCACAGACACCGGCGCCGGCCAGTGGGGGATTGCCGTCGCGATAGCGGCAAGGCGCCTCGGCCTCCGCTCGCGGGTGTTCATGACTGCCCAGAGCTACCGGGACAAGAAAGGCCGGGTTGCGATAATGGAGGAGAATGGCGCAGAAGTCATCTCGTCCCCGAGCGACAAGACAGCTGTCGGGCGCTCCGAGCGGGCAAAGGACCAAAACCACCCGGGAAGCCTCGGAATCGGGATGTCCGAGGCGGTTTCCACCGTAGACAAGGACACCGCGCTTCTACTCGGCTGCATGTCCTACTACGCCGCGCTCCACCAGTCAATAATCGGCCTCGAAGTCGCCGCCCAGCTCGCCGCATTGAAGGTCGAGCCGGACGTGCTCGTCGCGTGCATAGGCGGCGGGAGCAACTTCTGCGGCCTCGTTGCCCCTTACATCGACGCCAAGCTCGGAGGGAAGGGCCCGCTCTTCGTGGCGGCCGAATCGGCCAACATCCCTGTCCTCACGCAGGGAAGGTACGACTGGGACTACCAGGACCACGGCGAGCTGATGCCGCTCCTCCTGATGAACACGCTCGGGCACGAGAACGTCCCGCCGAAGCTCCATGCCGGAGGGCTAAGGTACCACGGCAAGAACCCCGTCCTCTCGATGCTCCATTCGCTCGGGCATGTGAAGGCGGTGGCGCTCGACCAGAAGGCTGTCCTGAAGGCCGGGCTCGAGTTCCAGAAGGCGCAGGGTTTCCTTCCCGCGCCCGAGTCGGCGCATGCGATACTCGCGGCCATGGAAGAGGCCGCCGCGGCCGAGCGCCGGAAGAAAAAGAGGAACATCGTCTTCCTCCTTACCGGAGACGGGAAATTCGATTCGGTGGCATACGAGTCATTGCGGAACCCCTGAATTTGCGCGACTATAATAATCCCCTCTTGCATATATCAAGTGAATAAAAATTCACAAGAGGTGTCTCGCATGGTGTTCAGGGAGACGGTTGGAGTGGAGCAGCGGGCCGCGGACGCGTTCGTAGCGTTCCAGGAATTCGTCAGAACCCCCAACAACATCAGCCGGTCACGGTTCCTTGAGCTATACCGGGCCGGAAGCGGAGACGCGAATTTCGTTCGCATGTTCGATTCTCGCACCGAGTCATACCGCCCGGCAGGCACATCATACCGCTCGTTCAGGGAGGCGAACCCAATGGCCGGAATCGAGGCATATCTGGATTCCATCCAGCAGTTCTCCGCCATCACCCCCCGCCGCACCGAATCGCCTCCCTACCTTTCGTCCGAAGCCCGGCTCAACGAACTCATCGGCCAGCTCGACCACACGGCATTCCTCATGCGGAGGGAGGCGGTCCGGGAGCTCGGCCGCATCGGCAGCCCCCGGGCGGTGCCCGGCCTTCTCAAGCTCGCGGGGGACGAGGAGCTGATACGCATGGACGTCGCGTGGGCGCTCGGAAGGATCGGAGAACGCACGTCAGTGCCCGCCCTTTCGCGCTTCATGCGCGACGAGAGCGCACAGGTAAGGCGGCTTGCCGCGGAGTCGCTCGGGATGATTGGCGACTCGCGCGGGATACCGTCCCTCGTCAAGGGGCTTTCCGACAATGACCCGGCTGTCCGCCGCATGAGCGCGTGGGCGCTCGGGATGATAGGCGACAGGCAGGCCGCGCGCCCCCTGATGGCCCTGCTGGACTATGGAGACCCGCAGATGCGATACGCTGCCGCAGAGGCTTTGGGGCGGATGCGCGACCCGCAGGCCGTTGCCCCGCTCATCAAGCGGCTCGATGACGAGGACCAGCGCGTCCGGCGGCATGTAATCGAGGCGCTGGGGCGGATCGGGGACGCGGGGGCAGTACCGCGGCTGGTCCGGGCATCGGCCGACCACGACCGGGAGATACGCGCCCTTTGTTTTGAGGCTCTTGGCGCAATAGCCGACACCTCGTCGCTCGGCGCCCTCGTAAAGGGGACTACTGACGCGGACGTTTCAGTCAGGCGCGCTGCCACATGGGCCCTTGGAAGGCTCGGCACCAGCGAGGAGCTTCCGGGCCTTGCCGCACGGCTTTCAGACGAGGACTCCGGAGTCCGCCACCTCGCGGCAAGGGGCATATTCGATTTCCTGATGGCAGCCCAGGGAGAGAGGCCGGAGGTGCCGGGCCTTCTTCACGCGCTTTCGGGGGCATTGCTGGATTCCGGGCCGCAGACACGGGCCCTTGCCGCAAGGGCGCTCGGAGTGCTCGGAAACCGCGGGGCGCTGGGACCTCTCGTCCAGGCGCTTCGGGACTCCAGCCCCGAAGTCCGCTCGGCGGCTGTCGCGGCCCTGGGCTCGATAGGGGACCCTGAGGCCATTCCGGCTCTCAGGCTGATTTCTGAAAACGACGCTGACCTGAAACTGAGGGAAACCGCGATGTCGGCTATCGAGAGGATTGAAGCCCGGTGAACGATGCCTGGCCGCCCATGAAAACTCCGGACAGCGCCTTTTGCGGAAACCCTGAGGGCGATTTTAATTCCCTTCCGAATATCTTCTAATCGATGCGAATCGCCCTAGTCTATACAGTCCTCGATTCCATAAGCGGGGAAAAGGTCTTCTTCGACAACATGATACGCGGGCTCAGGGAAAGGGGCATGGATGTCGTGCTCTGCCCTGTACGCCAGGCGGCCCCGAAAACGCTGTCCGGCAAGTTCGAATTCTACTCGCGCCTTTCGCTCATCCGGGCCGCGAAGCGGGAGCTCGGGAAGCACAAGGTCGACGTCGTGCATTTTTTGAACTCTGCCCTCAGCCCGGCCTGGAAATCCGCGCGCGGCGCGCGGACCATTGCTACCAGCCATTTCATCGCATCGTCGTACCATGAGCTTTCGCCGCCCAAAAGCGCAGCCGAGTCGCTCGCGGAAAAGGCTTACTGCGGCTACGTGCGCTGGCTGGACAGGCCCGCTTTCGGCGCAATGGACAAGATGGCCGCATGCGCTCCGTACCAGGCCGCCTTCCTCGCGAAGGACTACTCGCTCGGCAACGTGGTTTCCATCCTCCCAGGCATTGACAATGCGTTTTTCAAAAAAACCCGCAGGCGCGATTTGAGGTCGGAATTCGGAAGCGAGCGCGTCATCGCCTACGTCGGGAGGCTGCACGAGCGCTCAAAGGGCGTCTCGTACCTCATAAGGGCGATGGAGCACCTCGACGCGAAGCTCGTCGTCGTAGGCGACGGGCCGGACGAGGGGAACTACAGGCGCCTCGCGCGCGAGCTTTCCCTCGAAGGAAAAATATCATTTTCCGGGCGCCTCGGCTTCAGGGAAAAGACGGAAATCCAGAAATCCGCGGACGTGATGGCGATTCCATCGCTATACGAGGCCTATGGCACGGTTTTCGCAGAGTCGCTCTCGTGCGGCGTGCCCGTGGTGGCATTCGACATGCCGTTCTGGAAAGGGCTGTATGACGGCGCGGGAATTTTCGCCGAGCCCCGGAACCCCCGGGCGCTATCAGCTGCAATCCGTTCGGCGCTCGAGGAAAAAACGCGGGGTGCCCTCATCCGACGCGGCCTGGAGACTGCAAAGGCCCACGACCTGCCCCTCACTCTTGACTCTTACATGGATGCCTATTCGGCCCTCCACAACCGATAATAACTTTCCGCCTTCTGTATGAATCATGGACGTATTTGTCCGGAAATACTCCCCTCCCGATGACATCGTGGGCGTTTACCGCGATTCCCTTGGCAGCCTCAGGAAGAGCGCGGGGGGAAGCCATCCGGACGACTACGTGGACCGCATGCTTTCCCGGAGCGACGGGCAGCTGATGCGCGCCCTCCTGTACGCGAACGAGCTTTTCGTGGCCGAAGCCGGGGGCGCAATCGCCGGCATGGGAGGGTTCGCCGCCCGTCTGAAGCACCGCATACTCGGAAGCGTTTACAGCGCAAATTTTTACGTCCGGAGGGAATTCCAGCACGGCAAGTCCGGCATATCCGTAGGCTCGCTCCTGCGCAATGCCACTATCGAGCATGCACGCAGGCTCGGCTTCAGGAAGATGTACGGGTATTCGACGGAGGAGGCCATCAGCTTCCATAAGAAGCACGGGGCGGTGTTCTACCCGGAGCACAACGTGAAGATTCGCGGCACCGGCATAACCGTCCACTACTACGAGATATCCCTCAAAAGCCATCCGCTCAACGGAATCCGCATCGAGCCGTATTTTTCCGAGCAGTCCTTCCTTTCCAAGGTTGTTGGCATGCTGAGGGGGAAGAGTTGATATTCCCTTCTTTCCCAACTATCAATGCCGGATTTCATCCGGCTCCGAGCTGATGCGATGAGCGTTCTGGACGTTGCCCTGATTCTCCGCGGAATGCGCATCGCGCAGAGGATGGCTCCGGAGAAGCTCGATGCCCTCGTGCTGGAGCGCCTGAAGCGCCTTGTGACACTCGCCTCGGAAACCCCCCACTACCGTGCACTCAGGGACGCGCGCATCTCGGGCCTGGATGGCCTCCACAAGCTCCCCATACTCTCAAAGGCAGAAGTCCGCGACGCACCAGGCTCATTCATCAGCCCCCGCTTTCATCGCGAAAAGCTTTCGGAGGGTTTCACTTCCGGCTCGAGCGGGGTGCAGGTGCCCATCTATACGAGCGGCGCCGAATCGGCCTACGGAATTGCATTCGAAATCCATCATGCCCTCGAGAACGGCGCAGGCGTGTTCGACCCTCAGGCTAGGATAACGCATTTCCGCTCCGAGCCGAACGTCCTCCAGCGGCTCGGGCTGATGCGGTGCACTTACATCCCCATTCAGAAAAGCGAAGCCGGCATGCTCCGGGACATTCGCGCGTCCAGGGCGAAAGTCCTCTGCTCGTATCCGTCGGTCCTGCGCCCACTCGCGCTCGGAAACGACGGGCTGAAGCTCAAGCTGATACTTACGGGGGGCGAGCTTCTCCATGACGAGGTGCGCAGTATGGCCGAGAAATCATTCTCCTGCCCGGTGCGCGACAGGTACGGCTCGATGGAGTCGTCTTGGGTTGCATGGCAGTGCGAAAAAGGGAGCTACCATGTCCAGTCCGACCAGGCAATCGTGGAAGTCGTGGACGAAGCCGGGGCGCCGCTCAGCGAAGGGAAGAGCGGCAGGATTATCGTCACGCCGCTCTGGAGGACCGCGATGCCTTTCATCCGCTACGACCTCGGGGACCGGGGCGCGCTCGGCCGGAGATGCCCCTGCGGGAGAAGCCTGCCTGTAATGAAGGGCATCGAGGGCAGGGACGACGATTTCATCCGCCTCCCGAGCGGGAAGGTGCGCTCGGCGCGCACGATAAACCTCCTCGACGACATCCGGGGAATCCTTTCATACCAGATAGTGCAGGAGCGGGCCGACCTTTTCGTTGTGCGCTTCGTGCCCTCTGGAGAAGGGCTCTCAGGGGGGATGCGGGAGGAAATCCGGAAAAGGATATCCTCCGGCTGCCTCGGCGAGAAAATCTCGGTAGAGTTCGAGGAGGCATCGAACCTCCGCGGCGCCTCGGGAAAGATACGCACTGTCATATCGAAGGTGAAGTGATGGAGCCGCTTCACAACCTCGTCCTAGAGCGCTTCCGCGATCCGGAGTCCGGCCTGGATGCGTTCCTCGCGATTGACTCGGTAGTGGACTCCAAGGCGGTCGGCGGCGTCCGCATCCTCGGCGACGTGACCCTCGCCGAAGTCTCGCACATGTCCAGGACCATGACGAAAAAATACCTCTTTTCCGGAATCCGGTGCGGCGGGGCGAAGGCCGGAATCGTGATGCCCGGAGGCGCCGACCGGAGAGCGCTCCTCCTTGCCTTCGGCCGGGCAATCCGGCCTTATATCTTCCGCGGCTTCTGGCCCGGGACCGACCTCGGCTCCGACATCCGGGACGTGAGAACAATCCTGGAAGGGGCGGGCGTGCCTTCCTTCGGGGGAGCTGGGGCGCATTCGGACAAGTATACCGCGATGGGCCTCGTGCATTCCATCGACGCGGCGCTTCTGCATGCGGGACTCCGCTGGAGCGGCCTCCGTTTCGCCATCGAGGGCTTCGGGAAGGTGGGCTCGCAGGCAGCGGTCCTGATGCAGGGGCGGGGCGCGAAGCTCGTTGCGTTCTCGAACACCCGCGGCTCGGTCTCCGACCCGGAGGGCTTCGATGCGTCCGAGTGCGCGAAATCCTGGAAAAGCAAAGGAAGCGCCTTCATCAATTCATACGGCGCCCCGGAGGGCCGCGAATCGCTTTTCGGGGCAGACTGCGACCTCCTCGTTCCGGCTGCGAGGTGCTGGTCGATTCACGAGGGGAATTTCCGCAAGATACGTGCCAAAGCCATCGTCGGCGCCGCTAACGTCCCGATGAGCGCTGCCGTGGAAGGCGCCCTTTACAGGGCGGGGAAAACGATTGTCCCGGACGGAATCGCGAACTGCGGCGGAGTCGCGGGCCTTGCCCTCTCGCGCTATTTCGGCGATGAGGAAATCGACCGGATTTTCAGAAGCCGGCTGCGGCCGAGGGTCCTGTCGGTTCTTTCGGAGGAGCGCCCGCCATCGGAGAGCCTCGAGGCGCTGATACGGCAGAAAAGGCAAGCGGCAGGCCCTAAGACGCTCGACGTGCTCCTGAACGTGGTCAAATACCATTCAAGCGACCGGCTTTTCGGAAAGGCGGAGCTCCTCAATTCCCTGTTCCCTTCAATAAGCCCCATTTCCTGAAATTGCTCTCGAGGATTTCCCGGCTCGCATACGACTTTTCCACGACCTGCCCCATCCTTTCCTTCATCAAAGGCCCGAGCTCCCCCCTCCTCCGCACCATCGCGACAACCCTCTCGATGCCCTCAGCGTCGAGAGCCTTGTGGTCCATGAAGCATCCCGGATAGAACTGCTCGAGTATGTGCTCGAACTTGAAGCTGTCGCTCAATGCGAAAAACGGGGTTGACGAGAGCGTCCCGAGAATGATTGCGTGCATGCGCGCCGATATGATGAACCCGCACGACGCTATCCTGTCCGCGAGCGCCTCGGGCCCGAGGAGGCCGCTCACGAATTCTGCGTCATCGCCCATCAGCCCGGCAAGCTCCTTCTGCACGCGCTCGTCGTGGCCGTCCGAGAGCAGGACCGTTATTCCGAAGCCTTCGGCGCGCAGCCTCGCGGCGAGCCTCGCGAGCCTTGCCGTGCTTTCCCGGTCCGCAAATCCCTTGGGGCAAATCGCTATCCGGTTGTCCCGCCTCTCCACCGAAGGCCTGTGGCCGAGCAGGAACGCGACGTCGCCAGTCACATGGACGTTCCGCACCCCTATGCTCCCGAGCCATTTCGCGCTGTGGCGCTCCCTTACGATTATCAGGTCGGGAAGGCCGAGGACGAACCTCGCCACCAGCCCGCCGGCAAGGCCCCTGAACGGCACCGTGGACTGGCCTAGGACGACGAGCTTCTTGCCGAGCAGCTTGGCAATGAGCATCTCGCTGAAAGTCGTCATGTAGAAGTAGTTCGGGCTGATGAAGTCCCCGCCAGGGGTGAGGACCACGTCGCTTGCGAAGAAGCCCTCGAGTGCAGGCCTGTATTTACCGTTCCCGATGAACAGCTTTTTTCCGGTCAGCCTGTATGCTGCGGCCGAGAGCATGTTCGAGCCCCAGATGAATGGGTATGAAAGACGCTCGGCGAGGCCTGCTCTTCCCCTTTGCGGGACAGGCCACGGCCAGCCCCGGAGCTCGGCATCGAGGCCGGGGCAGGCATTCTTCGTGATCTCCGGGTGCGAGACGAGCGCGCAGATATGGCAGTCCGGGCAGATGCTGCGGAGGAGGCTTGCGGTGGAGGAGAGCATGGCGGCGTCGCCCATGTTCGGGCTCCATGAATGATGGATGAGTATCCGCATGCTATCCCTATTTCTGCCGGCCATTTTATATTTTCATGCCGGAGGCTATGAACGAGCACACTTCCGAGACTTTCTCCGGCGGCTTCCTGTTCGATATCGCTATCCCGTCAGGGTGGTGGCCGCCGGTCTGGTTGTCCCGCACGGTGTCCCAGCCGTTCTTCTTCGTTGTTTGCGCGTCGGTGAAGCCGTGGTCGCTCAGTATGAGGAATTCCTTCCCTTCAAGATGCGGCATCAGCCTCGAGAGCGCAGAGTCGATGCTCTTGTAGTGCTCGAGGACTTTCTCCGGCTCGTGCCAGAATATGTGCTGGGCGCGGTCGGGCTCGGAAAACACCACGGCGACAAGGTCGGATTCGCCGAACCGGATGGCGTTTACCGTTTCGGTCAGGAGCTTTTCCGTGGAGCCCTTCATCTCCTCGGATGTCGTCGAGAGGACCACGCTCTCCCAGCCCCGGAGCTCGAAATTCACGTTTATCGGCGGGAGGGAAACCGGGATGCCCATCACTATCGGCCTTTTCGCCCTGTCCCAGACGAACATCTTTTTCGCCATGAGCGCATTGCGCGCGCTCTCGCCCATCACGAAATGCAGTATTCCGTGCTCCTCGGGCGTCTTGCCGCTGAAAATCGTCGTCCACGAGGGCGCCGAGTGCACCGGGCGCACGTCGCACACCAGCGTGGAGTGCATGTACTTTCCTAGGAGCGCGCTGAACGCTGGGAGCGATGCGAGGTTGGGCTTTATCACGTCCCATGTCGCCCCGTCAAGGCCTATCACTATCACTCAACCACCCCGATTCCGATAATCCCCTTTCCGTCGGAAAGGACGAACCTGCCGAGGACAGGCATCTTCGAGTGCTGCTCGAGCACCATCTCCTTTTCCGTTTCGATTTCGACGTGCGCGAACTGGCCCGGGCCCACTATGCCCGGTGCGCCCCCCTTGCCGCTGACCGGGTCGAAGACCGAGGCTATGGATTTCAGCGTCGCGCCGGATTCCTGCGACGAGCATATGAGCTTCAGGTGCGCTCCCTCCCTCACCGATGACGAGGGGAAGCAGAATATCTCCGCCTTCAATTTACGCACGGGGGCCGGCGCCGAATCCGGCCCCATGCAAACTTCGCCGCGCGAGGCCGAAAACCCGCAGGAGAACCCGGCACCCTGCCCGGCCTCCACGCTTTCAGTTTCCCCCCTTGCGCCCATGATTTTCCTTATCGCGCCTTTTTTGCGGCCGGGCATGGAAACAATCGTCTCGCCCTTGCGGAAAACCCCTGCCTCCACTTTCCCGATTATTATCCCCTCGCCGCCCTGCTCGGCATAATCCTGCACGACCATCCGGGCCGGCAGCGAGCGGAGCATCCGGCCCCTGTCGAAATAAAGCCCTTTCATCAGCTCGAGGACGCTCTCCCCTTCGTACCAGTTTATGCTTTTTTTTGCTATGTTATCCCCTTTGAGGGCGGAGATGGGGACGAACTGCATCCTGCCGGGGTCGAAGCCGAACTCCGAGAGTGCCTTTTTCACTTCCCCCTCGACCTTCCCGAAGACCGACCGGTCGTAGCCGGAAAAGTCCATCTTGTTTATCGTGACTATCATCCTCTCGAGGCCGAGCATCCTCGCGAGCTTTATGTGGAGCAGTGTCTCCTTCTGGAGGCCTTCGCCCTCCATGGCCGACACGATGAGTATCGCGCAGTCCGCGTTTGACGCGCCGCTAAGCATGTTCTTCACGAGCTCCTTGTGCCCGGGGACGTCTATCAGGTTGAAGATGTACTCTCCCGAGCGTATCTGGACTCGCGTGGTGTCGAGGGTGAACCCCCCCTCCCTTTCCTCGACGAAGCTGTCAAGGAGGAAGCCCGGCTCGAACTCCTTTCCCATCCCCTTGCATATCGCCCTGGCCTCGTTTATCCTGTCCTCGCTTATCGAGCCGGTTTCGATGAGCATCTTGCCTATCAGGGTCGACTTGCCGTGGTCCTTGTGGCCGAGAAGAGAAATCGTGAGTTCCTTTACCATGTTTTTGCCTGTTTGCAAGCCCTTCCTGGTTTGCGCTCTACATGTAACCGAGTGCCCGCAGCCTCTGCATGACATTCTCCTGCTCCTTGTCCTGCATCCTGCCCGACCTTTCGGCTATCTGGGTCTTTTCGAGCTCGCTTATGATTTCGTCGATATTCGAGGCGTTGGACTCCACGGAAACCGTGCACTCTGTGCATCCGAGGCTCCTGTACCTCCTCCCCCCCTTCGAGAAATAGAGCGGGTTGAGCGGCACGCCCTCCTGCTTCAGGTACCTCCAGATGTCGATTTCGTTCCAGTCAAGGAGCGGGTGCACCCTCACATGGGAGCCGTCGAAGCTGCTCGTGTAGTTCCAGATTTCCGGCGGCTGGTCCTTGTAGTTCCACTTGAATTCCTTGTCGCGCGGCGAGAAATACCTTTCCTTCGCGCGTATGCCGTGCTCGTCGCGCCTTATCGAAACGATCAGGGCGTCGAATCCGCGCTCGTCCAGCACTTTCTTCAGTGCGTCGGTCTTGTTCGAGCCGCAGCACTTGATTCCCGAGAGGTCGTCCTTTATCTCGCTTTTTGCTACTATCAGGTCGAGGTTCCATTCGTCGGCCAGCTTCTTCCTGAAATCGTAGGTCTCCTGGAAGTCGATGCCGTTGTCTATGTGGATTACCGGGAAAGGGACGCGGCCGAAGAACGCCTTCCTCGCCATGGCGAGCATGGCTGTGGAGTCCTTGCCCATGCTCCAGAGGGCCGCGAGGTTCTTGAACCTGCCCTTGGCCTCCCTTAGGACGTAGATGCCCTTCTCCTCGAGCTTGTTGATGTCCTGGTGGGTGCTCATAAGTACCACTAATCAAGGTAGCCCAGCGCCCGGAGCCTGCTCTTTATCTTCTCATCGTCCTCGGGGCTTCCGGCATTCCGGGCTTCGCCGCCCTCGCTCGTCACTTCCTTGAGGACGAACTCGACATATTCGTCAACGCTCTTGAATTCGCTCCCTTTTATCATCTTCTCGAGCTTTGCGTACGTCTCCGGGCTGATGGAAACATCCATGGAATATACTCTCCTGCTCAGGTTAAAAAGCCCATCTTACTCATGGACGTAATGGACGAAGAGCTCAGCCAGCACTCCAGGGAGATTGCCAAAGGGAGCTTCTGGGGAGTGATGGGAACCGCCCTGTTCAACATAATCTCCTTCTTCTATGTGATACTGGTGGCCCGGACGGTCGCTCAGGACGAGCTGGGCCTCTTCTACCTCGCCCTCGGCATAATTTCCGTGTTCTCGATTTTCGACGACCTGGGCCTCGGGATGGCGCTCATCCGGTATGTCCCGTTCTTCCAGGCCCGCGGCGAGGATGCGAAGGTGAAGGGCCTGCTCAAAAAGAGCTATATTTTCGTCACCCTCTCGGGCCTCGCGATAACGGCCCTGATGTGGGTCGCTTCCGACCTGATAGGCTCCCTGTACTCGAATCCCGGCCTCTCGGAGGCAATCCGGCTCCTTTCCATCTACCTCGCCTTCAGCAACATTCTGAAGCTCGGGACGATGTTCCTCCAGTCCATTGGCAGGATACTCGACATGCAGCTGTTCAACAACCTGAGCAACATCCTGCGCCTCGCATTCTCGCTCCTCTTCATCAGCCTCATGGGGCCGAGCGTGACCGCGCTCGTCCTCGGGACCGTAATGTCATTCGTCGTGCCTGCCGCCATATGCTTCATTTACGTGGCCCGCGTCTCTCGCTCGCTTCCGGAGGCGAAGGAGCCGGTGGACGAGGAATTCTTCAGGCGCATACTCCCCTTCGGCCTGCTCCTCAATGTTATCCAGTCGCTTAGCGCCGTCATGATTTCCATGGACCGCTCCCTCCTCGGATACATGATAGCCCCCTCGCTCTCGGAGTCGGTCGTCGCGGTCTATACGGTCGCGGGCACGTTCTCCGGCGTGGTTTTCGTCTTCCCGAGCGCGATGGGCTCGATTTTCCTTCCTGTGATGTCGCGGCTTTTCGGCAAGAACGACCTCGAGAGCATGAGGGCGGCGGTCCACACTGCCCAGCGATGGTGCCTTTTCCTTGCCATCCCCGTCTCGATAGTCCTCATCGCGTTCTCCTCAGAGCTGCTTTCCGCGCTCTACGGCGAGAACTATGCCTCGGGCGCTCCGGTGCTCGCCCTGTTTTCGCTCGGATACGTGATAAAGTCGTTCTGCCTGCTTCTCGGGCTCACAATCGCGTCGATGCGCTTTGTGCGGCTGGAATTCAAGATACTCGTGATTTCCGGCCTCGCGAACCTCGTCCTGAACGTCGCGCTCATATCCCTCTACGGCAGCTTCGGCTCGGCGGTCGCTTTCCTTCTGACCGCCTTTGTCCTGCTTTTCCTCTACTATTACTATTGCAGGAACCTTTTCGCCTATACGCTTCCCTACGGGACCTTCAGGCTGATTTTCGCCGGCGTCGTCTCCCTCGCTTTCCTCATGCTTGCAAAAGGGGCGATTTCGCAGTACCTCGCTGATGCAATCTCCCTCCTCCCGCTGCAGGGGTTCGAGCGCGCTCTCGTCCTCATCCAATTCGGCGTTTTAGTCTCGTTATCGCTCGCAATCTTCCTCTCAAGCTCGTTCCTGCTCAGGTGCTTCAGGAAAGAAGATGTCGCGCTGATGTCGAAAGTTTTGCGCAAGCTCAGGCTTCCGCCTGCGCTCATCGCCCTCGCTGCAAAGGCGGTTTCGCTCAGCGTCGAAGGGCAGAAATGAGCTTTCCCTTCATGGCGGCGACCCTGTCCCTGAGCATCTGCGTCCTGTCGGATTTGGCCTCTACCGCAATAGGCCTGCCATCCATGTGTTCCGGAGCGGGAATCCCGAGAAGCGCCAGCACCGTGGGGGCGATGTCGGTGATGTGCCTCTCGCCCACAAATCCGGGAGTTATTCCCTTTCCGTGCACGACGAATATGCCGAACCTGTCGTGGTAGTTCTTCAGGATTTTTGCGAACGACTTGCCGAAATTGCCCGCCCCTACTACCGCGTGGTCGTCGAGGCCGATGAGTATGTCAGGAGCGCCCGCGACGTAAGGGCCGCTGTAGGCCTCCCCGGGCCTCATCACGAACCTGAACGGGCTCTTTCCCGTGTAATCGCTCCTGAGTGCGGAGAGCTTTTCCATGATTTCCTGCCGCAAGGGCTCGCTCTTCTCCACGATGCCGTCCGGGAACCTTTCCTTCGAGTTGATGAACAGAGAGTATCCGTACCTCACGACAGGCATCGCCTTCGATTTCTCGGGGTCCGGGACCATGATGTGGCCCGTGACGCTCAGGAACTTCGAGAGCGGGAGGAACCTGTTCGCTCCTATGTAGATGTCCCGCCCGGCATCAAGCGCCGCGCGCCCGGCACCTGATTTTTCTAGGAAATTCACCATCGGCGAGACGTCGAGCCTCAGGCCCTTCCTGGCTACGCCGGCATTCCCTTCCCAGTCGAGGTTGCCGCCCTGCTTCTTCGCTTTTTTGAATGTGAGCGCGTTGTTCTGCTCGAGGAAACGCAGGAGGGAGAAGCAGTACTCGTAGGCCTCGAACCCGTGGTCGGACATGACTACGATGCTGCTCTCGCCCCTGTTTTCCATGAACCAGCCGAGGCAGTCGTCGAGCTGCCTGTAAATCGCGAACACTTCATCGCGGTATGCCCTGTTCAGCTTCCCCGACTTTATCTGGTCGAAGACCGCGTGCTGCATGAAGTCGGTCTCGGAGAACATCACGAAAAAGTAATCCCAGTCCTCCTTGGCCAGCCTCTTGGCCGCGCCTATCCTGAGGGCGAGTCCCTGCCCGAGCTTCCTCAGATATTCCTTCTCGTCCTGCACCGCCTCGCCGACCTCTGTTACCCTGTAGGCGCCCACCTCCGGTATCCCTGCCACCGACTTGGGGCTGAACATGTCCTCGCCGGCGCTCATGAAGCTCCCTATCGTTATGTCCTTCGTCCGTGCGGGCGTCGAGAGCGGCAGGTTGATTATCACTGATTTTTTACCGGCGTCCGCGACAATCTGCTGTATCGTCTTCACTTTCACATCCGCGGAGGAATTCACCGCGAGCTTCCGGAGGCTCCCGTCCGGCTTTATGAAATCGAACACGCCGTGCTTTCCCGGGTTGCAGCCCGTGGCGAAAGAAACCCACGCCGGGATTGTGCTAGGGGGTATCGTCGACTCGAGCTTGCCCCATGCAGACCCGCTCCTCAGCCTCTCGAGGTTTTTGAACTCGAACTGGCCCTTGAGGTAGTCGAGCGTCTTCCATGTGAAGCCGTCGAGGCCGAAAACTATTACTTTCTCAGCCATCCTTTCCCCTCCGCTTACGTGCCCCGGCGCCATCATCCTTTCCCTCCCTGAACATCGCGACCGCAGCCGAGACTGCGCCGCAAAGCATCCCGAATGAGGCCACTGCCATCCTGAACGCCCCCCCGCTGTCCCCGTAATAATACATTACGCCGGAGGCCATCAGGGAAATCGCGAACAGGGCCGCCCCCCACCCGCGCTTCGAGGAAAAGAGTGCGAAGCCGGCAAGCGCGATGAGTATGAAGAGGAGGTCGTTCCAGTATATGACGTAGGCGGCAGAGAGGATGATTGTAGCCAGCGCAAGGAAAGGCCAGTACCTCATACCTTCCACCTCCCGAGATACCCCCCTGCGAGGAATATCAATGCCGACAGGTAGCCTGCCCCGGAAACCACGAGGCCCAATTCGTGCCATGGCTGCGGGCCGAAATATATGTCCACTTCATGGACGCCCGTCTTGTTGATGAAGAAGCCGTTCGCGACGGCATAAACCGGTATCGGGCCGGTCTCCTTCCCGTCCACGGACGCCCTCCATAGCGTCTCGTAGTCCTCGGTGAAAACGAGCATGTAAGGCGAGGACGACTCGACCATGACCTTGTATGATGAGGGCCCCGTCCTTTCATACGAAAGAATCTTCGCCTTGTTGCCGTTAAGCCCCTGTGCGGGGGCCGGGTCGTGCGCGAGCACCGCGTAGTCGGCTATCCCGCTTCCCTGCGGGAGGATTTCCACGCTGTGCCTTCCCCTTCCGAGCGTCACATTGCCTTCGGCCGGGGCGCCGTCGATTTCCACGCTGACGTTCGTTCCCCCGAGGAGAATCTGGTACTGCCCCGGCTCGAAAACCTCTATCTCCGTTGAAAGCCTCGAATTCGCGCCGAGCTTAACCGCCCTCTTCCTGCTGTAGAGGCCGCCTGCGATTTCGCCGGCCCCGTTTTTCTCGAAGTCGTATTCGGCCTCGAGCACGTACTTTATCGTCTTGTTCCCGAGCGCGCCAGTGTATCCAGTTGCGCCATCCTTCAGCAGGTATCCTGCGTTCACGGAATTGAAGCCCCTGACGTTCGAGATTTTGACCGTGTGCGCGGACTTGTCCAGCGTGCCGCCATATATCCTGACCCACTTGTATCCCTGCACGTCGGATTTCGTGGAGATGTTGACCGGAGCCGACCCATCCAACTGCGCCGAGAGCATTCCTCCCTGCGGGCTCCTGTAAACTCTCAGGTACATCTCATAGGCCCCGGCTTCCTTGGGGGTGAACGGCTCGGCGAGCGTGTTCATGCTGTAGTTCCTCAACGCCGCGTCCTCTATCGCGACCGAAGCCTTCCCGCTCTGGTTCTGGGCCTGCCTGACCACGATGCCCATGCGGTAGAACGAGGCGTTTTCAGGAATCCGGACTTCCCACGGCCATGTCTTGTTTTTCAGCTTCTGCACCGACTTCGCGTTCTGCGCGCTGCTGATGAACTGGCCCTTCGAGTCAAGGAAATCCACGGTATAGGTAATGTCGACCTGCTTCGAGTAGCTCGTTAGGTTCATCGCGAGCCAATCCCCGTCGGCCTTTTCCGTTTTTCCGTAAGCGACCGCGGGGCCGCGCACCGAGTCGTTCTGGAGCGCGATGTCTTCGGCAGGGGCTTGCGCTATGACTTCTTTCCCATGCTCGGCCTGCGTGAAGACTGTCGTCCACCTGTACAGCCACTGGTCAGCCGCGAGGCCCTTGTCCTCGACTACCTTGAGCCATTGCCAGCCCTCGAAATCCGTGTTGGCGCTCCTCACCCAGCCTTCCCTGAAATCCTGGTCTATGGCCGAGGCCCCGAGCGCAACGATGCCCGAATCGTTGATGTCGAGGTCGAGGCCCTCGTCCGGCCCGAGAATTGCCGTGTCTGAAAGCGGGCCTGCCTTGTATGCCGAGGGGTCCTTGCCGGTGAACACTACTGCCGTGCGGCTGAAATCCGTCCCCGACTGGATGAGCGGGAAAAGGGAGCCGAAGCCGGTGTAGTCCATGTAGACGCTTTGCGGGATGTAGACGATTTTCGTGTCGTTCGCGGTCCTGAAAAGGTTGTAGCGCCTTCCCTTGTAGAGCTGCTCGAAGCTGGCCCTCGCAGCCCCGAGGGCGTAGAATGCATAATCAGAATAGAAATAGTGCTGGCCGCCCCTCGGGCCTATGAGCAGGTATTCTGTGCCGATGGCCTCGTCAAGCGCGGCGAGGGCGGCGACCGAGCGTCCGTTGTCGAAGAGGTGCCTCATCGTTATCACGTCCGCGTTCGAGGTCCGCAATGCCCGCGTTTCCGCGCTCTCGATGTATCCTGCGTTCCAGACTGTCTTGGGGTTGCCGGTGTCGTTCGCGAGCACCTGGTTCATCCTAACGAATCCCTCGTCAGGAGGCCCCTTTATGACGGTATTGGCAAAATTCCCGGTCCAGGCCGGCCACGCGAAGACGCCCTGAACGGCGACTATCGCGGCCATGCCGAGAGCGAGGGCCCTCCTGTCCTTCAGGAGCGCGAGCGCGTGCGCGGTCGCGAGCGAGAAGAAGAGGGGCATCATGTACGTGAATTTCTGCCCGCCGCGGAAGAGCCACCCGAAATACGGCAGGTTGAATATTACGTCGTTATAGAACTCGCCGAACGGCGCGTTCACGGATTTGCCGAGGAGCGTGAACACGACTATGCAGAGCGCGGCGGTGAGCGCGAGCCTGTTCGGCTTCAGGATGGCCGAGGCGATGGCGAACACTGCGACGAGCCCGCTCACTACGTAGAACGCGTCCCCGAATGGGTAAGTGTAGCTCAGATAGTTCCACGGATGCAGGTTCGAGTCCGTGAGGAGGATGCGGAATACCTCGGAATTCTGCGCGAGCCGGGCCACGTAGTCCTCGGTAGTGATGTAGTTGGGCTGGGGCAGTTTCTCGACTAGCGTTATGTACAACGTCGGCAGGAGGACGAATGCGGTAAGGACAAGGAAGACGCCGCCGGCGAGCAGGCATCTCCTGAACGCCTGCACAATCTTCCCCGGGTCCCTCTCTGCGGCGAATTTCACTATGAACGCCGCAAGGAGCGCGAAGCCGAGGAAAAGCGCGTTATGCACCATCACGAGGAACGAGAATGCCGCGGCGAAGCCGAGCATCACCGGGTACCTGCGCTTGTCAGAAGCGAGCGTCATGTACGCCGAGTAGAAAACGAGCGGGAAAATCGCGTAGCTATGCAGGAAGTACCCGTTCTGGAACTGGCTTATCGCCATCGGGTTGGCAAAATATGCGAATGCGGCGACGAAGCTTATCGCGTGCAGGCGAAGGTCGCTGAGAGTGTACTTCTCCCTCGAAAGGAGCTTCAGCGTCACCAGGTATGACGAGAAGAGCGTGATGAAGGCGAGCGCGGTGAAGTGGATTTTCTGCTCCTGCTGCTCGGTGACAAAGAGATATACCCACTCGAAAACGATGCGCTTCTGCTGGTCGAGGGGCATGACCTGGTTCCACTTGTAGAGCGAGAAGAAGTATTCGCGGAAGGAGTCCACGCTGAGCATCGGGTTGTAGTCGTACTGGTTCCACAGGCCGTTGCTCGCGAGGAGCACCCTGGTCGAGACTACGGCTATCCCTGCCAACAACACGACTGCTATAAGGAAATACCTGAGATTCATCCGCTTCCTCCCTAGCCGTGCTTCAGCTTGAAGGAGACGAGGCTGCACGCCATGTGCACCGTATCCTGCAGGAGCCTGAATTTCGAGCCCGGAGCCTCTTTCCACTCTATTGGTATCTCGGCAACTTTAAGGCCTTTGCGCTGGGCGCGCACGAGGAGCTCTGTGTCCCAGAACCACCTGCCGTCGTCAATCTCGTTTATTATCGGCAGAACCGGCCCCTTGCGGAACGCCTTGAAGCCGCACTGGTGGTCGGTAAGCTTCGAGCCGAGCATCGCCCGCACGAGGAAATTGAAGCTCCTGCTCGCCATGTACCGCACGAAGCTCCGCCTCGCCTTCGATTCCCTGAGATATCTCGAGCCGATGACTATGTCTGCCCCCCCGTCTATCTCCCCTAGAAGGGATTTGACGAAGTTCGGGTCGGACGCGAGGTCCGCGTCCATGAATATGATGATGTCGTTCCTTGCAAGTCCGGCAGCCTTCTTTATCGCATTACCCTTTCCGAGGCGCTCGGGGTGGTTGAAAACCCGTATCCTCTCGGATTCGAGCCCCCTCGATATGCCCGGGGTCCCGTCCGTGCTTCCGTCCTCGCTTATAACTATCTCGAAATTGCCGAGCGACGGGGTGAGCAGCTTCTCGAGCCTCCTGACGTTTTTCTCGAGGACCGCCCCTTCGTTGTGGACGGGAAGGATTACGGAGACTTTCATCATATTCTCCTCGCTATTTCTATTTAAAACGGTTTTGAGGATATATTCATGGATATGAAGATCGCATTCTTCAACTGGCGCGACATAACCCACCCGCTCTCAGGCGGCGCCGAAGTCTACAGCCACCACGTGCTCAAAAGGATTGCTGCAAAGGGGCACCGGGTCACAATCCTCACTTCCTCATACCCCGGCTCGAAGGAGCGCGAGGTCATAGACGGAATCGAGCACATCCGCTACGGCGGCCGCTACTCGATGTACCCGAAGGCCTACTCCTGCTACAAGAAGCACGTCGAGGGCCGCTTCGACGTCATCGTGGAAAGCATAAACGGGGTTCCGTTCTTCACCGGCCTTTTCGCCCGCGAGCCCGTGGTGCCGTTCATCCACCAGCTCACGCGCCAGAACTGGTATTCCGGCGTGCCGCTTCCCCTCGCGTTCCTAGGCTACCACCTGGAGGACCACATCCTCCGCGCATACAGGAAGCTGCCCTCCATCGTGCCCTCGGAATCAACCAAATCCGACCTCGAAGCGCTCGGGTTCACCGACGTGAGCATCGTCAGGGAGGCTCTCGACTTCCGGCCCCCCAAAACCGGGAAGGGAAAGGAGAAATCCCTGCTTTACCTGGGCCGGCTCGCGAAATCGAAGCGCGTCGACCATGCGATTACGGCGCTCTGCGAAATCCGGCGCACCGTGCCCGGGGCCGTCCTCTGGATAGCCGGCTCGGGAAGCGAGGAAAAGCCCCTCAGGGCCCTTGCAAAAAAGCTCGGGGTCTTCGAATCCGTGAAGTTCTTCGGCAGGGTGGACGAGGAGACGAAGGCGGAACTGCTTTCCAAAGCGCACCTCGTTCTTTTCCCGGCGACGCGCGAAGGCTGGGGGCTCGTCGTCATCGAGGCCAACGCATGCGGCACCCCGGTCATAGGCTACGACGTCGAGGGGCTCCGCGACAGCATAAAGGACGGCGTGAACGGGCGCCTCGTGAGGAGCGGCGACGCGGCGGCGATGGCCGAAGCGGCGGCCTCGCTCCTCCGCTCCCCAGGCGAATTGAAAAAGCTGTCTGATTCGAGCGTGAAATACGCCTCGAAATTCAGCCTGGACGACTCGGCCCGGGAATTCCTCGCGGTCCTCGAGAGGTGCCGCCATGGATGAGCTTCTCAGCGTGGTCGTGCCCACGAAGAATTCCGGGGACTGCCTGAAGGCGTGCCTCGATTCGATACGCTCGCAGACTTACCGGAAATTCGAGCTGATTGTCGTGGACGGCTACAGCACGGACTCGACGCTCCAGATAGCGCGCAAATATGCTGACAAGGTCCTGCTCTCGAAGCGCTCGCTCCCGGGTGCGAGGAACCTCGGCTTCTCGAAGGCGAGGGGAAGCATCTTCCTCTCAATCGACTCGGACATGATACTCGAGCCCGGGCTTTTCGGGGACATAGTCGCCCGGTTCAACAGCCACGGCGCCCTGATAATCCCCGAGGCAGGATACGGGACCAACTTCCTCTCGCGGTGCAAGGACCTCGAGAAAAGATGCTACCTGGGCGACCCGATAATCGAGTCCGCGCGGGCTTTCCGCCCGGCCGCGTTCGGAAAGGTCGGCGGTTACGACGAGAACCTGCATTTTGCCGAGGACTGGGATTTGCACTGCCGCCTGAAGGACGGCTTCAGCATCGGCCGGACCGAGTCGAAGGTGCTCCACAACACGCAGAACCTGACGCTTTCGCACGACCTGAAGAAGGCGTTCATCTACGGGAAGACCCTTCCGCGGTACCTCGACAAGAAGACCTCTCAGTCCGAAAAATGGCTGAACCCGGCCAATTTCTTCTTCATCCGGCATTTTAGCAAGCTCGCCCGCGAGCCTGTGGAAGGAATCGGACTCACTGCGATAAAGGGCATGGAATACACGGCCGGCTTCATCGGCTTCGCGAGCGCGAAGCTTGGGCTCTAGCCTGTTTTATAGACGGACATGAAGGCGTCATCGTAGACCCGCGGGTACCGCGCTTCAATGGCCTGCCGCATCCCTCCGAAGCTGTCGTTCTTCGCCTTGTGCAGAACTACGTAGTCGTAATCTTCCGCCAGCCCGACGATGGAACCGGCATCCATTGCCTGCCCGCCGGTTATCTCAGGCGTGCCCAGGGAAGCGAGCGGCCCCTCGGACGGGAACCTGGAAACAAGGCCGTATGAGAGCTTTTTGCCATGGACTGTCTGGTAATAAGACTCCCTGAGCAGGTCCTCATAATTGAAGTTCGCGAGGAGAAGGGTGCTCGTTCGAGGCTCTCCGGCAAGGGATTTGTAAAACTCCGGCACGGTGGCGTCGAACTGAAAGCTCCCCATCGAAGGCCATCTCTCCGCAATAAGAAGGGCGATGAGGGCCAGCCCAGCCAGCCTGCCGATGCTGCCCCCCGGCTCCGCGATTCTTTTGATGAGGATGCCGGTTGCGACTGCGAGGAACAGAAGCCCGAAGAGCATGAACCTGGCCGGCTCGCGGAGAACGCCCATCATCGGGAAAAGCGGCTGGGCGAGAAACGGCGTGGGCGTCAGGATTTCAGTCCTGGTCACGAGCAGGGGAAATGAGAAGAAGAGGCAGACAAGGAACATGTTTTTGAAATAACTTTCCTCTCCTCCGGCACCGGGCAGGACATATGACAAAAGCAGAAGCAGCAGGAGCACCGGCCCGATATATACTCCCGCATTGGTGAGCCCCCCGAGCCCGTCCATTCCAATTGTTTTTGATATCTCCTGCAGGTTTGACGGGAAAAGCACGTACTCCACCGGCTTGGAATAGAACCTGAGCCTGTCTGCCCAGTCCTCTTCGGCGAACTTGTAGCCGGGCTGCGCTGCAAGGGCCAGTATGTAAATGACTGCCGGCAGGGCACAGAGCGCCAACGCCTTGAGCAGCCCCTCGCGTTTCTCTGACTTCACGACGTTCTCTGCGCCCAAAATGAGGAATGCCACCGCGGAGAGGAAAACCAGGGGCGGAAGCAGGTAAGTCACCATGGCCGGAGAGTCGGCTTCAATCAGGAAGACAAACAGGCCCGTCGAGAAAATGGATGCGACTAGTGCTACCGCGCAGTTCTGGTAAGTGACAATGGGGCGCCGCGAGGCAGCCATATACCTGCGGAAAATGTCTATGAACACGATGAAGCCTGCCATTATCGCGACCGTAAGCTCGTTAAGCGCGATAAGGAGAAGCGAAAGGGAAAGCGCGGCGAGCGTGCCGGCATTCCGCCCCGTCCTGCCGGCGGCGTCATAGTAAAAGACGAAAAACATCGCCACGAACGGCATCGCCATGCAATAATTGGGCGCAATCAGCGCCTTCTCGAAATGGAATGGGGAGAAATCGAATATGAGCGAGCCGACGAGGGAAGGGATGGCCGACTGCGTGAACCGGTAGACCAGTATGAACGAAAAAAACCCTCCGAGCAGGAATGAAAGAACCTGCAGGGCCGTGACTTTGCCGAACGGCCCCCAAGAATCCGGCAGCAGCGCGTAAATGACGCCCTGGAACGGGGCCGTCGTGCTCTGCGAAAGCGAAATCCCGTAGGGATAGAATATTTCGTGCGCGAAAAACGGGTTTTCCCAGTTTTTTATCGAGTTCTCGAAATGCCAGAATACCCAGAGAAAGAGGTTCATGTCGTGCTGCCCGAAAAGGACTTTTCCGAAATTCTCAATGGCCGGCAGGAAAATCGCAATAGTGATGACGCTCGTAAGGAAGACGCATGTCGCAAGGTCTTTCAGGGGGACTCCCAAAAATTCCCTAGCCACGCCTTCCCCCCTTCCGTGCTGTGTTTCCAAGAACAGAAAAAATGATTGCCGCGGTCAGCAGCGCCCATGCCAGCGTGGCCGCAATATCGGCAAGGGCAGGGAAACCTGCGATGAAGAGGAAAGAGCCGGATACTAGCAGGAGGCTGAAGCCGGAAAGCATGATTGTGCGCTTATCCATTCTTCCACCTCCAAGCAAGATACCCGAAAATCGCGAAAAGCGCAAGGAGCGAGATTCCGAGCCCTGCGTCCATGTATCCCTGCGGGGCATAGCCGACCCACAGCGTTCTTGCCCCCGGCTTGAGGGGGAATGCATTCAGCGTGGAATAGACAGAAACCGGCCTGATGTTTCCGCCTCCGTCCATCGCCCCGAAAAGCGGCTCGTATCCAGTCGTAGACACGAGGAGCGAAGGCCGGCTGGCGTTGACGGTCACCTCGTAACCAGCCGCGCCAGTCCTTTTATATCCGGCAACCTGTCCGCCGGCTATGATGCTTCCGTCCGAAAGGCCCCTGAAGATTTCGCCCATGCGGCTGTCCATGGCGAGCAGGTAGTCGAACCGGGCCTTGTCCGTTTCCGCCTTCACCGAGAGCGTGTGGTCCCCCTTTTCCAGGAATGTGCTTCCATTGACCTTTTTCCCGTCTATGAAGACCGAAACGTTGCGCCCTCCGGCGCTTATTGAGTACTCCCTGGAATCATATACGTGGAGGGTCGCCCTCATCTTGGACGTTTTCTTCAGCATGGCGTCTATTCCGCCACTTGCGCCCTTGGTCTTTTCGAACTTGGCCCCTTCGGCCGCGAAATCCTTCTCTGCCTCGAAAACGTACAGGATGCCTTTGCCCGGCAGTACGCTTTCCTCCCCTCCCCTTGCCGCATACCCGATATTGACCGCGTTAAGGCCGCCGTTGTTCACGAGGCGTATCGTGTTATGCCTTCCAAGCTTCCCGCCATACACCCTGCGCCACTCGAACCCTGCCGTGTCGGACAGCGTATTCATGCTGCTTTCCGTTCCGTTGTTGACGGATATCGAGACGTTCCCCCCATCCGGGCTTGCGAAAACCCTGAGATAGAGGTCGTACTCGCCCTCGTCCGGAAGGCTGAACTCCTCCTCAAGAACGTTCGGCCCGTAATTCCTGCCCCTTATTGCGACGTTCTCGAGGGCGATATCCCCTGAGGATGTTTCGGTGACGCCAATCGCCCTAAGCTGGACGTATGCGGCCCTGGCCGGCACCTCGATTGTCCTGTTAAATTCCTTGCTCCGGTTTCCGGAAGCTAGCTCGGCATGCCCGATTGCAGAGCCGCCTTTATTCAGGAAATACGCGTCTATCCTGTATCCGGAAAGGCCGGCGGGAACCGCCCTCCCAGTGAATTCGAAAGCCGTGAAATTTCCCGCCGGAATCTTCTTCAGGTCTAACTCTATTGTTCCATTACCTCCGGCGCGCGCCGCCTCCCCAGTCCCGCTGAAGCTGAACCGGCCGGATTCGATGAAAGCTTTCTCCTCGAGCGGTTTCCAGAGGGAGAAATTCGCATCGGTATAGACAAGCCCCAGGCCGTAATCGTTATCCTCTCCTGCAATCCGGTACCTTTCGAGGACCCTCGGCCAGTCCGTGATGAATATATTGGAGTTCGCAGTCGACTTCGACCAGCCCCGCCTCCCATCCCTTCCGCTGATGTTTTTCCCGAAGGTTATCACTCTCCCGCCGTCCAGCGAGTATGGGAGCGCCGACCTTGAATCGAGGACAACCGCGTCGGTGAAATTCGCTGCGCTTCCTGCCAGCCCCGGTTCGTCATCTGCCATGACAAGGGCAATGTCCCTCCCGATGGCCGCCTCCTGCGATATTCCGCTTATCACTCCGTAGCCGGCATATGAGAGCATCGAAACTTTCGGGATGTAGAAGGGGGATGCGTTCGCCCCTGTCCTGAAGACCCTGACACCGTCACCCTCGTACGCTGTTTCGAATTCCTTCCCAAGGTCGTCTCCGGAACCTTTCGCGTATCCGAAATAATAGTAAGGCTTCCGGTTCTTCTCGTCTATCATCACGTATTCCATGCCGAGCGCATCCGACATGATTGAAACGCTTCCCGCCGGGTCCGGGTTCCCGACAAGGAACGCGAGGGCGTTCTGGCTCCTCCCGACCGGGACCCATACGTCCGTGGGCGCGCTTCTGACATAGTCTCCGTACCAGCCGACCTTGCCGCTAACGTTCTCCCCCCTGAGGAAATCAATGGCGCCCATGATTCCGCCCTCCGGCAGCTTCTTGAAAGCCGCCCCGCCGTAGCTCCCGTCCCAGACTATGTTGCAGAACACCGACTGGTTGAGAATGACTGCCAAGCAAAAGGCGGCAATGAGCCTCTTGCTAGCCCTGAGAGTGCACAATGCATGAACGAGCATTAAGGCGAAGAAGAACGGCATTATGAACACGAATTTGGGCGAGCCGCGTATCAGCCAGCCCATGGGAAGCTCCAAAACGGCGAACAGGTATGCTCCCCCGATCGGGCTGTTTATCCCGTTGGCAAGAAGGGCGAAGCCCGCGAAAGCGAGGCCTGCGAATGCCGAGAGTGCGCTGCGGTAATAAATTGCGGCAGAGAGGACCGCCGCAGTAAGGATGGCCATTGCCGGGTAATACAGGGCGCCCAGGGGGTAACTGAAGTGAACCGAGGCGTTGGCATTGAGGTTGACGTCCTGGAGCATCACCCTGAACATGTCCGCGTCCCTCGAATTCGAGAGCACATCCTCTATCGCGTTGATGTAACCCGGGTTCGGGAGCTTATCCGCAAGGCTCGTGTATGCGACAGGCAGTATCATGAACATGCTCAGCGCCGCGAAAGCGCCGCCCGCGATGGCGGCCTTGCGGGCGATATCAGCGGGGGGAGACTTCATGCACGCCAGTGCGACGACTGCCGCGCACGCGGCAGACACCGCGAGGTAGAGCGCATTGTGTATCACGAGCCCCACCAGTATCGATGAAACGAGGCCAAGGAGGAGGGGGTATTTCAGGTCCATGCTCCTGAAGGTCATGTACATCGAATATATGGCGGCCGGGAAAATCGCGTAGCTGAATTCCGGATAGAGGGAAATGTAGTGCTCTATCGCGACGGGGTTCACGAGGTAGAAGAACGCGCCCGTTGCGGCGATTAGGTGCTTTTCCTCCTCGCCGACCCTGTATTTCTCGACCTCTATGAACCTGAGGAGCACATGGAAAGAAACCGCGAGAATCAAAAACGACTGGAGCGGGAACCTCACGGCGTCGAGCTGCTGCTCGTCAATGAGGAAGAAGACCCATTCGGAGAATATCCGCTTGGTTATGTCGAGGTCCACCACCTGGTCCCACTTGTAGAGCGAAGTGAAATACGCCCTGAAAGAGGTCAGGTCGATGTTTTCGGTGCGGTCGTAGAACTGGACGTACCCCGGCTTCCCGAGCGTGGCGCTGTTCATGATGAGCGAGAGCGCGATGAAGACCAGCATTGTCAGAGCATAATACCTGGCATTCATAATCCGCCCGCGCCTCGTCGATACCTCGATTTAAAATATCCTCGCTGATATTCCTAGACGATGATTAAAAACGTTGTCCCGCTCATCACTTACCTCGTCCTCGCCATCATCCTGATGGCCCCGCTCCTCCCGCCCGGCTACTACCTTGCCCTCGACATGCAGTTCGGGCCGAGCAGCTTCGCGGATTTCCAGTTCGCCAATTATTACGGCATGGCGCCGAGCCCGTACGGTGCGTACATCCCTTACCGCCTCGCGATGGCCGCGCTTTCGCAGATACTCGGGGCTGAAGGCGTGGAGAAGCTCCTCCTCCTCGCGATTCTGTTCCTGTGCGGCGCCGGCATCCACTTTGCGCTCCCGGAGGATTTGGGGAACTCGCGCTACTTCGGCGGCCTGCTTTACACGCTCAACCCCTTCGTATTCGTCCGGTTCATGGCCGGCCACTGGGCCCTCCTGCTTTCGTACGCCCTATGGCCTCTCGGGCTGAAATATTTCTCGGAATTCCTCGAGCGCCCCGGCGACCGCCACCGGCTCGCGAAGGCCGCCCTCATCACCACCCTCGCCGCGGTCAGCTCGCACGGGGTGCTCATACTCCTCCTCGCATATCTCGTGCTTTTCGCGCTCAGGCTCCTGCAGGGCGCGGACAGGGCGCTCCTCCGGAACACGGTGGCGCTCGGCGGCCTCGTGCTCCTCATGAACCTCTACTGGATAGTCCCCACCCTCGCGCTTTTCGGCGAGCGGTTCGACCCCGCGTCCTCCGAAAGCAACCTCGCCGAGTTCAGCGCGCGGGCGCAGGGAATGCCGATACCGCTGACGCTCCTGTCCATGCACGGCTTCTGGAGGGGCGGCTTCAAGTACACGAAGAACGTTTTCGACCTCTGGTACGTCCCGCTCATAATCATGGCCGCGCTCGCCTTGGCGGGCCTCGCACTCCTCTTCAAGGGCAAGAACTCCCTTTGGATGTTCTTCATCCTCGTCATCCCGGTCGCCCTTCTCTTTGCTCTCGGCGACGACGGCCCGCTCCCACTCCTGTTCAACCTTTTCGAGAAGCAGCTCCCAATATATTTCTTCTTCAGGGACTCCCAGAAATTCGTCGGCCTGATATGCCTTGCCTACGCGTGGCTCGGCTCGGTAGCGGTTGGCGCCCTTTCCGGGAGGCTAAAGGGGTGGAAAAGCCCCGTTCTAATCGGCCTCCTCTGCTCCCTACCAGTAATCTACAATTTCGGCTTCTTCGGCTTCCTGGGGCAGATAGGCCCGACGCAGTTCCCGGACGACTGGAAGCAGGCCGAGGCCATAATCGCGGCCGACCCGGCCCAGTCGAACATCCTGTTCCTTCCCCTCCACTTCTACATATACTACCCGTGGGTGAACGGTACGCAGAAGGATCTGGGCGCCCCGGCAAGGATGTTCTTCTCAAAGCCCGTAATCGTCGCCCACAATCTCGAGACGCAGAACGTCTACAGCGACGTAAAAGACCCCCCGGCCGACTATGTCCGCGCGTTGGTGCAGAACCGCCAGTACATTAACAACACTGCCGAGCTCCTCCTGCCATTGAACGTCCGCTACGTGATGATTCTCAAGGATTTCCCGGACACGCCACGCCTGCTGTACCTCTTCTACCGGAAGTCGGGCGTGCCGAACATCTCGCTCGTATATGAGAGCGACACGCTCTACCTGTTCAGGAACGAGCTCGCCACCGGCCCCTTCATCACTTCGCAGGATGCGGGCCGCGGGAATTTTTCCGAAATAATAAACATGAGCGCCTCTGCCGGATACTCTGCCAACGTCACATATGAGAAAATCACGCCCGTGAGCTACCGGGTGCTCTCATCGCAGTATCCGGATGCGGCCTGGACGGAGAGGCAGAACGGCTACATCATATATGACGGGAAACCCGCGTCTTCGTGGCACTCGCTCGGAAGCGGCTTCGCTTATCAAAATCCGGCAATCATCGAAAATTCCCTTTTCTACGCTGTGCTCGCGCTTTTCATCATCGCATGGCTGGCCGCGATTCTGCTCGTTGTGCCGGCCGGCCCTGCCGCCCTCCCCGCGCTCATTTTCGCCTCTTTTGCCGCCTTCCTTCTTTCGGTTTACGGAATCATCAGCCCCGTTGCCTTGGGATGGCTCGTCCTCACGTCGGTGACAGCCCTCATTATAATACTGCTGCGCAGGCCCGGGGGGCAGGCAAAACTTTTTAAACCTAAAGCCAGTAGGCGATAGGTATGTCAGCCAAAATGTATGTTCTTGCTATATTGTTGTTGTTAGTCCTGACTCCGGCGATTTATGCGCAGAGCGGCTATCCGAAGTTCTGCAGCTACAGCTACACGACTTACGCGTACAGCTACAGCTGCCCGACCGATGATAACGACGAGAACCCGTCGAGCAACCCTCTGCACGTGAGCCTTGACTCGAACTGTAACGGAAGCGTGATACACGTGACTTCCAGCGGTGACGTGTCAGGCGCAGACGTCGATGTCATCGAGCAGAACGGCCCGCCCGTTTTCTCGGGCACGACCGACTCGGACGGCGAAGTGACGATGGGCCCCGAGATGTGCGGCCTCACGGTCAGGATTTATGCTGATAAGAACGGATATACTGGTTATAACGGAGACCCGGTGCTCGTGGACTGCGGCATCTGCGGCCCCGTTGGCTGCCAGTCGGACAACGACTGCGCATCAGACAAGAAGTGCAACCTGGACTCCCACCAGTGCGTGGATTTCGAGTGCCAGTGCGGACAGACCAAGGGCAACCACGCATGCACCGGTGACGTTTACCAGTGCGGCGGGCCGAACTGCCCGAGCTGCCCTGCCGGGCAGTCCTGCCAGGACCACCAGTGCAAGGAGCAGCCCGAGTGCTCTTCGGACCTTCAGTGCAAGAACACGCAGTTCTGCAACATCCCGCCGGGACAGAACGGCGGAAGCTGCAAAGACCTCTGTGAAGACGGAGGAAGCCAGTGCCAGTGCAGCAATGCGGTGGACCACAAGCTCGTTCCTACGGGCTATGAATGCGACTTCCCCGGCTGCGGACAGTGCGGCGACGGCAAGCAGTGCGTCGACCACAAGTGCGTCGGCTCTGACCTGAGCTGCCCCTCGACGGGCATAGTCGGTGACCAGAAGACCTGCCAGGCATTCGAGTGCAAGAACTGCGACGTGGAAGTCACCGGTCCTGACGGGAACAAATTCACCGGAAAGACCGATGAGAACGGAAACTTCAACCTGCCCCTCAACCTCGAGGGTGTCTACAAGGTGCTGCTCCTCAAGGACGGGCAGCCGGTGAAGACCGTCGAAGTAAAGGCCTTCCCGCAGTCCGAGCCTGCGCCTCCGGAGAAGCCGACACAGCCGCCCGCGGACAACCTGAACCTGCTGTGGCTGCTATTGCTCCTCCTTGCCATTATACTCGCGATAGTATACTGGAGGAGCAGGTCCCAGAAGAAGTAATTTTTTTTCCTATTCTTTTTCTCATTTTCTGCCTGCGAGAGCGCTGAACAATTCCTCGTAAGCATCTGCCATCGCGTCCATGCCGAACTTTTTTGCGCGAAGGCGGGCCCCTTTACCGAGCATGGCGGCGAGGGGGCGGTCTTTCAGCATGTTCAATGCCCCTGCGATGGATTCCGGCGAGGCGTCGACGATTATTCCCGCGTCTCCGAGGACCTCCCTCACGGCAGGCTCCGAAACCGCCACGACCGGCAGGCCGGAAGCCATCCCCTCGATTACCGCCCCGGGGCATCCCTCGCTGGCCGAAGTATGCAGCAGGGCATCGAGGCCGGGCAGTATGGCTGCCATGTCCCGGCGGAAGCCGGCGAAAACGACCCTCTCCCCGAGGCCGCGCGCGTCCGCGATGCGCCTCAGCCGCTTTGCATATCCGGGGGATTCCTCATGTCCGAAAAGGAAAAGCCTTGTTCCGGGCGCGCCTGAAAGGGCCGAAACGGCCAGCTCCTGGCGCTTGTTGGGCGCTAACCGCGCCACAACGCCCACGGCCAGCTCATCGTCCCCTATGGAGAGCGCTTTGCGCGCAGCTTCCCTCGAGCCTGATTCCGGGATGGGCTTCCCGTTCGGTATCAGGGCAATCCGAGGCACCCCCATCCTCTCCAGCTCCGAGCGGCTTTCGGACGATAATGCCACTGCATAGTCGCAGAGCGCGAAAGCCGCCCTCATAATCAGGCGGGACGTGCGGGGGAGGGAGCCGGGCCGGGAGCTGCACCTTACCGCGACCCTGGAGCCGAGGAGCTTTCCCGCTGCGGCACAAATGAGGACGTCCAGAGGCGGGTCGTACGCATAGATGACGTCAGGCCTCTCGGAGAGCACAGTGCCGAATATCGCGAGGGGCGCATCGAATATCCGCCCTGCTTTTTGCAAAATCCCCATTTTCGCCCAAATGCAGTCGTCCTCAGGGATGGCGTCGATGCGCCCGTCCCTCGAGAGCCTGCGGCCGTTCACGATGAAGGCGATGTTCGTCGCTTTCCCCCGGGCTGCAAGCGCACCGACCGTCTCTGCGAACATCCTTTCGGCGCCCCCGAAGCCGCGGTCGCCAAGGACATGGAGCACCTTCATGCATTGATTGGGACTGGAGGCATTGAAAATCCCATCGCACGATAAATCCCCCATGGGACTAGCGGTTGTAACCGGGGGCGCAGGCTTCATAGGCTCCCACCTCTCTCTGAAGCTCGCCGAGGCGGGGCACGAGGTCAGGATATACGACAATTACAGCGCGGGTGGGAGCCCGCTCCTGAAGGAGAACGAATCGTGCTTCCGGATTTACCGCGCCGACATACTCGACGCGGGGCAGCTCGGCGAGGCGCTCGAAGGCGCGGATTATGTGTTCCACAATGCGGCGATACGCTCAATACCCCGCTCGACCATGGACCCGCTCGGCACGAGCCGCGTGAACATCCAGGGGACTCTGAACGTTTTGGAGTGCGCGAGGCGGAATGAAGTGAAGCGCGTGATACTCGCCTCGTCCTCTTCGGTTTACGGGAACTCCGCTAAAATCCCCTTCAGCGAGTCGGAAAAAACCGAACCCGGCTCGTTCTACTCGGCCTCGAAAGTTGCCAACGAGTATCACGCATCGCTCTATGCGGGCCTTTACGGCCTCGATACGATCTCCCTCCGCTATTTCAACGTGTTCGGGCCCGCCCAGGACGGCTCGGGGCCTTTCAGCACGGTCATCCCGAAATTCATATGCGCGATGATGGCCGGAAAGCGGCCCGTCATCGAGGGCGACGGCAATCAGGCGCGGGACTTCACGTATGTGGGAAACGTCGTGCATGCCAACCTGCTCGCCATGAAGGCCGGAAAGGAATGCGCAGGAAAAGCGTTCAACGTGGGGCAGGGAGAGCGGACTACCGTGAATGCCGTAGTGGAAAAATTGAATTCGCTCCTTGGCTCATCCATTTTGCCGCTATACGCCCCGGCCCGCCCCGCGGACATGGCGCACACGCAGGCCGACCTTTCCCTGTCAGGAAAGATGCTCGGCTACAGGCCGGAAACGTCTTTCGATGCCGGGCTCGCAGCAACGGCCAGATGGTTCCTAGATAACCGCGGATAAGGCGAGCAGGACTGCGATTATGACCGGCTGGTGGATGACGTATATCGCGAGGGAGTTTTTTCCAGCCGTTTCGAGTGCGTCCTGAAAGGGCAGGGAGACTTTGATTTTGTCCCATTTTACGCTCTGTCCCAGATAAACCCCTATCAAAATCATCCCGAACCACGGTATCAGCGGATAGTAGTCGAGCGCGGTGTAAGCGGGCGAGGGAAGCCCGAGCCAGAACAGGTAGGGCGAGCTGCTCCCGAGGCCGGGGGGGAGCGAGCCTGCAATCACGAGCGCGAGGCCGAGGAGCGCGTTCCACTTGCCGAGCCTGAAAAACAGCGGGCCTATGAGCGCCGACAGGGCCATGAGGTGGATTATCCCGAACGTTATGAACCCCTCGTGCGGGAATATCCATGTCGCGAGGGTTATCGCGATTGCAACCGGGGCGAGCCGGAGGAACCTCTGGAAATGCCTTTCGTAAGAGTGGTGGGCGGTTTCGCTCAGCCACATTGATATCCCTGCAACGATGAGGAAAGTGCTCCCTATCGCGCGCTGGAATAGGAGCACCGGCAGGAATTGGAGGTCTATCTGCGCGAATCCGAAATAGCCGAGGTCGAACAGGATATGGTATATTACCATCGACACGATGGCGAGGCCCCTCGCCGCGTCAACGAAACCTGCACGGGCCATCCCATCACTTGGCGAACTCCGCCCTGCCGATTATCTCCTCTGCCTCGGCCTTGCTGATTCCGCTTGCGCCCGCGAGCTTCTGCGGGCTGTCCGGGATGTCGAAAACGGTTATTATCTTGCTCTTGAGGAGCCTGCGGAGCGTGTCCTCCCTCATCTTTATCACGCTTACCGGGTAGCAGCCGCTTTTCTCTATCATCGCCTCGAGGCTGTTCCTGTAGGGGTAGTGCCACCCGAGGAGCGGGAGGCCCTTGCACTCTGCGTAGGTTATCACGTCCTCGGAGAATTTCGTGTTCGTGACGAGCCACGGCGCGGCGAAGCTCCGGCACAGGCCCGCCTTGGCCCCTTCCCGGAGGTCGAGGAACCTTGCGTAGACGTAAAGTATGGTCTGGATGCGGCACCTTGCGCCGGGCTGGTTGTGGAACTTGCACTCCATCATGTACGACTTGCGCTCTTTCGAGGCTATCACGTCTATTTCGTGCGTGACGCATTTGCCTTGCAGCGTCTGGCGCGTGAGCGTGTCGTACCCGTGCGTATTGAGCAGCTTGGATATGAAATCCTCGAAGTCGTACCCTTCGGGCCCGATGTCCATGAGGGCGCGCTTGAGGTTGAACTTGTGGGTGACTTCCGGCCTCATCCTGTCGACGAGGTCGAAGAGCATGCCATATATCTTCTTGGTCGAGATGCCATCGTAGATTTCAGACTCGAGCTGTCCGAGGACCTCCTTCGCGTCTCCTGCGCCGAGGCCCGCCCTCTCGAGGGCCACAAGAGCCTTCTTCGGGTCGAACAGCTCCCTCTCGCCGCTTTCCTTGGTTACCCAGATTTCACTCATAAGACACCTATTTTTTTCCCGTTGCAGGTTTGGAAAGTATGTATATCGCGACTGCGGCGGCGACGGTCACCCCGAGAGCCACCCCTATCTCGTACTGCCAGGCGCCGCTTACGGGGATGAACGTCTTTATCGTGTCGTTTATCGCCGTCTGCCAGAAAAGTCCGGCGACAACCGCGAGGGCGGTCGTCATAACCGTGACGATCCGCTCGGCAATTTCCCTCCTCACTTCCCGCGCGACCGCCGCCCTGTCGCGATCGGTCATGCTCATCCGGTCCTGGATTTCGCGTATATCCTCCTTGGCCACCTTTACCTCTTCCTTCGTGGCCTTTATGTCCTGCTTCATCCCCTTTTCCGGCTGCGCCATCGGATGCTAATCGGAGGGAACCGTTTTAACCGTTTTTCAGGATTCTGTCCTTCTAAGCGCAGTTTTGTGTTTATGAGCGGGACGATATGAGGAGTTTATAATCCGTTTCGTGCTATTCTACATCATGAGCGAAAGGCTCAGCCCAGCCCGGAAGAATCGCGCCGATGCAGGCGCTAGCGATTTAAAGCCAGCCGTGGGCAAATATGACCCTATGGCCGATTTCGAGGGGGAAGTGCGCAGGATTCGCGGCGGCTCAGGCCGAGGACCGGAATCCAACTCATTCAGCAGGAGTGAAGTGCTCGATTTCCTCAGGGCCACCGCGAAAGGCTTCGAAAATATGGAGCCTCTCCTCAAGATACCGGAGCGGCTTTTCCGCATCCGGTCCGCCCGCGATGAAGAGTATTGCGCGGTGGATGGGGCTGGCATGCTCCATGTCGCGTCCGCGCTCCGGCGCGCCGGCGCCAAGCTCCCTCCAGCGTCCGAACTCTCATTCTCTGTCGGCCTCACGGACAGTTCCTCGCAGACATACTTTTTTCTGTGCGACCCTGAAAGGAAAATCATAGTTCTGGAACGGCTCCTGTACCTTGGTGAAGGTAGCTGGGATGGCGCTGCCCGCGCAGTCGAGGCGGCCCTCCGGCGAAAGTCCGAAGCTGACGCAAAAGGGGAGCATTACAATCTTGTTGCATGCGTCAGCGGCTCCCTATCCCTTCGCGTCTAATATATGAGGCCGAAATCCGTCCTCGAAGGAGCGGCATCCAGCGTAATTTTCCAGAAATCGGCCGCCCTGACTTTCATCTGCTCGAGATAACCGTTGTTCCATGCGTCCGGGGCATTCAGCGTGAACCGTCCGGCATGGTCGCCATCAAGTATGAGTTTTTGGTTCCTGCCGTTTATCTGCGAGTGGGTTGCCGGCTCCCTCAGCTCGGCCTTCACTATTCCGCGGCGGACGAGCTCGTCAATGGGGTCCCGGAGCCTCTCGGGCGAAAGCGCGCCCTGGTTGACAAGCTCGCGCACGCTCGCGTAAACCAGCTCCAGGTGGTCCCTGACGACTTTTTCCGGCCCCCTCCCCCACCCGACCGGCTTTCCGTGCTCGCCGATGAAGAGCCTTCTCAGCCCCGCCTGCGTCTCTGGCGAGATGTCCGCTGCCTGCGCCCTCGCGGCCCCCGACATGAAGCCGGGACGCATGGCGGCGTACGCCGCTTCCGGCGTCATCCCGCTGCCTGCGGCGGATGCGTGGGCGGCCACGACTGATTTCACCAGGTCGTTCATCTGCCCCGCCATGGCGTGCGAATAGGCATTTGTCTCCGGGT
>DATIFM010000030.1:0-6019 GCA_035455205.1 Candidatus Bilamarchaeum sp. | reverse complement strand
TCATTCACTGTAACCATATTCGCACCCTTGCCGCCCGGCCAGCTGCAACTCAGGCCGATGCGGCCAATCGTCCTTTACGACGGAAAATTGGATACTTGCAGGTCTAATTTATCCATAACCCTATTAAATGCTTTCTTTGGCATGCTTTTGCATGGCTAGCAGCGCCTCCACCACTGTGGAAGAATACCTGTCCGGCCTGCCTCCAAAGAGGCGGGCGGTGATCAGCGAGGTAAGGAAAATGATCCTCCGGAACCTTCCCCCTGGCTATGAAGAGAGGATGCAGTACGGCATGATAGTGTACGTCGTCCCCCTCGCCACCTGGCCCCAGACGTTCAACGGCCTGCCGCTCGCGGTTGCCGCCCTGGCGGCCCAGAAAAACCACTTCTCGCTCTACCTGATGAGCGTATATGGAGACGAGCGCATGCGGGAATGGTTCGTGGCCGAGTACGCTGCGGGCGGGAAAAAGCCGGATCTGGGCAAGTCGTGCATCCGGTTCAGGCGGCTCGAGGACCTCCCCCTCGAAGTCATCGGAAAAGCCATCGCCCGGGTTCCGGTCGGCGACTACATCGCAATTTACGAGAAGAACCGGCCGAAGAATGCCTAAGCCCCGGGCGGCGCAGTCGCTCTTTTATTCCCTCGCCCCCATCATCACTCCATGAAAACCGTTTACCCCGGAGTGTACCAGGGCGACAAGCACCTCGCGACGCTCAACGCCGACCCCGGCAACAAGGTCTACAACGAGAAGACCGTGCGCGAGGAGGGCAGGGAATACCGCCTCTGGGACCCGTTCCGGAGCAAGCTCTGCGGCGCGATGCACAAGGGCCTGAAAAACTTCCCCTTCGCCCCCGGTACTAAGATACTTTACCTCGGGGCCTCGACCGGCACCACGATATCGCACCTCTCGGACATCGTGGGGGGCACGGGGGAGATATTCGCGGTTGAGATTTCTCCGCAGTGCATGAAGGGCCTAATGGCGCTCTCGGACCGCAGGCACAACATAATCCCGATACACGCCGACGCGCGCCAGCCGCAGGAATACGAGGATGTCGGCCCGGTCGATGCGATATACCAGGACGTCGCGCAGCCCGACCAGGACTCCATCCTGATAAAAAACGCGAAAGCTTTCCTCAAGGCCGGCGGCCTCGCCATGATTTGCATAAAGAGCCAGAGCATAGACGTCACGAAAGACCCGGAAGTGGTCTTCGCCGGGGTCCTGAAGGCGCTCGAGCGGGAGTTCGAAGTTCTCGAGAAAATCAGGCTCGAGCCCTTCGACAAGGACCACCTGTTTGTAGTCCTGCGCTACCCGGGCGCGAAGAAATAGAAAAATTACATATAAAAATTATGTGGTATATAGTATACCACTATGATTTCTTATCCAAAAGAGAACCTGCACCTGCATTTTGATTTCGGCAGGCACGGCACGGCCGGCGACGCTGAAAGCCTCCGCAGCTGCATCCGCCGCCTCAATCCGGGGCTGGTTGTCCTTGAAAGCGCGTTCACGGACGAGCAGGCGCGCAAGCCCCTGATTGCCGAGCTCAACGGCAAGATTGACAAGGCCCGGAAAACCGAGACCGGCAAGCGGCTCCTTGCGGAAGAGATGTTCAAATACGCCGGAATTTTCGAGTGGCCCGATTTCAGCAGGGCCGTTCTGGATATCATACTTTCCGAGCGGGCGCTCCGCGTCCATGTGGTCGAAAGCTGCCCGGATAACGACTCCCTTGGGGAAATGTGGACGCTTCCCTTCCTGCTCAACGGCCCGTCGCAGGCGGTGAAGGCGCTTTTCGAGGGCGACGCGGGCAGGGCCCTCGAGCTTTCGCTCAAGTGCTTCCGTGAAATCAACGACGCCATCCTCGTCAAGAGGAATGCGCAGGTCGTCGAGGGCTTCGGCCGCCTCCCTGCCGAAATCCCCGAGCTGCACCCCTCCCTTGCCTCAGGCCCCCTCTCTGTGGTCGCAAGATACGGCGTGGCCCATGCAGGCATCCTGGACCATCTAAGGGAATCGGGCTTCGATGTGAGCGTAGGGGAAATCCCCGACCTCGACCATTCCTCCGAGCTCGCCGTAAACTACAGCATGAAGCCATCTATGCATTTCACGGCCGAGGATGCCCGGAGGATACTGTTCGACTATGCTTACGGAATGGCCTTCAGCGAGATAAGCGCCGATACCAGCGAGGACGCCCATGAGAGCCGCGCGGTTTTGCGCTCCCTTGGCGGCGGCGAGGGCTTCATATCCGCGGCATTGGCAATCTCAAGGGAAAGCTCCTCGCTGGAGGACTTCACGGGCAGGCTGGCCGCCCTGTTCAGGGAAAAGAAAGATCTCTATTCGCGGGGCGCCCCGGTAATGGCGGACGTGACTATGCGCTAAGGCGCACTTTGACGTTTGCCGAACATCCGTTACAAATATTTATATAGCGAAAATGAACTGAAACAAACGGGGTGGACGGTCAAGGGTTAGATTGCGCACAACGGCCCTCCGGGGCCAATCTGTGGCAAACTTTGTGTGTGGCCCCTGAACCGCGCTTCGGCGATGCCACCCCAATCAAATCGGCTTAGCCCTCTTTCTGCACACTTGCCCCTTCGAATTAAAAAGCTCATCCTTCCAATAATACACACATGGGGGAGGAAGAAACGAAAAGGGAATTCATCGACCGCGCCTATCTTCTGGATTCCCTCTACCTTTTCGACAAGATAAACGATTCGCGCGAGCTCGCAGAATCCCTCCTCTCCAAATGCGAGCGGATGGCCGGCCCGGACATACCCAAGTTCTACTCCTGGCTCGGCAGGATTATGGCCGGGAGCGCCACGTACTGCTTCTACGGGAGCGCTCTCATACTCCCGGAGCCTGCAGACCTTGACATCATGACGCTTACTGTGAACACGGTGCCCCTCTTCATAGCCAAGCCGGGCTTCGTCCACGTCCTCGAGACGCGAAGGTGCCCGGGGGATATCGCGAAAAGCTGGGGCTCGTTCCTGCTCGGCCCGCTCCTGTTTCCCCGGGAGCCCCCCGAGTTCGTGCTTAACGCCGTGGACTATTGCCGCGAGAGCGCATTTTCCAGCCCGTTTTTCGATGGAGGCTACGGCGAGCGCCTCACTTACGCGGCGTTCAAGGCCATCGGCAACGAATCCCTTTTCGAGGCCGGAGAATGGGCCGATGTCCGCCATCTTGAGCGCTTCAAGGTCGAATACCGCTATTTCGATGCCACGAACATGCAGACTGTGCCCTACTCGGCGCAGGAAGTCCATGACCAGATAAGGAAGAAGCTCTGCCAGCTGGAGGAAAAGGAGATGCGCGCCCTCGGGATGGCCGCCGCGAGGAAAATCGGCGTGAAGAGGGAGCACCACGCCGCGCTGGCTGAAACCTTCGTCCGTGAACTGAAGAAGATGAGGCGCTAGAACCCCTGCAGGTTCAGGCCGGTCTTTTCGTCGAATCTGCGCTCGACCCTGATGCCGTGCGGGATTATCACTATCTCGCACGTCGGATAGATTTCCGCGCTCATCAGGTGGCCGGAAATCGTCGAAAAGTCGTGCCTGCTTATGCACATGTGGATGTGCGGGACCGCCTCGCCCTTGAGGAGCGCGATGTTCCCGCTCAATGAGACTATCTCGAGCATGCCCTCGAATTTTTTCGTGTTGTATTTTTTCTCCTTCGTGTCGAAATGCGCGAGCTCGGCCTTCCTCGCCGCCCCGATTCCGCTGACGAGCGCGCTTTCTATGCCTTCCTTCCTGCAGACCGCCTTCAGGGATGCGACTATCTCGTCGCCGTCATCGAGCCTGAGTACGACTCTGTTACTGCCCCTCTTGTATTCCATTCAGACAATCTCCTCGGCCCTGAAAAGCCGCTCGCAGTAATGGCACCTGAATTTTCCCTTCTCGTTGGTGAAATACCTCTCGCAGCTCTCGCCGCTTATGCAGTTCGGGTTCGGGCACCTGCCATAGCCACGGATTTCCTTGGGCATCTCGACCGCGTACTTCCTCTCGACCTTTCCGCCCCTTATGATGTTTATCGTGGCCTTGGGCGAGACCAGCGCGACGAGGTTCGCCGCATCCTGCGAGACGACCTTGCCCTCAATCTTGACTATGTCCTTTGTCCCCATGGCCTTGCTCGGGACGTTCAGAACGACTGCCACGCGGTGCGGGTAGTTCTCGACGATGTCGAGGAGCTTCATGACCCTCGCGGCCTTCCCCGCGCTAATGTGGTCAACCACTGTCCCTATCTCTATGTTGTCAACCTGCATGCATTCACCCCAGCACGTACTCGAGGACCGCCTGCCTCACCGGTATCCCGAAATGCGCCTGCTCGAAGTATCTGGCCTGCTTCATCGCGTCGATGGCCGGCTCTATCTCGTTCAGCTTCGGGAGCGGGTGGAGTATCACAAGGTCCTCCTTTGCGTCCTCGAGGTCGGATTTCCTGACCCTGAACTTCTCCATTATCCTCTTGGCCTCGAGGGGGTCGGCGAACCTCTCCTGCTGTATGCGGCAGACGTAGAGGACATCGGCCTCGCTGAACTCCGGCTCGCTCTTTATCTGCACCTTGAAGTCGAAAGCCTTCTTCACCTCGTCGAGGTACTCCTCGTCCATCCCGAGGCCCTCTGGCGCTACTAGCGTGACTTTGGCCCCGAAAACAGCGAGCCCGTATACGAGCGAGCGCATCGCGCGGGCGTATTTTAAGTCACCCAGCAGGGTGACGTTGAGTCCGCTTATCCTCCCCTTGCTCCTCCTTATGGAAAAGAGGTCTATGAGGGTCTGCGTCGGGTGCTGGTTCGCCCCGTCGCCCGCGTTTATCACCGGCTTGTCCGAAATGTCCGCGGCGAGCCTCGCCGAGCCTTCCTTGGGGTGCCTCACCGCTATCGCGTCCGCGTAGCCGCTCACGACCTTTATGGTGTCGGTGAAGCTCTCGCCCTTCTTGAGCGAGCTGGTTTCCGGCTGGAAGTCGAGGTATCCCATGCCGCACCTGAGCGCGGCCGCCTCGAACGAGAGCTTTGTCCTTGTAGAGGGCTCGAAGAACATGGCTGCGAGGATTTTTCCCTTCAGGTCCGCCTTCCTCCCCTTGCGGATTTCTTCTGCCGAATCAAGGATTTTCTCGATCTCCTTCTTCTCAAGGTCCCTGATCGAAACTAGGTCCATATTAGCACCGTAAATCATTGATGAAGAATATTAAAAAGAAGGCCCCTTGGAACCTTTTTAATAATGCGCCGGAAAAGTCCAAACCATGCTTGTCGTTTTCGAAGGGATTGACGGGAGCGGGAAGGAGACGCAGATACGCCTCGCCCTCGCCGCGCTCTCGAAGGCCGGGAAGAAGGCCGCGGTGATAAAGTATCCTACCCGCCATTATGCGATGCTGAACGATTTTCTGGAAAAGAAGGTCTCCATCGAGCCCAAGGCGCTTTTCCTCCTGTTCCTTGCCGACATAGCCGAGGACCAGAAAAGCGTGAAGAAGGCGCTTTCGGAGAACGATGTCGTCATACTCGACCGCTACGTGTTCTCGACAATCTCCTACGAGGTCAACAGCATCGACTACTCCCGCGGCAAGGGAATCGTAACTAGCGTCGGATATGCCGTGCCTGACAAGGTAATCCTCCTCGACATAGATTCCGCGACTTCGCAGGCGCGCAAGAAAAAGCAGAAGGAGCTGGACAGGTACGAGGAAAACGCTGCATACCTCGAGCGGGTCCGGGCCAACTTCCTGAAGCTCGCCGAAGAAAGATTTTTAACACCGAATTGGCATAAGGTCGATGCCACGAAAAGCATAGATGGAGTGCACGCCGAGGTTATGCGGGCTCTCCATTAGTTCTTTTGCTCCGCTCGTCTAGACCGGTCAAGGATTGTGGACTTTCATCGCGCTATTTTGGGAAAAAAGCGCGGCAAAAACGGCCTGTTTGCGAACCCCCGCAGGGTTCGCCGACAAAACGTTTTGGGCCGCCTTTTTCCAAAAGGCGGAAGAACTCCACCGACCTGGGTTCAAATCCCAGGCGGAGCATTGTTAGTTTGTGAACCCCTTCGGGGTTCACACTAACCTCTA
>DATIFM010000029.1:0-67296 GCA_035455205.1 Candidatus Bilamarchaeum sp. | reverse complement strand
ACCCTCCCGTTGATTATCATGGTCGGGAAGGAGCCCTTGGGGTTGAGCGCCAGCACTTCCTTCGTCTTGTCCCTGCGCTCGTCGATGTTGATTTCGCGGGGCGTGATGCCCTTCTGCTCGAAGAACGCCTTGGCCTTGGTGCAGAACGGGCAGCCGTTCATGGTATAGATTGTGACTTCCGCTTTCATCAATCCTATTGGGGCAGGCAACGTTTTTTATAGAACGCCCCCAAGATTGCGGCCGCCTCCGGCTGTGATTCGGGCCGGCCGAAAGTCCCAAGTGAGCTTTTTACGCTTTTGCCTCCAATAGAAATCATGGCAATACTGTTAGCTCCCGGCCCGGTGCCCGTGCTGGACGAGATCTCGAAGGCCCAGACAAAGGAGATGATCACCCACCGGAGCGGGGATTTCACAAAGCTCTATTCCGACCTCGTGACGAGGCTCAAAAAATACTACCAGTCAGAGGAGGCCTACGTCCTCACCGGCTCGGGCGCCCTCGGCCTCGAGACGCTCGTCCTCAACCTCCTCGAAAAGAACGACAAGGTGCTCTGCTTCCCCAATGGCGAGTTCGGCGAGAACCTCTGCACCACGGTGGCCGTTTACGCGTCCCCAATGATAACAAAGCAGGAGGAAGGAAAGGGCTGGGACCTTGCGCGCGCAAAATCCGTCATCGATGCCAATCCGGACGCCCGCGCAATCGCGATGGTCTACAACGAGACGAGCATGGGAGTGCGCAACCACATAAAGGAGATATGCGCCTACGCGAAATCGAAGGGCATGCTTACTATAATAGACGGAATTTCCGCCTGGCCCGGGACCGAGTTCAACCTGTTGGAATATAACGTGGATGCGTTCGTCACCGGCAGCCAGAAGGGCATCGCCGCGCCCCCCGGGATGGCGCTCATCGGCCTCAGCCATGAGGCCGTAGGAGTCTACACCAAGCGCGCCAGCATACCGAGCTACTACTGCGACCTCCGCCGGCACAGGAAGAGGTACGAGCAGGACCAGCAGACGCCGAACACTCCGGCGATAACGCTTTTCTGGGCCCTCCAGAAGGCTTTCGACGTCCTCGACCAGAAGGGCGGGCTCGCTGGCGCAGTCAAGCGCCACTCCGAGGCCGCTGCATACGCGCGCAAGCGCCTTTCCGGGATGGGGTTCGCGCTCATAGCCGAAAAGGGATTCGAGTCGAACACGGTGACGGGTTTCGTGGCAAAGGACGCGGCGCAGGCCAAGGCGATAAAGGCCGGCCTTTCCGAAAAAGGCATCAAGATAGTCGGTTCGCGCGGCAAGTACAAGGACACGGGCCTCCGGATCGCCCACATGGGCAACTTCGACATGAAGAACATCGAGCTATGCCTCGACGAGATAGAGAAGCTCGCGAAATGAGAAAAACGATTAAATAACTTGGCTGGAATAAGCTGACGGTAATCATGGAACAGGCGACAGCGAACATAAACAAACTGGTTTCCCTCACGTTCGATGAGAAGCCCGAGATACGCAAGGAGGCCGCGCGCGCCCTTGGCGCGATAGACGACCCTGCGGCCGTGTTCGCCCTCGTCGAGCTCACGTACGACAAGGACCCCTCGGTCCGCGAGGCTGCCCAGCAGTTTTTGGAGAAAAAACGGCAGACCGAGCCCGAGCTGATGTCCTTTGCCAGCATCTTCTCGAGCGGGGCAAAGAAGGAGGAGGCGCCCGCATCCGAGCCGGCAGCGGCCGACGCACGGGAGAAAATGCTCCGGCCAATCACACAGATATTCGAAAAGCGCCTCGGCAAGGAGAAGGCCGAGATGGCCAAGACCAAGCTCATGCCTACGATAGAGAAGGTCTACCTGAACGCCCACGTCCACCACAACACGAAAAAGAAGCAGGACGACAGCAACCGCAAGGTCATGCAGGAGTTCCTCACGAACTACCTCGAAGTGATGTCCGACCTCGACCGCATCGGCGACGGCTCGGTCCCCGTGGAGACGCACGAGGAGAAGCCTGCGCCCTCATCTGCGATACCTCCCGAGCCGCCGTCGGCACCGGAGCCTCCGGCGGCCGAACTTGAGGTCGTCGGGCAGGGGCTCGAGAGCGACAAGCTCAGCGAGGAGATTTCCTCCCTCGAGGAGCAGGAAATCGAGGAAATCAAGGAGCGGGAGGAGATAGAGCACCTCCCGGACACGTTCTTCAAGAAGGCTTACGAGATAATGATGGTCTCCGGCGGCGACGAGGACATGATGAAGCAGGAGATGAACCACATGATAGCCGACGCCCAGCGCGAGATAGGCCTGGCGTTCCGGATGGCCCGCAAGAAGTTCAAGGAGATGAAGGTCACCAACATAACCAAGATACGGGACGGCATGAGAAACCTGAACACAGAGCTGCTCCTCGTGAAAAGCGCGGACAACGCCGAGTACCAGCGTACCAAGAAGGCCAAGGGCATCTACACCCGCGTGCTCGTGAACGACGAATCGGGCAACGAGGGCGTGGTCTACCTCTTCGAGGACCGGGGCGTCGCGCTCAGGCCCGGCATGCGCATCAAGGTCGTCCGGGGGCAGGCAAAGACGTTCGGCTTCTCCGGCGAGACCGCCCTCACCCTCGGCAAGAAAGGAAACGTTTATATCGTGTTGTGATTGATATTATTCCACGCATTCTTTGGTGACACTGATGGATTTGACCAAGTACGAGATAGCCAGGCTTATCGGCGCGCGCGCCCTCCAGCTTTCGATGGGAGCCCCGCCCCTCATAAAAGTCGACAGCGAGAGGATGACCTTCATCGAGATTGCCGAAGTGGAGCTCGAAAAAGGAGTAATCCCGCTCAACGTCGTCCGCGCAGAGAACAACTAGTCAACCCTGCGGACCTCGTAACCCTGCCCCATCGACTTCAGAAGAACCCTTTTCTCTGCATCCACCCACTGGTATTCCGAGTAGTTGTCCTCTGACTTTATCTCGACCACGAATGCCGTGCGGTTGCCGTAGCTCTCGCTCCTTATCACGCGGTAGTCCGTCACCGAAACCGGGCTGAGGTCGCCGCCATAGGAAAGGAACATCGAGCTTTTCCACGTCCAGCCCTCCTTCAGCGCCAGCATCCACGGCTTGAAGAGCATGATGGAGGGGTTGCTGAACGTCGAGTTGTACCCAGTGGCGTCGTTCCCGTGACTGTCGAGGCAAACCTCGGAGTCGTTCAGCTTCTCGACGAACCTCACCCTCGTGCACCCGATGCCATCGAGTATCGCGTAGCTGATGTTGATCTCGGTGCCGTTCATGTTGTAGGAATAGCGGTATGTCTCGCCCGGGCTGAGCATCAGCTCGCTGTTCTTCTCTATCGGCGCCTCGTCGAAAACGAGCTGGGGGTTGCCGAACCTCGGCTTGAACACCGCGCTCGAGAGGAATATCAGGGCAGCAAGTATGACGAGCGTCGCGACGGTGACGGCGTTCGACCTGAGCCACGAGGATATGTCCATGACAGGTTGTCGCTTTGCGCGAATTTAATCTTACTGTTTCCTCGCTATCTGGCCGAACTTCGCGTATGGCCTGCCCGTCGCGCTCTCGAGGCGCTCGAAGACGACCTGCGATATGCGCATGCCGGCGTGGAGCTTCACCGGAAAAGGCGCGAGGTTCACTATCTCGAGGACCTGCCTGTTGTCGCTCCCGGGCTGGACGAGGGCGCTAGTTAGGTGTATGATGACGCCCATCCTCGCGTACCTGCTCCGCCCCTCGAGCTTCCCCATCACGTCGCCGGGCAGGGTAATCTTCTCGAGGGTCTTGCCGAGGCAAAGCTCGCCGGGCTTGAGCGTGATGGACTTTGCCTTCTTCATCTCATAGGCCTCGGTGAACGCGGTCTCGTTGAGGTCCACTATCTTCCTCGAATACTCGTCCTTGAAGAAATACCACTCGTCGCTAAGTGTAAGGTCCACGCTCGCCGGGCCTATCTGGCCGTCATCGAGAGGCACGATCTTCATCCTGCCCTCGCCGAGCATCTTCCTTATGTCGTTGTCGGAAAGTATCATGCGCAAATATCCCGCCTACTGTTAAAATGTTTTCCGAGCAGGTCTTACCATGGACGAGCGCCTATCCAGCCTTGCAAGGCAGATGCTGAACAAGCAGTCCGCACTCGGGGAGAAGGCGAAGGCAGTGCGCTCGGCCGACCCAACGCTCGTCCTGAAGGTGCAGAAAATCCCGCTCGGGCTGTCCGTCTGCGCCGTGGACGGCGGGCTCCTCTATGAAAGGATGCACGGGGCGGACATTATCCTGTGCCGCGCCGTCGGCGTCATCTTCAGCTACTCCGGCTCGAAGCTGTCCTCGCACAAATACTTCCCGTCGAAAATACCCGAGCCGGAGCTCGAGCTCCGGGACTCGCTGGATGAGCACGACGCCCTGGTGTTCCGCTCGCTCATCCGCCTGAAGCACGAGCTCAGCATGGCCAATTCCATTCTTTCAGCGGAAAAGGCCGACGTCCTCCTTATCGACGGCTCCCTCCTTCCGCTCCCGTCTGACAGGCCCGGCGAGGGGAGCGGGCTTTCCGGCCTGTACGGGGAGGTCATAGGGCTCTACGAGGCCCTTTTCGCGAAGGCGAAGCAAAAGGACTGCCTGCTTTTCGGCGTGATAAAGGATTCGCGCTCGAAGAAGCTCGCCCGCTCGGCAGGCCTCGAGTGCGCCGACACCCTGCTCTGCGAGCACCTGCTTTCAGCGGGGGAACGGACTCGGGATTTCCCCTATTATGACGAGAAGCCCGCCAAGGACCTTGCCCACCTTGCCGGCATGGTCCGCGTGTTCTACCTCCGGCCTTCAAAGGACGATTCTCCCCTCCGTGTTGAGCTGCTCGACACCGGCGACGTTTCCGGCGCGGCATCGGTGCTCTGCACGCTCTGCGCGATAAGCGACGCGTTCGCATATCCTGCGGCGCTTATTGAGGCCGACATGTGCGCTGCCCTCGACCCGGCGTACCTCGAGGCCGTCGAATCCGCGCTCGCGAGCCTCTCCGGCCTGCGCCCCCTGCGCAGGAATTCGCGGCCTTTCCGATGAGATTTTAAATCTTCAGAGCATCCTTTAGGGAGGTGATAGAATGCGATTAGTGATACTCACGCTATTGGTAGCGGTCCTGCTTTTCGGGTGCGCTTCCCAGCAGGCCCCTCCGCCATCGAACGGCGGAACTGGAAAGACCGTGGAAATCAAGGTGAGCGCGAAGCAGTTCGAGTTCACCCCGTCCACGATAACCGTGAAGAAGGGAGACCACGTCAAAATCACGATAACGAGCGAGGATGTGACGCACGGGTTCGCCATCCCGGCCTTCAACGTCCAGACGACCGAGAGCCCCGGTAATCCGGGCGTCGTCGAGTTCGACGCGGACAAGACCGGCTCCTTCCCGTTCATGTGCTCGAACTTCTGCGGAAGCGGCCATGCCGGCATGAAGGGGACGCTCATCGTCACCGAATGATTTTTTTCTTTTTCCTCATTTTCCTTCCCGAAACTTTAATTATTTAAATCTCGCCCGCTATTCTTTCCCGGGTGTTTTTCATGAAAATCCTTTTTGGCGTCATCCTTGCGTTACTCCTTTGCGGCTGCACCCTGCAGCCACAGGCCCCCCCGCAGAGGCCGGCAGTGAATAATACGAATGCCACCGGGTGCATATGCACCCTCGAGTACAACCCTTCCTGCGGCTCTGACGGCAAGACTTATGCAAACCCCTGCGCCGCAAAATGCGCCAATGCGAGCGTCGCATACCCGGGCGAGTGCCGCTCGTGCAACGACAGCGACGGGAACGACACGGTTGTAAAAGGCTCTGCCACGGACAATTCGGGCGTTCATGAGGATACCTGCGCCGGCGCCTCGGCAGTGAATGAGTTTTACTGCGACGACGGAATCGCCAAGTCCGCGGAACTCGGGTGCAAAACCGGGTTCGAGTGCAAGGATGGGACGTGCGTCAAGAAAACCGAGCCTCCGCCAGCGATGACCTGCCAGGGCTTCTGCCCGTCACAGCCGCACATAGAGTGCGTGGGCGAATGGAACATCTCCGGCACATACCCCGACTGCAGCTGCGGGTTCGTATGCAACGTGGAGAAGCCGGAGCTTCCAAAGAGCACCCTACGGCTTTTCAGCGGCCTTTCCCTCCCGGGCACCGGGCACTTCGAGCTGTGGGCGGTCACCGGAAACGAATGGAAGAGCGTGGGTCGGTTCGAGTTCGGAAACTCGCTGAAGTTCGAGAGCGGCGACGACCTAACCGAGGCCGACAGGATGGTCGTGACTATCGAGCCTGAAGGCGACACCGACAAAAAGCCCGGCATAGTCTTCCTTTCGGGCGACATGGAATCGGGCAAGGCGGAGCTCTCTTTCGGGGCCAACCTGAGCGATTCCCACGGGACCTACGTTCTCCTCGACAGCACCCCCACCGGCTCGAGCCACGGGGAGACGAGCGGGCTCTGGTTCATGGGAGCGGCCGTGCCCCACAATGCATCGCTTTCCCTTCCGGACCTTCCCCCGGGCTGGGTCTACGAGGGATGGGTGGTTTACAAGGGCACTGCGATGAGCACCGGGCGGTTCAGCTCGGAATCAGGCGCGGACGGCTCGGACTATTACAGCGGCGCGGGCACCGCGCCCCCGTTCCCGGGCGAGGACTTCCTCGTCAACGGGCCGGCTGGCGTTCCATTCCCGGCGCGGCTGACCGACGGCTCGACGAAAGTGATGATAACCGTGGAGCCTGACATGAACGGCACCGACCCGACCGGCCCCGGGCCGTTCTCCATCAGCCCGCTCTCGGCCGAAATCGACGAGGACTTCCTGCCGGGCGACGACTACCCGCTCACCCCGGACATCCGGTCCATGCCCCCGACGGGCGAGATTTTCGTGGACAGCAAGGTCGGGGACAAGACAAGCTGCGTGGAGTACTGCCCGATGCAGCCGCACGATGAGTGCATAGGCTCGTGGAGCATTTCAGGAGACTACACCCCCGACTGCTCCTGCGAGTATCTCTGCAGGCCGGCTTCCGGATGATTTTTATTCTCTTTTTCCCATATTGATTGCGGTGAGGGGCGGATAGCTACGTTTTTGGCCAGTTCGCTCGTCCCTTCGGGACTCGCACCGGCCGGCTCGAAAGGGCCGTCATTGTGAGCGCCAAGGGCGCGAACAAACTGACAAAGATGAGGAAGTTCTGCCCACGATGAAGGTTATGGCTTCAAGGGCCGGAGGGGCATAACAGAAACGACACCTCGCAAGAGGATGAAACGGATGTCCCTTAACCTTATGACCGTGCAAGGCGTATTCGCCGCTCCCTATTGACCTTCGGTCAATGGGGCCCAAAAACCAGCAATGGTTTTTGTGGTAGTCAAATGCTATCTTAAAAACAGAAGGCAGACTATGCCCCTCACCCCAACTTTTTAGGAAAAAGTTGGATCAAAAACCCGCTTGCTATTTAAAAAAAAGAACCAAAAAACCGACTTGATATTTTAGGAAACGTGGGATCAAAACTGGCGGTTGGGACCGCCTGCAGCTCGTGATAATATGAAATCCGTAAAGGATCTGAGAAACCCCGATGTCATCGACATAAATGGGGAAAAATATCAGGTGGTAGACAGTCAACGCGGAAACTCGCTTTTGTATCATAAGGATATCGATGATGTCGAGTACAAGGTTGATCTGATAAAAATCGGAAGCGGGTCCATAACCCCCACTCATTATATCACTTATTTCGGGAAAAGCGATGAAATAAGGCTGTTCAGACTCGAGCCTTCTGGCAGGGGCGGCTATTCAAGACATGAAGTTAAAATCAAAAATATGACTCTCTAACCGACGAGCTTCAGGTCCCCGAGCCCGCCCTTCATCATCTTCTCCATCTTCTTCCTGAAGCCGCGGTTCTTCTTGAACATGCCCATCATCTTCTCCATCTTCTCGAACTGGCCCAGGAACTCCCGCACGTCCTTCTCGCTGCACCCGCTTCCCCTCGCTATGCGCGCCATTCGCGATGCGCTGCCCTTGAGGAGCGAGGCGTCCTTCTTCTCGGCCTTCGTCATGGAGTTTATCATGCACTCGAACTTCTTCATCTTCTCCTCGCTCTGCTGGACCATCTCCTTCGGGACGTCCGCGGCCCCGAGCATCGAGAACACGTTGCCGAGGGGCCCGAGCTTCTTTGCGGCCTTGAGCTGCTCGTAGAAGCTCTCGATGGTGAGGTTCTCGAGGTCCACTTCCTTGAGCTCGCTTTCCCTGGAGATTTCCTTTATCTTCTCCATGAGCGCTCCGATGTCCGGGACGCCGAGCAGCCTCCCGACGAACCTTTCGGAGTTGTAAGTCTCGAAGTCCGACGGCTTCTCGCCTGTCCCGACGAACGCTATCTTCGCGCTGGTCGCGGCAACGGACGAGAGCGCGCCCCCGCCCTTGCCTGAGCCGTCCATCTTGCTGACGACCACCCCCGATAGCGGCACTGCCGAGTTGAACTCCCCGGCCTGCTTTCCCGCAATCTGGCCTATGTCAGCGCTGATGACGAGGTAGTTCTCGTCCGGCTTCAATATGCCGGCTATCGCGCGGAGCTCCTCCACGAGGGCCCCGTCGAAGGCGCTGCGCCCTGCCGAGTCCACGATGATTATGTCCTCCTTGGCCTTGCCGAGCGCGTCCTGGACGATTTTGGCCGGGGATTTTTCGCCCTTGATGGTGTAGTATGCCGCCCCGACGGTTTTCGCGAGCTGCTCGAGCTGCTCCTGCGCAGCCGGCCGGTCGGTGTCGGCTGCGACTAGCGCCACCGAAAGGCCCCTGCTCTTGTAAAAGTGCGCGAGCTTGGCGCATGAAGTGGTCTTTCCTGAGCCGTAGAGCCCGCATACGAGGATTCTGTGCTTGTCGAGGCGCGGCGTGTAGCTCGCGCCCATGAGGGAAACGAGCTCCTCGAAGACGATTTTCGTCACGTGCTCCTTGAGCGAGAGCGCCTCGAGCTTCCCGCTCCTGAGGGCCCTCTCCTCTATCTTCTTCGAGAGCGAGAACACGAGCTTCACGTTGACGTCGGACGAGATGAGGACGCGCTGGAGGTCCTTGATGAGCGCCCTCACGTCATCCTCGTCAACGTAGGGCTTGCCCGTAAGCTTGGCTAGCGCTTCCCTCAGTTTCTTTCCAAGATCCATCAGAAATCGTTTTCACTCAAAAGGTTTTTAGCGTGTCCTTCTTTGAGAAGAGGTAGATGAGCCCGAGCTGGACTGCGGCTTCGGCCGCCCCGATGAGGACGAAGGGGTCGGAGGGAACGGAATCAAGGACCGATATCAGTGCCCCTCCGACAAAGAGCGCGGCGAAAAGCTGGTACGCCTCGCGGTCGGGCTTCTCCTTCATGTGGTAGAGGAGCGCGAACCCGAAGACGAAGCTGTCGAGGACCCACATGAGGGCCTGCGCATCGAGCGAAATCCCCGCCGGGTATCCGTGCGCATACTGGAGCAGGACCACCACCGCCTCCTGGATGATGAAATACAGGAGCGCGAAGGCTGCCGCCTTGATTGCCGCATCCTTGGCCCGAATCCTGTCCGGCTGGAGGAAAATCAGCAGCCAGAGATAGAACGTGATTGAGGACGCAAGGAGGACCATCAGGCTGCCGGCCCATGACACCGCATAAGGGAGCGCAAGCTCGGCCGTGACTATTCCGCCGGCCAGGCCTGCGATGAGGCCGAGCAGGGACAGCCCGGCCCAGATGAACGCGCTGGCCCCTGCAAGCGAGCGGCAGAGCGCCACGTCGTTTTTCAGCTTGAATACCCCGGAGACGCGGATCAGGAGGAAGGCAAGGAGCGGCTCCATCACCGCCCCGATTACCCCGGTGAGCAATGCCGAGTTTTTGGCAAGCGCGTCCTCCGAAGACTCCTGCCCCTGCGCTGAAGTGAGTATGACTGCCGCGGCCATCAGCGCGATGACGAAAAGGACGACGAAACCGAAATAGATGAGGATGTGCGACGGAGCAACGTTTACGTCACGCCCTGCGACCTTGAACTTCATCGCAGGATATGGGATTGAAGAATTCTTAATCTAATGCGCGCTCTCCATCATCGGCAGGGACAGCGTCCGGACGAATATGCGCGGGACATGTATCTTCACGAAATGCACCGGGCTCCCCTCCTCTATCAGGGCCGGCACGATGTCCCCTGCCGAGCTGCTTAGGACCTCCTTGCCGCTCTCGAGCAGTGCTTCCCCCTCCCGGCACCCTATCCTGACAAGCCATGCGTCGTCCTCTATGAAGCCGCGCCGGACGAACCTCGTAAGGGGGCTTGAGTTCTTCTCCATGACTTCAAGAATCAGCCCGGGGATGTCCTTCTCCCTCTCCTCATAATCCCGGGTATCGTCCACCCTGAGGCGCGCGAGCATGTCTAGCGAGTCGAAATCGGCATTCCCGATGGTTTCCGGGCGCTCCAGCATCCTCGCTAGGGGATTGGTGCCGCTTATTCTACGCATTTCCCGGATATCCATGGTCGGGTTGACAACCCTCCGGAGGTATTTATGCTTTTGTCACGCATCGGCCGCTTACGCTATTTTTTTAAAGTTTTTGAATAATATGAGTCTATACGAATTATGGCAGAGTGAAATTGCTCTAAATTCTAGTTTGAGGTGGAAATATGACAAAGCAAGTAAGCGGAGATCAAGTATACGTTTTGCCGGAAGGCTCCCAGCGCGTGCTGGGCAGGGACGCTATGAGGGTTAACATAGCGATAGGTTATGCTGTTGCGAACATAGTCAAGACGACGCTCGGCCCCAAGGGCATGGACAAGATGCTCGTCTCCGACCTCGGCGACATCGTGATAACGAACGACGGCGCCACCATCCTCGAGGAGATGAACGTCGACCACCCGGCCGCGAAGCTGATGGTCGAAGTCGCCAAGACGCAGGACAAGGAAGTCGGCGACGGCACGACCACGTCGGTAGTCATCGCGGGAAACCTCCTGCGGAAGGCCGGCGAGCTCCTCGACCAGAACATCCACCCGACCGTCATCATCAAGGGATACGAGCTTGCAGCCAAGAAGGCCGAAACCGCCCTCGCGCACATCGCGCAGCCCGTCAAGCCCGCTGACAAGGAGATACTCAACAGGATAGCGCTCGTCTCGATGGGCTCGAAAGGAATAGGGAGCGAGGACGAGAAGAAGAAGATTGCGGAAATAGTCACCAGCGCAGTAATGCAGGTCTACGAGACCAAGGATGGCAAGAGCAAGGTAGACCTAGACCTCATAAAGGTCGAGAAGAAAGCCGGCGGAGAAGTCGTGAACACCGAGCTCATCCGCGGCGTGCTCGTGGACAAGGAAGTCGTCCACAGCGGGATGCCCAAGAGCGTGAAGGACGCCAAGCTCCTCCTGCTCGATACGGCCCTCGAGATAGAGAAGACCGAGACCGACGCCAAGATCGAGATTACCTCCCCTGACAAGATGGAGGCATTCCTCCACCAGGAGGAGAAGATGATGCGCGACATGGTGGACAAGATAGTCGCCACGAAGGCCAGCGTCGTGTTCTCCCAGAAGGGCATAGACGATTTGGTCCAGCACTTCCTTGCCAAGAAGGGCATAATGGCAGTCCGCAGGGTCAAGAAGAGCGACATGGAGAAGCTTTCCCGCGCAACCGGGGCCTCCATCGCGTCGAGCCTCGAGGACCTCAAGGAATCCGACCTCGGCCACGCAGGCCAGATTGAGGAGCGGAAAGTCGGCGGCGAGGCCATGGTCTTCGTCGAGAAGTGCAAGGACCCCAAGTCCGTCACGATATTCGTCCGCGGTGGCACCGACCACGTGGTCAGCGAAGTGGAGCGCGCGGTCATAGACGCCCGCGGCGCTGTTTCGAGCGCCCTCGAGGACGGCAGGTACGTCGTCGGCGGGGGAAGCGTCGAGATGGAGCTCTCGCGCGACCTTCACAACTACGCGGTCCAGATAGGGGGCCGCGAGCAGCTGGCGATCCAGGCATTCGCCGAGGCGCTCGAGGCGATTCCGCGCGCGCTCGCCGAGAACGCCGGAATGGACGTCATCGACACCATCGTTTCGCTCAGGAACAAGCACAAGGAGGCCGACGGAAGGACCGTAGGCGTCGACGTGATGGCAGGCAAGGTTTCTGACCTGAGCAAGTCCGGCATATTCGAGCCGGCCAAGGTCAAGAAGCAGGCAATCTCGTCCGCCACCGAGACCGCGAGGCTGATGCTGAGGATAGACGACATAATCAGCTCCAAGGGCGGCTCGAGGGGCGGAATGCCCCCCGGAGGCCCCGGCGGAATGGACATGGGCGGAGAATAATTTTCTTATTTTTATTTTCTCTCATTTATTTTCCTGATTTCTCCTTCTCCGTCGTCGCGAGCGCTCCTTCGGGGCGCGGGCAAACACAAAAGGCCAGCAACTATCTCTCTTAAATAATCTTGCCCCCAAAGAAAGTCCCTATCTAGTTGGTAAGGAGGAGGGATGAAATGGAGATCAGGGCAAAACCAGACAGGAAGGACGATTTGAAGGGAGTAAAGAGGCAGTTCGCGAAGATGCTCCTCGTTACGGGGACGACTTTGGCCATAAGCTGCGGCAACGGCCCCGACAGCCCGCCCGTGTGCGGCGCGGATGGCGGGCGCGGAGGCATGGACGCGGGCTCCGAGACCACTGACGGCGGGGAAGGCGGGATGAACACGGAATGCACCCCGAGGACTCCGGTATGCAATGAGCAGTCGAACACGTTCCTTTCCGACAAGGGCATGGTCGTCCCGATAGGGGACTACCGCATCAGGCTCACCGACACAAAGGAGGTCGGGAGCGAGCAGGTCGCAGTCGTAGGCCTCCTCGACTCGTGCAACGTCGAGCAGAGCTCGATCGAGGTGAACGAGGACTCGTCGGACCAGTTCGCTGCCGGCTCGGCTACGATAACCGTCGGCGCGGCCATGATAACCGTCACTTCGCCCCAGCAGGCGAGGCTCACCGTCGAAATCGCGTGCGCCGGTTCGCATGAAGATGGCGGAATGGATGCCGGGGACGGCGGATAAACTTTTCTTTTTATCTTTCCTTTACTTTTCATGCAATCGAGCCTCCATCTTGTCATTCACGGGGAAGTCCAGGGCGTCTTCTTCAGGGCCGGCGCGCAGGGCGAGGCTAGGCGGCTCGGGATTACGGGCTGGGTGAAGAACAACCCCGACGGCTCGGTCGAGCTTTTGGCCGAGGGCGAGCCCCAGAAGCTGCAGGCGCTCCTATCCTGGTGCAAAAAAGGGCCGGCCGGGGCCGGCGTCGAGCGCGTGGACGAGGAATGGGGGGTCGCCTCAGGCGGCCTTTCAGGATTCGTGATAATCCGCTAAGGCTCTTCCCTTCCGGGCTTCTCGCCTCCCCTCCTGCGGGGATACGAGTAGCGCCTCGCGAACTTTATCTTCCTCAATTTCTCGGTGACTTTCTCTATCTCCTCGAGCTCGAGGTCGTCCTCGAAGTAGTCCCGCGCTTCCTGCGGGATGTCGATGAGGCCGCTTCCCTCGAAGCAGATGGGCCAGCCTTTCTCGTCCGTGATGGAATCGAGGAGCGTCGCCACTGCGGCCACTTTATCGCTCGAATCCTTCGGGAGCCTGAGTCTAGCCTCTCCCTTCCGGTGGTAATACTCCATCATGTTCAGGATGTCCTGGAGGATGTCTATGTCTTCTTCTGTGAAATGGTTTTCTTTGAGCCAGTCAATCGAAATCTGGCTAAATGCGTACTTGGTCACTCGCCTCACCTGTTCCGTTGTTCTTGCGCAAGCTTTAAACCGTTTGTTACTTTGCAAAAGACGCGAGCGTCTCGGTTACGAGCCTCACGCCCATGCACGTCGCGCCCTTCTCGAGGTACGGGTGCGCCCACTTCACCGTGTCAACCGCCGCGATGTCGAGGTGCGCCCACTTCGTGTCGCCGACGAACTCCTGCAGGAAAGCGGCCGCGGTTATCGAGCCCGCGTCCATCACTTCCGAGATGTTCTTCAGGTCGGCAAGGTCCGACTTCATCAGTTCCCCGTATTCCGGCCACAATGGGAGCCTCCACACGCGCTCGAACGCCCGCTCGCCCCCGTCGCGGAGCGCCGCAGAGAGCGCATCGTCGTTCGACATCATGCCTATCGCGTGCCTTCCGAGGCTGATTATCATCGCTCCGGTGAGCGTCGCCATGTCTATCATGTATTCCGGCTTCATCTGCGCCCCGTACGCGAGGGCGTCCGCGAGAATGAGCCTGCCCTCGGCATCCGTGTTCAGGACCTCGATGGTCTTGCCGTTGTAGGCCTTGATGATGTCCCCGGGCCTCTGGGCCGAGTGGGAAGGCATGTTCTCGACGAGCGGCATCAGGCCGACTAGCCGTATCGGGAGCTTCAGCTCCGCGACCGCCTTCATTATCCCGAGCACGTTGACCGCGCCTGTCTTGTCGTATTTCATCTCATGCATGTTCTGCGCCGGCTTGATGCTGATGCCGCCTGTGTCGAAAGTGACCCCCTTGCCTACGATGCAGTAGAGCGGATATTTCTTGTCCTTGTTGTATTCCAGCTTCACGAGGTACGGCTCGTTCCTGCTTCCCTGGCACACGGCGAGTATGCCGTTCATCCCCATCCTCTTGAGGGCGTTCCTGTCCATCACGCTCACCGCGAGCGAGTGGCTCCTCGCCAGCGCCCTCGCCTCGGCGGCCATCGCCGCCGGGCTCATGATGTTTGCCGGCTGCTCGTCTATCGCCCGTGCGTAGTTCTGCGCCCCGGCCAGTATCGAGCCCTTGTGTATGCCTGCCGACACGTCCGTTTCCGAGATTACGAGGGCCTTTTCCACGAAGAAGAGGTCGTCCTTCTTGGTCTTGTATTCCGTGAATTTGTAGGCCGCGAGCGTCGCGCCCTCTGCCATGGCCTGCGCCATTCCGTCCATCTCCTTTGCAGGGAGGAACTTGGCAGGGACGTGCATCGCGAATTCCTTCTCCTTTATCGAGGCCGCGAAGCGGACGGCGGTCCCGGCCGCTCGCCTCAAATTATCCGCCCTGAAATCCTCCTTCTTCCCGAGGCCGACGACGAGGAGGTACCTGAATTGCGCCTTGCCCTGCGTCTCGGCGGCGTAAGTCTGCCCGAGCTTGCCCTCGTACCTCTCCTTTTTGACGCCGAACTCGCGTATCGCGTGCGGGGGCTCCTCGTCCTGCATTAGAAAAACGCAGAGCAGGTTCCCCCTGTAGTCTGATATGTGGGATTTTCTGAATTCGACTTTCATGTTTTCACCTTATCGTGCAATCTTATTAGAATCATCGTCCCCTCTGCATCTGGAACATCGCCGCCACTTCGTCGGTCGTTGTGGCCTCGCGGTCCGTCTTGTCCTCCCTTATCTTCACTATCCTCGGGAACCTGAGCGCGAGGCCCTTCCCATCGTGCATTCCGCAGGTGTGGTTGGGCGACTCGGTTATCTCGTCGAAGGCGACCTCGACGACGTATTTCGGCTGGACCCAGAAGTCCACCTCTATCCTGCAGTCGAGGCTGGATGGCGGCTTGTCAGTGCGTATCTTCTCGAGCATCTCCTTCATCTGGGTCATCTCCCCCTCGCTGAACCCCGTAGCGACCTTGGCGACAGTCTCGAGCCTGCCGCTGTCGGCGTTGATGACCGCGACCAGCACTCCGCCGAACTCGAACTGCGCCCTCTGGCCCTGCCCGAGGTAGTAGCCGACTATCACGCCGTCAATCGTGTCGACTGACTTGCCGTAGGATTTCTTGAGCTTTATCCAGGCGAACTTCCGCTTGCCCGCCGTGTATGGCGCCCCGAGGTCCTTTGCCATCACGCCCTCGAGCCCGGCAGAGAGCGATTCCTGGAAAATCCTCTCCAGCTCCCCGGCCTCGGACACGATTTTGCACCCGCTCGGCTTCAGTATGTCGCCCTTGAATATTTTCTCGAGGCGCTTCCTCCGCTTGGAATACGCCTCGCCGGTCAGGTCCCTGCCTCCGGCGTAGAGGAGGTCGAACACGAACACGTTGAGCGGGAACTCGGCAGACGCCGCCTCTATGCCGTGCTTCCTCCTCCTGTGCATCGTCTGCTGGAAAGGGAAATACCTCTTGTTCTTAGTGTCGTAGGCGAGGGCCTCGCCCTCGAATATCATATCCTTCTGCCGGAGCTTCAGGGCGGCTTCCACAACATCCGGGAACATCGCCGTCATCCGCTCAAGCTTCCGCGAATACAATTCCACCCGCTTCCCGCTCTTGTGGCACTGGAGCCTGAATCCGTCGTATTTCATCTCCACCCCGCATTTGCCTATCTTCCCGATTATCTCCTCGGGGCTGCTAAGGCGCTCGGCGAGGGCGGGCATCAGCGGCTTGAAGGGCTGCACCCTGAAGTTCCCGAGCGACTGCGGGTTTTCGTAGAACGATTTCGCCACGTATCCCATGTCCGCGCAGACGTTGTACGCCCTCTCGAGGGGCTCGCGGAGCGACTTGTCCCCGGCATGCGCCACCGAGAGCGCGTCGAGGATGGTCGGGTCGCCCACGCCCAGGCGCAGGCTCCCTATCACGAACCTGACTATGTAGCGCGCCTCGAGGGGCGAGGAGTTGTTCAATAGCTCCACGAGCGTCTTTATCTTCTGCTCCTGGCTTCCCTGCCCGCTGCTCTGCGCTATTTTCACCATGGCGTCGTACACGTATGGCACGTCCATATCGCTCGTCGCGAGGGCCATCTGCCTTTTCTTCGAGAGGAGCTCACCGGCCGTGTCGCCGAGGTCGCCGCTCTTCTTGAAGTTTTTGTCGACTTCGCTCGCGGCATAGCCGCTCGCGGACGCTATTGCAGCTACGGCGAAGCGTTCGCCGAGGCCAAGGTCTATCCCCTCGTAGGGCGGCGCGAGTATCCCCTGTATGATATAGACGAGCTTCCCAATCTCGTCCTTCCCGGCCCTCCTGAACAGTCCGGCGAGTATGTCGGTCATCTCCAGCCGGCCGCTTTTGCTTTCTATGCGCTGGAAGACTTCTGCGACATCGGAAAAGAGGAGCATGGAAGCAGTACGGAATGAAAAAATAAAAACTAGCCCCTCGCGAACTCCATTGCGAGCTTCTGCGCCTCGTCGTCAGAGAACTGCTTCGGAGGGTGCTTCATGAGCCATGCGCTTGGCCCGACGAGGGGGCCCGACAGTTTCCTGTCCAGGGCTATCTTGCAGTAGCGGATTGCATCCACCACGATGCCTGCCGAGTTGGCCTTGTCGTCCACTTCGAGGCGGACCTCCATGTTGTAAGGGATGCCGGCCCACATCTTCCCTTCGATGCGCATGAACATCAGCTTCGTGTTGCCGAGGAACGGGATGAAGTCCGAGGGCCCGACGTATATCTGCTCGTCAGGCAGCCTCTGCGACAATTGGGACTGCACGGACTCGGTCTTGGATATCTTCTTCGATGTGAGCCTTTCCTGCTCCTTCATGGAGAGGAAGTCGGTATTTCCGCCTACGTTTATCTGGTAGGTCTTCTCGATTTTCGTCCCGCGCTTGTCGCAGAGCTTGGCCAGAGTCCGGTGCACGATGGTCGCGCCCACCTGCCCCTTTATGTCGTCCCCGATTATCGGCAGTTTGGCCTTCGTGAATTTCCCTGCCCACTCCGGGTCAGAGGCGATGAACGACGGCATGCAGTTCACGAATGCGATTCCGGCGTCAAGGCAGACCTGGGCCCAGAATTTCGTAGCCTTGTCCGCGCCAACAGGAAGGTATGAAACGAGAATCTCCGCCTTTTTGCTTTTCAGCTCGGCTATCGCCTCGCTCCTGAGCTCCCCGGCATCCCTCTCCTTCACCGGCTTCACGACCTTCTCCACGTACATCCCCACCCCGTCCAGTTGCGGGGACTGCAAGACCCTGACCTGGGCAAGGGAAGGGAGGGAATCGACCCATTTCACCTTGTTCGGCGGGGAATAGACCGCCTCGGAGAGCGGCTTTCCCACCTTCTTCGAGTCCACGTCGAAGGCCGCGACGAAATCGATGTCATGTATGGAATAGCCGCCCATCGTGGGGCTCATCACTCCCACTACCTGCTCCTTGGGGTTTTTCCTGTAATACTCGATTCCCTGGACGAGGCCGGCAAAGCAGTTCCCGACTCCCACTACAGCGCATCTTATTTTTCCCATATCGCCACCTTGGTTTCAACTATTTGCTATTTGTTAAATAGTATCATATGAATAAATATCCTTCCCCGAAGAGTAGGATTATAAACCGGGCTTCACAATACCCATATGTCAGACACGCCGACCCGCAGGGTCGGCAGACTGACTAGACTCTCCACCGCAAGGATGCGGGAGGCGAATGACGGAGGATCTCTATGTATTATATCAAGACCATACATGACAGGATAAGGGTACCGCCGGCGATGTTCGTAAGCGAGCTCGAGGACGCGGTGCAGGCTATTCTCAGGCAGCGCTACGAAGGCAGGATTTACAAGGACATAGGAATCGTGCTCTCAGTGAACACCCCCAAGGTCCTTTCAGAAGGCATAATCATACCCGGCGACAGCGGCGCATACTACACGGTCTCTTTCGAGGCCCTCACATTCATTCCCGTGGTGAACGAGGTTTACCGGGCGGAGATAAAGGAAATCGTCGAGTTCGGCGCGTTCGCCTCGATAGGCCCGTTCCAGGGCCTGCTCCACGTCTCCCAGATAGACCGCGAGAAATTCTTCTACGACAAGAAGGCCAAGAACCTCAGCTCCAAGGCGCTCAAGAGGACACTGAAGAAGGGCGACGATGTGCTCGTGAAGGTTTCGACCGTGAGCATGAAATCCACTTCATCCGACACGAAAATCGGCCTCACGATGAGGCCGGACGGCCTTGGCAAGCCCGAATGGGTGAACGAGAAGAAGGGCAAGAAGGTAGAGAAGAAAGAGGAAAAGAAGGGTGAGTGATTATGCACGCCTGCAGGCAATGCCGTCTGATAATAACGACCAAAGACAAGACCTGCCCCAAATGCGGCGGGGAAGTGTCCGACAAGTACTCGGGCATGGTCATCATACTTGACTCCGAGCGGTCGGAGGTCGCGAAGCTGGTGGAAGTGAATGCCAACGGCAGCTACGCGATAAAAGTGAAGTAGCACAATAAAATCCCGGTAACCTTTTTATTTTCCCTCCGCTCCAGCCCCTGGGGGATGGATGAGAGGGTACGTTTCTTTCCTGCTTGTTCTGCTCGCTTCGTTGGCATTGCTGCAGCTCTTGGCGCTCCACGGCGCATCAGGGGATTTCAGCCTCTCTGATGCGGTCGCGGCCGAGCGGGCGTATGGCCTGGAGATGAACGCCAAGGAGGGCGCTATCGAGTCTGTGCGCATAGGGGCGCGCGAGGGATTCGAAAAATACGACCGGGCTACAAGCGTGGAAAACTGCAGGCACTGCCCGGACCATTTCTGCCAGCCGCCCACGCCTGCAGACCCCCTGCCGCCTAACGCATGCGACTCCCGGTGCGATGCCTGCTTCCGCGAAAGCGATGCCCGCCGGTCCGCCGAAGGCGGCGCCCTCGAGCGCATCTCTGCGCTTGCGGGCCATGACTTCGGCCCCGACTTTAACGTATCCTTCGATTCTGCCGCTCTGGAGACGCTGCTGCGCCCCGAGCCGCTTTCAAAGAACGGCTATGCAGTCGATTATTCCCGGTTCAGGAAAAAATACTGGATTAACATCTCATCAGCCAAATTCCGTCTTGAGCGGGATTCGGCGATTCCCGGAGGTTATGCCGTTGAAAGCACAGGCGTCGATTGAGTTCCTGCTGGTTTTCATGCTGAACCTGGCATCGGTTTCGCTCCTCTCGATATCCATGCTCTCATATGGATCCGTGCTGGAAAAAAAGCTCTCGGAGATTTCCGCCCTCTCGGCTGCCGAAAGCGGAGCCCGCGCCTCGGAGGTCGCATACCGGTGCATGATTTCCATGGAAAAGCGCGCGGATTCGAGGATAGAGGACCGGCTCTACCTGGATGCCGGCGACAAGGTGATAGAGGTCGGGGGTGTTTTTTATGCAGACGAAACCGAGCCGGTCTAAGGGGTTTTTGAGCCTCGACGCGCTTTTCTGCACGGTGCCCCTAATCCTGATTTCCCTGCTGATGATAAGGGCCGCGTCGGAACTCTCATCGAAAGCCGCGGCCCGGATGCATTCGCAGGAGGTCTTCGACAAGCTTGTATCCGTTGCAGACCATACGGTGAAATCCGGCGCCGCGGTGAAGCGCGGGGGCGTCCGGCACCCGAACTGGATTGACGAAACCAAACTCACTCAAGGCTACGTCCTTGGGCTAAGGGAAACAGCAGGGCTCTCTGAGCTCTACGTCTCTCTCGATGAGCCCGTAAGCGATTTCCCAGTCTGCATCTACCGGCTCGTAGTCTCAGGGGAGGAAAAGGCGCTCTCGAAGCTTTATGTGTGTGGCGGTTAGATGCAGAGCCTCGAGGCGCTTTTTTCCCTGATGTTCTTCCTTTCCATCTGCACCGCAATCCTGATTCAGGCAGAGCCAAAGCCGCTTGACGACTCGCTCTACCGCATGGAGCTTGCAGATGACGCCTGGCGCGTGCTTTCCCTGCGCGGGGATTTCGGGGGTTTTGGGGAGGGAAAGCGGCCCGCGGTGGAAACCGACCTCCGGGCCCTCGGCGACATGACCGGCCTCTGCTATTTCATCCAGGGAATAAACTACACGAACTGCCCCGGCGGGAAAGGGCACGTAGATGTCTCCTCTTTGGAAAAGGCGGTCTATTACGAAAACACGCTCCGGACCGTCACTTTCTCAGTCAAGAAATAATTCGACTCCCGACGTATCAACACGAATAAAAACAGTATCGGGCAATCGATAGTCAAGAGGCGAACCTATGATTGAAGCATCAACACGAAGCGAGCTAGTTTCATATCCAATCCGCGACATAGTCCAGGAGGCCAAGCGGCTGGAAAAGCAGGGAACGAAGATGATTTACCTGAACATCGGCGACCCGGCCCCCTTCGGCTTCCGCCCGCCCCAGCACATCCTTGATGCGGCAGAGCAGGCGATAAAGCAGAACTACTCCGGCTACGCGCCCTCGGACGGCGACCCGGAGCTGAAGCAGGCCGTTGCGGATTTCGAAAAGGTCTCGCCCGAGGACGTGTTCATCACATCCGGCCTGAGCGAAGGCATCGACTTCCTTTTCCAGGCAATGGTCGACCCCGGGCGCAACATCCTGCTCCCCGTACCAACATACCCCCTCTACGTCACGAAGCAGAGGATAAGCTACGGCACGATGGAGTTCTACGACTGCGACGAGAGCTTCGAGCCCGACCTCGACAGCATGAGGAAGAGAATCAACAAATACACCCGTGCAGTCCTCGTGATAAACCCGAACAACCCCACCGGAGCGGTGTATTCGAGGAAGACCATCGAGGGCATAATCAACATTGCCGGCGAATACAAGCTGCCCATAATCTCGGACGACGTCTACGACCAGATGGTCTTCGACGGCCAGATGACGAACATGCGCGAGGTGTGCAAGGACGTCCCCGTGGTCTGCGGGAACTCGCTTTCCAAGAACTACATCTACCCCGGCGCGCGCGTCGGCTACATGGCTTTCCACAACGACGGCTGGCAGAAAGTCAAGGACGCAGTCCAGAGGCTTTGCAACCAGAGGCTCTCGGTGAACTGGGAGATGCAGAGGGCGTACATCGCGGCTATAAAAGGGCCGCATGACCACATCGAAAAATTCAACTCGGAACTGAAGAAGAGGCGCGACATACTGGTCAGGCGCGTGAAGGAGATAGAAGGCCTCAGCGTCGCGCCGCCCAAGGGGGCGTTCTACTCGTTCATAAAAGTCGACGGCCCGTGGAAGAGCGATTTGGATTTCGTCCGCGGCCTCCTTAAGGAAGGCGTGGTGACCGTTCCAGGCTCCGGATTCGCCCCGACCATGGAAGGCAAGTATTTCAGGCTCGTCTTCCTGCCGAAACCTGAGCAGCTCGATGACGCGTTCAACCGCATTGAGAAGTTCATGCGCTCGAGCAGGCACGGCTCAAGCAGGTAATTACTTTTTCAGGCCGAGCTTCTTGGCCCGCAGCTTTTCCCTCAGCGAAGCCACCGATGGCGGCTCGGGGGGCGGTGCTTCCCCCTCGTCCTCTTCGCCCTTATCCTCTTCCTCGACGTCGGACGCCGATTCTGAGGGCCTCGTCACGGTGCTTGCGGCACCTGTTACGGGCGCGGTCGCCACCGGGGGCGCCACGAGGACCTGCTCTTCCTGCTCCCCTCCGCTCAGCTTCCTCTTCTCTATGTCGCTCCTCAGGGTCTCCTTGAATATCGGGCCCCACCTTTCCCAGGCCTCGCCGAAATCTATCTCGCCCTGCTCCTTTTCCATTGACACGAGGAGCCTGGACGCGGCCGTGTTAACCTTGAGGACGAAATCGAGCTCAAGGAGGAGCTTGTCGTTCATCTGCTGGCTGGCCTTGTATATGTCGTAGTACATCTTCCCTTTCCAGAACGCCTGGAGGATGTACTGCTCGGGCGATATGCCCGTTTCCTCGCTCCTCCTGCCCATCGCAGGGGGTATGAACGCGAGGTCGAGGTCCTTTTCGAGCTTCTTGATGTCGACTTTCGAAAAGTCCCACATCATTGCCTCAGGGTTGCGTATGAATTTCGCCTCCCAGCTGCAGGCTTCGATGGAGTCCCCTCTCCTGAAGCGGAATATCTCGACGAACTTCTTTTCCTCTATGTCGCTCTCGTACTCGAACCCGAGGACGCGGTAAATCCTTCCCTTGCGGCCGAACCGGACCTTCTTGAGGAACGAGTAGCGGTCCGTCGCGTACATGCTCGCCGCGGGCAGGCCGAACACGAGTTCGAGCCTGTCCTGGATGTCGCGGAGCGACTCGGCGTGCAGGTTGTAGAGGAGGAACACGCCGGGCTGGGTGTTGAGGAGGTTGATGATGCCCTGCACGGCCACCCTCGACCGGACTTCGTTGATGATGAGCGCGGCATCGCCCATACGGAGGAGCGCGTTCGCCATCGTAACGAGGTCGAGCTCCTTCGTCGTCGATTCCTCCACGTCCGAGCTCTGCACCCTCGCCGCGCCGATGTGGAAGCCGCGCTTTCTGAACGCCCTCACCGGGATTTCCTCGATATCCTGCACCGGGATTATCCTTCTCCTCGTTCCTATTGAAGTGACCTTTGCGGCAGTGAAAGATGTCTTTCCGACGCCCTTGAGGCCGAGAACGGCTTCCGAGCACCCTAGCGTGACCATCGTGTCGTCGTAGCCGGCAAAGAAGGGTGTGAACGAGCTGAAATTGAGGTACTGCGCGTAGGTGAATGGCTCTTCCTTCATGATTCTCAGCGCGCTCTGCAGCTCGCCGAAGGTCGCGGGGGGCCTCTGGAGGTGGCACCTCATGGAGAGCCTCTTGAGGACGACGTCCACGATGGGGTTGTTCTCGTCGAACTTCCTCGTGCCCTTGAGCGTATAGACTATGTTCTTGAAAGCGCGCTCGAGGAGGTCGCGGTTGTACCTGAAGAGAGTGTGGCAGAGCCCGTACTTCCTGTGCTCTATGTAGATGGGCGAGTTTTCGCTGTCTATGTAGAGGTCCGTGACGTTCTCCTTGTCGAGCGATATGTTCTCTATCTGCGCTCCGAGCCCGACTACCCACGCGGCGCATTCGCGGCCCATCGCCAGGGCCTGCTGCGGCGTTATCGGCGTCCCGTCTATCATGGCCCGGTCTATGAAAAACTGCCTGTATTCCCTGGTCTTGAGCTGCATGAGTATGTCCCAGTCCACGTTCGAGAACGTTTCCTTGAACTGCTCGTTTATCGTTGTCTTGAGGAGCTTGTTAAGTTCCGGCGAGAGGCTGTCAATGATGCTGTTGGACTGCACGTACATGTAGGCCTCTGCCCCGGGTATCTCGTAAATCTGGACCTCGATGCCGAACGGGAGCGAATAGCGGGCGTCCGGCCCCTTCATGGGTATCGCGTCCTTCGGGATTCCAAGGACCAGCGAGGGCACGAAATAGAGCGTCTTGAGGCCCACAAGCTCGAGGAAGGCCGCGCGCAGGTCGCCGGTGTCCTTCACGAGCTCGTAAAGCCTCGTGCTCGTGTATCTTTTCAGGATGCCTGCGACCCAGCCCTTGAACGTCTGGTACCCTTTCACGTATATCGCTTTCTCGGGTTCTCCCTCCTCATAGCCGCTCAGCTCCTGCGCCGCAAGGAGCGGGTTGAGGAACACGTATTCGTAGAACCTTCGGAGGACCTTCCTGCGGTTGTCGTGCGCGGGGTCCTGCTTGAGGCCGTAGATGTCGTCCTTGAGGAGTATCGTTTCGAGCTGCCTGATGAATGCCGCGTACTGGGTGAGTATCCCCGTCTTCTCCTCGTTCAGTTCGACGACTATCTCTTCTTCGTACCTGATGGTCTTTATCGGCGACTCGGTAGTGGAAAGGTCCTTTAGGTGGAGGTTGAGGAACTCAGGAGACGCGAATTCGTAAGGGCATTTGGCCAGGTCGACTATAGCTCTCGTGCCTTCGAGATACAAGTTGCACATGCAACGATATCGGATTAGTATTTATAAAAGACTATTCCTGGCCTTCTTCCTCGATGGGCGGCTCCTCGAGCTGGGGCTCGGACGGCCTGCTCCTTGGCCTCCTGAGCTGGACCGTCTGAGTTGCGGCCTGCGGCGAAACCGTGAGCGTGGTTTCCGCAAAGCCCCTCGCGACTATCAGTATCCGCCTTTCGCCCACTGGGGCGTAGACGTCGAGCGGCGTGCTTCCGAGGTACTGCCTGTGCCTCGTATTCCGGCCGCCCGTGATGTCATAGACCGACGCCCCCCTCACCTCTTCGGAGCCTGAGCGGGCGCTTATCCTGAGCTGGAATGTTGCGGGCGCCTGGACCGTCGGCACGGGGGCCGCGTCCTGCGTCACGATTTGCGGGGCCGCCCTCTGCGGCTCCATGAAGTCGTCGACCCTCTTCCTGTTCTCGTAGCCGAAATACACGGCAGCGCCGGCCAGCGCGAGGGCAATTGTGCCCTTGATTAACTTGCCGAACGGGAACCGTGCGTTTCCCTCCGGGATAAACCTGAGCTTGTCCGGGTCGAGGGGCTCCTCGGCCTCGTCCGGTATCTTCTGCGGCTGGGGGGACTTCTTCTTCGCCGGCGCCTCCACTTCCTCCACTTCGGATATCTCCATCGTGACCTGCCGCGATGGCGGCGAGGCCGGGACGTTCGGGAGCGAGGCAGCGAATTCCTCCAAGTCGGCTATGCTCGCCGACTTTTCCCTTGCCGGCGCAGGCCTTGATGAGGGCACTATGGAGCCTTTCGAATCCGGGGGCCTGCCCGAGAGGCGCACGCGCGTCGACGAGGCCTCCTTCCCGAGTATCGCGGCCTTCATCTCGAGCGCGCTCTGGAATCTTTTCTCCGGGTCCTTCTCGAGGGCCTTCATTATCGCGTCCTCGACCCCCTTGGGAAGCACGAGGCCGGGCCTCGTTTCGGTGAGGCGCCTCGGCTTCTCGTCCTTGTGCTTGATGAGCACCTGGTACATGCGCGCGTTCTCCTCCTTGGCATTGCTCACGAACGGAGGGATTCCTGTCAGGGCCTCGTAGATGACTACCGCAAGCGAATACAGGTCGGCCCTGTGGTCGTATTTTTCGGCCCATATCTGCTCCGGGGCCGCATACGTGGGAGTGCCGACTTTCAGTTCTTTGGTCAGCTTCCTCTCGCTCTCCTCGGAAAACTTCACGAGGCCGAAGTCTATCAGCTTGATGTGCGGCAAATCGCCGTTAGAAACAAGGAAAATGTTCTCGGGCTTCAGGTCCCTGTGAATTATGCCATGCCCGTGCGCGGCATCGAGCGCGTCGCATATCTTGTCTATCACGTGCCTGACTTCGTCCCAAGAGAGGGCCTTGCCCTCCCTGGCCCGCTCCGCGATGCGCGCCTTGAGGTCCATCCCCTCGAGGAATTCCATCACTATGAACGTCCTGTTGCCGCTCTCGCCTATGTCGAGTATCTCGATTACGTTCGGATGGTCTATCTTCATCGCGGCTTCCGCTTCCAGGAAATACCTTTCCTTGACGTCCGGCCTCCCGCGGATGTCCTCGGCGACCATCTTGACGGCCACGAAGCCGCCTTCCTGCTCGTCATGCGCGAGGTAGATGTTGCCCATCCCTCCCCCGCCCACCTTCCCCTCTATCCTGTAGCGGGCGTGTATGAGCTCGTTCTTCCGCCTGAGCTCCTCGACGAAAGGGTCGGCCTGCAGTTTCAGCCTGGCTTTGAAATCCAGTGTCCTCTGGCTTTCCGGCCCTTCCATCAGCGCCTTCATGTGCTTACTCCTGGTTGTCCTGCACTTCGGGGTTCCCGAATTCCACTCCGCTCGGGCCGTCCTGGCCCTGCGGCCTCCTCGGGGCTCCCCTGGCGCCCATCGAAACAGTATATGAGGTTCTAGAAGGGCTTACGGTGAAGCGTCCGGATGAGCCGCCCCTTCTCTTGACTTCCAGCGTGTGCTCGCGGCCGTCGTCGAACCTGCGGTGGAACTCCCCGTTCCTGTCTATGTTGCCAAGTTCGATTCCGAGCGGGTTATCCGGTGTGATCTCGACGACCGTCGCTCCGGGCGGCCCCCGCACCGTAGCCATGAACGGCTCCTGCACCTGCTGCGGGGGAGACCTCGCGCTCGGGACGCTCGATGAAGATGGGACCTGCATCCTCCTCGAATAATCGTCATAGGATTTCTTGAACCTGTCCCAGTGCGTGTACCCGTAATACCCGCCCACCCCGAGGGCGGTCGCGAGTACGAGGGCGCCGAGCACCTTGCCCGCGCCGCCCCTCTTCTTCGGCTTCGGAACGGCTATGCTTCCCAGGTCGAGTATGTCGCTGTCGAGGGGGGGCGCCGCTATCGTGATGTCCAGGTTCGCTTCGTGTATGTCGGGTTTCTCCCCGGAATCCTCGTGGCCCTTGTCCTGCAGGAGCTTGACGAGGAGGTCCTCGGAAACCACCGAGCCCTCGTACCTTGCCGGGCCGGGCGTTGCCGCCAACGCGCGGTTCAGCTCCTCCATGGTCTGGAACCTCCGGACCGGGGCCTTCTGGAGGCATTTGAGTATTATGGCCTCGACCTCCTCAGGAATGTCGGGGTTGTGGACGCGCGGGGGCACCGGGGCATCCATGTTTATCTTCCGGATCTTGTCAACGAGGTTGCCCTCGAAGGGCAGCTTGCCGGTGAGGAGTTCGTACATCATCACGCCGGTCGCCCAGATATCGACCCTTCCGTCGTAATCGTGCCTCCCCGTAGTCTGCTCGGGGGCGAAATAGGACGGGGTGCCGACCACTATGCCGGTCGCCGTCAGCTTTCCGTCGTCCTCCTCGATGAACTTGGCCATGCCGAAGTCGAGCACTTTAGCGCTCTCTTCCTCGCCGCTCCGGACGAGGAACACGTTGGCCGGCTTCAGGTCGCGGTGGATTATATGGAGCGAGTGCGCCTTGCCGACGCCCGCAGTCACCTGCATCATGACGCTCTTGAGCTTCTTCCACTCCAGGGGCCCTTCGCTCTTGAGCACCTCGTTCAGGTCCACGCCCTTGAGGAGCTCCATGACGCAGAAGCGCTTGTTGTTGGAGAAGCTTCCGACGTCGTAGATTTCGATGACGTTCGGATGCACTATCGACATCGTCGCCCTGACTTCGCGCTCGAAGCGCGCAAGGAGCGCCGGGCTGTCGACGACGTTCTGCTTGATTATCTTGATGGCTACGTCCCTCTCGTTCTCCATGTCCCTGGCGAGATAGACGTTGCCCATGCCGCCGAACCCGAGGAACTTCTTTATGCGGTACTGGCCGCATATCTCGCTGTTGACGAGCCTGAGTGCCTCGACGAGGTCGTCCTGGTCTATCCTGCCATGGAATTTCTTGAACTCCGGGAGCCGCCTTATGCTATCTGGAACTGCCGTGAAACTTGCGCCTGGTTGCCTCTGCATGTTATATTTTATGTTGCAAAAAGTATTAAAAGGAAGCTATTTCGCGCCGAGGCAGCATTCTACTGCGCCTGCCATTTCAGCGGCGCTCTGGAACCTCTCGCTGGGCTTCTTGGAAAGCGCCTTCATGACAAGGCCGTCCACGCCCGGGCTGATTCCCCGGCCCGGGCCCGCGTCGCTGGGCGGCCTCGGCGTCATGTTCTGTATCAGGAAAATGAGCTTCCTCATGTCGTCGGATTCGAATGGGTGGCTGCCGGTGAGCATCCTGTAAAGCGAGACGCCTGCCGAATATATGTCCGCCCGCTCGTCGTACCTGTTTCCAATCGTCTGCTCGGGGGCGACGAAATATATCGTCCCGTATATCTTCCCGTCCCATGTGTCCTCGCTTCCGGCCGAAAGCGCCTTCGCTATCCCAAGGTCGAGCAGCTTGACAAGCCCGCCGGGCCCGACCATCATGTTGTCCGGCTTGACATCCCTGTGCATCACCCGGCGCCCGTGCACCTCTGCGAGCCCCCGGCAGGCCTGCAGCGCTATCGCGAGCGCTTTTTCCGGCTCGATTGGGCCCGAGCCCCTAATTAACGAGCCAGCGTCGGTCCCCTCAAGGTACTCCATCACCGTGTAAAGCCTCGAGCCGTCAATCGCGCCGTGGGAAATGCCCTTCACGATGCCCGGGTGGCTGATGCTCTCTATCAGCTCGGCCTCGAAAATGAAGTGGGAGGCGCTGTTTTGGCTGCGGCAGAATTCCTCGTCGAGAATCTTCACGGCCGCTTTGCTCATGCCCGCGCCCGCCGCGCGGTATATCGTAGACATGCCGCCCTTGGCTATCTTCTCCTCTATCCTGAAGCCGTCGAACTCCCTGCCCACCATCCTGTCGGGGGCCAGCTTGTCGCGGATTTTCCTGACAAACCCCTTCAAAGGCCCTCTATGCTCTCCGCCGGGTGGTGTCTTAAAATCAGGCATGTTATAATTTATGGAACAAAGGGTTTTTAAGACGCCCCCTGCCCCTTCTTGGCCGCGGCCTCCTTCCTCTCTACCTCGAGCACCTTCTCGACAATCACGGCGTATGCCGGCCTCGTGAGGAGGTAGCCAAGGAGCGCGCCGAGCATGGTCGAAATCGCGAATCCTATAATCTCCACGAGCCCCGAAAACAGCAGGGGGACCATGGAGAAAATGGCGACGATGGCGTTTGTCCTGATGACCCCGAATGCGAACTCTATCTTGTCCGACGTCTTGTGGTCGTCCTTCTTGAGGAGCTCGTCCGTGATGACTATCTGCGCGTCCACGCCGACGCCGATGGCAGCGATGATTCCTGCCATGGCCGCAAGGTCGATAGTGAACGAGCCGAGAATCGAGAGGAGTATCGTGAGCTCGGCCATGCTGATGAGGATGATGGGCAGCGTCGCGCGGATGTTCTGGTACCGGATGCCGATGAGCAGCGAAATGATGACGAGCGAGCCTGCAATCGCTATGAGGCTGAGCTTCAGGAACTCGCTTCCGAGTGACGCCGGGAGCGTCGTCCGGGAGCCGAGCGAAATCTGCACCGGAAGGGCTCCTCCCTTGAGTATCGATATTATGCTTTTCGCGCGCGTCGCGGCCTCGGCCGCTTTCAGCCTCGGGTCCGCGACGTTCACGCCCCCGCTCACCACGTATCCGTAGTTCGGGACTCCCGTTGTAATCTGGCCCGAGAGGAGCGGCCCTGTGAGGAGACCTACTGCCTCCAGCCTGTTCACGAACAGCACCCCGCTCTTGGAGCGCGAGAACTCGGGGGCCATCTGCGTGGAATTCCTCTCCTTTATTGTGAATCCCTTGAGGCGCAGCGTCTCCTTGCTCGCGTTGCTGAGGTTGTCAGCGACTATCGCAATTGTCTGGTTGGTCATCGGGGTCGCGTTCACGCTCCCGTTCTGGATAAGATAGACCGGTATGTCCGCGCCCTCGAGCTTCAATGCGTCCTGGAGAGCCCTCAGGGACTCCTTCTGCCCGGAATCTCCGAGCACGTACCCGCTGAAAGTCTCCTCGTCATAGAAAAGAACCGCGTCCACTGGCCGGTCGAGGTACATGTATATCGGGTAGTCGGCCTTCCCCTTGGCCGCGTCGGCGAATTTCTCCGCGCCCTCGCGATCCACTGAGAACCTGACGCCCCAGTCTGCTCCCTGCTGCAGGAGCTCCTGCGACGAGAGGGGGGTTATCGAGGTCCTGAATATGTCGTCCCCGCTCACCGCGACCTTCCCGTCCACTATCCCCTGGTAAACCCCCTGCTGGGAGAGCGTCTTCTCTATGAAGTCTATCGTGTTCTCGTCCGAGCTGGCAATCTCCACGTTGACGAGGCTGTTGCCGACTGCCCTGGCCTTGACTTCCTTGAGGCCGAGAGTGCTCGCCCTGCTCTTTATGCTCTGGACGAGCTCGTTCATCGTGGCCTGGTCGACAGGCTGGTCGAGCACCACCGGGATTCTCGTTCCGCCCACGAAGTCTATGCCGAAGTTGAGGCTGTGCGTGCCGATGTTTATGATTGCGAGCAGCACGAGGAAGCCTATCCCGGCCATCTTGATGTGCGACTCCTTCCACATGGAAGAGGCGGCCCCGAAGAACACGAGAGCCGCTATGAGCAGCCATCCTGCGAGGAAGACTATCCCCGCCGCGAAAACGAAGAACATGAGCAGGAGGACGAGGAACCTGCGGTCCTTGTAGAAGTCCATCTAGTCAGCCCTCCCCTGCGCCTTTCCGCGGTTTTTCCTTTCGATGTATGCAAGTATTATTACTCCGTTTATGCCCCAGGTCGCGAACATGTCGCCCACGATGCCCGCGAGCGCGACCGCCGATATCTCGAAATACGTGGGTATGTGCGTGAGGACCGAAAGGATGAAGAGGGAGCCGAACGCGACCACCGCCATCAGGCTCATGGTCATCCCGGTCTTCATCGAATCGAATGCGTTGTCCCTCGGGTCGCCCTTCCTCTTCAGCATCCTGCTGGTCAGGAGTATGTCCGTGTCGAGCGAGAAGCCGAGGAGCATCAGCAGCGCCGCGAACGAGCCGAGCGTGAGCGGAATCCCGAAGAATCCCATGGCACCGAGCGCGATTACGATGTCGCTCACCGCGCCTGTGAGGACTGCGATGCTTGGCGCGATTTCCCTGAAGAAGAGGAAGACCAGTATGAGGCCGAGCACAATTGCGATTATGACGACGTTTATCGCGACGCCGATGAAATGCGTGGACAATGCCGGGCTCACCGCCTGCACGGATATCGAATCGTACTCTACGTGCCTGTTGATTGGCTCGGTGATGGATTTCTGGTATGCCGAGAAGACCGACGAGTATGCGGAGCCGAATTTTTTCTGGAGGTCGTTCGTGCCGCTTATGTTGAGGCTCCCGCGGCTTGTGCCTGCGAGCATGAACATCTCGTCCGCGAGGGAGTCGAGCTCGGCCTTCTTCTGCACGTACTCCTCCTGCTTGCTCCCGTTCTTGTAGCCTGCAATCTCCAGGTCGATGACGGCCGGCAGGAGAGCGTTGAATTTGTTCTTGAGGTCCTCTGCCTTCACGAGGTCCCCGCTCTGCGGAATTTCTATCTCGGCCCTGTAGCCGACAGCCGTCTGGAAGACCTTCACGTTGGCGTCGAGGCCTTCGGCCTGCAGCTTGCCGGCAAGCTCCTCCGGGTTGACGTTCTCCTTGAGTGAGAGCGTGACGACGGTCCCGCCCTGGAAGTCCACTCCCATCTTCACGTGGGAGATGTAATAGAGCGATATCAGTATCAGTGCGAGCGGGATTATCGCTAACAGCCTGTAATCGCCTTTGTAGATGTTTGGAAGCATTAGATCTTCAACCCCTTTTGAAAGCTAAATAATATAATGTTTGCAGTAGGCCCGCGCTCTTCATTCCGCTCCTATCCTGTTTGGAGGGGCCGAGCCTGAGGCGACCTTCAGAACGGCGCACCGTTCTGTGGCCCATCGAACGAAGCGTCGTCCGATCGGAGGCCTGTGAACAAAAATGGACTTGGGGGGACTCGCACCCCCGGCCTCTCCGATTTTCGACCTTTTTGGAAAAAAGGTCGATCAAAAACTTCATGTCGGCAAACCCTCTTAGGGTTTGCCAACAGCCGGTTTTTGATGAAATCTTTTCCAAAAAGTTTCATGCGAACGGAGCGCTCTGCTGCTGAGCTACAAGCCCGAACTTTCCTCGATACACTGAACGATTCGGGCAAAGCCCGAAATCCTGGATTCTTCTGGGCAATCCTTTAGAAAACAACATTACATGGGAAATCCTTATTAAGATAGTATCTGTTGGTTTTCCGATACCGATGCCCGGGCCGAAGGAACACAACCACAACGACACCGCGAAGCTCGGCCTGATTTTCCGCAACATAATCCTCGGAGGGCAGGACGGGATTGTCAACGTCCTCGGCATCGTCCTTGGCGTCGCCACCTCCACTAATTCCACGCCGATAGTGCTTCTTGCCGGCCTCGCCGCGACTTTTGCCGAAAGCATAAGCATGGCCGCGGTCGCCTACACATCGAGCCGCGCGGAGGCCGAGCACTACGACAGCGAAGTGAAGAAGCAGGTCGAGGAAGTGGAGAAGACCCCCGAAAAGGCGAAGCAGGACCTCCGCAAGATATACGGCGAGAAAGGCCTCAGCGGAAAACTGCTCGACCAGGTGGTCGCAGGGATATCGTCAAACAAGAAGGCCTGGGTGGACACGATGATGCGCGAGGAGCTGCGCCTCGAGAACCCGGCCGAGGGGATGTCGCCTTTCTGGCAGGGCATGCTCGTCGGCTTCAGCGCCATAGTCGGCTCATTCATACCCATCACGCCGTTCTTCTTCCTCTCGACCTCCGAATCCGTCGCCCCGTCGCTTGCGGCATCCCTCGCGGTGCTTTTCATAGTCGGCGCGTACAAAAGCAAGCTCACTTCCGGAAAGTGGCTCAAGGGCGGGGTGGAGCTGATGGTCATAGGGGGCGCGGCCGCGCTCTCAGGCTACCTTGTCGGCGTGATGTTCCAGGTGCCCGTCGCATAAATCGTCAAAATCCCAATTTTCCCGCCTGTTTTTAATACGTTTTCACAAGCGCGAAACACCCATATTTAAACCTTTCCTGTCATTATTTATCCCCCAGTGCATGAAGACGTGATTTCATGGAAGTCAGGCCGCGCCATCTAGAGGAGAGGAAGAGCTCTCCCAGAAACCGGCAGGTGAAGCCGGACGAGCAGGACGTCCAGAACGCGCTGGTCCTTGCCAAGCAGTACCTGGAAGGAATCCGGAGCAGGCCGAAACCGAAGGCGCCCGCCGACCTTCCGGCCGACCTCGAGGAAATCCGGCTTTCATACGTCAAGCTCATCTGCGGCATCGCGGCCGGGCGCGGGGTTTCCGTATGGGAGGCCGAGCGCCAGATACTTCCCGACGACATAAAGAACCTCCGCTCCTCGCCTTACGGGCTTCCGGAGACCCTCATCCCGTTCTCGCCATCCGTTTCGTGGAAGAACGCGCTCCTCGAGCAGGCCCTTCAGGACCTTCCCGACAAGTCCAACGTCCTCTTCACTATAGCGCGCATCCTTGACAGGTATGTCCAGACCGGCTTCCCCCTCGAGGCCGTATCGGAATTCTACCGGACCGAAGCCGCCGAGCTCCAGATAGCGGCGCGGGAGCTTGATGAGCCGGCGTACCTTTTCAGGCTAATCGCCCTATCGCGAGAATTAACCAAAAAACACCACAATTTAAAAAACGATTTACACAAAAGTGAATATATCCAAACAGGTGATGCTCTGCCGCAGGCTAATCCAGATGTTATATCCCGCATCAAGCTTACAAAACTCCCATTGCGAAAGGACGGGGAGACCACGGGCCAGCTTGCCCGCTCGCTCATGCAGAAGCTGAGGGTCCCGGCCGTCGACGGAATCATACCGCCGAACTACGCCCCCCCTTCCGCCCGCGACCTCCAGTCCCAGCTCGAAGTCGTCCTCAAGCCCGGGCAGGACGCGACATATTCGCACTCCGGCCTTCCGGGCATGGAGTTCACAGCCGGCCAGTGCTCGCTTGCCTACGGCCTTACGATATACGGCGATTTCTTCACCACGCTTCCCCATACCGGCCTCAAGGCCCCGCTTCCGCTCGCGCCTCTCCTCAACTCTCTTTTCCAGGACCAGCGGTTCACGGATGCAACCGCGCGCAAGGACCGCCAGGCCCAGCTCGGAATCGCGCTCGAACTTGTCGGGAAGGCCGCGCATGTGGCTGCAATTACCGGTGAGGACGCTGCACTTTCCGAAGCGGATGCATGGAAGCTCGCGGAGGAGGACTTTACAGTCGCCCGGAGGATGGTCGTCGAATACCGGGATGTCCGGTTCACGACCCCCGACCACATGACGCTCACGGGAGTGAAGAAGATGCTCCAGATGGCCAAGGAGCACCAGCAGATGCCCGAGTTCGAAATAGCGCTCTCTGTCATACGCCAAAAGCGTGCGAACCGCGAGTCCCTCACGACGCTGAGGCCTCCGCCGCCGGAGCTTGTCAGTGAGGCCTCCGCGCCCCCTGCTGCGGAGCCGCCGGTCGGCCGCCTCGTTTTCCCTTTCTCGAACGACCCCATCGACCTCGACCTGGAAAAACACCTCCCCAAAGGTGACGAAGGGAAGCTCGTACGGCGCGTAGCGAGGACGATAAGGTATTTTGTTTCCCTCGGCCAGACCGACAATGTCCCGCATGTATACCTGCCGGCCGTCACGCGCCTGCTGGCCGTATATTCCCACGAGGAGCTCGTGGATTTCGCCCGGGTGCTCGCTGAGGAGGAGACCCGTGCAAGGAAGAAAACCAAGGGCGACACGCTCGTCATGTTTGCGCCTGTGCAGGAGCAGCCCGAGGCCGCGCAGGCGCAGGATGCCGCGCCCCCGCGGGTCGCGACCACGCTGGACGAAATAAGGATAGACGAGGAAACGCCGATTCCGGCGGCGTCTCCGGTTCCGCAGATTGAAGAGGAACCGCAGGAAGAAACGCGGCCGGATTTCCGCCCGATAACAGTCATGTTCGAAAAGCTGAGCAGGGAGTCCCCGAATGCACTCGAGCTCGCCATGGAGATTCTCGGGAAGACCGGGCAGTGCGCAGAATCCGACCTGGAAGAGTTCACGCGCCTCCACCCCGGCGTCCGCGACCTGCGGTTCCGCAACCGCCTCGCGCGCGTCTGGACCGGCGGAGACTGGCGGGGCCAGCCCGAAGTCGGCGAGCCGAGCGAGCGCGAGCACCTGCAGTCCTGCCTGGACACGCTTTACCGCGTCTGCGGCCTGAGCTCGGCCGACCTGGGAGAGATGTACGCTGCCGCGACGAACCCGGCAAACCTCACTCCGGTCCAGCTCGAGGCAGTGGGGAAAGTTTTCGGCGTCGCCCACAACAACGTGACCCCCCAGATGATTGAAGGCTTCGGCCTCTGGCTCACTGGCGAGCCGCAGAAGCTCAAAACCTACTGGGACCAGCACTACCCGAACGTATTCGCACTCATCAACCTGAGCGGCAAGGTCGCCGCGAGGGCCAAGCGCTACACCCCCGAAGAGATGGCGACGCTCGGCCTGATATTCAGGAAGCCTGCCGACAAGATATCCGCAGATGACCTGACGCGGACCGAAGACATCGCGCGCTACATACACACGATTCGCAACTTCGAGAGCTTCTGGTTCGGAACCGGCATGGATGCGAGGCGGGACTTCTGGAAATCAGGAAAGCTCGACACGCTCGCAGCCGCCGACCTCGTCCACAGGGTCGTGTTCCTCACCGACTGGCAGTACCGGCCGGAGGACTTCCGCCTCATGACGAGGATAAACCAGCACAACCCGGCCGACCAGAACGAAATGAACAACATGACTACTGCGTTCGTCAACGAGCTCCTTCGCAAGTCCGACGGGAAGGCTCCGTACGCCGCTGTCGTGAATCTCCACGACCAGCTTGCGCCGAACCCGTTCCGCGACATACTCTGCTCGGCGCAGGAGCACGAGGAGTTCGCGACCCTCGCCCAGTTCCTCGGCGTCCAGCACGTGAGGGCGGCCGGAACGCTTGTGTCGAAGGATTCTGTGTGCAGGCCGAAAATCGTGCGCGACAGGTATTCGCTTGTCGATACGAGGAAAGACCAGACCGGCGTCTTCCTGGACGTTCAGAGGAAAGCCGGCGGCAAGATGGTCAAGGAGACAGTTCGTTTCGTTTCGCACTCAAAGGTTGGGAACGATGAATTCGTTCATGTCGAATTCCCGGACAAGCAGGTGAGGCGCCTGCAGATGACCGACGCCCCTGGCGGGGGAAAGACGCTCATCGGCGAGGAAAAATACAACGAAACCAACGACGACTCGCTCTCGCAGGCCGTTGTCAGCCTCGAAAACGGGGAAACAATAGAGCTCGATGCGGTCTTCGACGGCATGGGCGGCCACGAGGGCGGATACCTCGCGAGCGGCTTCATGAAGCAGGTTTTCGAAGTTGCTGCTCTCTCTGGCTGGATAACGCGCCCGGAGGACATGCGAAAAGTTATCGTGCTTGCCGATGCCGTAATCACGCTGGAGCAGCACAAGAAGGGCCAGTACGGCTCGACGAAGATGGGAACGACCGCCACAATCGGCTTCCTCCGCGGCGACGAGTTCTTCGAGGCCCACGTCGGCGACAGCGATGTGAAACTTTACCGTGAAGGGAAGATGATATACTCGTCACTCGGCCATTCCTTCGTCAACCAGGTGCTGGAGAGCGGCCTGCCAGTGAGCGACAAGGTGAAAGAGGTGGCCGAAGTCATAGCCAAATACGGCACTTCCGTGAACCTGGCGGTTCCGGGCACATCCTTCAAGGTCCAGAAGGACGACAGCCTCAAGGCGGTCACGGACGGCCGCACGGTCTCTTTCACGATTACCCGCGACGGCAGCGTGTTCTGCCAGGGCACCGGCGAGCCTATGCTCTACGAAAAGCTCATAGAGGCTTTCGGCTCCGAGCACGGCAACATAGTCACAGGCGCGGTCGGGCACACGATCAGCGCGATGACGATTAACAACAAGAAGCAGGACTACGCCCCCCTGAAAATCCGGGCGGGCGACGTGCGGCTCCTTTGCAGCGACGGGCTGACGGTCCCGCTGTGCTCGCACGAGTTCCCGATTGTCATCGAGCAGTGCGGCGGCGACATGAAGCAGGCGGCGGAGATGATAGTCGACTTGGCCGAGCAGAGGCGGCCCAACGGGCAGAAGGAGTTCAAGCCTCTCTGCACCTGCTGCGAGCGCGGTAGCAAGAACGACGACAAGTCGATTGTCCTCAAAAAGGTCTGATTTTTAATTCCTTTATCACAAAATTATGCGTACAGAAACAGGTGATATGCTGGCTCTCAACCCGGAAAGGCGGATACGCCTCGCAAAGCCGTCTTTGGAAAAAAAGGACGACTTCGTGCGCTCCCTCATGCAGGCGCTCAGGGTCCCTCCGGAAGGAATCCGGAAGCCGCAGGAAGAGCCCCTGCCGCTCACGAGGCGCACGGCCGTTGCCGGGATGCATGCGGCAGTCGTCCTTTTCGCCTCTTTCTCCCCGCAGGCTCCGGAGGCCGAAAAGACCATTTCTGATTTCCGCTATATCGAGGACATATTTTTCTCCGAAGGCCGGCTCGAGGAAATACGGGCGACAGCCCGCGGCCTCGGCATAACCCCCCGCGAGCTCGAGATAATGCTTTTTTACGTTTACTCGGATTTTGACATGAGGCTCGCCCTGCGCCTCGGGCGCGATGAATCGGACGGCCACATTGTTTCCGAGGCGAGCATGCACCTTGCATGCGATGACGCGATGCGCCTGCTGCGCTCTTCATATTACATATACAGCCTGAGGAACCGCGAGCTGGAGCCGGCATCCGCCTATGAGATGGCGAGCGCCCTGTGGGCCGACGTCCGCGGGATGAGCAAATCCACGTCGTATTCGCTGAAGTTCTTCAATGAGGCCTACCACCTGAGGGCGGTTTTCTCGGCGGCAGGGCCGGAGCATTTCCACGTTTGTTAACTTAAGCAAACATTTAAATATATTTCCCACTAAATTATACTATAAAACACTTTAGACTAGATACTTTGGGGTGAGTTATTTGACGGGAGGCGGAACGCAGCAGACAAGGAACGGCAATGGACCAAGGAGGACCTTCGAGCAGAAATCAGACGACGCCAAGAAGGAGTTCGGGAAGCTGGGCGAGACCATGGTCGAGCTCTCATCCCACGCGGTTGAAGTCGTCAACAGCTCGATGGATTCCATACGCGCTGCTGCAAGGGGCGCTGAGCTCGCGGGAGAGAAGGTCGAGTCGAAGGCCGCCGAGATAGCCACGCTCGCGCAGGAAGTGAAGGACGCCCACTCAGAACTCGACTCCAAGGCACAGCATCTCGATACCCAGGCAACATTGGCCGCGCGTGAAGCTGAGAGCGCTTCGGCGGCTGCGCAGGAGGCAAAGGAAACCGTCGCTGCAATCAAGGCAGACATAAACTCCGCAGTGGATTCAAGGCTGGACGATAAAATCGGCCTCGAGGCGGTCGTCGACGGGGAAAAGAAGAAGCTTTCAGGGAGGGACGTCGTCCTCAGGGTCTGGAAGAACTCCACCAAGGCTCTTGAGAGCGCGGGCGCCGCATTGAGGTCGGCCGAGAACGCCGAGGGCGCGGCCCAGGCGGCATCTGAAGCAGCGAAGGACGCTGAGGGGAAAGTGGACGAGGCCAAGCAGCATGCGGAAGCGGCGAAGGCGAGCGCCGAAGAGGCGAAGGCCGAAGCTGCCAAGGCGGTTGGTTTCGTAGGGCAGGTCAAGGGACTGCTCGAGCAGCTCGATCTCAAGATCCAGCTCCTCCTGAAAGTTCAGAAGGGAGAGCTTGACGTTGCAGACATAGCCGATGAGGTTGAATCACCGGTAATACAGGAGGGATCATGATGGCAGACGCAGACAGGATGAAAGAACTTTTGGGGAAGAAGAAGGTAGCGCTCAAGCCCATAGCGGCACCGAGGGTTGCGCCCAAGGCGCCCGCGTCCGAAACTATCCAGCGGGATGACGTAGATGGCATAACGCTCGAGCGCCCGCTTGCAGCGCCGGCAAGGAACGGCGAGGAGGACAAGGTCACCGTGGAGGCAGACCTCACTCCGCTTGCGGACTCGACGAGGCCCCCCGCGCCCGAGCCGGCGGCCCCCAAGGCTGTGCCGGTTTCGCTCCCCCCTGCGCCGAAAGCGCCGGCAGGAAGCGGCGTGGACAAGCTCATCGAGGGCGTTGCCCAGAAGCTTATTCCCGAACTCCAGAAGCTCGTGAAGCCGCTGCAGCAGCAGCTCGAGGAGCTCAGGGGAGAGCTCGGGCAGGTAAAGCAGAAGCTCGAGGAGCTTACCGGGAAAGTCAACACTCACGAAGAGGACATGAACCAGCTCAACGAAGAGCTCGAGGGCAAGATGGGCGTCGGCGCGCTCCAGGCCGCAGAGCAGAAGGTCCAGGAGCTCGAAGGGAAAGTCGAGGCCGCAGAGAAGAAAGTCGGCGAGCTTGCGGGCAAGGTGGAAACGCACGACCAGGACCTCGGCCAGCTCAATACCGAGCTCGAGGCCAAGGCTTCAGGAGAGCGGCTCGAAAGGCTCGAGGCCGCGGTGCAGGTTGTCGCTGGCGAGGACTACGAGCGCGTGCACGGGCTCGCGCAGGACTACCAGGAGTCGACCACGAGGCTTCTTATCGACTACCTCCTAGATCTCAATGAGGGCAACGTCAACGAGTTCGTCGACGTGCTCAACAGGAGGGGCGGAGACCTCTGCCAGAAGCTCATGACGACCTTCGTGGAAGTCCCCGAAACGGTCATGGCCGAGCTCGCGAGGAGGAAGGGATACAAGCTCAGCGAGCTTGCGGACCCCGACTCCGTCAGCACCTCAGAACGCGCGATGGGCGCTGCAGGCGCGAAAGTCGAAGTCGAGCAGGAGGCTGTGATTGTCCTTGAGAACGCGAAGAGCATCCTCATGCAGATATCCCAGCCAGAGCAGTCGGAAGGTGAATCTTAATGGCAAAATCACTGGAAGAGAAACGGAGAGAGCGTGAAGCCGCGAAGCAGGCAGCCGAGAGCGTAAAGCCCCCGGCTCCGAAAGCGGCTCCTCTTGCAGAGCCCCCCGCGGCCTCGGCCGTGGTTGTGGCTGTGGCTCCCGAAACGAAGAGGGCGGTCAGGCCCAGGCCTGCCGAGCCGTGCGATGCACCCCCGGCGGTAGCCCCGGCAGTTTCTCCGGCAGCCCACCGCGTGGCAGTCCCGAAGGATATCCACAGGGCCCCCCCGACCAACCCGAAGGTATCCGCCCCCGTAACACCGGCGCGGAAAGCCCCGCCACCGATGCCCGTCGAGGCGCCTGCGGAAGAGCCCGTACCGGCTTCGCTTGCAGGCCTGCCGGACCTCTCGGCGCTCGAGGCAATCGATACCCCTACTCCGGCACCGGCTCCCGCGGCAGTTCCTGCCCCGGTTGCGGTTCCCGATGAGGCTCCCCCAGCACCGGCACCGGCCCCAAAAGAGCCCCCGAAGCTGGCCACGAAGAAAATCGCATTCAAGGACGAGGGAGAAGGCAGGCGCCTTGGCCCGGTCAGGATAGAATACGACGGAGCGGCAGGGCCCGACGCCGTGAAAGCGAGGGTCACCGCCTTCGGAAAGGAGCATGAAGTGGTCCTTCCCAAGAGCGACTCCAAGCGCGTCAGCTTCCAGACCCCCGAAGGGTCGGAGGTATCGGTCGCGCTCATGTTCTCCGGCGTGAACGCCGAGGGGGACAAGGAGATTCTCGCGGACGTCGGCGGAGTCGAGTCAGGCTCGACAAAGGCCAAGCAGGCTGCTGTAAAGGCCGTCTCGAAGACCGGCACGTTCCTGTCATCCGTCAAGAAACACGCCCTCGAGTTAGTCCTGGGCACGTACGGCGTCGCGCTTGCCACCACGGTCCTCGCGGTCACCGACCTGCGGGTCTGGATGGAGCAGCACATGGGCGCATGGAGATGGCCGGCGGCCATCGGCATCCCGCTCGTCATGGTGGGCTTGGCCGTATGGGCTGCAGTCGGGCACATGAAGCCTGAGGAACAGAAGACTGGCGATAAAAAGGAGGCGTAAATATGACCGAGGAAAAATCAAAGAAGCTTAAAGTCGGCGGCGGGATGGCTGTCGGCGTCGTATCAGTTGCAGCTCTTATATTCGCTATAAGGTCCTGCAAGCCCGAGCCGGAGAGGATAACCCCTCCGCCGGTGGTTCAGACAACGCAGTGCCCGTCGGCCCCCGTCAGGGGAGACCACAACTGCGAGATTGACAAGGGAGAGCACGACCCGCTTTCGCCGAACTTCTCGCCCGAGGACTGCGGATACTGCGGTGACGGCAACATCCTGCGTGACCCGAGGGACACCAATCCCGCGACCAACGCGCTCGAGATACCGTCCACTGACCCGAGGGCGGGCCAGCCGACTCCGGCAGGAGCGCCCAGGAGGATTGTGTGCGATTTCGATTACGCATGCGGCAACGGCACCGTTGACCGGAACGTGGAGTTCTCGGTCCTCGCGCGCCCGAGCGTAGACGGTGGGCCTTACTCGTTCAGCGTGGCCCGCTACACCGAGTCATGCAACCAGACGCCCCCGGCGGGACAGACCTACTGCGCAGCCGACTGCGGGCAGCAGACGCCCCAGCCCGCGAGGACCGGCCACAGCGGAGGCGCGAGGCCGGAGCGGACCGCAACTCCCGTAGTGTCGGCGCAGCCGCCCGTCAGCGGCGGAGCGTGCGACGCTTCCCTGAGCACCTCGGTATTCTCTTCGAGGGCAAGGGATATGCTCACCGGCAACTCCGGCTCAGTGCGGAGCGCAGTCGGGGCAGCCCCGACACAGGCCGTTTCGGTCCGTGTCTCGATAAGGGTAGGCCCTGACGGCCACGCGACCGTTACCGGCGCGTCGGCATCGTGCGCGGGCTGCGAGCACAACGGCGCCAGCGTCGCGGGCATGATAAACCTCTCGGGCCTATCGACGACCGGCCCGGGCGCTGCATGCAATACCGGGTTCAGCGTCAACGTCCCGCCCGGATGATTTTTTCCTTTTTCATGTTCTGCCACTTGGCAGAACTATTAAAAACAGTTACTTACACAATTGTATAAAGAATAAAACATAAAAACCGGCCCCCGAGAGGTGCCGGAAAAGCTCAAGGTGGGAGGCTAATGGGGCAGAAAAACGACGGTGGGACAAACAAGCCGAAGATAGTGCTGAGGGCAACGCCGAAACTCATTCCAGCCTCGGCAAAGCCCGACCCGGACAACCTATATGACATAGAGCGCCTGAGCAGCCTCCCGCGCGAAGACCTAATCAAGTTCGTAGCCTCAGAGTGCAAGAAGCACCGCGTCTCGAGCGCCCCCGAACTGTTTGCAAGCCCGGAGCTCAAGCCCCTCGCGGGCGCGGCAAGGCTGGCAGGCATTGTGGACGAAGTTTTCGCCGAGAAGCTCACGCGCGTTGAAAAAAGCCCGCACGCTGTTGAGCGGCCGACAGTGAGGCCTCCCCCGCGCCAGGCTCCCGATGCCGCGCCCGCCCCGTCGGTGCGGGCAGGCACTGACCATGTTTCAGGAGTGGAGGACACCGTCGCGGTCGTATCCGGGCAGCAGCCTGTCCACTCCAAACCGCCGCCGGCTCCGAAGACGCTTCCCCCTCCGGTCAAGTTCGATTTCGTCGACATTGACTCCGAGAAGCAGAAAATCTACGGCAACAACAGCCTCAGGACCAGGCAGGCCTACGAGAAGCTCAACGAGCTGATGCTTGCGGCCGCGACCAAGGCCGCGGAGCTGCATGCAAAGGAGCTGGTGTCCCTGAAGGCATTCTGCGACAACGACCAGAAAAAGCTCGTCGCGCTGCAGGAAAGCGCGATGAAGGCATTCCAGTCCGGAGCGCCCATCCCCGGCCCCGAGGCACGGTTCCTCGAACTGGCCTATACAAAGGGCGCGGTTGAGGCGATACTCAAATACCCGGCCGCGGAGCTGGAGGCAAGGAACCTCCCCGAGCCGGACCGCCAGGCAGCCCTCGACAAGCTGGCCGAGGACACCGAGAAGAAAATAGAGGCCTTCACCCAGTATCTTAATACCAAGATAGCCCGCGGCAAGCCGGGCAGGCTCGAGAAATACGTCGACCAGATAATCCAGTTCCGCAAGCTCGACGTCCTCGAGAAGAAGAAGACCGCCGAGAAGGAGGACAAGCTCCGCGTGATGCAGGCATCGCGGAACGGCGGCAAGGCGGTCGAGAGGGAGAAGACCCCGCGCTCGGCAATGGTTGATCCGGCCCCGGATGAGCCGGCCTTCGTCAGGAATGACGATGGCAAGAGAATATCCTCGGTTCCCCCTGTCGCAGAGCGGCAGAGCCAAGTGCCCCCGGGCACAAAGGAGCCGGGAAGGCTGAGGCGCTTCTTCACCAACCCCATGACCTGGACTCTGGGCGGAATCGCAGGCTTCAGCTCCGCGCTCGTTTACAGGGACTCGTTCCGCGAGATCGCTCAGGCGCTCACGATAATCTGGCACGACAAGCTGCACCGGCCCGAGTTCGACTTCACCAAGACGCATGTCATACTCGGCTACGCCGGCGTCATGCTCTTCACCCTCGCAACTACCGAGCTCTTCAGGAGGCGCGCCGTCCGGAAAAAGGCCCAGCTCTACACCGAGCTCGGCAACTACTCCATCGAGGAGCGGGAGCGCGAGAAGCGCGTGGTCGCGAAGCTCACCAAGATAACTCTCGAGCACGACAAGTGGGAGGAGCAGGTGGACCACCTCCGCATAGCGCTCGTCCAGGACCCGCAGTTCATGGAAGACCTCTACGAGATGAAGCGCCACCGCCTGTTCAACGACATACTCGCGGACGCGCGCATCCACCCCCGCATCGTGCAGAACCTCAACCTGATATTCGAGCGGGTGAAGAAGCAGAAGCTCGAAAAGCGGCTGAACAAGCTGGCGGAAGTCCTCTTCGACCCCAAGGAAAGGATAGGCCTCTTCAGCAGGTACCTTCAGGAGGACCCGATAGTGCGGAGGGCATTCGACGAGCTGTTCGAGCAGAACGGCTCCGGAAACTACGTCAACATGGACAGGCAGAACGAGGCGTTCGCCGCGGTCTTCGACCACACGGACAAGAACGTCGGGAAGGAGCTGCAGAAAGCCCTCCAGAACGATTACATAGCGCTCAAATCGGCATGAGGTGCCATTTATGTCTGAAACACTGAAGAAAGCCAAAATGAACATACGGAACAACAAGGCGTCGTACTTCGTAGGCCTTACCGTTTCGGCCTGCACGGCGCTCGTCCTCTTCACGAGGAGCTGCGGCCCGGGCGGGGGGCAGGAAGCCCCGTTGCTCGCAGTCCGGGGCGACGGAATCTGCCACGAGGTGGAGTCCTACCCATACCAGCGCGACAAGAACACCGGGCAGGTGCTCTGCCAGCGGGGCATTGAGGCACCGGCGCCGACAGGCACCGTGAACGCCGAGACGCACGCGGTGACATGCCCGCAGGGCGCATCGCCCGTCGCGAACGCCCAGTACGCTCCTGAAGACTGCTTCTACGGGAACAACGTCTGCGACAGCCAGACCGACCCGGCACAGGTCAGGGACCCGGCCGGAAACCAGGTTCGGTGGGACCCGGCGCTTCTGACGAGAATCAGCACGGATGCCGGCCCGCAGACTCCGGCGATACGCTACCTGAGCGGAAGGACGGTCCCGTTCCCGCTCGAAACCGAGGCCAACTCGATAGACTGCATGCTCGAGCGCGTCCGCAGGGACCCGTGCGCAGCATTCACCCCCGGCTCCACCCCCGTCCAGAGGCCGAGGTTCACGTTCCCGCCCGGGACCGTGGACCAGAGGACGAGGCAGAGGTCGCAGGACGAGATAATGAACATGCACGCCCACCCCGAGAGCCTCAGGACGGGCGGCAACTACTTCACGATTTACGTGGGCTATGAGGAATCCTGCGACAGGAACCTCGCTATATGCACGCCTGATTCGCTCGCCGCGTGCTGGTGCCCGAACATCCAGGAATGCGCTCCGCCCCCTCCGCGCCCGTCGCCCACTTGCGGCAACGGCAGGCTCGACGCGAACGAAGCGTGCGACCCGAGGCTTAGGGGCCGTGCAAGGGGCGGGTGCCAGGAAGGCAACCACTGCACGAGGAGCTGCACCTGCGAAAGGGACCCGCCGGGCCAGACCTGCGGGAACAACCGCAGGGAAGGCACCGAGGAGTGCGACGGCAACGACCACTCGCGGTGCGGCGAGGGCGCGTCGTGCAATGCGCAGTGCCTCTGCGAGGAGCGGTCCACGCCCGTGACCACGATACCCAACTGCCCGTTCGACGCGCCAAGCTCGCTCACGACGAGGATAAGGGACAGCGTCACCGGCGACAGGCCAGGAGTCCAGGGCGCCGTCGGGGCAGCGGGCTCGGTCACGATAACCGTCAGCGCCTCGATCATGGTCGACCCGAACGGCCACCCGACACTCGAGTCGGCCACGGGCTCCTGCGCCGGGTGCAGCGGCGGGGAGATATCGCGCTACATAAACCTGGCCGGAATCGGCCTTACCGCGACTGGCGGCCAGTGCAGGCTGAACGCTAGGGTGCTCGTACCACCGGGATGAAACATGGAAAATGGCATGTCCGAAAAGACAAAGCACCGGATAAGGATAGCCGCGGCAGCCGTGGTTGCAGGGGGCACGATAGCGGCGCTCATTCTCACGAGGAGGCCGCTTTCCGAGTCCATCCGCGACAACAAGCCGCCGAGCACGGTCCCGAGTCCGTGCGAACCGGAGCCTGTTCGCGGGGACAACGTCTGCCAGGTGAACAAGGGCGAAGCCGACCCCCTTTCGCCTAATTTCGACCCCCAGAGCTGCGGATACTGCGGCGACGGGATACGCCAAATCAGGATAAACGGGCCCCACGGCTCGGAAGTGCGCATCGACGAGAATGGCATCCGGACTCAGGACGTCACAGAACGGCTCACAGAAATCCCGTCGAGCGACCCGCGCGCGAGGGAGCCCGAAGCGGCGACCCGCTACATAATATGCGACGTCGACTTCCACTGCGGGAACGGCCGGAGGGACCAGGGCGAGCGCTACAGCGGCTGGATTGCGCCGCTTTCAGAGGGCGCGCCCTATACTTTCGGAATAATCCCGATTACCGAGACCGCCGATTCGTGCCGGCTCGACTCGAACCATACCTCCAGGCACGAGCGCCTGCCCCGCGAGGAGACGGTCGAGATAATAGACCAGAGGCCGGGCTCATTCTTCTGCTCATCCCAGATAGCATCGACGGACACCACCGAGATAATCGGCTCCCAGTCGGCGAGCGCGAACACGGTCCGGAGGAGGATAAACGAGGCGCTCATCATGCACGCGTCCGACCTGAGGACCGCCCTCGGGGTGGAAGCCTCCGCCCGCCTTGAAGTCACGCTCTCGATACTCGTGGCGCCGACTGGCGCGGTCTCGCTCCAGAACATCTCTGCGCGCACGAGGGGCGGCGCGGTGGGCGACCAGACTACGATAATCAACACGACCGGGCTCTCGATTTCCGGCCTCTCGATAGTAGCGCCCGGGGCGCAGTGCCAGTGGATAATGACCGTCACGGTCCCGTCTTTATAATTTCTTTTCTCCAAATCCACTCCATGAACGTCCTTTTCGACATCGACGACACCCTTTTCCCTTCATCCGAGTTCTCCAGCCTCGCGAGGAAGAACGCGATAAACGCGATGATAGGGATGGGGCTGGATTCCGATTCCGGAACCCTCGGTGAAAGGCTTTCGCTCATCATATCGAAGAAAGGCTCGAACTACGGCAGGCACTTCGACGACCTCCTCGACGAGATGAAGGTGCCGAACAAGAGCCGGTATATCGCCGCCGCGGTTGCCGCTTACCACGACACCAAGACATCTATACAGCCGTTTCCCAAGGTGCCGATGACGCTCCTGCGCCTCAAGGAGGCGGGCCACAGGCTGTACATCGCCACGAGGGGGAACTCGGTCAAGCAGTGGGACAAGCTCATCCGCCTGCGCATCGCGCTCTTCTTCGACCGCGTGTTCGTGTGCGAGGAAGGGGAGAAGGATGAAAGCTTCTACCTCTCGGTTCTCAGGGGGCTCGGTGCGGAGGCCAAATCCTGCATGATGGTGGGCGACCGCGAGGACACGGACATCGCGCCGGCCGCGTCCGCGGGCATACGGACCGTGCGCATGCTGTCGGGCAAGTACGCCTCAGTCCCGACGAAGGCGGACTTCCGGGTTGCCGGCATCGAGGAGCTTCCCGCTATTCTGCAAGACTTATAAAATTATCAACCTTAATACAGAACCATGAGAATTCTCTTATTCGGACTTATGGCCTTCATTATCCTGCTCGGCGCCGGCTGCCTGGGCTCCCGCGGCACGGGAGCGGCAAGCTGCAAGGACAACACGCAGTGCAAGAGCTGGCAGTTCTGCAACAGCTCGAGCAGCACATGCGTGACCTCGCCCGGCTACTGCGACAGCGACGACGTCTGCTCCTCCAAGGACAACTTCACGCGGTGCGACCTGAACAACACCCACACGTGCATCTTCAAGGACAACCAGTGCCGCACGAGCGCCAACTGCCAGGCATGGCAGGTGTGCGACTCCACCCAGAAGTGCAGGCCGGCCCCCGGCTACTGCGATGCGGACGACCAGTGCGACCCGGTGTTCGAGTTCTGCAACCCTGCTTCGCACAAGTGCGGGCCGGCCCCCGGCTACTGCACGGCGGACATAGACTGCAACTCCTGGGAACAGTGCGACGTGGTGAGCAAGAGGTGCTTCCTGCTCGAGAACAGGTGCACCCTCGACGGCGACTGCCAGACCTGGCAGACCTGCGACGTCAAGACGCACTTCTGCAAGCCCAAGCAAGGGTACTGCCTGAATGACGACGGCTGCCCGACCTACGCCAAATGCGACACCGCTTCCAAGAAGTGCGTCGCGAGGCAGGGCTTCTGCGTCGCGGACAACGAGTGCAACGAGTGGGAGCTCTGCTCGAGCCAGAACAACACCTGCACTCCCAAGAAGGACAGGTGCGGAACCGACGTCGACTGCGGAAGCTGGCAGGTCTGCGACAGCCTCCACAGCTGCAATGCCAAGCTCGGCTTCTGCAACGACAACGGGGACTGCCTGCAGGGCGAAGTGTGCAACCAGGTGACGCACCTCTGCCAGTAAAGGGAACCAGGGTTCCCTTTCACCCTCCTTTTCGAGGTTCCTTTTGAACCTCCCTCATTATTTCCTTTTTTCATCCTTTATTTCTCATTTCAATCCCATTTTCTTTTCACACTACTCAGTGTTCCCACTGGCTGTGAATCGAAATTACTTCCAAAACAAGCAATCGGGAAAAAATCAATCGGGCGAAGTGATGACCGGCCCGTGCCCCTGCTGGCCGCGCGGCGGGTTCCTGGGGCCTTGCGGCGGAGCCCTTCTCCTTTCGAGCGTCACATCGACCGTGCGGTCCTGGTCAGGAACGACTTCCCTCGTCTCCTCCCTGAACCCGCTCTTCCTGAATGTGAGCCTGACCTGCTCGCTGCCCTGCGGTATGTTAAGCTCGCAGGGAGTGCTCGTGTTGCACACCTGGCCGTCGCCCATGAGGACATCCACCCCTCCGGGGTGCGTCGTAACGGTAATCGTGACATTGTGGACCTCCGGTGCCGGGGCCTGGCCCGCGTCCGGAGGCATCGCGCGGACGGTGCTCGTCCTCGTATCAGGCGCCGTGAGCGGCGCATCCTGCACAGTGGACGAGATTTGCGGCTGGGCCTCGGTCCCGCTCCTTGCCCTCGCGGCGACGAAGACCCCGCCGGCCACCATGGCGCTTATCCCGGCTGCCCCGATTGCGGCATAGAGGAGCCTCCTCGATTTGCCGATGGGCTTGTGCGGTGGGGAAACGACCGTGGCATCCTCCGTGAGGGGATTGCGCACTATCATCGTCTTTATGTCCCTCTGGTTCTGGGGCGCTCCGGTTTCTGCTTGGGGCATGTGCGAAGAAGGAAGCAATGAGGGGTCTACCTCGACAGCGGCCTGCTGGGCCCACGGGCTCTCCGGCACCGGCGGACCGCTGACTTCGGTCGCTTCGCCGGAGATTTCGGCCGTCAGCGGAATCGGCGCTCCGCCCGGCTTGGGCAGGCTTTTTTCAGTAGGGGAATTCGGCCCCGGCGTGGTAACGACGCCCAGCATCGAGGGCCTGACCATCACGCTCGGCCTCTTCATCTCGGTCGGCGATGGCTTGGCGCCCGACGAGACCGTGACCACTTCGGTCGAACGCATGCTTGAAGATATCTTGCGGTGCTCGACGTCGGCACGGAGCTCGTCCATGCTCTGGAATCTCCTGTCCGGGTCCCTTGCGAGGCACTTTTCAAGCACGCTCCTGATGGCCTTGGGCATGGCGGGCGGGTATTTTGGCCCTGCTGCGAACCTGCCATAGAACTCGGTCACCCTCTCCTGGATGAATCTCTCGGCGTCATCCGGGTTCTTGAAATCCCCGCGCCCGAGGAGCTCGCCATCGGCGATGGGATTAACGAGTTCATACTGGAAATCGCCGCTCTTTGTGAAGTCCGGCTTGCCGAACGGCGTATCCCCTGTCAGCAGCTGGTAAAGGACCACGCCGACTGCGTAAATGTCCGTCCTGGCATCCGGCGGCTTGCCTTCCATCTGCTCCGGCGACATGTAGTCGACCGTGCCGTCTACCTGCCCGGTCTGCTGATGCTCGTCCGTCACTATCGCGGCAAGGCCGAAATCCACGACCTTGGCGCTCTTGAACTTGACCTCGCCGTTGTTCTTGAAGGTGAGGAAAATGTTGGCCGGCTTTATGTCCCTGTGGACTATGTTCTTCCCGTGGGCGTACCCGAGTGCGTCGATGACGTCGCTCATTATCGGCCACGCCTCGTCCCATGACATCGGGGAGACCTGGTTCGTGGCCTGGTCCATCCTCTTGAACATGAAGTGCTCGAGGTCCATCCCTTCGAGGTATTCCATGACGTAGAACGGCATGCCCTCGTAGTCCCCGCCCAGGTCCTCGCCGAAGTGTGAAATCCTTATTATATTGTCGTGCTTCAATTGGGACACTGCCTGTATCTCCGCGAGGAATTTGTCGTAGAGCTTCTGCCTCTGCTCGTCCACGAGCGTCGGGTCCGAGCCCTTTTCCGGCTGGAAGTTGATGACCTTTATCGCTACCTCGTTCTTGAAGGCCACCCCTCCGTCCTTCTTGAGGAAGACGTGGTTGGCGCGCAGGACTATCCCCATGCCGCCGCGGCCGAGCTCGTCGACTATTTCGAAGTAGTTGTCCTTCTTCTCGGTTGGCGCCTCCATCTTCTCCTCCTTCAGAGGCTCCTGCTTCGCTACGACTCGTATTCCCTGTATGGTCATGCCCGACTTGACGACGGGTTTTCCCTGAGTGCTATTAGGACCATCATTTTTAGGATTCTGCATGTTGCCCTTTGTGTAAGAAAGTATTTATAAAAGGTTCCTTTACGTCAGAGCCGCCGACACAAGCCATTGGAAGCGGCACCTTTTTAAAGTGTTTTAATTAATGTCTTTCCATGAACTATTCAAACAAACCCCGAGAAGGAGAGAGGATGGGTTGGGCAAGGAAGGCGATGGCCACCTGCGCTTTGTCAGGATTTTTGGCGCTGTCGCCGCTTGCAGAAAGGGATGCGCACGCACAGGAGGTTCCGCGCACGGTAACCCCCCAGACGCAGTGCACTTCGGGCCAGGTCACAGATGGAAGCAACGCGCACAACGGATGCCTCGTCATCAGGCAGAGCAGCCTTTCGGCCCAGATAACCGTCGAGGGCCCGGCGAGGGTCAACCTGAGGTTCTACCCGGTCGTGGACCCGACGTGGTTCAACGAGCAGACCACTACTTACGCAAGGAACATAGAATATACGGTGGGCGCTTCCGGCGCGCAGGCGACGCCGCAGACGTTCAATGGCTCGACATCCATGTCGCAGGCCACGAGCTCTTCGGTCCAGGCGCCCATGGCGGTCGGTACCCCGATAGACTTCACCGTGAGCGTGCCCTCGGGCAGCCAGGTGATAACCGTCTCGAGGCCGAACGGAATCATCGAGGTGGTCAGCGCGGAGGCTGTCGTCGAAAGGACGATACAGCCCGCGGTCCCCGAGCACAGGGAAACCCGGCCCCCCGTGAGGCAGGAGCCGGCCCCGGTGCCCCAGCCTGCCGACGAGGCAAGGCGCGTGCAGGGCCAGCTCCTTGGCCAGTACATGCCCATCCGCGAGCTCGGAAGGCACGCCAACGACGGCGACATGTACCAGCTCGGCGGTTTCTGGAACATCCCGCTCCACAGGAACGTGGCACTCAGCCTCGGCGTCGGGACAACCTCGCACGGGCTCTCGATGCAGACTCCTGAAGCCACGACCGGCCTGAGGACCTACTCGGCCGAGCTTCTTGCCGGCCTGTTCCTCAGCTTCGATAGGCACTCCGTTTACGGCCTTGTGTCCCCCGGCTGGAGGATGACCGAGTCGCACATAACCGCAGGGAGCCAGAGGCTTGACAACACCGACCACGCATTCCAGTTCTACGGCGTGCTCGGCTACGAATACGACCGCTACGTGCGCGCGAGGGTGATGCTCGGGAACGACCCGTTCGTCCCGATGGCAGGGAGGCTTTACCTGGCCCTTCCGTGGACCTGGGCAAGGACAGCGAGCGCCGAGGGACTTATAGACCTCGACGCGAGCCTCATGTGGCTGCACACTATGCGCCCGAGGATGGACGGCCAGCTCGGCTCGTTCTCGCTCGACCAGGACGCGCTCCTGATGAGGTTCCCGGTCAGGGTGCCGATATATCCCATCGGACCGGTCGTCCCGTACCTGTTCGCGGCCCCTGAATACGTCCACAGCCTGACAGGCGAGGGGAACGTGTTCAACATGTACCTGGGAGCCGCGCTCGGCCTCGACATCCGCCCCTTCAGGCTTGACGCCTACGGCGGCTCGAGCCTCCAGGGAAACCCCCTGATTATGCTGAACGCGAGCATATCCCGATAATTTTTATCTTTTCACTTTCAATTTCTTCTTATGGATAAACGGATCCGGTTCGGCCCTGCAGGGATACCCATACAGTGCCAAGGGAAGGGCAGCCTCGAAGGCGTCCGCTGCTGCGCCTCGCTCGGCCTTGGCGCCATGGAGATGGAGTTCGTACAGGGCGTCAGGATGAAGGAGGACAGCGCGAAGCTGATAGCGGCCGAGGCCAAAAAGCTCGACATTTCACTGTCGTCGCACGCCCCCTATTACGTCAATCTGTGCACCAGCGACCCGACCAAGCTCGCGAACACCAAGCGCCACATCATCTCATCGGCAAGGATAACCTCGCTTGCCGGCGGCAGCATAACCGTCTTCCACCCCGGCTTCTACCAGAAGCTCACGCCGCAGGAGGCGTATTCCGAGGCGAAGAAGAACCTCAAGGAGATAGAGGCCGAGCTCAAGGCAGAGGGCGTCAAAATCCGCCTCGGCGCCGAAACCGTAGGCAAGAAGGGCGCGTTCGGAGGCCTCGAGGAGAACATCCGCCTTTCTCAGGAGCTTGAGATGGTCGAGCCGGCCATCGATTTTGCCCACCTCCACGCGCGCGGCGACTTCCGCATCAACGGGGAGGACGACTACCGCGCGATTTTCGAGCGGCTCGAGAAGACGCTCGGCGACTACGTGAAGCGCTTCCACTGCCATTTCTCCGAGATAAACTACACCGACAAGGGCGAGAAGAACCATTTCCCCCTCGGCACGAACAACGAGCCGCCTTTCAAGCCCTTCATGAAGGTCCTCGCCGAGGGCGGCTACAGCGGGACCGTCATCTGCGAGACGCCGAAACTCGACATCGACGCGCTTACGATGCAGAAGGAATACGAGGGGCGCCTGCGATGAAGCTGCTTATCGATTACCTCGAGGAATCCGCCGGCTACCTGCGCGAGCGGAAGGAGAAGCTCAAGAAGCTCGAGGACCAGTTCAAGCGGATTTACGACCGCGACATCAAGAAGGAGATGGTCGAGATAAAGCGGGAGATAAGCCGGAAGAACCTCGAGGTGATAACCGAGCTCCTCTTCAACCTCGACGAGTTCAGGGCGCTCCACAAGTACTTTCCGGAGCTCCTTTCGGTCTACATGGAAGACGAGTACATCGGCAAGGTGCTCACAAAGAAGGCGTGGCTCCTGGATTTCAGGCAGCTTCCCCCGGCCGAGGCGGCCGCCAAGCTCGGCCAGATAAAGAGCTGGAGGGCCCAGCTCCGCGACGCGAAGAACTTCCTGCGGAGCTGGAGCGGCACGGTGGACGCAAAGTCCTTCGTCGCCACTTACCCCATCCTCAGGGGCCACATGAGCGGCGAGATGTTCAAGGACGACGCCGTCGCCGCGATTGCCAATGCGGACAAGCTCCTCCTCCGGGAGGGCTGGCTGCTCCTGATTTCCGATTCGCTGATACACATCCCGCTTGCCAAATACGTCTCGCAGATACAGCGCCTCAGGTACGACGAGATGTCGGCCATGACCGAGTTCAACCGCTCCAAGGGCAGGGGGACCGTCGCGGAGACGGCCGCGCTCCGGAAGCTCCAGAAGATCAAGCGGAAGAAGTCGCACAACGAGACGGCGGTGATACAGATACTCCTTTCCAACCCGGAGTACCTGAAGGCGCTCAAGAAGAAGAAGGACTGGCTCTCGCGCGACAAATCGGGGACGCTCGAGCAGATAGCCAAGTCAGTCACGCCGCACACGATAAAGGAGAGGGTGTGGCTCGACGAGATGAATAAGAAGATATCCGGGGAAGCCGGCGGAAAGGACGCCCCGGCAGCCCCTGGACCGGCGGCCAAAGCCCCGAAGCCGAAAACGAAGCGCAAGCGGAAAGATGCGCCCCCAGCGTGATATTTTAATTGTCCGCTCCATACTCCCCCCTATGGAAATCGCGAAAACACGCATCTACGCGCTCCCGATAATCCTAATCGCCTTATGGGAGGCGCTGTACATCGCCATCGACGTCTTCTATCCCTCCGGGGGAGGCAAGATAACGCTTGGCGCGGTGCTTTTCTTCACCGAGTTCGCGGTGCTTTTCGCGATTCCGCTTTACCTCGGGGGGCGTCTCTCCAAGAAGGACAACCTCCCCCTGCAGGCCATCGCCGTCAACTTCGCGGCCTTCTTCGCCGTCTTCCTCATCCTGGGAACGTGCGGCACGCTCGTCAGCCTCCGGAACGGGGGCCTGGACAGCCTCGCCTCGGCGCTCGCGTTCTTCCTCGTGCTCTCGCTCGTTAAGGCTGCAATCGGCCTCGCCGGCCTCATCATCGGGGCATACCTGCACAAGGCCCTCCCTTGGCCCTGGGAGAAGTACCAGCTCGCGCTTTTCGTCCTTTGCGGGCTCTGCGTGGGGGGAGTCCTCGCGCTATCCTACCTTGCCGGCACGGCCCTGGAGTCCTCCATAGGCTTCGAATCCTCGCCCGACTACTCTGACACGCTCGAAAACTGCGCAATCGGGCAATGGACTCGCACGAAGGTCCTCGGCCTCGAAATCACGATGACTGTGGACGGCATTACTACATACCGGGGCAGGCAGGCCTGCCACTCCGGGGGCGCTACGAGCGCATACGGGAGCGACATGCGGATGGATATGTACGCCGTTGAAAAAGGCGACTACTGCATAGTGACGAACACCACGGGCAAATCAGGCCAGAAATCCAGCGAGGAGTGCAGGGGTTACTGGCCCGGGTACGTGGCAACAAACTGATTTCAATGCCGGACGGAATCCACCATCTCCACAAGCGCAAGAGGATACACGAGCTGAACCAGCCCTACCCCCACCCTGACAAGTGGATGAACAGGCTCGACTCGCTCGTCTTCATCGTGGCCTTCTTCAGCGTCCTGATGACCGTTCCCCAGGCTTTCCAGATATGGACGACTCATTCAGCTGCGGGCGTGTCGCTCGCCTCATGGGGCGCATATTCGTTGTCCTCGATGTTCTGGGTCATCTACGGCATTGCGCACCGCGAGAAGATGATTGTCGCAGTGTACGCGCTTTTTGCCCTTCTGAACCTTTCGGTAGTGGCAGGCATACTCGTGTACGGCTAGCCCCGCAGGCTCTTCATCGCGCGCTCGATTTTCTCGCGCGCCTCGGGGCCGATTCGGGGGTCGTCCTTCAGGAAGAACGTGTAGAAGTTGAGCACGAGCTGGGCGGTCTTCTTCTGGTCCGTGCGCCTTGCGGCCTTGATGAAGTCCTCGCCCCGCGGGTCGTCCTGGAAAAGGTAGCATATCGCCATGAAGAAATTCGTAGTCGCGTCCTCGGGCTCTATCTGGAGCGCCCTGCCGAATGCGTCGATGGCCTGCTCCAGCTCGAACAATTCGAAATGCGCCATGCCCTTAATCTGGTAGTATTTCGACTTCTTCCCCAGGAGGACGGCCCTCTCGAAGCACTCCTGGGCCGAGTCGTAGTTTTTGGCCTTGAGGTAAACGAGGCCCCGCAGGTACCACAGCTCGTCAGAATCCGGGTCCTCATGGAGCAGCCTGTCCAGGATTTCCGCGGCCTCGCCGAACCTGTGCCCGGAAAGCAGGTTCCGCGCCTCTTCGATTCCGTCCATGATATTTGGTCTGGGAGCAACCTTATAAAGAGTATTATACAAATTGGAATCAGAGTAAAAACGTGGTTGTATGGCCGAAGCATTCCGGGAAAGGGAGAGGGCGAAGCCGCCCGAAAGAGTACTCCCCTCCATAGCGCGCGAGCAGAGGGAGGTACACGGCCCGCTCGACGTAATCGGAAGGAGCGCGGCCCACCTCCGGATTCCGGCCGAATCCACGAGGCCCGGAGGCGCAAAGGCGGTAGCCAAAAGCGACCTCGACATGCGGATAGCCCGGAACGTCTCAACGCTCCGCCTCGAGGGCTCGGAGCCGCTCCATTCGAGATTCATGCGCCTTCTCGATTCCCTTCTTGGCTGATAGGATGGTAAACAACCGGAAGCTGATGCGTGAGATAGCGGCCGAAAAGGTCACGGTCCTTTTCTACGAGATAGACGAAAAAAGCGGGAAGCGGATGCTCAGGCCCCTGAAGTTCGACACCCAGATATCGCTGAAGATGGTCCGGGCCATACTCGACAACACGATAATCTCCTCTTTCTATGATACGCTCTCGAAGAACCTCGAGGAGCGCGGTGTGAGCCCCGGCTCTACAATCCAGCTTCGGGCCAGGTTCAGCCCCAACCACTCAATGATAGACCCCCAGCTCACCGGCACGGTGGTGCTTTGCGAGGTGAAGGTATGATTGTCATCGACGGAAGGGAATACTCGGATGATTTGAGCTTCGGCGGCCTTGTCGTGCTGGCGCTCGCCGTGCTCCTCCTGTTCGTTCTCCCGTTCTACCTTTACGTCTCGCCCCCCGATTTCCTCGCGCGGGCAAAGCCCGTGGTTGTGCTTGCAGGAATAGGCGGCTTCATAGTTCTTATCACGCTCGCTCTTTTCCTCCAGAACCGCGGGATGCTCTTCAAGGTGCCCCTGCGCTTCATGGAGGAGCGTCTCCAGATCCAGCCCATATTCTCGCTCGCGCCGAAGCTCGTCCCCTACGAGGACATATCCGAGCTGGAGCTGTGGTTCGGCCTCCCCTACCGGAGGGCCGCGAGGGGATGCTCAATCCTTTCGGCAAAATACGGCTCGGTCACGAGCGTCGAGACCTTCCCGAGCAGGGAGCGGCTCAAGGCTTTCGCCGAGGCAGTGCGCCCGTTCCTCGAAAAGAGGGGCCTCAGGATGAAGATGGCCGAGGAGGACGCGCATTCCCTGCGCGTGGTGTTCCTCCGCGACGTCCGGAAAAAGCTCAGCTTCTAGGGTGCGCATCGAAGAACTCCCAAATCACGTCGGTCGCGGAAATTTCCTTGTTCGCTGGGTTCTGCGTCTTCGGGCCTGACCACATGTGTGTTCCGCCCTCTATGGTGTACTGAAGCACGCCAGTCCCGTTTTTGCATTCCGTGTGGGTTTCGCTCGTGACGTCTCTGGCTTCGGTGGCGTTTGCGGCCATCGTGCAGCCGTCGAAAGCGCTCCAGAAATCGATTTCTGATCTTACCGACGGAACTAGGGACGGCACCGAGTCCGGGAATATCCCTCCATCATACGGTACCTTGGGATCGTTGGTTCCGAGAATCGCGACCACGGAAACAGGCCCCGAAGGGGTGCATTTAATATTCAAGGCCTGGTCAGTCTCCATCGCTCCTTCGACCGGGGCTATCGCCGCGAACCTGTCGGCCATCACGCAGCCGAGCGTGTAAGCCATGCCCGCGCCATTGGAGAACCCCGCGGCGTATACCCTGTCTTTGTCTGCATTGATTTCGCCTTCGATGCGGTCGAGCATCGCACCGAGGAATCCGACGTCATCCACGTCATGATCGACAGCATACCTGCAGCATGACGAAGAGACCCTCCACGCCGGGGTATCGTTCACATTGGTCGCCCCCGGGATGCCTGCACCCTGCGGGTAGACTACTATGAAGCCTTCGCTGTCAGCGAGGGAGTCGAAGCCGGTCATCTTCTCCATCCCGGCAGCTGTGCCACCATGTCCGTGCATGACGATGACAAGCGGGTATGGCTTGCTGCCGTCATACGAGGGAGGCACGTGGACCAGGTACTCCCGCGAGTAGCCGCCGTACTCCATCCGCTCCATGTGCGTTCCCGGCAGAATCGGAGCGAAAGTTGCGTCAGCAGGTGAGGCGTTCGCCCCGGGGGACAAGTTCGTCACTGAGGACGCATTCGTCCCAGGGGAAGCGTTAGTCCCGTTATAGATATTCACTTCCACCTTGTTGTCCGCTAGGCAGCCGGACATAAGCGCTGCTGTCCCGAGTAATAGTATGAATTTCGTTTCCATGGGTCGATTCCCGCTGGAACGGGATATATTTGTTGTGTGGAACGACTGGAACAGAAACTTTGCCCCTGTTTTCCTCCTGTCAAGGTTTCATCAAACATCCTGTCCGGTTTGGTCAGTTTGTCAACCCCTTCAGGGTTCGCCGACTGACCAGACTCCGGCCTTTGTGTTTTCCCTGCATTTGGGCACGTCAACCCGAAGGGTTGAGCAACTGCCCAAAACTATTCCATCTCTATCGTTCCGGGCGGCTTGTTGGTTATGTCGTAGACGACCCTGCCGACTGTCCGTATTTCGTTCGTTATCCTCGTGGAAATCTTCTCGAGGACATCGTGCGGTATGTGCGAGAAGTTCGCCGTCATCCCGTCAAGGCTCCTCACCGCCCTGACTATGACCGTATACTGGTACGCCCTCTCGTCCCCCCGGACGCCCACCGTCTTGGACGGGAGAAGCGCGGCAAAATACTGCCACGGCTTTTCCATCTTGCCTGCCTTCGCGGCCGCCTCGAGCTCGCTTTCCACTATGTCGCAGGCGTCCTGCACTATCTTGACCTTCTCCTCCGTAATCTCGCCGACAATTCTCACTGCGAGGCCCGGGCCCGGGAACGGCTGCCTGGAATAGATGTGCTCGGGCAGGCCAAGCTCCTTGCCGACAATCCTCACTTCGTGCTTGTACAATTCGCGCAAAGGCTCGCACAGCTTCAGGTGCATCTTCTCCGGGAGCCCGCCAACGTTGTGGTGGCTCTTAATCGTGTCCCTGCCCATCCCTCCGCTTTCAATCCAGTCCGGCGCGATGGTGCCCTGGATGAGGTATGCTACGCCGAGCTTTTTGGCCTCCTCCTCGAATATCCTCACGAAAACCTCGCCGATTATCTTCCTCTTTTTCTCCGGGTCGGATGCGCCCGCGAGCGCGGAAAGGAACCGCTCCCCGGCATCGACCACGTGGAGGTGCACGCCTGCGGACCTGGCAGCGTCCTTGACCTTCTCCGTCTCCCCCTTCCGCATCATGCCGGTATCCACGTAAATCGTGTGCATCCGGCTCCCGAGCGCCCTCGAGGCGAGCGTCGCGGCCACGAAAGAGTCAACCCCGCCGGACACGGCGGTAATCGCCTGCGCATCCCCGACTTTCCCCTTTATCTCCTCTATCGAATCTGAGATGAATTTTTTCGCATTGAAAGGCATCTAAACACCCTCAGGAAGGTTTATCGGCGTCGGAAGCCCCATGAGGACCGCGAGCGCGTTCGTGAGCACCGCGAGCACTGCAAGGCGCGCAATGGCGAGGAAAAGTATCACGACGCCCGCGTGGAGCGCGGATATCCCGTGAATCTCCATGTAGGCTTTTCCGGTGACATAGAACATGAAATACAGGGTCAGGACGAATATTCCTATTCCGGCGACAATCTGGAGGCACGGAAGGGGGACGAAGAAGCTCAGGACCCCGCTGAACGAAATAGAGAGGCCGATGATGGATGCAAGGAACACCTGCGTCCAGAACTTTCCCCTGCCGCCCGTGGCCCTGAAGATGCCGAACGTTATCGCCTCATGGAGCAGCGCCACGACGATGCTCGCAGGTACGTAGAGCAGTATCTGGTAGATGGCGACGGGAATCAGGCTCTCCAATTCTAACCTCGGCTGCGGTATCCCGCTCATCTGGCTCACGAGGTCCGAGGAATAATTTACGAGGTAGACCGACTCGAGGGATGTAAGGAACGCGAGGAGGAACGTTACCGTGCCGGCTAGGACGAACACGGCCAATGCGACGTTCCTGTCGGCCTTCTTGGCCGCCGCCGCTATCGTGGCAGCGACCTTGGACGGGTCGTAGAACTCCTTGGCCGAGTTATAGCAGAATGCCAAATCCTGTAATACTGGCGGCGCCTGCAGCCTTGCCTCTGGTCTTTTTCCTCCCATGGGCGCCTTATCACAGCCCCTCTTTAAATAAATTTTGACGCTTGGTTTCATCATGAGGCTGATTGCAGACTTCCACATCCACAGCAAGTACGCGCGTGCGACCAGCCCCAAATGCGACATCCCCGGCCTGGCCGAGGGAGCGAAGCAGAAAGGCATCTCGCTCCTCGCCACTGGAGACTTCACCCACCCCGTGTATTTCAACGAGCTGAAGCGCGACCTGAAGGTCGAGGAAGCCGGGCTCTTCAATTTTTCGGGGGTCAGGTTCATCCTCGGCACAGAGGTCAGCGTGACCTACGATTTCAGGGGGAAGAACCGGCGCATGCACCACCTGATACTCGCCCCCTCCCTGGATGTAGTGTCGCAAATCAACGATATCCTCGGCAAATACGGCAACCTCCGCGAGGACGGGCGGCCGGTGCTCATGATGTCGAGCGCGCACCTTGCCGAGGAGGTCTTTTCGATATCGAAGGAATGCATGCTGATACCGGCCCACGCGTGGACGCCCTGGTTCTCGGTCTTCGGCTCGAAGGCCGGCGTGGACTCGGTCGAGGAGGCGTTCGAGGACCAGGCCAGGAACATTTTCGCCCTCGAAACCGGCTTGTCCTCGGACCCGGCCATGAACTGGACCATAAGCGCGCTCGACAAGTACACGCTGATATCGAACAGCGACGCCCACAGCCCCGGGAAGCTCGGCCGCGAGGCGAATGTTTTCGAGCTGGAAAAGGTCACTTACAAGACGGTTACCGACACGATAAAGACAAGGAAAGGTTTCGTGAAGACCTACGAGTTCTACCCCGAGGAGGGAAAATACCACTATGACGGCCACCGCAAGTGCAAGGTTTTGCTCTCGCCCTCGGAATCCAAGTCGCGCAACGACCTGTGCCCCGTATGCAGGCGGAAGCTCACCGTGGGGGTGATGCACCGCGTCGCCGACCTCGCAGACCGCAAGGCGGGGTTCAGGCCGGATGGCGCCGTGCCTTTCCAGTATATCGTGCCGCTGCCGACCGTAATCTCCAAGGCAATGAAGAAGCCGGAAACCTCGGTGAAGGTAGCCGAGGAGTATTCGAAGATTATCCGGTATTTCGGCAACGAGTTCTCGGTGTTCGAGGCCTCCGAGGAGCAGCTGCGCCTCGCGACGACCAAGGAAATCGCGGACGCGCTCGTGAAGGTGAATACCGGCAAGGTGAAGTGGGTTCCAGGTTACGACGGCGTCTTCGGCGAGCTTATACTGGACGAGTCCGCCCCGAAAAAAGGCTCGGTGGACAAGAAGCAGAAGAGCCTGGGGGATTTCTAGCTTTTTCGCCTCGCTTTCGGCTGCGGGGCGGCGCCGGCTATCGCCTTCGCCGCCGGTTCGTCCCTCGAGAAGATGTTGACTAAGATAGGTATCGCATAGAACGCGGCGGCGATGCCCGCTATCGCCCCGGTCAGGAGCCGGATAAGGTTTGTGCTCTCGTACACGAAGGGCAGGAGCCCCAGCTCCGAAACGAGCTGTATGCTCCCGTCGAGGCCGAGGGGGACGATGGCGACGACGAGCCAGATGGCAGGGTAGACTTTCCTGTCCCCGATTTTCTTCACGAATGGATAGATTAGCCCGCCAAGGAGCATCGCCCCGTAAAGGCCGATGTCGCGCGAGCACACCGGGAGCTTGTAGCCGGTCACAGAGTCGTTCTGCACCCTGATTTGAGTGCGGTCGTTCTCAACGTAGGCGCCGGTCTGGGGGACGCAGTCTCCAATCCAGTAGCCACCCGCGCCATTGAAGAGGCAGAGCGAGCGCGAGAGCTTCTGGTGGCAGGTCGCGGCGAATGCCCCGTACACGCCGCCCATGTCGCTGCTGAACGCGAGGTACGGCGTTATCAGTATCGAGCCCATGAGCAGGGCGAAGAATCCCATGTAAAGGGCGTACACTATCCTGGCGTTTTCCATCGTCGTTAATTGCTGGGGAAAGGTTTTTTAATTAAATTCCCGATTAAGGGGCAAGGTGAACCATATGGGAACAAAACTGTCTAGGCTCTACGGAATGGATATCTTCTCCGACAGCGGAAAATTCATCGGCAACGCCCAGGACTTCATAGTCGACCTCGAGGGCGGCGAAGTCTCAAGGATATTGCTCGAATCCCTCCCGGGTGGAAAGGAAGACGCAAAGAAGGCGCTCCGCGAAAAGAGCATCCTCTACAAGAACGTGAAATCCGTCGAAGACGTGATCGTCGTTACCAAGGGCCCGTCCGCGGCCCAGTGACCTGAATGGGAAGCGCAGTAACGAACATCCTCCTTCTCGTCGTCGCCGCAGTGCTTGGCATAGGTGTGACGTATTTCGGCACCGGCCTCGTCGGCGGCATCGACGAGCAGACCCAGATAATCATAGCGGTCGTGCTTACTCTATTTGCGTGGGTCGCCCTCTACTTCATGGCCAAGGGCCGCGGAGGAGGCTAACCAGCCTTTTATTTTCTTTTTCAATTTCGAATCCGCCCTGACTATGACCATCCCTTCCCTGGGCTGGCCATACACGATTATGTCCTTCTTTCCCGCCTCCAGTATGAACGCGAGCGCGGTCAGGTCCTCCTCTCCGTCTATCAGCACGGCCCCGCCCTTTTCGAGAAGCATCCCGGCATCTGCGAGCAGGCTCTCGGAAATCGTCCCGGGCGGGTTCGCGTATTTTTTCGCCTCACCGAGGCTCATCAGCGCTTTCCTGCCTTTTTCATGCAGGGGCTTCCTCATGGACTTGAAATCGAATACCGAAAGGTGCGGGATTATCCCGCGCGAGAGGAACTCCAGTGTGCAGACGTCGCCGATGGAAATTATCCTCTCATCCGGCTTCCTGCCCAGGCCCGAAATGTCCCTTATGACGGCCCCGAGGGGCTTCTTCAGCTCCTCCCGGACCGCTTCCGATACGGCAATCACGCTGACTACTCGGCTGGAAATATTAAAAATAGATAAAATCAGGGCGCGACGTTGATGGTCGAGCTCGAGTTTATCGAGGAGCTCGCCCAGTTGGTCATGTAAACCCTGTACGGGCCGCTCGTGGTGAACACGTACGGCACGTTCTCGTCGATGCTCGCGGTCCCGAGAAGGGACATGTCGGCCGAGCACCGAATTTCATAGGTCACGCCGCTGCCGGTCTGCCCGGTGAACTTGAACTGGTACCCGCCGTTCCCGACGCCGACGTTGATAGGCCAGAGTCCGGTCCTCGACTCGGGGAATGTCCCGGAGCAAGTGCCCGGAATGGCTCCGCCGTCGATGAATCCGCCGTCAGGGGCGCCCCCGTCAACGGGGCCGCCGTCCATCCCGCCTTCGCTTCCGCCGTCGGTCATGGAGCCGCCGTCGCCTCCCATTCCGCCGTCGATGACGCCTCCGTCGGCTCCGCCTTCGGAGCCTCCGTCGATGACTCCGCCGTCCATGCCGCCGGTGCCGCCGTCCGCGCCGCCGTCAGTCGTGGTCGAGCCGCCGTCGCCGGACATCCCGCCGTCGCCGCCAGCCCCTCCGTCTCCGCCGGAGCCGCCATCGCCGCCCGTGCCGGAATCCATTCCGCCGTCGACGAGGCCTCCGCCGTCGGTCCCGCCGGTGCCCGAGTCGGTGGTCCCGCCCGAGCCCCCGTCGCCGCCGCTGCTTCCGCCGTCAGTGACGACTCCGCCGTCGCTTCCGGTTCCGGTGCAGATCATCCTCGCGGTTATCGTAGCGCTTTGGGGCGAAGTCACGGTGACGCTCTCGGCCTTCACTTCAAGCCTGATGTTCGTGCCTTCGACGTCCCTTGTTATCGTCTCGTTCTCCTTTATGTCGACGCTCCTGATGAGCGCGCCGCACGAGTCGAGTATGTCGACGGTCGCGACCTGCTCGCCGTCAACTTCCCTCGTGGTGTTGAGCCTGAACTGGAAATCGCCTTCCACGAAGACTTCACCCACGTGCATGGTCTCGGTCCTGCTCTGGCTGAAGCAGGGGGGCACCGTCGGGGGAATGCACCTTCCGCCGTCCATCCCGCCGTCGCCTCCGGCTCCTCCATCGGTGATTACCCCGCCGTCACCGACAGGGGGTATCGTAGGAATAGGATCCTCGTTCTGTCCGCATCCCGGCGCAGAAGAAACGATGGCTAGCGACGCTACCGCGGCGACCATCCATTTGCTCCAATTAGCCCTTTTCCTGTCCTCCCTGTTCCTTCCGGCCTGAACTGTTCTGACGTCAACCATATAGCTCCCACCCTTATGTTAAGATTACTGTATGATTGTGTTTTATATGGTAATATTTTTAAAGATGTAAGAATTCGCTCAGCGCAGGATGCGGTGGCCCTTGTCGTTTCCCACAATTATTATGTCAAATTTGGTGAAAATGCCATTTTCTATTATCCCCGGCATGCTCTTGAGCCATTCCTCGGTCTTCTTCGGGTCCGCGACCTTCATGTCGCAGTCGATTATGAAGCTGCCGTTGTCGCTTATCACCGGCCCGAGCTTTGCCTTGGCCATCCTTATCCGGGGATTGTATTTCCCGAGCTGCCTCATGACGAGCGGCGCCGCGAACGGCAGGACCTCGAGGCTCACCTCGCCCTCAAGAACGTCCTCCTGCACCTTGCTCTCGTCGACGATGACTATGAACTCCTTGGCGTTGTAGTCTATTATCTTCTCGCGCGTCAGGGCCCCGCCCCCGCCCTTGAGGAGCGCGGTCCTCGTGACCTTGTCAGCCCCGTCCACGGCGAGGTCTATCTCGTCGATGGCGTCGGTTTCGGTAACGAAGATGCCACTCTCGATTGCGAGCATGCGGGAGTCGAAGGACGTCGTCACGCAGGAGACCTTCAGCCCCTTCTTCACCTTCTCCCCCAGGAGCCTGATGAATTCCCTTACGGTAGAGCCGCTTCCGAGGCCTATGCACATCCCGTCCTTCACGTGCCCGAGCGCCGCCCGCGCGGCGTTGACCTTTGGGTCGGACATTCACTTCGCCTTGCTGAAGCTCACTCCCTTGCCGTCTTCCTGCCTCAGGACCTCGAGGACGTTGCCTTTCTGGTCTGCAAGCGACAGCTCGGTGAAGCTGTCCCCGACCCTTACGGTTATTATCCTCGGCCGCCCGTCGAGCATGACCTTGACCGAATAAATCTTCTGCCTCTGGTTGTATCCGTATTCCACTTTGCAGTTCTTGAAAAGGTCCGGTTTCATCCCATCAGCCCATCATGCTGTAGAGGTTCGATTCCCTGAACGCCCTCTTCAATGCCGGGTCTGCGCCCTTGTCAATCAGCTGCCTGAACGCCTCGAACGTCGGAACGAGTATCTGCTGCGCCCTCTGCTCCTGCTGGGCCACCGTCTGCTGGACGACCGGCCTCATCTGCGAAAGGTCGCGCACCTGCTGTTGCTGCCTCTGCTGCTCCTGCGGGGGCTGCATTCCGACGAGCCTCATGGCCGCCGCGGCCTTGGCTTCCCTGTCATCTTCAGTCATCATCATCGACCTCCTAACGGATAATAATGCTTTCCTGCATTTATAAAGTTTTATGACCGAGCTCCTCTGTCTCTCCGACAGCTACCTGAAAGAGTGCGATTCGGCAGTCGTTTCCGCGAGCGGGAAGGAGGTTGTCCTGGACCGCACGGTTTTCTACCCGCGAGGGGGCGGCCAGCCGGGCGACACCGGAAAAATCGTCAGCGCTGCAGGCGAGTTCCGCGTTTCGGACACTTCCAAGAAGGACGGCCTGGTCATCCATTCTCTCGAAACCGAAAGCCACGGCCTCAGGGCCGGGGACAAGGTCCGCTGCGTCATCGACTGGGAGCGCCGATACCGACTGATGCGCATGCACACTGCCGCCCATGTGCTTGCAGCAACCATGCACCGCGAGCTCGGAATCCTGATAAGCGGCAACCAGCTCGAGGAGGACAAGTCCCGCTTCGATTTCACAATGCAGGAATTCGACCGTGCGAAATTCGAGATGGCGGTCGGGAAGGCGAACGAGGAGCTTTCCCGGGATTTGGAGCTGAAGGTGTATTCGCTGCCGCGCCAGGATGCGCTGAAGCTCCCGGGCGTGGTGAAGCTGGCTGGCGCCCTCCCGCCGTCGATAAGCGTCCTCCGCATTGTCGAAATCCCCGGAATCGACCTCCAGGCCGACGGGGGAACCCACGTCCGGAACCTCTCGGAAGTCGGAAAAATCGGGATTTTGAGGCTCGACAACAAAGGGAAGGACAACCGTAGGATTTATTTTAACTTGTCAAAATGAACTAATGGGGTGTATATATGAGCAAATACAAGATGGTAAGCTATCTATTCATATTGTTGGGAGTGGTCGTATTCGCCGGGTCGGCGTACCTGGTGATCTCGTATGCGAGCGACATTCTCCGGGCCGTAGTCGAATTCGTGACGACGAACGACTACACGAAACTCCAGCAGTGCGGGATAAACCCCCCTGCCCAGTTCGACAAGCTCAAGGGCGAGTTCGCGACGATAATCCTTCCGTCGCTGTACCTCGGGCCGATAGCGCTCTTCGTGGTCATCTCGGCCATAATGTTCCTCGCTGGCATATACTACCAGCGCGGCAAGGTCGAGGATGAGGCAAGAAAGCACGAGGAGATCGAGAGGGTGATGGTACACAAGATAGTGAACAAGATGGAGAGGGAGAAGCCTTCGCAGCCCTCTGCCGTAAGCCGGCCGGCACCGACGAAAAGGGTGGTCGAGCGCCAGATAAAGGAGACCGAGCGCGAGGTCCCGGCCGATGAGGAGACCGAGGAGATGGAAGAAGTGGAGGAGACAGAAGAGCCCGCCGGAGAGGAATCCGACGACGAGCCTCCCCGGAAGTCCGTGAAGAGAAGGTAATTTTTCCGTTTGTGGGGCATTTGCCCCACACCCCTTCTTATAAACTTATTGCCGCAAGAGAATATCACTCATTCTCAGAGCGGGGTAGGGAAGCTTGGAGTTCCCGCTGGGCTCATAACCCAGAGACCGGTAGTTCAAATCTACCCCCCGCTATTGTCAGTTTGCCAGCCCCTCCGGGGTTGACGCTGAAACCGTCTTCCTTTTCTGATTCCGATACTAAGGAAACAATAAGGTCAGTGCGAGCCGGCAGGCGAGCTAACTGACAAGTCCCATTGTGAACTGGCCGGCCATGGCAAGGAGGACGTATCTCAACACCCTCCCGGCAGCGCACGCGACGAGGAACTTCCACCACTCTATTTTCAGGCCGCCGGCGATGACGCCAGCGACGTCGAAAAGCGGGTTCGGTATGAACGCGAAGAAGCCGATGGCGAAAACCCCGTACTTCCTGACAATTTCCTCTATCTGCTTCGACTCCTTTATGCGGGTGCTCAGGATGTCCCTCACCCCGTCCCCGGCCACGAACCCGCTCAATTCTCCTATGGCCGAGCCGAGGCCGGCCGCGAGCCCTAAAAGAAGCGGGTCGAAAGACGCGCTCATGGCAGCGATGACCGCCCATCCCGGGGCCGGGAATATTATGGTCGCGGAGCTGAGCAGGGCTATCAGGAATGCCCCCACGTAGCCGAGGCTGCCGAGGGAGGCTATCTCACTGGAGAAAAAAAGGACGATTGCCGCTATCGCAACCGAAGCCGCTACCTGGACCATTCCCTCTGTTTTCTTCTCCATGTAAATCTGCTTGGCCTTCAGGGCGAGCCTCAAAGGCGAGCTAACTGAAGGAAACGGTTCAGTCGTAACGTTTTCATCAGAGGTCAGCAATACCTCTTTTCATCATGACCGCAAAGAAAAATAGTAAAGAAGAAATAAAAATCAGGGTGCCGCTTCGACAACCACGTTCGAGTTGGCATTGGCCGCGCTGCTTGCGCTGTTGAGGAGCCGTATCCTCATGCCAGTCACGCTTATCGCGGTGTCCTGGGGCCTGAGAACGGTTCCCTCTATGCCCTGCGTGAACGCGTGGTTGGTTTCAAGGACCGCGCCTCCCGAGACGCAGCGGATGTC
>DATIFM010000028.1:0-54259 GCA_035455205.1 Candidatus Bilamarchaeum sp. | reverse complement strand
CAAGAACAAGAAATACTGGAAACTTTCATAAGAAAACAGAACGTCAAAGTTTCATCAAAAATCCTGCCCGTCGAAACCCCGGTCTGAGCCAACCCGCAGGGGTTGGCCAACAGACCAAATCAAACTACCTGTCCGATATTCTGGCGCGGAGTTTCTTGGGCTCTGACCCTTTCGCTTAAAGCGGCCAGTGCCATCCCGCAGGGATGGCCAACTGGCAATGTGAACCCCGAAGGGGTTCACAAACTGCTAATCCTCGTAGCCCATCCGGGAGAGGACGATTTTGGAGTACACGATTACGAGGGTGAGGAGCGTCCCGATTGCGACCTCGAGCCACATCCCGAGGCCGATCAGCACCCCTATCCCGGCGGTCACCCATATGGCCGCGGCGGTCGTCAGGCCGGTGGGCTTTGCTCCCTGCTTCCATATGACCCCCAGGCCGAGGAAACCGATGCCGCTAACGACCTGGCCGATTATCCTGCCCTTGTCCGCGTCCGGGCCGAACACGTCGCTGATGGAGACTATCGTGAAGATTGTGCATCCCAGCGCGAAAAGGGCGAACGTGCGGATGCCGGCCGCCTTCCTCCTCCTCGAGAGCCCGATAAGGAGCCCTATGGCAGACGAGATGATTATCCGCAGTATGATGTCCACTTCGGTGAGCATGAGAGATTTTTGTGACAGTCCTTTATAAGCTTTGATTACGCGAACACCCACAGGTGACCATGATGAAGGCCGTTCGGCTCCCAACAGCAGGCGTAAGACCATCGGATGAGAAGCGGTTCGCGGGGCGCGAGCCCCTGTGCGAGCTCGCGACCGGCCACGTGCCGTCGCTCCCTTTCGTCTTCGACCTGGTCAGCCGCAGGCGCGGCAGCGAGCTGATGAACCGGTTCTGCGAAGCGCGCGAGAAGCTCGAGCGGGACTTCGGGGCAAAGATAGAGGTTGTTGAAACGCCCTCAGGAGGGCTCGCCGTCGCGGCAAGGTACGCTTTCCTCACTACCGACAGGACGATAGACGCCGACCTTGATTACGCCGTGGCCAGCGCAGGCTTCAGGCTCACTCTGAGAAGCATGCCCGTGACCGAAGGCACGTTCGAGGAAAGATACGAGCGGTTCGAAAGGACGGAATCCCCGGTTACCGGCCTGATACTCACGCCGACAGGGAAGAAGGACAAGAAGGGCGAGCCGGTATATGACGAGGTGGCTCTGACCTCGACGAAAACCTACGTCGGCTACGAGCAGAAGTATCTCCGCGTCTATATGATAAGCGAGCGGGAATATGCTTCGGCCGAGCTCGGCAAGGCCGCCCAGAGCGCCGAACGCCTCCTTGCCCTGCTCTCGAAAATCCGGCCGGCCTGCACCGAGGACCTTCCGGACAACGTAGTGCCCATCTCGCGGGCGGCCCCGAAGGCCGAGGAGAAGAGCGGAGTGTTCGGGAAGCCAGAAGCCCCGCCGAAGTCCGAAGTCTCCTGATTTTAATCCTTTTTCGCGAATTTAACTGCGATGTACAAGCAGACCATAGTAATACGGGCCGATTTGCAGATGGGAAAGGGAAAGCTCGCGGCCCAGAGCTCGCACGCCTCCCTGGGTGCCTACAAGAAAGTGTCGAAAGCGAACCCCGAGGTCGCCCGCGCGTGGGAAGGTGAAGGCCAGAAGAAGGTCGTCCTTAAAGTGGGGAGCGAGAGCGAGCTTCTCGAGTTCTATAATAAGGGGAAGGCGGCCGGGATACCCTGCGAGCTGATACGCGACGCGGGCCACACGCAGGTCGAGCCGGGCACCATAACCTGCTTCGCGGCAGGCCCTTGGGACGAGAAATCACTCGACGAAGTTTTCGGGACGCTGAAACTGCTATGAAACTTTTCCTCCTGCACTGCTGGGGCGGCGACGGAAGGAGCTGCTGGAGCGGATGGATAGCCGACAGGATGCGTGGGAAGGGGGTAGATGTGCTCTCGCCCGACTTCCCGAACCCATCGACGCCGCACGTGGAGGAATGGCTCGCCACAATCAGGAAGGCAGTCCCCAGGTTCGAGCCGGGCGACAAATGGGTGCTCGTCGGCCACAGCCTCGGCTGTCCGACGATTCTGCGCCTCCTCGAGCGCTTCGAGAAGGGCGAGCGGGTAGATGCGGCAATCCTCGTGGCGGGATTTGCCAAGGACCTCCATATCCCGGAACTGCAGAACTTCATCTACAGGGACTTCGACTGGGAGAAAATACGGGCGGGCGCGAAGAAATTCACGGTCATCAATTCGGACAACGACCCGTTCATCGAGCTTGCCGAAGGAGAACGGATGGCAAAACTCCTCGGCGCGGAATTCATCGTTGAGCACAAGGCCGGGCATATTAACGAGGGCTCCGGCTTCACGAAATACGGGCGGCTTCTTTCAATCCTGGAAGGCCTACTCTGAGTCCCTGATTGTCTCCAGCATGAGCTCGAAGCGCTTCGGGCCCAGGAACTCCCTGTTGCACGGGTAGCACAGCCCGTGCGACTCAAAAAGCATCCTCTTCTGGGGAGACTCAGGTATCCTGTCCAGCACTTCCCTGGGGACTATGTCGCCGGTTTTGAGCAGCACAATCGCGTTCTTTGGCTTGTGATAGGCACAGCCGACCATGTCCTCTATTTTCATATCCATTCCTCGAAGTGAATCAAAAGTTTCTGGCCAGCCCTTGCCCATTCCGGGCTGGGGCTGGAATTGTTTCTACTGGCATATGTTTATCCATCTATTAATACCTTCCGCAAACGCGGTCTGACACAAAACGGGAAAATTTGCCCTGGAGGGGCAAATCGGGAAAAAGAAAATGCCGCGCACCTGAGCAGCGTGCCGTTCAGGGCGGCGTCATTTGGCCCGCAGGCCAAATCATCTAGGCCAAAATGCCGTTGAGTGGCCTGCAGCCACTGCCGGCAAATTTTCCTGAGTCACGGCCGCGGCTGGAAACTGGGAAAGCAGTGAAAATTTGCCGCAGGCCTGATTTGAACAAGCGACCCCTCCGTTTCCACCTTTTAGGAAAAGGTGGAGCCAAAACTGGCGCTCCAATTCCAAAAAAGGACTTCAGCGGAGTGCTCTCCCACTGAGCTACTGCGGCATAAGATATGACTTCATCTGATGGAAGTTTTTATAATTGGTGCCATCACCTTGCGGGCTCTCCAAGGCTGACAAAAATCATAGCCAGTATGAAAAAAGTAACTGATGCCCTATAAACTCCTACCCCACCATAACCCGTTTTATATGACAAAAGTTCGCTGCATGCCAGTGGTCATAAGGAGCGTCGCCTTTTTTGTCGTCCTCGCGTTCCTGCTGGCACCCCTGTCGTTCCAGTCCGAGACTGCGGCGCATTCCATGTCCGTCTCTCTGAACGATTCGCATACGATTGCAAAATCCGCCCAGATCGCGGACCTCGGCGAGAAGGACTCAAAGAAGGACAAGGTCCCTCTGCGCTACACGGGCGCCCCGCCGGGGCTGCACTACCTCCCGATGCTTGCAATGTTCGTGTTCATCGTGATGCTGGTCCTCGAGAAGAGCGAGAAGTCGCGGGAGATGCTGTTTCTGCCCGTTTTGTTCTCCTTCCTCGCTTACAAGATACTTTTCCTGATGGAGGAGAACGCCGCGATGGACGGCTTCATCAGGAGGCACAGGAAATAGCTACTTTCCGTACCTTCTTTTGCGCCTCGCGAACTCCCTGATTGCCGCGCCGAAGTCCCTTTTGGAGAAATCGGGCCACAGCTTTTTCGAGAAATAGAACTCGCTGTAGCAGGACTGCCACGGCATCATCCCCGAAAGCCTCTGCTCCCCGGAGGTCCTGATAATCAGGTCCGGGTCCGGGAGGCCCCTCGTGTAGAGGTGGTCGCTTACAGCCTGCTCGTCGACGCGCCTTACCCCCTCGCCGATGATTGCGTTCACCGCGTCGACAATCTCCTCCCTGCCTCCGTATGAAAGCAGGAGGTTGAGCTGGTATTTCCTGCTCCCCCCGGCTGATATCTCCTCGGCCTTCTTTATCATTTCCTGTATCTCCCTCGGGAAAAGGCTAGTCCTCCCGAAGAACCGCACGCGGAGGTCCTTCTTGTTCGAGTCGTCGCTCTCTATCGCCTTTTTCAGGTTCTCCTTGAAGAGCTCGAAAAGCCCGGATATCTCGCCCCGGTCCCTCTTGAAATTGTCCGTCGAGAACCCCCACATCGTGAGCATCCGGACGTCCTCTTCCTTGCACCACTTGAGCACGTCGCCTATCTTGCGTATCCCAGTCGCGTACCCTTCCTGCCTGCTGATGCCGTGCTTTTCGCTCCACCTGCGGTTTCCGTCGGGGATTATCGCGATGTGGCGCGGCTTCTCGTCCATCTAATACACGACCTGGTTCAGTTTTCCCAGCTTCGAAGCGATCTTCAGCTCCTTTGCAATCCTCTTGCCGGCGCTCATCGGCTCATTGTAGTAATAGACCGAGTAAGGCGAGCCTTCCGGATACACGTTCGTGCCCGCGACGATCCTCGCGCTTATCTCGAATGCGTATATCTCGAGCTCCTCGGTGATTATCGTCTCGACGCAATAGGGGCCTATGAGGCCGCCGAACAGCTCGAATGACGTCTCGCTTATCTTCCTCCCTATCTCCATGTACTCGGAAAGAAGTGATTCCCTGAGGACGAGGGGCTCGTTCCCTATGACCGTGAACGCCATCTGCGGCTCCATCCCTATCGACACCGCGCGCGCTATCTCGTCCGCGCTGCTCTCGACGCGCCTGTCCACCCCCAGAAGCTCGAGGCTGCCCTGGATGGTCTTGTAGCCGTGCTTGGTGAACGGGCTGAAGAAATAATGCGGGTATGCACGCACGCCGACGAGGAACTCCTGGATGATGCATTCCTCGTCCCCGACCTTTTTCCTGAACTCCTCCTCGGAGCGCACGACTATGTAGCCCCTCCCGCCCTTTGCCCCCGGGAACTTGACGAGGACCGGGCCGTCTATCTCATCGGGCTTGTACGTCTTTGGCGCCTTGATTCCGGCCTTCTTTATCCACGAGAGCATCTTCTCGCGGCTGCGCTCCCAGGCTATGCTCGCGCGGTTGCCGTAAATAGGTATCTCGAGGTCGTCGAACTTCGTCCCTACGTATTCCACGAACGAGCCGTGCGGGATGATTATCGCCTCCTCGTCCACGAGGTCGCGGACCGGTATGTCCTTGTAGCTCTCGACTTCGACGAATTCGTCAGGCCTGCCGTATGGGAAGGACTCGTAGAGCTTGCGCTTCTCCTTCTGCACTATCCCTATGGTCTTTATCCCCTGCTCCCTCGCGCCCTTGAATATCTGGAGCGACGAGTGCGAGCATATGGTGGCTATCTTGAATTTTTTGTATCCCGATAAAATAGATTCTACCCTTTTCCGGTCAAGCATATCTTATTAGATAATATTCCGGTTAAAAAATCTTAGCTTCGAATGTTATTACAAGTGATACTATGGCTCAACCAAGGAGTAAGCAGCAACAGCAACCGCCCGTGGACATAGACAAGATGAGAGACCAGCTCACGGCGATGCGCGGCACTTTCCTGCAGTTTTCCCAGATGCAGCCGCTTCCACGGCAGGACCTTGAAACTATGAGAACGGACCTGCAGCGCATGCAAGCCGACCTTGCCGGCCACGTGCGGAGGTTTCCGAACCAGCAGAGGGTAGAGGCCTTGGACGCACGAAGACGGATAGAAGGGTTGCTGGCCGACCTCGACCACCTGCTCAACTACCAGTATCCGGCGCAGCCGCCCCAGCAGAACCAGCCGCCTGCACAACAGCAGGGTCAGCAACCTCCCCAGCAGCAGCCACAGCCGAGGGGCCGCCCGCAGCGGAGGCAGCAGACCCCCGCACTTCCAGTGCCAAGGCGCGTTCCGGCACCGCCCCGGACCATGACTTACGATGTCGTGATAGGCCCCCTCCCGAACCAGAGGTTCCAGCTTACGCTGCCCCCGGGCGAGACCATCCAGAGCCTGTACGGCGCGGCAGTTCAGCGAGGGCAGGTCGTGGACCGTGAGTACCAGGCCGGCGCCTTGACGCTGGACGGCAATCCGGTAACCCCGCAATACATCCCCGGCCAGATACCCCCGGCCGAAGTCCCTGCAACGCCGCCTTCGCAGGGCGAGATGCTCCGGTCTCTTCTGGCCCATAACTGCTTCACCCTTCCGCCGGTCCGCAGCCCAGCGGGCGGAGATTATACTTCCGGCGGCCAAGGTTTTACCCCCGGCTTCGACGTTCAGTCCGTCGCGCAATTCCCCGACCGGTCGCAACGGCTCGACCAGTTCAGGGACGACGTTGTGAACCGGCCGCTCGGGGCACCCCTGCGCGTTGCTCAGGCGCTGCAGGGACCGGCCACGCAGCAACCCGGGACTCAGCCGGGCTTAAGAAGAAGGAGAGGTGGATGAAATGGCGCAGAGGCAGAGGAAGCAGCCCCAGGAGCGGACTATAGACGATTTGACAAGGGAAACAAGGGACATCGCCGGAAGGCTCAACAACGTGGCAAGGCCCGGGAGCCCCGGGGACTCGATGCAGAATCAGGCAGTCCGCCGCCTCGAGCAGGAGTACAGCAGATACCGGAACATGACTCCGGAAGAGCGGGAGCGGGCCAAGATAACCCCCGAGCAGATGGAGCGGCTACAGAGGGCGCATGATGATTTGGTAAATCGCATCAAGGACATCCAGAATCCGCATGCCGGCCCGACGCCTGGCCAGCGCGCGGCGCCCCAGAGGATATTCAATTATGATGTCATAATCGGAAGCGGGCCGGACGCGCGCACCTTCAGGGTGACGCTCCACGACCGCCTCCCCCCCGGGAGGGAAAGCCAGATGCTGCTGGAGATGGCGAGGAACCACGAGTTCTTCGAGCCTTCGCGCGGAACTGTCGATGTTCCGAACAGCCCCGCGCCCAGGGCGGAAGTGACGCAGCTTTCCGGCCCCCGGACGACTGAATTCAACAACGGCCCCCAGATGGCCAGAGTGGATAATTTCGAAGTTGCGTTGAACCAGGCTCGCGAGGCGACGCCGCCGACCGCCGTCATGGTGGTGGCTGTTTCTCCCCAGCCGCAAACTCAAACAAGACCAAGAGGTGGATGAAATGGCACAAAAACAGCAGAAACAGGAAACAATCCAGCAGAGGTGGCAGCAGGCCGACGAAATCCTGAACCAGAGGCTACAGAGGAGCGGATATACCCAGCAGGAGGCGCAGGAAATAGTGCGCATCGCGCACACCCTCGTCGGAAGGAGGAACAGGCCCAACCAGCCGCCGGACCTCAACGCCGCGAATCCCCTGCACAGGAGGATAAGCGAAACCGACCTTTCAAGCACCGCAAGGGCGCTCGTGGGCGTGTACAACCAGCGCGACAGGAGGGTCGGCGAGATTCTTGCCGGAGACCCCATGTACGGCGGCCCGACGCAGGCGATCGCAGTCCGCGAGGCTCCGAGGCCGGCGCCGGTCAGGACCTACAACTACTCGTTCACCCTGACCGACGCGCAGGGACGGACGACGTCATACGAAGTGACCCTCAACAGGGACCCGCGCAGCATTGGAAGCGGCAACCTCGCAGAAAGATTCTATGCGATGGCCCGCGAGGCGCCGGGTGCGGCAATCGCAGTGACGAGGGGAGACACGACCGTAAGCGCGGACGAGTTCTGGAGGAATTACCGGAGCGTCTACCGCGACGTGCAGACGACGACCGGCACCCAGGCTTCAATCGACATCCACGGCATCCGCCACAGCCGCGGCTGATTATCTCCTTATTTCTATTTCTTCTATTCTTTGGCTTCTTACGACTATTTCAGTCTCACCCAAAAACAGCCTGCCGCCCCTTGCGGTGAGCGACTGCCCGGGCCCGGCGAAGACGCCGAGCATCCTTTTGTGCCCGTCACCGCCGAATGCGATGGCCTCCTCCCCTGGTGCGGCCATGAAAGCGAATCCCGAATGGAACACCATCGCGTTGCGGCCTAGGGAACGGGTGTCGAAGCTGAACGTGAACGAGGGGACCGTGTCCCCCATATCCGCATTCGGGTAAACAGTAAGGCTCCTGTCTGCGGTAAGGAAATAGCACGCGTCCGGTCCGGCTTCCCAGTCCACGAGCCCGCGGGCGTAGATGTCGCTCATGTCGGTGCGCGTGAAGAACCTGTCGATGCTCGGCCCCTCAAAGGTCGAGCGGTACGAGTCCTCCCTTGAGCGCTCGATGATTATGAGGCTGGTGCTGGTGAGCACGAAATCCCTGCCGTCCCTGCATACTGTCTCCCTCACCGACTCGCCTTTCCGGAGAACGTTGGCGAGGTTCGGCCTGCACGCCCTTTCGAGTGCCGGCGCGCGCCTTGCTGTTTCGCGCCTCGCCTGCTCAACGACCGGGTCCCGCGTCGGAATTGCCGAGATGTTCGGCGCGCATGATGTCATGCATGCGAAAAACGTGGCGCTGAAAACAAGGCTCTTCATGATTTTTGGCCTGCTTACCCACTTTTCCCCCTCCCCGTAAGCCAGCTTCTTCCTTTCGAGCATACGCAAAGATTTGCTTGTTACAATTTATAAATGATTGTGTCGTTCAATCAGCGAACGCCGAGGTCAGGGAGTATCTCCAGCTCGTTTCCCTGCACGCCTATGAACAGGCTGTTGCCCGAGGCGCGGAGGCCCGAGTTCGCTGGAAGGGCCGGAAGGTCCACCACCTTCAGGCTCCCCCTGTCTATGACCGCCATCTTCCCGCCGGCCGGGGCGACGAATATCTTGCCCCACTGGAATTCCATGCCCGCTCCGGAAACGTCGAGCCCGATGTCATATGATTTCCGGGGCTTTCCGTCGGCCCCGACTTCCCGGAGCAACCTGTCCGAGGAAAGGAAAAAGCACGACTCCTCCGAGCAGGCCCATGTCAGAAATCCCCCGGAAAAAACCTCCCGGAGGCCGGCACGCGCCGCGTAATCCCCGCCGTCCGGCCTTGACCTGTCAATGCTGACAAATCCCCTGTCGCTAATCATGAAGAAATATTTCTGCCTAGTTAATGAGCCAAGGGCTTTCTCGCCTTTTTCGAGGGCGAACTGCGCGAGCGTCCCGTCGGCCGCCTCGTAGCGTATCACTTCCCCGTCCCCGCGGTGCGGCCGGGGGCCCTTTGCTTCCTGGACCGCCGCCCCGCACCCTTCGAGGAGCGGAAGCGAGACGATTGCACCGGCCACGACCGACCTGCCGAATTTTCCTGCGAATTTCTGCATGGGCTGAATTTATTTGTTACACTTTATAATCTATTGTGCTTGTTATTCCGTGCCTGCCCCGCCGTCCCAAGCAAAAACGACTTAAATGCAACAAGACAAAGAAAGCCCATGAAATGCGTCATACTTGCCGCAGGAGACGGAAAGCGCCTGCGTCCCCTCACAGAGACACGGCCCAAGCCGATGCTCAATATCGCAGGCAGGCCCATCATATGGCACCTCATCCAGGAAGCGAGGAAGGCGGGAATCACCGAAGCGGTGATAGTCGTCAGGCACCTCAAGGAGAAGATCGTCGAATATTTCTCCGGGAATGACCCCGGGCTCAAGCTCACTTTCGTCGAGCAGGGGAGCGAGCCCGGCACTGGGGCCGCGCTCCTCCACGCGAAGGAATTCATCGACGACACTTTCGTAACCCTCGCGGGGGACATAGTGACCGAGGCGTCTGTGATGCGGGAAGTAATTGACGCGCACGAAGGCAGCATCACCCTCGCCCTCAAGAAGGTCCAGAACCCGCACGAGTACGGCGTGGTCGAGCTTTCGGGCGACCGCATAAGCCTTTTCGAGGAAAAGCCGGCGCACCCCAAGACCGACCTCGCAAACCTTTCTGTCTACTGCATGGAGCCGACGATTTTCAGCGAGCTGAAGTCGCTCGGCAAATCCGAGCGCGGCGAATACGAGCTCGTGAGCCTTTTCGTGGGCGCAAAGGGCGTCGTAACCGGGGGCTACTGGAAGGACATCGCGTTCCCATGGGACCTCTTCGATGCCAACGAGTTCCTGCTTTCGCGCATGGAAGCCCGGAGCGGCCACATCGAGAACTCCACGATCGACGGCAAGGTCATCATGGAAGAGGGCGCGCGCGTCATCAACAGCTACATCGAGGGCTGCGCGTACATCGGCGCTGGAACTGTGATAGGCCCGAACGCGTGCCTCCGCGGCTTCAACAGCATCGGGAAGAACTGCTCCATCGGGCCGGGAACGAGCGTGAAGAGCAGCATACTTTTCGACAACGTGAACGCGAAGCACCTGACATACATCGGCGACAGCGTCATCGGCGAGGGCGTGAATTTCGGCTCCGGGACGCAGATAGCGAACTTCCGGTTCGACGAGGCCGCGATAAACGTCATGACCGAGCGCGGCTGGACCAACACCGGGCGCAAGAAGCTCGGCGCTTTTGTCGGCGACAACACCAAGTTCGGGGTGCTCTCCTGCACGATGCCCGGCAAGCTCATCGGCTCGGGGTGCGAGATACACTCGGGCGTGGTCGTCAACAAGAACGTCCCGCAGGGCGTGCGGGTCTTCACGAGGCAGCCTATCGAGTTCGGGAAAGCTGGGGACGGGGAATAGCTATTCCCGCCAGAGCGTCTCCGGGTCCCCGCCGTACATGTATCTCTGGATGCACGAGCAGCCTGATGCCTTGGCGAGGGGGACATAAGTCATTCCGAGCCGGTCGTTTTCCATTTTTACGTAATACCCGCCGTCCCAGATGCCGCCTTCGCGGTCCCTCGCTATGAAAAATACGCCGTCATCAAGGCTGTGGCCGACGAATATGGGCCTGCTCATCCCCCCGTGCCTCGCGTTCACTCCGCTCAGCCTCAAAGCCCTCGAATATCTGAACGCGCCTTTTTCGCGCTCGAAGAACTCTATCCTCGGCGCCTCCGAGCGCGCTGCCTGGTCGGTCATCTCCAGCGGGTCGCGGTAGAGGGCCATAAGGAAAAGGCGCGGCCCAGACTTCGCGATGCGAAGCGCCATCCCGAACGGCAGGACTCCGCCGCAGTTCAGGTTGACGCTTTCGAGAAACCTGTCGTTCTCGAACACATGGACCCTCGTCTGGTAGTCCGCGCTTATCGCCTGCAGGACATCGCCCCTTCTGGCGTCGATGTCCGTGTACATCGTCTTCGCGATGCCCGTAAGCCGCCGTCCCTTCATCAGGGACTCGGCTTCGGAAAAAGTCGTTTTGCCCCTCGCAAATCCCATGCGCTCGGGCGAAATGTCGTCCGCATTCTCGATGCGCAATGGTTCGGGCATCGAAGGCAGGAAATGCCTGCACGATGGCGATGCCGCAAGGCTCGCTGCCAGGGCTCCGGCCACGATAAGTCTTCTCATATCCCTCCCGTATCCATTTTACATCACAGATTATTTATTCCGATGCCGGAAGGCAAAAGAGGCGGAAGATGCGCTGGAAGGGCCCGAAGAATATGATTATATTCTGTTCTGAAGGATTAGCTGTTGCTAATTAGGAACCAGTTTTTGATGAAACTTTTTCCTAAAAAGTTTCCGCAGGGGTTTGAGTGAACTTCGTTCACTGCACCCCCGCTAGCGTGAGACTGCTGATTTCACGCAGGGGTAGCCAAGCGGTCAAAGGCGCCAGATTCAGGGTCTGGTCGGTTAGTCCGTTCGAGAGTTCAAATCTCTTCCCCTGCATTTATTCCTTCATTCTGTCGTCCTGCCGTCAAACTCCTCAGGCGACTTTTCGGCCTCCTCTTTGGTGCGGCGAACCACCTTGTCCCTGTGCTCGGGAGGCGAGTAGATAGTATACAGTTTAAGCTCCGTTTTGACCGAAGTGTTGACGACGTTGTGCATGGCGCCTGCAGGTACGATGACCCCGTCCCCGTCCCCGACCCGGTGCTCAACGCCGTCAATAATCACCATGCCTTCTCCGCTTTCAAACCGGAAGAACTGGTCCGTCCCCTCATGCGCTTCCATGCCAATCTCTTCATTCGGCCGGAGGCACATCAGCACCAGCTGACTGTGCCTGGCCGTGTAAAGCACACGGCGGAAATCCGTATTTTTCCTTGTTTCCCGCTCCAGATCGAGTGCGATTCCCTTCATAGCAACCACCGTGAATCAGTCTTGGGAATCCGCCTTTAAATTCCCCGCCCCCCATCGCTCAGGCCGCCCGGCGGGCATTGAAAAAACGACGTAGCCTCCCCGTAACTTTCACTACGGAAATCGTAACTCCGGGCATAGCCTTTTAATCAAATTTTAACACTGTATATGACACCCTAACGGGTGAATCTGAACTTTTCTTTTGTTCTCTTGGCAGGTACTGAGGTCGGTTTGCGGCAAACGGTGTCTCGTATGGAGGAAAAAAATATCGCTACTCTTAGTGCTATCTGTTTCCCGGGTGGACGCCGATGAAGCCCACCGACATAGCCCTCAAGAAGGAAATCGGCCTTCTGGGGAGCTTCTCGCTCGGCTTTGCCGACGTCGGCGCGGACATATTCCTCGCGCTCGGGCTGATAGCTACATACGCCCTTGGCGCAATGCCCCTTGCGATAATCGCAGCGGCCGCCGTCTATCTCCTGACCGGCCTTGCCTATGCCGAGCTCTCGTCGGCGATTCCTGTCTCGGGCGGCGTCTCGGCATACGGCGAGAGGGCGTTCGGGAGGTTCGCAGGGTTCCTGGGCGGCTGGGGGCTCATACTCGACTATACGATAGACATCGCCCTCTTTGCCGTGGCCGCGGCCGGCTACCTCTCGTTCTTCTTCCCCCAGATACGCGGGGCGTTCACCCTCGTGACGGCCTTTCTCATCATCGTCCTCGTCATAATCAACCTCTTCGGCATCCGGGAATCCTCGTTCGTCAACTCCGTGCTGACACTCGGCGCCGTCGCGCTCATAATCGTCCTCTCGGCCGTGGGATTTTCGACATCGTTCGACATGAACATGTTTCTGTCTGGCATCCAGCCGATAGAAGTCAGCCCCGGCATCCATGACTTCCTGTACTCGATTACCCTCGCGATGGTCGCGTTCATCGGCGTCGAAAGCATATCGCAGGGGGCGGAGGAGACGAAGAACCCTGAAAGGACTCTCCCGCGCGCCACATTGATGGCTGTCATCATGGTCATCCTCTTCGCGCTCGCCATGTCGGTGCTCGCACTCGGCGTAGTCACCCCCAAGGTGCTCGCGGACAACGTGGACAACCCCCTCGTCGCGGTCGCGTCCGCGCTCCCGTTCTCGGGAATCCTCGTCCCGATAGTCGCATTTGCCGGCTTCGCCATCTGCCTTGTGTCTGCCAACACCGGGATAATCGGCGTCTCCCGCGTGACCTACTCTATGAGCCACCGCGGATTCATAACGCGGAGGTTCAAGTGGGTGCACCATCTCTTCGGGACCCCGTGGGTCTCGATAATAGTCTTTTCAATAATCGCGATATACCTCGCGTCGTTCGGGGACATGTTCTTCCTCGGCGAGCTCTACGCGTTCGGCGCGCTCACGGCGTACATGATATCGAACCTCTCGCTCATCAGGCTTAGGTTCACAGAGCCGACGCTTGCAAGGCCGTTCAAGATGCCGCTCAATCTAAGGCTCGGCCGGGCCGAGGTTCCGGTCCTCGGAGTTCTCGGAGTGATAGGGTGCGGGGTGATGCTCGCGCTCGTCGCGCTCCTGCACGAGACCGGGAGGACATTCGCTCTCATCTGGTTCGCCGGCGGCATCTGCTATTTCCTCATCTACCCGCACTACAGGCGGGCATTCAGCAAGCTCCCCGCGGAGAGCCCGGCGCCCGCCGAGGCCAAGGCAGCCTAGCGGACGAATTCGAATTTGTCCGCGTCGAACATCCCCCTGTCGGAAATCTTCAGGTGCGGTATCACGAGGAGGCCCATGAACGAGAGAGTCATGAACGGCGACTTCAGCCTGCAACCCATCCTTCCCGCGAGGGCCGAAAGCCCCTTGTATTTTTTCGCTACCGCTTCGCCTTTTTCGCCGCTCATCAGGCCCGCAAAGGGGAGCGGAAGCGAGAGCATCCTCTTCCCGTCGAATACCGCGAGGCCGCCCCTCATCCTCATTATTTCATTTGCGACCCTGCACATCGACTCGTCATCTGCGCCCACCACTCCGATGTTGTGCGAGTCGTGCATCACGCTCGAGCCGAGCGCTCCTTTACCCAGCCCGAAATTCTTTATGAAGCCTATCGCCGGCCTCGCGTTCTCGTAGCGGTTAATCACGGCGATTTTCAGTATGTCCCTTCTGGTGTCGGGCAGGCCGGCGGCATCCGCATGGAGCTTTTCGGTCACTATCTCCCCGTCGATGGCGCCGATGACCGGCACCCTCCCCTTTTCCGCGAACGCGAAATCCGCCGGGCCGAGCGCCCGCGCAAAAAAGCTGTTCACCGGCCTTTTCGCCTTGCGCGCCCGCGCCTTCCCGGGGAAAACCCTTTTCCCGCCGACCCACGTTTCCTTCACCCTGAAATTCATGAGGTCCCCGAGCAGAACGAAATCCGCGCTGTCGCCTTCCCGGAGGAGCCCGGCCGGGATTCCGTAATGCTCCACCGTATTTTTCGTGCAGCTTGCCACAGCGGTCAGCGGGTCCACGCCGAGCGCGACGCATTTCCGAAGAATCCTGTCCATGTGCCCGGAAAGGAGGTCATCCGGGTGCGTGTCGTCCCCGCAGAGCATGTGCCCCCCTTCTTCAAGTATGGGGTGGAGGTTCCCGAGGTTCTTGGCCGCAGAGCCCTCGCGCACGAGTATCTTCATGCCGAGCTTTGCCTTCTCGCGCGCCTCGCCGAGCGTGGAGCACTCATGGTCGGTCTGGATTCCGGCCGACACGTACCTGCGGAGCATTTCCCCCGAGAGCCCCGGGCAGTGCCCGTCCACGGGCTTTCCGGCCTTTTTTGCAAGGGAAATCTTGGCAATCATGTCAGGGTCGCCCGCGACGACTCCGGGGTAGTTCATCACTTCCGAAAGGTGGTATACCTCCTTTTTCCGGAGAAGCTTTCCTATTTCGCGCGGCCCGAGCTTCGCGCCTGCTGTCTCGAATCGCGTGGCCGGCACGCATGGCGAGGCCCCGAAGCAGAATTTGAGCCGGGAGCCTTTCGCGTCCCGGATCATCCACTCGACGCCTTTAATCCCGAGGACGTTCGCTATCTCGTGCGGGTCCGCGACGACCGCGACCGTCCCGTGCCTGAGCGCAAGCCTCGCGAACTCGCTCGGAATCAGCATCGAGCTTTCGGTGTGGACGTGGGCGTCGACGAAGCCGGGGCAGATGAAGACCTTAGGCGCGCTTTCAAGCCTCGCGACTCTGCGGATTTTCGAGTCGAAATCGACTTGGGCCGGGTACGTTTCCTTCCTGAAGACGTCGACCAGCTGGCCGCGTATCGTTTTCATGCCACTCTCCAATGGCCCAAGAGTTATAAGTCTGTCAGTCGGCGAACTCCTTTTCGGTCAGTTTGTCAACCCCTATGGGGCTGACCGACCAGTTCGCAACCTGACCAAACTGGCCAGTTGGGAACCCTCCGGGGGGTTCCCCAACTGACATAACCATGTTTTTCTTCATTCTATAATATTTATATACTGTTTCGCACAGAATGTGATAAAACGGCACAATTCGAAATGGGGGGCATTTAGTTGTTGATGGTGGGTAAGGTTGGTTTAAAAAGTATTCTGTTTTAAATGGTATAAGGTAGTGTTTCAAAACTTTCAAGGAGAGGCTGGGTTAAATGGGTGGAAACAGGTTCAGACGCAACGGAAATACTGAAGATTTAAAATCTCACATACGAATTACCCCTGAGGGAATGTCGGCGTTCGAGCGATTTGCTAGCCGCCACCGTTCCCTGATACTCGCGTCGACGATAATGGGTGCTATTATGGCAGGACCTCAAAGACAGGCTCAAGCTCAGGAGCGGCCTCAGGTGGTGGATACTCGGGCAGTCCAGCAGACTGCGACCGATCTCAATACGCAGATAACCGCGGTGAGGCAGACTCTTGCCGAAATGCAGCGCCAGGGCATGCCTGCGGCAGTTACGCACTCTGACGCCAACGTCCGGCGCCTCCTTGCCACCATGACGACGCTCAGCACCCAGCTCGGCTCCGACCTCGTCCCCATAACCGGCGCGAACGACCAGGAAAAATTCGCTTCACTTAACAGGTGGCTCAACTCCTCATGGAGGGGACGGCCCGCCCTCACCGGCAGGACCGAAACGAGCCCGCTCGACAGCGCGGCCATGGACGAACTCCAGCTCAGGCTTGAAATCGCACTCGGCCGGCCGGCATCGGATGCAGGCGCGACCGCACTGCTCGGGATACCTGCCCCTGTCCAGCCGCAGGTCGCTGCAGACCAGGGCACCGCGTCCCGCGGCGGAGCGGTTCCGACGGTCATCACCGCGGAAACCCTGCGCACCGAGAACTCGCAGGCGCTCAACGACCTCGAATTCATTTCCATCCACGGAAGGACGGATGCAATACGGCAGCGCGCCGCAAGGATAAGGCGCGAGCTGAACACGCTCATCGACGCCCGCAGGCCGAGCACGACCCAGATAGCGGCAAAGGCCCGCGAGGCGAACACTCTCATCAGCGCTGAGATGGCGCAGGCGGAGACGCGCGCGCTCAACGATGCGATAGCGCAGGCTTCGCAGGGGACCGGGGCGACGCACCCGCGGGCGCCGGCGGCACAGGCTCTCCTCACTTCGGTGCAGGGGATGCAGGGCCAGACCGCGCATGACATCGCGCAGAGGATACCGGACGTGTTCCTCCTCGGCGATGGCCAGTCCCAGAGAGTCCTCACGCTTCTCACCGAGGCGCGCGATGCGCTCCAGGCAAACAACGACACTCTGGCGAGGAACAAGCTGCAGGAGGCCGGTCAGATAGTGACCGCCGAGCAGGCGCTCTACGCGAGGTTCCTCGAGGAAGTCATAATCCCGATACGCTCAGGGGACGTGAGCGCAATCCACGGAAGCTCGCTCCCGCAGCGCTCGGCGCTCGGAAGGGGCTCGAACGGCGCAGAGCGCAGGCTCGGCCTGCCCGCCGGAACCCTTGACGACATTCCCGTTTATGCAGAGCGCGACGTAACCCGCGGAAGCAGGCGCGTGCGCGAGCGGTACGTCCACCACCGGGTAAGGGTAGGCAGGGAGCAGATTGAGCAGTTCTACCAGAGAAGGCTCGACCTCGCGAACCAGCTCCTCACGCAGAGGGGCCGGCTTTCCTACCGCGTAGTCGTGGGCATGTACCAGGACGCGCAGCTCGAGGACCGTGCGATACAGTCGGTCATAAGCCTCTGGAACTCGGCGCAGACGAGCCGCTTCGAGCAGGCGACGATATCCGGTTTCAGCCCGTCATCGGTGTGGATGGAATATGCGCGCGCCACGAGCTGGCTCATCGACCCCGAGCTCAACCCGTTCATACAGATGTCGGCAGACGAGCAGAGGCAGGCCATAGAAGTCTACCTCGGCGTCCCGCGGGGCTCGACGATACCGGCGGCGAGGGAGCAGCAGGCAAGGGGCGAGCTTTCGCAGCTCCTTAGGGACAACAGCCAGTTCAGGCACGACAGCGCAGTCTACACGCTTTTCAACGTCGTAAGGCGGCTCACGCCCCCGCAGGCTTCCCTGCAGAGGATGGCCGAAGTCCGCTCGATGAGGCTCGCGGTGGAGATGGAATACCTTCCGTTCCTCGCCGGAACCCCGCCCAGGATACGCGGGATGACCGACGACCAGATTACCCAGCTCACGACGCCCCAGCTCAACGAGCAGAGGTTCAGGCTAGCAAGGGGCTGGCTCGAGCAGGCGGTTACAGCCTCGACGGCATCGGGCCTCCGCGACAATGACCCGCTCATACAGGCCGCAAGGGGATGGCTCACCCAGACCGCGACCGCCCCGGCAGCAGACCGCATGGCCTCGACGGCCGATATATTATATAATATGGCCCTCGGCCTCCTGTCGATAAGGGAAGCCGAGCTCTGGGAAGGCAATTCCTCATTCCGCTCCAGCTCGCTCCCGGCCGGGACCCTCGAGCAGGCAAGGAGGGACATAGCCCTCGCGAGGAGGTCTTATACGTGGAACTTCTCCAACGCCGCGATAGAGCCGGGCTACCACTACAACCTGCCCAGGAACTTCGCGGACGAGGCCATCGCCATGATGGCGCCCCGGCCTTTCGCGCTTACCGAAGCCTCGGGCATGTACACGACGAGGACCGGCTACCTCAACCCCGACGGGGAGGGCGTGACGGTCTCCGGCGAGCCGACCCTCCAGCAGCAGCTCCAGGGCGGCGCGAACGCAGAGCAGAGGTACCTCACGATAATAGTAGCCAACAGGGACAGCGCGGATTTCTTCAGCGCCCTACCGTCCGAGACCATCCTCACCCAGAGGGGATTTGCAGGCCCGTTCCAGGGCGTCGACTTCAGGGTGAGCCGGTCTTCGTCGGACTCGACGATGGCAGTGAGCGGGTTCCCGCACCTCTTCTACCTTGGCGGAAGGAGGAGGCCGTCGCTGAACCCGGTCGACCAGCACAGGGTCCCGGGCCCGTATGACGCGCAGGCAAGGCCCCTCGCGAACAGGGACCACGAGGACATGGGGCACCACACTTACGGCCAGCTCTACGTGGAGCTTTACAAGCAGGCCATGATGCTCGGCGACCAGACGACGCCGGCACTCCTGCGCGGCATGGACATGTCGCCGAACGGACTCGCAGTCCGCACGGGCACGCCGTTCGAGGCGCAGGACAGGACGCTCCAGCAGAGGGCCCAGGGGATAGCGAGGGACCTCGGCATACCGCTCGACCAGCCCTTCATCAACAGCATGAGGGACAGGATGCTCACGACCTCGACTTCATACGCGGGCACGGCAACGACAGACATCCAGAGCAGGGAGAACCAGCAGATGCTGGGCGTCCTTGACTTCAGGATAGCGCAGCTCGACACGGCCCTGAGCGGATACATAACCGGCCAGGACGGGCGGCCCAAGAGGGTCGCGGACCTCGATTCGGCGGACCCGAACTTCTACTACATAACCCGCGCAAGGGAAGCGCTCACCGAGGCAAGGACAATCCGGACGCAGCTTGCCCAGCGCGGGAACCCGATGCTCGCCAGGGACGCGGTCGCGATGGCGGAAATCGGCCTCGAGAGCCTCACCCCAGACCACGCAGGCCGCGTCAGGGTGCGCCCCGGGCCGGACCCGAACGCGGTCAGGCTTGAAGTCACCGCGGTGCCGGGCACCACGAGGTGGAGGGGAGACGAGCAGTGGCAGCAGTTCACCGCTCGCGTCGACGTCCTCACCGGGAGCACAAGCTCGCCCACGAGGGCCGAGCTCACTGCGTACGAGTCGCAGAACCACACGACTCTCAACCTCACCTACAACTGGATATTCTTCACGGACGTGAGCGGAAACGGGGACTACATGATTGTGAACCCGCACCACCACGACGCGGGCCACGAGAGCGAAGGCCACTACATCGGAAGGCTGATGAGAGGGATACGCACTCCCGATGGGAGGACCGTGGACGCGGTTGTGAGGGTACGCCCGCCGGGAGAAACAGCGCAGGCCACAGGCTCGAGGACAATCGAGTGGGAGCCGGTGCGCGACGGCCAGGGACGCTACGACATCCTGTACGAGGTGCAGTCCGGCTCGAGCACGCCGATTCCGAGGTCGCTCGACGCGAGGGCTACCCGCATGGTCGTCATGACCACCGGGAGGACAGCGTCACTGCACATCACGGGCCCGACACAGGCCATTGTGCTGGCGGAACACAACCGCTGATCGCGATAATTCAAGGGTGGATGGAACCAGAGAGGTGGGAAAAACATGAAAACGAAAGCGGCAACAACGGGTACAGTGAAAAGATATGCCGCCGCTGCGGCATTCAGTGCAGCCGCCTTCCTCGCGTCGCCGGAGCATATTTTAAATTCAGGTGCTCCAATACCAACAGCATTCACTTTGAGGTGACTGGAAATGGCACAGACGCAGGTGGGAACGGCACAGGCTGAGACCCCTACAGACGGACAGCTACGGGTAGTTCGGAATCTTACGGCATCAAGGTCAGCCACAGACACTGCGGTCCTTTCAGGCAACGCAGTGAGAATCTGGGAAGTGCGCGAAATCGTGCGCGGCGAAAGGCCGGCAAGCGGGGACGCCCAGCGCGTCTATGACCAGGCGCTCACGACCCTCGGCGGGGCCGCGACAGTCACCGACGCCGGGACGAGGAAGGCGAACGCCCTCCGCGCGCTCGACGAGGCCATGGTCACATGCATCCAGTCGCTGAACCAGCGCGTCCAGTCGAGGGGCGATGCCGGCGACAATGCGGCGGGCCTTGAGCGCTCGCTCGTGGCGATACAGACCAACTCGCAGGACCTTGCGCAGATGGACAATTACTCTGCCTACAGGCCCATATCGACGGAAGTGAGCACGCTGCTCGCCAACGTCAGGCGCGCAACGGTCGCGCCTGCAGACGCCCAGGCCACGGCAGTCCCGAGGACCCAGGTCGGCGTCTCCCAGCAGATGCAGGTCCTTGAACCGACCATATTCGACATCGGCCGCGTCCACTATTTCACCGGAACCGGCGGCACACAGTATTTCGCCGTCGGCAGGGAGCTTTCGCCCAACCAGCTGCGCTCGTTCGCAGACCAGGGTTCGGCTGACCGCTTCATCGGCTCGCTCTCGAACGCGCTCGCTGCAAGGCTCAACGGCGAGGCCCAGAACGTGGGCACTGGTGAGCTCCTTCAGGCCATGAACGGCGTGTCAAACCCCCAGATGAGGAACGACCCGCACTTCAGGGCGGCGATGGACCTTCTCCGCGCCGGGCAGCGCGACCGCGCGCTCGACGAACTCCGGCAGATAGGCCCGCTCTACAACGGCATCGAGGATGTCGCGAACCACCAGACCCTCGTCGTGCTCGACAACCGCGCAGTGACGGTCTTCTCGGCCCGCGCAACGGTCGCATTCGACCTAGCAGGCAGCATGGAAGACTTCACGAGGTGGCTGCGGAGCGACGACCCGCGCGCCTTCGGCCGCGCCGTCGTCCAGGTCGCGCTCACCGCGGCATACGATTACCTTAGGGGCAGCGCCCTCGTGGTGGACACCGTAGGAGGCGTCCCGCAGGGCACAGGAAGGAGGGAAGGGGTTACCGGCCACGCAGTCAGCGTGACGCCGTCGCTTTCGCTCACGACCAGCGCGGGGACCACCCCGATTCGCGTGCTCCTGCACTGCAACTTCGGGTACCTCAACCAGCAGCTCGACAGGCCGATAGAGGTCATTACCCCGGCAGGCACAAGGGAATCGAGGCAGGTAGGAAGGGAAGGCGCGTACCTCGGTTTCTGGGGTGCTGAAGTCCAGTTCCCGCCCCGCCCCGGCTCCGAGGGCACGGTCAGGGTCGTCAGGGCAGGCGCGGGCGTCGTAGGCACGGACCTGCGCAACGCGCTCGGCTACATGACCCTCGGCATCAACTACACGCGGTCGGATACCTCGAGGTGGCAGATGCTCATAACCCCGATGTATTCAGGATTCTACAGCGACGCGCGCGGCAGGTACGAGCCGCGCCCGGGGCTCGAAATCGAGCCTCTGACCTGGATGCAGCAGGGACGCGGATGGCTCACGCAGTGGTCGATACTCGGCGCGAGGGCTGAATACAACACGGCCACGAACGTCTGGACGTTCGACCTCGGCACCCGCCTTGAATACCAGCCGCACCCGGCCCACCGCCTTTCGGCGAGGCTCGGATACATATTCGAGACCGGGCCTGAGTCCGCGAGGCCATACATGCTCCAGGGAGACCTGGGACCGGGCTACCTCTACGGCGGCATCGGCTACCAGTACACTTTCGGGGCCGGGAGCAGGGCCACTGAAGGCTCGACCACAGTCCCGAGGACCGCGGTCCCGGTCAGGGTCGAGCGCGAATCCCCGGTACAGAGAAGGTACCGCGAGAGCGTCGAGTTCGTCGATTCCCAGCCGGCTGCGGAAGTCACCGGCACGCGCGGGCAGGCCCGTGCAAGGGAGCTTGCCGGAACCCTCCAGGGATACTTCACGATAACCGCGCCGAATGCGTCCGTCACGGGCAACGCCGAATACCAGGCGGCGATACGCGAGCTCGAGGCGGGCCACCTCCGCGAAGGCCTTGAACACCTCGCGAACGTGCCCGGACTCCAGTGATTGCTATGAAAACCGACCTGAGACTGCTTTCATTTTTCGTTTTGCTGACTTTTGCCGCTTTCTCTGTGCCGGCCAACTTCCAGAACAACCACCCCGGGCTCGGGGACCGGTTCAACACGGACATGCAGTTCACCACGGACTTCACGCTCTCCGTGGTCTCCGGCGCGGTCGCAAGCGGCAACCCGGCCAACCTCCAGAGCGGCGACATCGTCTGCTCGGGGGCGCAGCTCCAGGTAAGCCCGACAACCAATTCGAAGTGGGCGCTATCGTCCCTCGATATTTTCGGGCCGTATCCGGACGGCGACGGCCTGTACTTCCCGCCCATGGTCAGCTCCGGCGGCCTCGCGACCAACCAGAACGTGCACTGGATTTCGGATTCCATTTACACCGAGCACAATGATTTCGGCGACAGCGGCGGCGACTTCGTCTACGACTGGTCGACGGCATTCGCGCAGGACAAGTACAACGACCTCGGCGGAGACTTCCACAATGAGCCGGTCAGCTGGATAAACAGCTCCGGCACTTTCAACAACAAGGAAGCGGGCGTGAACGTCTTCTGCGAGGGAAAGCTCGAGATAAATGACGGCGCGACATCGCTGTCCAACAACTGGATGCCGACATCAACTGCCCCGACCTTCACCGTTAACACGGTGGGCTCTCACAGCGTCACGACAAGACTGAACAACATCAACTGCATCGGCGTCGTGGTCAAGCACCCGCTCGACCAGGCTCCGGCGGACCACCAGTTCGCGTTCCAGATGAACTACTACACCAAGAACCAGCCCTCGTTCGGTGCCTCGGGCACCAAGACAGTCAGTATAACTGTCCAGAACTCGGGCGGCACGGTCGCGATGCACGAGGTGCAGGTCGCCGCTAGCGGCTCGCTCGCTGACGAGGACCTCACGATGGTGCGCGTCAGGATGCATAACGACGGCGACCCCATCCGCGTGACCACTGTCTCGAGCAGCAACCCCGACTTCAGCGCCGCCGCCTTCAACCCGGCCCTTTGCGGCGCCCTCGGGTTCCCGCCCTCGGTGTGCCCTGTATCCAACGGCTTCAACTCCGACATCGCCTCCGGCGGCGAGAAGGACCTCTACGTCCTGATAACCGCGGGCGCAGGGGCAAGCGGCGGAACGATACTCACTTTCACCGCGCAGACCGTCTCGACAGCCTGCGGCGGCCCGGCTACGGGCACTGACACGGTCGACCTCAACGGAGTCGTCCGGTGCAGCATCGACCCGAACTCGCTCACCCTCGGAACCCTCGAGCTCGCGCAGTTCGACGTCGCCTGCGAGAACCTCGCCGGCGACCCGGTCTCGTGCACAGGAACCAACTGGTTCTGGGCTGACGGCCTCGCGGGCGACTTCACCGAGAAGACCAACACCGGCGCGAAGGCTTACACGACCTCGCCTCCCGGGGCAAGCGGCACCCTGAGATACAAGTCCGGGATAGCCGAGTGCCTCTCGGACATAGACGTCACCACTCCGACATACGAGTGCGAGTTCATCCCGCCGAGCGCGACGATGAACGTAAGCACGTCAAAGCACTTCGACCTGAACTGCTTCAAGGACGGAAGCCCGAGCGTGCCTGATTCGGCAGATTATGACACTACGGACGGCCTCGGCGGCAGCACGAGCGGCGGAACCACCACGGGCGTCAATTACAACGCCCCGGGCTCCCCGGACTCGGGAAAGCTGCGCGGCGTGGGCTTCTTCGACGACGCCCCCGACCCGATACTGGGCGCGGTGGCTTTGGCCCCGATTAACGTGATAAACGGCACGGGCGGCGGGAACAACACTTCCTGCCCGAACCCCAACGGCTGCGGCCCCGGCGGCGACCCTGGCTCGACCAAGTACTGCACGATAGGGAGCGGGCCCCTGATGCCTTTCCCGGGCTTCTACGGATGGCTCCCGATAATGTGCGGCGAGTTCGCCAACGAGACCTGCACGAGCGTCACCTGGAGCATCTATCCTCCTGGTTCGGGAACGCTCTCGGGGAGCTCAACTAGCGGCACCTACGTGAACATAACCGGCAACCCGGGAACCACGGGCGAGATATTCGCTGTTGTTGATTCCGAGGGCCACGGGTGCTCGAAGCCCTTCGGCATCGGCGAGCCCGAGTGCTGGCAGCAGTCTTGAAAGAACCTACGGTTCTTTCGATCTCCCTCAATTTGATTCTTTGAACTTTTTTGGTCAGTTGAACCTGCGGGTTCATAAACTGAAAATTCGCTGAATCAGATGCTACTGCCTTCTGGGAACCGAGGCAATCTCTATCTGCCTCAGCGTCTCCTGAGCCGTATTCCTGACCTGCTCGCTGCTATCATGCGCCGCCGCAGACCTGAGCGCGGGAAGAACCTCCGGCGCTTTGACGAATCGCATGGCGTTCGCGGCGGCTTCCCGTATCTCCGGCCTGCTATCCCTCTGCAATGCACCGATCAAAGCCTGCACAGCCCTTGCCCTGGTCTCTCTGTCGCCTGTCAACTGGCCATCCATCGGTGAATTTGGGAAAAGATACATCTGGATGGTGTTGAGAGCGGAGCGCCTGGTCTCAAAATCCGGGCTCCTGAGATTGGTTATTGCGTCCTCCACGATGTTCCTGCGCATGATTACCTGTGCCATGATCCTATAACTTCACAAAACTAAATATAAATGCTATTCAAAGACTATACGTCTCAAGCAGCCTCGGCACTACGACTTCGTAATCCTTCTCGAGCGCGTCCCTGATGTCGGTCTTCTCCCCGTGCATCAGGTAGACCTTCTTCAGGCCTTTCACGGATTTCACGAACTGCACAAGCTCGTTGAAGTCGGCATGGCCCGAGAGCTTCACGCTCTCGACCCTCATGTTCAGCTCGACCTCCTTGCCCTCGATGGCTATCTTCTTCTCGCCCCGCAGGACTTTCTGGCCGTTCGTGCCCTCGGCCTGGTAGCCCACGAAGATAATCGCATTCTTCGGGTCGTTCCCGAGCTTCTGGAGATAGAACAAAACAGGCCCGCCGCTCAGCATGCCCGAAGTCGTGACGATGATGCATGGCTCCTTGAGGACGTCCTCGCGCGTCTTCGAGCGGGACTGGTAGAAGTTCGGGCTCTTGAACGGGTCGTCCTCGCTCATCAGTATCCTGCGCTTGATGTCGTCGTTGGCGTAGATGGCGTTGTGCCGGTATATCTTCATGGCCTTCCCGATCATGCCCTCGATGTATATCCTCGTCGGCGGTATCGCACCCGAGCGCATGTAGTCGTCAAGGGCCATCAGCACTTCCTGCGCCCGGCCCACTGCGAAGCTGGGTATTATCACGTGGCCGCCCCGCTCGAGGGTCTCCTTTATTATGCCGACCATCTTCTGGTAGCTTTCCTTGTAGCTCGGGATGACGTCGTTCTTGCCCCCGTATGTGCTCTCGACGATTAGCGTGTCTGCCGAGAGGTTCCTCTCGCAGGGGTCGAGTATCCTCGTTTTCCTCATGCATATGTCGCCGCTGAAAAGGATTCGCCTGCCCGCTTCCTCAATGACCTGCATCGAGCTTCCCATGATGTGGCCGGCATTGTGGAATGTAACCTTGAAATCGGCGTTCACGGGCTCCTGGTACTCGACTATCGAGGCGTCCCTGAGGACATCCTCGACGTCTTTTGCGCCGAATTGCCGCTTTTCGGACTTGGCCAGGTGTATCCTCTGGTAGTCCGAGAGCAGGACGCCCATGAGGTCCCTCGTCGGCTTGGTGAGGAATATCTTCGGCCTCGCCCGCTTGGAATAGACGTGGGGCAGGTATCCGCTGTGGTCGAGGTGCGCGTGCGATATCGTTATCGCCCTGATCCTGTGGAGCTCGTCCTCGTGCAGGAGGGGGTACTCGGTCTTCTCCCCCAGCTTTATGCCGCACTCGAGCATGAGGTTGCGGCTGCCCTCCTCTATCAGGATGCACGCCCTGCCGACCTCCTGGGCTCCGCCATAGAATGTTATTCTCATTACACTATCCCCAGCTTTATCTTGGCCTTCTCGCTCATCATCTCGGGCGACCAAGGCGGGTCGAACACTACGGTAAGCTCGACGTCCAGGTTCTTTATCTCGTCCAGCTTCGCCTGTATCTCGTGGAGCATCTCGTTTATCATCGGGCATGCCGGAGTCGTGAATGTCATCTTTATCAGCACTTTCTGGAGCTCCCCCTCCCTCCTTTCCTTTACGTCCACCTCGTAGATGAGGCCGAGGTCGACGATGTTCATCCCGAGCTCCGGGTCGCTGACCTCGGAGAGCTTGCCGAGGATGTCTTTTTTCAGGGCCATCGGAGAGAACAATCAAGGGAAGTTTATTTAATTTTAGGAGTGAAACTATTCCGGGTGGATGCATGAAAGAGATAACCGTAGTCGCGAAGGACGATGTGGGAACGCTCGCCCAGGTGGCGGAGATACTGGGCTCTGTTGGCGTGAATATCGAAGCGATATCCGCCTACGGGGTGGAGAACAAGGCGGTATTCAGGATAATCACGAGCGACGTCGCGACGTCCCTCAAGGCCCTTTCCAAGGTCCCCGACATACGCGTCAGCGAGGCTGACACCGTCGTTTACCGGATGATGAACCGGCCGGGCGAGCTCGGGAAGATGACCCGGAAGCTTGCCGGCAAGGGAGTCGGAATCGAAAGCCTTTACATAGTCAGCCGGAAGCAGGACTTCACTGAAATAGCGATAAAGCCGGCTCCCGGTGACCTGCAAAAAACAAGAGAAATATTAGGAATAAAAGATTAAGGCGGAACGCTCACGGTCACGGTCGACATCGAGTTGGCCGGGCCGCTTGCGCTGTTCGTGACGGTTATCGTCACGCCGCCCATCCTTGTAAGGGTCGTGGGCACGTCCTCGACAAAGTGCTGGCCGAGGACTACGCTTGCGCCGCCGCTGGTGCACCTGATGTCATAGTCCACGCCGTCGCCTACTTTTGCAACGAACCTGAAGTCGTAGTTGCCGACAGCCACGTCGCTGTTCTTCGGGTAGAGGCCGGTCCTGCTGTCGTCGAAAAGGCCGGGGCACTCGAAAGTCACTCCGCCGTCCATTCCTCCCTCTCCGCCGGCGTCCATGCCGCCGTCGGACATCGAGCCGCCGTCGCCTCCGACACCGCCGTCCATTCCTCCCTCTCCGCCGGCGTCCATGCCGCCCGTGCCGGAGTCCATCCCGCCGGTGCCGCCGTCGCTGGTGGTTCCGCCATCGCTGGTAGTCCCCCCGTCGCTAGTGGTCCCGCCGTCCGCTCCGCCTGCTCCGCCGTCGGTGCACGCGCCGGCTTCCCCGCCGTCGCAGACCGTCGGTATCGTCGGGGGCTGCTCCTCGTTGTTCCCGCACGCGCTGACGACGCCTGCCGCGATTGCAAGGCCCGCGGCCATGCCTTTGAACCTTGAGAATCTTGATATCGGCTTCTGTCCCTCAGGACCGTGCCCTTCGTGCTCTTCTCTTCCCGCCTTAACCTTTGTCATGTCAACCATCGATAAATCACCCTCTAAGCTGATTATTTGGCAGATATACATTATGGGGACTTATATTTATAAACATTCACTTTTTACCACACTAAACGCTTCTCCCAGATAAGCTTTTATGCAAGGGGCGTTTTAGGTATCCATGGCGCCGCGTCCTGTTGTCCTCGACACCAACTTCCTCCTCATCCCGTTCCAGTTCAAGATAGACATAATGAGGGAACTGGACTATCTTATCGACGTGAGCCACCGCTATGTCATCTCGTCGAACACGATGAGGGAGCTTGCCCGGATAGGGGAGTCGATAGGCAAGGACGGGATGGGTGCGCGCCTCGCGCTCAAGCTGGTAGAGGCGAACAAGGCCAAGATAGAGGTAGTGGAAAGCAGCGAATACGTCGACAAGTGGATAGAGGAATATGCCATCGCGAAGAACGCGATAGTATGCACGAACGACGCGAAGCTGAGGAAAAGGCTGCGCGACCTCGACGTCAAGGTGGTCAGCATGAAATCCCGCTCCCGCCTGGGGTATGTCTGATGGAAACCGGAATACTGGCATGCGCAGGCATCCTGCTCCTGCTCCTCATAGCCGCGGGAATATATTTCCTCAGCAGGAGGCCCTTCCGCTATTCGAGAAGGAAAGAGGGCCAGAACACGTGCCTGAGCTTCAATGCCCGGCAGAACCTCGAGCGCATTACCGTCCGTGCCCAGTTCGACGGCGAGGAGATATCCTTCGAGCGCAAGAGGGTGAGGAAGGGGCAGACCGTGGATTTCGTCTTCCCCTACTCCGAAAGCAGGGTGAAAATCTCGGTCACTGACGAATCGGGGCACACGAAAGAGTTCGAAGCCTAGTCCGGCGGGGGTATCTTCTTGTGCTCCTGCCCCCTCGCCCATCCGCCCTTACCGGATATCTTGGTGTAGGCCAGGAAGAGAAGGCCGCCGACGATCGCTATCGGCAGGAGGAACCCTGCTGCGAGCACGATGAGGGTTATGGCGGCGGCAATCGCGCCGAAAAACATCGAGCCGAGGCCTTCCAGCGAAAGCGTCAGCCTGGATGCGGCCGGCTTGTCCTCGTAGACGTTCACTGTTATCGTCGAAAGCTCGACCCTGGAAACTATGTACTGCTTCTGCTGCTTGAGAACCTCGAGCTCGCTCTCCACCCTCGTCAGCTCGCGCTCGACATCGAGCAGGTCGCTCACGTTGTCGCTCTGGTTGTAGAGCGCCTGCAGGCGCTCGAGCTCGGCCTCGCGGTTCTTTATCCGCAGGTCTAGTTCCACGTACTGCTGTGTGACGTCCTGAAGCTGGACGGATATGTCCTTCACCTCGCCGTAATCCTGTATGTCTTTCATGACCGTGTCGAATTTGGCCGGCACTATCTTTATCACGAAAGAATACTGCTTGCGGTCGCCAACTTCATTGTAGTTGACGTCGCTTAGGAGCGCGCCCTCGTCCTTCAGCGTTTCCCTGAGGCCCTCGTACTTGGATTGGAGCGTCCCTTCGGGAACCCTGAGCGATATGTAGCCCTGCTTCTCCACGTACTGGCCGGCCTGGCCGCCTGCTGAGGGGGCAAGGAGGTCCGAGGACCTCGATACGTTCTCCCCGACTCCGAGGCATCCGAACCCCAGGAGGGCTATGAAAGCGATAATGGCGAGGGCTCTCAAAAATATCACCGCAATCCAATCTTCCCCATAGAATAAATTGTTTCTGTTTTTGTCAGGCCGCAACCAATTTAATCGCAGATGCCGAACTCTAGCCATGCTCCTCTTGTACCGCGGGGAATCCTTCGACCCGAACTTCTACTACCATGCAGGGCTCGACATCGACCACTGCTTCCTCATCGCAAGCGGAAGGAAAAAGACGCTTCTCACGTCCTCGCTCAACGAGTCCCTGGCCAAAGCCCGCTTCCGCGGCAACGTCGTCGTGGCTAATGACGCCCTTGCCGAATTGAAGGCGCGTCTCGGAGGCAAAAAGGTGCAGGCTGACTTCTTCTCCATGAGCGCCCGCATGGCGTCCCGCCTGCGCAAATTCTGCAGGCTCGGGGATTTCTCGGAGGAGCTGAGGGTGATGCGCTCGGCCAAGCGGCCCGACGAGGTCCGCGACACCGCGCGCGCTGTGAAGATAACCAAGGAGATTTTCGCTTCTCTCGATTTCAAGTCGGCCAAAACCGAGATGGATTTGATGAAGCAGCTCATGCACCTCACGATAGAGCACGGCGTGGAGCCTGCGTTCGAGCCCATAGTTTCGAGCGATTCTGCGACCGCCTTCCCGCATTACCGCGCCGGCATGCGCAAGCTGGGGAAGCTCGTCCTCGTCGATTACGGGGTCAAATACAACCATTACTGCGCCGACCTCACCCGCTGCTTCATCCTCGACGCCGACAGGAAGAGGGCGGCCGAATACGAGCGGCTGGAGGGCGTGTGCAACTCGATAATCGACTCTCTCCCGGAATTGAAGAAGGGGCGCGACGTCGCAAAATTCGCCGGCAAGGAGATGGAAAAGCGGAATTTCCCGCAGATGATACACTCCATAGGGCACGGAGTCGGCCTCGAGATACACGAGCATCCCCGGCTCGGGATTAAGTCAGAGGACAAAATCGCGGGCTCGCTCCTTGCAATCGAGCCGGCATTCTATTATCCGGGCAGGTACGGGATGAGGTACGAGGAGACGGTCTGGTTCGACGGGAAAAAGGCTCGCATACTCTAGTTAGTTTGCAAACCCCGCCGGGGTTTGCCGAGAAAAAAATGCAGGGGGAAGGATTCGAACCTTCGAAGGCGCTGAGCCAGAAGATTTCCCAAGCCGCTCTCGGAAAGGGAAAATAATGCAGCATTAGCCAAGCCTCAGGGCTTTTCGCGGGCGTTTTGCCCGGCGGAACGACCTGAGCCAAAAGGCCCCTTAAGTCTCCCGCGTTTGACCGCTTCGCTACCCCTGCGTTCCACCTTTTAGGAAAAGGTGGAGCCAAAACTGGCTATTCAACCTTTCATCGAACTGATTTAAAATAAGAAAACCTTGAGGGAAAAAAGAGTAATCAAACTGAAGGAGATCGAAAGAACCGAGAATCAAAGAAAAGGGGGTTCTAAAGGGACCTTGGTCCCTTTAACCGTACATCGAGCCGCCTTCGCTCGCGGAGGGCTTCTTCCTGGAAATCCTCGCCTTGATTACGGCCTCCTTTATGCCCTTGGAGAACTCCGCGGCCTCCTTCTCGAGCCTCGCGGTGCTTATCTGCACGTTGATGATGCGGCTCAGGACGCGGATTACGTTCGAGGCGGCCTTTGGGTCCAGATACTCCTCGGACGATTCGGCGAGTATTGTCGTGACCGGGAACTGCTCGAGCGTTCCCTTGGTGAGCAGAATGCCGGTGACGCCGGTAGTCGCGCCCTCCTTTATCGGCTTGGCGATTTTCTTCGAGATGACGTCCTTCACGATTTCGGCGTCGCTCGAGACGACGAAAACGCCCTTCTTCTCCTCCTGCAGCGAGATGCCGCCGAGCGAGATGATTGACGACGCGTCAATTGAGCGTGCGAACTCGTAAATCTTGTCAGCGACTTCGAGCGAGGATGAGACCGGAATCGTCATCTCGGAGATGATGACGACCATGTTGTGCTTGTCGGAAAAGTGGATTCTTGCCGCGGGCATGGGCTTGTAGTCGTGGATGGCTGCAAGGGGCGCGAACTCGGCGCTCGAGAGGTACCCTCCGAACTCCATGCCGAGCGCCTCGACTATCTGGGATGCGGCGACCGAACCCACGAGGCCCGTACCGGGAAATCCCATTATGACTGTGGGTTTCCTCATTTTTTTGAGATCCGCGGTCCTGTGAATTTGAACGTCGCCCATGGTTAATTATGGGTCCGCAAAGCCTTTAATATGATTCGCATACCATCCACTGCATGGCACAGGACAAAGTGACGATGCCCATGGCTTCGGCCGGCATAATCGGGTTTTCCCCGGACGTCAAGATAAGCGGCATGGAAATTGACCCCAAATTCCTCGTACTCGCGATAGTCGCGATAGTGGTCATTGTCCACGCCGGCTCTTTCGCGCTTTCGGCCTGAGCAGGCCTTCGGTTTCCTTCTTCCCCCTCAGGCTCTCGTCGCCCAGCACGAGCACCCTCATCCTTTCCTTCTCGGCCCTCTCGAGGGACTGTATGAGCTTGGACATTGAAAGCATCGGCAGGAGGCCCTCGTCGGTCACGACTTTCAGCCCGACCGGCTTGAAGAACTGGTGGGGGTAGTCCACAATTATGTCGCTCCCCAGCCTTTGCCCCAGCTCTTTTTCGAGCCTTGCCGCGTCCAACTGCCCAAGCTCGTCGGTGCCGAACGAGCCTATCTCCTTGAGGAGGCGCCTTTTCTGGAGCGCGCCTGCGAACCTGCCCCCCTCCGGGGATGAAAGGAGCCTCGCCATCGCCTGCTCGTCGTCCATGCGGGCAAATTCCTCCGGAGAGACCGACTTGTCCTTAATCGCCCCTTCCATGGCGCGGTAGAGCATCGCGGTGGCAATCCTCACCGTGTGGTGCATGTAGACGGTCGAGAACATCATGAACCTCGCAACAAGAAGGTATTCCGCGGCCTCGAGGCCTCCCTTGGAGAGGCAGAGCTCCCCTTCCCTCATGGCGAGCGTGTGGACGATGCGGTCTATGTCGATAATGCCGTAGGCGACTCCCGTATTCAGGGCGTCCCTTTTCAGATAGTCCATCCGGTCGGAGCCCAAATCCGACGTGATTATGCTCCCGTAAGGCGACCTGCCTATTCCGGCTATCTCGCCCGGGCGGTAGTTCTCAGATAGGATGTCCGCGACGGGGCCGCTTTCCAGCCTTTTGTGCCCAAGCTCCTCATGGTCGCCGACATATTTTTTCACTATGTCCTCGCCCTCGTGGGAGAAGGCCGTGTGGCCGATGTCGTGGAGGAGCCCGTATAGCTTCACCTTCGAAACGAGGTCAGGCTCCAGCCCGAGCTTCCGGGCGATGATTGCAGAAAGGTGGGCGGTCCCTATGGAGTGCTCGAAGCGGGTGTGGTTAGCCCCCGGATAGACCAGGTTGGTGACCGACATCTGCCTGATGCGCCGCAGGCGCTGGAAATCCTCGCTGTCGATTATCCTCTCTTCCAGTTCGTTGAATTCGACCGTCCCATGAATCTCGTCCTTCACAATCATGGGCTACACCGGAGCGAAGACCCCCCTCTTCTTCTCGATTATCTCGCCGTTTTCGGCAAGCAGGCGCAGCACCGCCATGCACCCGTCCGGCTCGAGCTTGGCCGCCGAGGCTATCGCGAGGGCGTCCATCTCCTCCTTGAGCGCCGCCTCTATCGCGCGCGCGGCGGTTGAGAGGTAGTTTTTCGTGACCAGGTAGAATTTGCCGTCGAATCCCTTGATGCCGACGACTGTGCCGCTTTTTATCTCCGAGGAAAGCTGCTCGGAAAGCGCGAGGGCCTCCCGCTTGTCGCTTATGATTGCAAACCCGCGGCTGTTCAGTGAGGAAAGCGAGCCTGCAGCGTCCGAGGGATGGGCCTGCGGCGCAGCCTGCTCGGCGCCCTTAGCGAGGAGCGGATAGATGCTGTCGTTGATGTTGTAGACTCCATCCTTGTACTTGTTGCCCCTGAAAACGTTGACAAGGCGCCTCTGCTCGAGCTCCCGGAGCACTTCCAGCTCGCTCCCGCTGAGCGCCTTTCCCACGTACGCCGGCGTCCTGTTCTCGAACCGAATCGAGAGGAGCTTGCGGAGGACGGCCCGCTCTTCCTCGCTCACCTGCCCCTTTTCCCGCGGGGGGGCCGTTGCGCCCTTCCCAAGGGGCACTGAAAGAAGGTAGTAGCCTTCCCTGAGCTGGAAAATCTCGACCTCTTCGCATGAGGCCATCTCCGGCGGCAGCTCAACGTAGCCCTTTTCCTGCCGTTTAATGACCCTGAGCCTGCCCATGAAAGGACTTTGCCTGGCTCGGTTTATAATTTATTGCAGGATGCGCGCGCCTGGCTGCTTAAGGGGCGCAAGGGGCGGCCTCGGAGGCTTGGGAGGCACGAACTCGAGCACTTCCTCGAGCTTCTTTCCCCTTATGCTCGCGAGGGTTTCCGAGGCGGCCGCGCCGACCGGCGTGCCCTCCCCTTCCCTCGAAACAATCCTGTCGAGTATCTCCTCGACCCTGTCGCTGCCTATCCTTTCGAGGCCCTGGCATGCGAGGCTCGTGAAGTTGCCCGACATGAGGGCGTGGAGGAGCGCGTTCTCCACGTTCCTCCTGATGACCTTGAGCGTGTGGCTGTCGAGGAGCTCCTTCATCGCCCCGGGGTCGACCCCGAAGGTCGTGAGCTGCTTGAGGGCGACCTGGTATCCCATCCTCTCCGTTTCAGTCCTGGGCGATGGGCCGAGGGCCTTCTCCACGGAATCGAAGACGCACTCGACGTACGCCATCTGGGGGGAAGTGGGGTCCTGGATTACCTCTTCGCACAGGAACTTCCTGTCCTGCACCGCGCTGTCCAATTCGTCCCTGTTCCTGGCGTAGGACATGACCGCGCCGGCCGCCCCGGCGGTCGCCTCGTCCGACTTGGCTATGAGCGAAATCTCGTTCCTAATCTCCCGCCTGCCCTCTGCCATGACCGCGAGGGTATAGAGCGCGACCGCGTCGTTCTCGTTCAGCCTGAGGTAGGCATTGATGGCATTGGTCCTGGATTCGCCGGAGCCGTTCCATATCCTCTCCTCAATAATTCCCTTTGCGTCCACACCGAACTCCCTCTCGAGCAGCCACGCTGCAAAGGCCATGTCCCTGCCGTTCCCTTTGTCGAGGATCTCGGTGAGCGCAACCCTCGCAATGTCCTTGGTATCGGTCCCGAAGTAGGCGTCGAGCGCCTCGGAAGAATGCACTTTCGTCCAGTTGCCGCCGTGCTTGAGCGCGTTCATGAGGCATGCCCTTGCGACATCCTCGAACTTGCCGTCGAGCGTCTCTGCCCCGTCCCTTGCCCGGGCCAGCACCGCCCCGAGGGATATCGCCGCTGCCGCGGTTGTAGCGTCTGCCTTCGATGCCGAGAGGGGGCTGGCGAGCGCGAGCCCGGCAACGAGCTCGTACCTCTGCGCCGCCTGGAAAAATATGTCGCTCTCGCCTATCGTCATTTCGCCCGAATACTTTGCGAGCGCCTCTATGAGCGGCTGGTGCAATTCGTTGTAAATGGAACACTTTGCCGAAAACCCTGTCTTGGGGTCCTTCGCGAGCATCGCTTCCACTGCGTAGCTGAGAATGTACGGAATTTCCTCTCGGACAATCGCGCCGTCTTTCAGGGCTCGGGCTACCTCTTTGACCGCAGCCTCGTCGCCTTCCTTAAGCCTGCTGAGCGCATCGTAATATTCCAAATCCTCACCTCGCATGGGGTTTTCTTGTGTTATACTATATGGATTTTGATGTATATATACCTATGTTATTCGTGCTGCTGGGTAAACTGTTCTGGTTGTTAATTATGACATTTCGTATATTTAAATGTTTCGTCCATTGCCGTATTTTTTGTCAGTTGGCCAACCCCTTTCGGGGTTGACCCTGGCAGCTGGCTGGCCCACGAGGACCGGCATAGCATGGGAGTCTGGCCACCTTGCTTTTGCCAGTTGGCGGACCCCGGAGGGTCCGCCGACTGACGGGTTGCGGTGGGGGGGTTTAACGGCTTTGGATTTTCCAGTTCCGGAAAATCCGGAAGCGATACCCTCCGCTCCTGAACGGCATATTATCACTCCCATGAACGGGCATGAACCGCCCGGAATGGGCCGGAACGCTGTTTTTTTTAAGACCGCCGTAGATAGTCCATAATGCCGATTTCTCCATTCGAAGAAAGATACCGCACAGAGATGAATCCCGTTTTCGAGGACGAGAACAAGCTCCGCAAATGGATGGCCGTCGAAATCGCCCTCGCCAAGGCCCACGCGAAGCTTGGCAACATCCCGAAGGACGCGCCGGCCAGGCTCGAAGAGGCCGCGGGGAAAGTGAAGCTGGAGCGCGTCCGGGAGATAGAAAACGAAATACACCACGACCTGATGGCGATGGTCAAGGCGTTCACCGAGCAGGCGGAGGAGTCCGGCAAATACATCCACCTCGGCGCAACGAGCTACGACATCGAGGACACGGCCACAGCACTGATATTCATCGACGCGATAGGGATTCTCGATGCTCACCTTGCCGCGCTCGCAGCGCAGCTGAAGAAACTCGCGCTCGAGCACAAGGAGACCGTCTGCATCGGGCGGACGCACGGCCAGCACGCGGTGCCGACGACATACGGCATGAAGTTCGCGCTCTACTACCAGGAACTGAAGCGCAACCGCGAGCGCCTCGCCCAGGCCAAGGAGCGCATCTCGGTCGGGAAGATGTCGGGCGCGGTCGGGACGATGGCCACCTTCGGCAAGGACGGCCCGAAAATCCAGAAGCTCGTTATGGACACGCTCGGGCTCGGGGAGGACCCGGTGACGAACCAGGTGGTCCAGAGGGACAGGCACGCCGAGGTGCTTTGCGTCCTTGCTTTGACCGCGGCCGGAATAGAGAAAATTGCCAAGGAGATCCGGAACCTCCAGCGAACCGAGATACTCGAGCTCTCCGAGGGCTTCGGTGTGAGGCAGGTCGGCTCCTCGACGATGCCCCACAAGCGCAACCCGCACAAGAGCGAGCGCGTATGCTCGCTTGCCCGCTTGGCGAGAGCGAACCTCCAGACCGCAATCGAGAACATCGCCCTCGAGCACGAGCGCGACCTCACAAACAGCGCCAACGAGCGCGCGATTTTCGCCGAGAGCTTCATTTCCGTCGACTATATGGCCATCGAGATGGCGAAAATACTGGGCTCGCTCGTCTTCTATCCCGAGAACATCAGGCGGAACCTGGAGCTCACAAACGGCCTCGTGATGGCCGAGCGGGTCATGATACACCTCGTCGAGCAAGGGAAGATGGGCCGCCAGGAGGCGCACGAGCTAGTACGCGAGCTCTCGCAGAAGGCGTTTTCCGAGAAAAAGCACCTGAAGGACGTCCTTGTCGGGAAGAAGGTGCTTGACGGGAAAACCGCCGACGCGCTTTTCGACTATTCGACCTACACCGGTTACGCCAAAAAAATCACGGAAGACGCCGTGAAGGCGTAGCGGGACAATCGTCGGGTTTTTATATTCTTTCGGAATTATCCTTTAGAAGATTAGAGGTATAACATGGCTTCAACACAGAACAAACTATATACCTGGGGTCCTCTGACCGTCGGATTCCTCGGTGCGCTTTTCGCCCTCATCGGCGGCGGCGGCGCGCTTTCCCTCCTTGGCGGCCTGCTCGCGGGCCTCGGCGCCTTTTTCGGCATCATTTTCTGGAAATACGGATACATAGTCGTCCCGCTCATCACCGAGAGGACGAAAATCGTCATGATGAGCGACCTCGGGTACGAGATACCCCCGAGCCAGGATGTCGTGGTCAAGAGCGTCAACGGCGTGTATTATGCCGCCGCGTTCCTCGGCCTCAAGATATTCGAGTCGGCGACTGAAAAAAGCAACGAGGAGAACCTCGCATATAACCAATTCTTCGAGAGGGCAATCTCGAACATAAAATACGTCACCAAAGTCGCCTACATGCTCTTCGTCGAAGACGTCGGCGAGAAGAGGAAGATGATTGAGACCAAGAGGGCAGAGGCCCAGCTCCGCCTTGCGCGCGAGCGCGACAAGCCCCAGCCCGACGTCCTCAAGATAGACAAGTTCGAGCGCGAGGTCGCAATCTGGGACAACCAGCTGACGAGGCTCATCAAGGGCGTCAAGCCCATGGGCATCGTCGCATACGCCCAGACCGTCGCGGTCGGCCTCAGCAAGGACGCGGCCATGGCGCAGGCAAGGACCCAGGCGAACGAGCTCAAGACGGTCCTCGCGAACGCGCTGAACGTCGAGGTCGTGAGCCTCGCCGGCGACGAGATGCTCCGGTGCTTCGAATGGGAAAAGTTCTTCCCAGTAACGTCACAGGAACTCGAGGAGAGTGTTAGCTGATGCCGCTCGGTGGACGACTGAAGCTGGTCAAGCTGTCGAACAGCTCCATCTCCAGAAGGAGCATCCTGGTATACCCGCCGGAGCCCCCGATGGAGGTCCTGTTCGCCGACCCCACGGACTCGATATACATCGGGCGGACCAAGATATTCAACGTGCCGTTCTACTGGTCATACCAGAACGTCGCGAACCCGCACATAGCGGTCGTGGGTATATCCGGTTCAGGTAAGTCGTATTTCATCAAGACTTTCCTGCTCCGCTCGGCCTTCACCTGGAACAGCAACGCGCTCATCATCGACTGGGCCGGGGAGTACAAGGACTGGGTGAAGCAGACCGGCGGAAAGGTCATCTCGCTCGGCAAAGGCTCGTACCTGAACCTCCTCGACCTGGGCGGCATGAAGCCCTATGACCGCATCAAGCAGGTCATGAGGACGATGGAGCTCCTTACTGACATCTCGCAATACCCCGAGCAGAGGAGGCTCACCGAGCAGGCCATAGAGAAGGTCTACATAGAGAGCAAGTTCAGGATGGACGCCCGCGAGCAGAAGGACGAGCTGGGCAAGCCCCTCATCGCGCCGACGCTCAAGGACGTCGTCAGGGTTCTCACGGAGCAGGCGCAGGTCGGGTCATACGAGTTCCCGGCCGAGCTGGAGAACGCGATTTACCGGCTCAAGCAGTTCACCAAGCCCGGCGAGGACTTCTTCGCCCAGCAGAGCACGGTGAAGCTGGAGGAGCTGATAAGCTCCGGCCTCGTAGACCTCGACCTTTCCGGCCTGCCGGACGAGACTTCCCGTGCACTTGCCGCGCTCACCCTCCTCCAGTTCATCAAGGAGAAGATGAGGCTCGAAGGGTGGTCCGACGTGAAGGGAATCCGGCTCCTCATCGTCCTCGACGAAGCCTGGAAGATAGGCAAGGAGGAGAACTCCGACGCGGTCATGATAGTCCGCGAGGGCCGCAAGTACAACTTCGCCATGATAATCGCCTCGCAGAACCCGACCGACATCAGCGAGGCAATATTCTCCAACGTCGGGACGACTTTCATGCTAAAGGTCAAGTTCGAGAAGTTCCTGGACTACCTCCAGGGCTCGCTGAACTTCAGCAACTATATGCGCGAAGAGATAAGCCGGCTCGGTGTCGGCCAGTGCGCCGTGAACATGTCGCTGACGCTTCCGACTCCATACCCCTCGACGTTCCTGATAGACAAGATAGAGGGAGAGGAGCCGAGCAAGGAGTTCTTCCTTGACCTTACGGAAGTACTTACCGACAAACAGAGGAGGGATGTTGCAGTGTCAAGAAGCGTATCGTTCCTAAAGGAGGATTTCAGGAGGAAGCTGCGCCAGTTCGGCCTGGCTGACGACAAGACGGAAGAGATGACCAAGATGTTCGAGAAGGCCAACCGCCGGTACGACGTGGTGTCGTTCGTGATAAACCTCGAGCGCTACGGCATAGCGCGCCGCAACATCAGCGACTTCCTCAAGGACGCGGGCATCGACGACATAACCATCATCAACATATTCGGCAAGGTCGACCTCAAGAAGAGCGGCGGCGTCGGAAGGGAAATAAGCCAGGTTGTGCTCGAGGAATGAACATGCAGAGGGTTTTCTGATGAAGGTGTGCGTTTCCTGCCAGATGGACGTCGAAGGCAAGAGTGCGGTCAGGATCCGGGAAGACCGGATAATCCGCGGCATCCGCAAGGTCAAGAAGCTCCTCAACATCGCCCAGAACAACGAGCTCTTCGTCTGCCAGGCGTGCCTCCCCAAGCACATGGAGAGGCGCAAGTCCTTCGAGCGGAGCATGCTTTTCGCGAGCGTTTTCGCCGGGCTCATTCTCGTCGTGCTCGTCGCTGCGCTCATCCTGTCCGGCCGGTTCGACGCATGGGCGTTCGTCTCGGCCATAATAGTCGGATGCTTCATACTCGCGCTCCCGATATTCAGGTACGCCCCCGGGGTGGAAGGGAGCCTGCCCGCGCCGGCAGTGGCGCCGCCCGCGGCCGTCCCGGCCCAGCCTGTTGCTCCCGCAGACGCTAAAGGCGCCGATAAAAAGAAGAAAAAGAAGGTGAAATGATGGCACTTCCGCTCCAGAAACCCAAGGAAAAGTCTCCTGCCCAGCCAGCCGGCTCGCCCCCTGCCGGGGCACAGTCCATGAAGGAGCCCCCGCACCCGCCGCAGGTGGACGGCTTCAAGCTCAAGGGCAAGCAGCTCAAGGGCAAGCCCAAGGACCTCGCGAACGTCCTCCGCTCGATTTCGTTCCTTGAAATCGCCCCGGAAAAGGACCTGCTGAACGTGCTCTACATCGAGAGCCGCGACATCGACAAGAACCCCTACCTGTTCTCCATAATGAAGATAAAGGAGGACGAGATAGAGGTCATCTACACCATCCCGCCCGAAATCGGCCCGAAGAAGAGGCGCGTCGACGTCATCCGGTACATGCTCAACATCCTCTCGCTCATGGAGTCCTACTACCAGGTGGACAACAAGACGGTCTACCAGCTCATCGAGAACGCGATACGCGAGCTCGCCGGCTCCGTGACCATGGAATACACGAAGCTCTACACGGCATACGACTCCATGAAGAAGGAAGTGGACGACTACAAGAAGAAGGTCGAGCGGCTCAGCGAGCAGGTGCAGGCGCTCACTTCCCAGAACTACGAGCTCAAGGGCCAGAACGACGAGCTGCGCCTCAGGGTGAACTCGCTCGAAGGCCTTTCGGACGAGGCGCTCAAGACGAAGCTCCAGGAGTGGGTGGCCGAGCACAGCAACTCTATAAACATTTCCGAGTTCACGAAGATATACAAGGTTTCAGATGCCCGCGTTGAGGAGATGCTCAACAAACTGGTGAGCGAGGGCTTCCTGGAAGTCATGCAATAGAGGTTCAAAATGGTGGATCTGGGCGCAAAGATCAAGAAGAAGGTCTACAGGTTCGAGCTCAAGAAGAGGTACCAGTCTGTAGCCCACTACAAGGTCAAGGAGAGGCCGCCCATTGAGAAGATAAAGGACGCCATAAAGAAGCTCACGACCCCCAAGAAGCCCGAGAAGAAGGAGGAGGCGCCGCTTTCGTCAACTCCGCCCAAGGGAGGCTTCAACTTCGTCGTCTTCGGCGCGTTCATCCTCATCGCGCTCATAATACTCGCGCTCGGCCTCCTTTATTTCTCGAGCCAGTTCCTTCCCTCGGGAGCCCTCCAGGCGCCGGTGGACAAGCCCGAGATAAACAACACGATACTGGGCGGGCAGATACTCACGACAGGCGAGCGCGGCAACCCTGAATACATCGCCGCCACGATGGTCGAATACAACACGAGCAACCTGAACAACTACTCTGTCGTCGTCTCGACCTACGACGAGAAGCTCCCGTCCGAGGTCTTCGTCCTCACCAGCGAGCGCTTCGAGGCAACGTCATATTCGGACTTCATCCGGACGCTGCGGGCCGACCTCGATAAGAGGAAGATAATCCTCAATGAAATTTCCATCAACCAGCTCGAGACCATGCCCGAGGGCGCGCTCGTCATCGTCCCGAGCGGCGTCATACCCAAGGAATTCCTCGGCTTCGACAGCCAGTTCACTCCCAATACCCTCGCAGACCGCGGCATCGTGGTCCTCTACATAGGCCAGCCGTTCAACAAGATGTACAACGGCACCCTCGTCGTTACGACGCCGGTGAACGTTTCGAACGCGCTCCCAATCAAGTTCGACCAGTCGACGTCCCTGACTTCCGCCGACGGCTTCCACCTGTTCCAGCCCCTCTACCGGGCGACGTCCGGGGGAGGCTGGGAGGCCGGCATCGTCTACGGCTCCGTCAGCTTCGCCACGCGCGGGAACGGCGCCTTCGTGTTCGTCCCCCAGACGCTCGACGGCGGCTGGAGAGGCAACTATACGGCCGCAGCCGAGGACATCGCGAGGATAGTCTTCGAGTCGCCCTGGGCGACGCCAAACGCCCCGCCGGCACAGTACAACTTCACCAACCAGACAGGATACTCCGGCTCGAGATACTTCTTCTCCGAGCCCTTCAAGTCGCCTAATGCGACTGCGAAGCTGGAGTTCATCGGCTATTCCAATACGTCCAATTTCCCGGTGCGCGAGACGCTCGTCATACCCCTCGAGAAGAAGGACCAGAACAACCTTTACATCGACCTCGGCGGGAGGGTCGTCCCTACGAACATAACCTCGCTCCCGGTGAGGATGAACGCCGAGCTGAACGAGCCCGCCCCCGGCCAGCCGAGCATGCTGCTCGCAATCACGGACGTGAACGGCACGGAGCTCCAGACCTTCCCGCAGGGCACGGTGGACGTCCAGTCCGACAAGTCCTTCGACATACAGGTCTTTGTCGAGCGCGGCGAATACATAGTCAAGCTCGTCGATGACGAGAGCCGCATTTACGCCCAGACTTACATGAAGGTCGTCTCCCCCGAGATAATCTACGTGGGCAACGAGAACAACCGGCACTCGGCGTACCTCTTCGACATCCGCATGGAGAACGACCCGTTCCAGCTCGCCCAGGTCGACGCCAAGGTCGACGGCGGCCAGTACGGGACTTATACTTTCAACAATGTGCAGAGGATAAGGCTCGACCTCGGGCAGTACACCGGGGGCGAATTCCTCCCCCAGGGCCACCACTTCTTCGAGTTCACCTCTGGCGGCCTCCACCTGACAGTCCCGGTGGACCACATCCGGGCCAAGACGATATTCGACGAGCCGTTCTTCTGGATAATCATGATTCTCACGGGCGGCATAGTCGGCGTGGGCATGTTCTTTGCCCGCCAGGAGGAAGTGTATTTCGCCCTCGACATCCCCGACTTCCCGCCTGTCGCGCGCACTAGGATACCGCTTGCCCCGGACGTCGTGCTGAGCATTTTCGGGAAGGTGAACGAGACCTACAGGTGGCAGAACACCCCGCTCACGACTACCGAGATAAAGAACGGCTTCAAGGACATCTTCGTCAAGGGCAAGCCGATATACATCAGCGACTACAACGTCGAATACCTCCTCGAGGAGCTCGAGAAGCGCGGGAAGGTGAAGGAGTCGCTCGGCTACTACGGGCTCTCCGACTGGGAAGAGAAGGCCAAGCGCTCGATTGAGTACCTCTCGCTCATGAGGCGGATCAGGGACATCTGCGTGAACAACGCAATCCCGTTCACCGCTATAGGCGAATCCAAGGAGGCCGACACAGTGATAACGGTCGTGGGCCAGCAGATTTCGGTCCACTTCTACGAGAAGAACGCCAACATCCGGGAGCTCCTCTCGAGGATTCTCCCGACTATAGGGAAGGGCATCTCGATAGTGCTCTTCAAGGGCCAGGCCGACAAGGAGGCGTTCCAGCAGATAATCAACTCCTCGCCCTCTATTGCGCCCCTCATCCTGAAGATGGAGGCCGACAGCAGCTCGCTGCTGTTCCTTACCGGCGAAGAGCTGGAGAAGATGCTCCTCGAGTTCAAGTCCATGTGAAGTTTTTAGCCGGTTTTCCTCCTGTCAAAACTTCACTAAACCTCCTGTCCGTTTTGGTCAGTCGGCAAACCCTCAGGGGGTTTGCAAACTGACCAAACTTACAAGTGATCAAGGACGTCTTCCGCGTTCAGGGCCATGGGCTTGACGAATTTGGCCTCGCCTACGGTCAGCCAGCGGTATTCGGTGTGCTCATCGGACAGCTTCACCTCATCCGAGGAGGCCTTTCCCCTGAAAACGACATAAATCGAGTGCTTCTGCTTCTCCCCCTTGGGGTAAGTCGCCGAAGTCACGGTAAGAAGGGATATGTCGGCGGCCTCCAGGCCGGTTTCCTCGCGGGTTTCCCTTGCGGCGCAGGTTTCGGGCCTCTCGCCCCATTCCACTGCCCCGCCCGGGAATTCCCAAAGCCCCCCGGGCCTTTTCAGAAGAAGCACACGCTCGCCGTGGAAAATGACAAGGTAGGCGTTGATTTCCTGTATCCAGCTCTCAAGGTTTCTCATGGAGCTCCATCATCTTCTTCTGGTCTATGAACTCCAGAAGCCTGTTGCAGCGCTCGCAGCGGAAGTCCGCCCCGGCCGCCGATTCGAAGTTTATTATGCTCGAGGCGCCGCAGGACGGGCAGAAATAGAAGTCTTCAGTGCCCCCCTGGAGGTTCAGCCTCGAAAGCTGGCTGGTCGCCCATTTCTCAATCCTGTCATGGTTGAGCGACCAGCTGTATGAATACCATCCTGTTTCGCTGTCCTTCTCGCGGATATAGTTGACCAGGCCCTCGTTATGGAGCTTGTTCAGGGTCGCCCGCACGTCGCTTATCTTTATCTTGAGCTTCTTGGCCAGTTCCTCGTCGCTCTGGTTCCCGAGGAAGCTCCTCACGATGGCGAGGGCGTTCTCCCCGCCGATTCCTATGAGGTTCTGCCTGACGGTGGAGTCCGCGAGCACTTTGCTCAGCTTGGCCAGAATCTCCTCCTGCGCCTTGAGCGCAAGGAGCCTCTGCTGCCTCTCCAGTTCCGCCTTCAGCTTCTCGGCGGCTTTAGGAGATACCGTGGGCTTCGCTTTCGGCTTAAGTGCAATTTTCGGCTTAGCCTTCAAAGTAGACTTGGATTTTACCTTCTTCCCCCTAGAGATTTTTTTAGTGCTTTTTTTGACCGCCAACCAATCACCACAACGTTCCTATATTAGCTCATTTTTCATATATAAAGGTTTGTGTTTTGGGGGCCTTTAACACAAATTTACGCCTGAACAAATTATGGAGATTCCGCAAGGCCGCCAATCCTCTGCCCGATGATGACCCTCCGCTTCAGCTCCTCCTTGTCGCCGGAAACCATCGCGTCAATCTGCCTCAGGCGGTTCTGGTATTTCCTGTAAGCTTTCACAGCCGCGGCATAGGAATCGCGGATATGCACGTCGTCGATGAGCGCGCCGATCTCCTTCTTCTCGGTTTTCTTCATGCTTTCCTTCGGGTGGAAGACCCTGACGTTCAGCCTCGCGGCGATTTTCTCCACAAAAGACGACGGCGGCGAAGTGTCAGCGGCAACCAGCACCGGAACGCCGACGTTGCTTATCAGCCTGATTATCCCCTCGTCGCCCTCCTCCTTCACGCACCCAGAGGCCACCAGCCTGCCGTTAAGGTCAAGAAGCGCATATCCTGTCTTTATCCCGGGGTCTATCCCGACTATCAGGTAAATCGCATCACTTCTCCAGAAGCTCCTCGTAAATCCCTATCGTCTTTGCCACGCTGCTCTCGACGGAGTACTTTTTCGCAGCCTCTTTCGCCGCAAGCGACATCCTCTTCCTCAGGGCCGGGCCCGCCATGAGCTTCTCGAGGGCTTTCGCGAAGCATTTCCGGTCCTCGGGCTCGCACAGGAAGCCCGTTTTCCCGCCCTGGACAATCTCCTTGGCGCCGAGGCGGTTCACCGCAACGACGGGAAGCCCCATCCTCATCGCCTCGACGTACGTAAGGCCGAACGTCTCGCTGTCGGAGGCAGAAACGAACACGTCCGCGCAGCAATATGCCGCGGCCTTGTTCTCGACGAAGCCGGTGAAAATGACGTTCTTCAGGCCGAGCATCTTCGCGAATTTCCTGAAGTTGTCTAGGTACGGCCCCCCTCCGGCGACGACGAGGGTCATTCCCCTCGCGAGCTTGAAGGCCTCGAGCAGCCGGTCTATCCTTTTCTCGAAGCTGATCCTGCCCAGGTAGAGCGCGACCTTCGTTTTAGGGATGTCATGCGCCTTCCTGAACCTCTCGGCTTCCCCCGCGGTGCATTTCAGGCATGCGAAATCGATGCCGTTCGGGATATGTATGACGTTCTGGAGGCCGTACGAGCGGAGCTCCCGGACAAGCTCCATCGTCGGCGCGGTTACGAGGTCAGCCTGCCTGAAAACGTGCTTTATCATCTTCTTGACCGTAAGCTCGCTGATTTTCCGGAGGGGCCCCGGGAGCTTGCCGCTCATCAGATGCGGGACGTAGTCGGGGAAGTGCGTATGGTAGGTCACGATCACCGGTATCCTCTTCCTCTTGGCCGAAATCATGCCCTGCAGGCCGAGGTTTATCGGCGCATGGACGTGCACGACGTCCGGCGCCTCCTTCCTCAGCATGTCGCTCACGCGCTTGTAGTTCATGGACGCTATCCGGTATCCCTCGTAGAACGGGAAGGGCGAGGAAGGTATCCAGTGTATCCTGATGTTCGGATTGACGTCCTCGGTCTTCAGCTTCTCGCCCGGGGCAAAGAGCACGACCTTGTGCTTTTTCGAGAGCACGCCGATGGAGTCGACAAGGTAGGAAACGACACCGTTCATCTGCGGGAGGTACGTGTCGGTGAAGACTGCGATTTTCAAGACCTTGGGCGCCCGCCCTGCTCCCGGTTTCCTCTCTGGTGCCATGAGAAAACGTATTGAAGAAAATTAAAAAATCAACTGGAGTTCGCAGGCGTGGTTGAATTGGTCTTGTTCTCCCCATACTTGTCGATGTCCTGCATGAACTTCAGGGGGTCGAACGTGCTGGTCTTGTTAGTCGTGTTCTCAGACGGCTTCGCCTGGCCGGGCGCCGAGACTTCCATGCACTTCTGCTTCTTCGTTGCATCGGTGATGTAGTCGCAGTAGGTCTTGTCCTTGAGCGCCCCCGCGAGCTCTATGTAGCAGTCGTCGCGGAACGAGGGGTCGCCAACGGCCGGGCAGAGCGCCGGGTCCTTTATCTCGGGGACGAGCGAAACCAGGCACCTGTCGCGCCTTGCGCCTGCAAGCTCGCAGAGGTCCTTCCTCTTGATGTCGAGCGCCATCACGGCTATGCAGCGCTCCCTGTCCTCGCCCTGCGTGTCGGTGTAGCACGAGGCCAGCTTTATCTCCTGCTCGCGCCCCTTGTAGAGCTTGTCGAGTATGCCGTTCGTCTGGCCGGTGCTGATGTTCTCCGGGCGGACTATCGCCGAAGCCGAGTCCTTGTAGGCCGCGAGCGTGTATCTGTACGTGTGGAGGGTGCCGTTGAACGTGTAGTTGAAAGCCTTCTCGTACGGGATGCCGGTCTGGTTGTCGACGCACATCGTCCACAGGAATTCCCTCGGCGCGCTCGAGCCGATGCCGAACCGGGCCGCCTCGTCAATCGAGAGGTTGGTGAAGTTTATCGTGTAGCTGATTCTCGAGCAGGGCCTGCCTGACGAGGAAGAATCGGCTATGTCCGGCGAGAGCTTCGCGTATCCGCGCTCCACCATGTATTTCAGGTTGTTCTTGTCGCGGTCTATGACGCTGTCGCTGAAGAAGCGGGACCGGAAGAACGCGATGTAGTTGTCGAGCTGGGGGAGGCCCGCGACCGAGCCGCAGGTCTCGTTGCCCGTCTCCTTCAGGCAGAGAATCGTGTCATTGTAATAGAAATACACCTTCTTGTACGAGAGCGGCGTCTCGAGCGCGGCGAAGCTGTCGTTGCCGTTTTTCACCAGCGTGTAGGTGCTCTTGTACCCGTCCGAAACCTCGCTGTAAGAGTATGTGTAGTCCCCCGCGCCCTTGCCGAACGCGGCCGCGCGCATGAGGAGCTCCTCGGCGGCGCTCGTGTCCCTCGCCGGGACCGGGGCGCTCGTCAGCGCGAAATAAAGCGCGAGCGCGATGAGCAGCCCGCACACTAAGAGCATTTTTTGCTGGTAATCCATTTTCACACCTGTATAGCGCCTAACCTTAGGTGCGCCATGAATAAATTCCTTTCTCTTCTCTCCGGCCCGGGCCCCCATGCTTTTATTCGTTGCCGCATAATCCGCGTCATGGACTATGTTCCGAAAAAAGTTTTCTTCACAAAGGGCGTCGGGCGGGCAAAGGACCAGCTCACCTCATTCGAGTTCGCGCTAAGGGACGCCGGCATCGCCCCGTTCAACCTCGTAAGCGTCTCGAGCATAATGCCCCCCGGGGCGCAGATAGTCCCCCGCAAGGAGGGCCTCGAGCACCTCAAGAGCGGGCAGGTCGTCTTCGCCGTGATAGCGAGGATGGCCTCGAACGAGCCGAACCGGCTCATGGCCGCGTCAATCGGCTGCGCCCTTCCCTCGGAAAGCTCGACTTACGGCTATTTGAGCGAGCACCATACCTTTGGCGAGACGGAGGAAAAAGCGGGCGAATACGCCGAGGACCTCGCCGCGACAATGCTCGCATCCTCGCTCGGGCTCGACTTCGACATGGACAAGGCGTGGGACGAGCGCGAGCAGACTTTCAAGATGAGCGGAAAGATCGTCCGCACCACGAACATCACCCAGTCCGCGGTGGGCGACAAGGACGGGCGCTGGACTTCCGTCATTGCCGCGGCTGTGCTCATCCTATAGCGTTTTATATAATTAACGCCGATAATGCTCACCAAGGTGAACTTATGGGATTCTGGGATTCTATTGTCGGAAGCGATAAAAGCGAGAAGCCCGCGGATGAAGGCAAGGGCGGCAACCCGTTCAACGTGTCCGTCTCTTTTGCCCCGCTGCGCCTCTCGGCCATGAACCGCAGCTCCGTCACGCTCAGCGTGAAGGTCAAGAACGTCTCGGGCGCGGTCCAGCTTGTTTCGGTGGACGCGCTGCTTCCGAAGGATTCCCTCATCGGGTTCGACCCGGCATGCATCAACAAGGCCGCCGAGAAAAGGGTCGGCGAGCTAAAGCCCGGCCAGTCCATCGAGGCCAACCTCACCATCTGGTCCAGCAACCAGACGAAGGAGGGCAACTACCCGGTTGACGTCACGGTCTATTCTCATTATATCGGGTACGACAAGGTCCTGAGCTACCTGAAGAAGAGCACGTCGCTCCGCGCCGTCGCCTAGCTTTCGAGCATCCCGCGCAGCTCGAATATCGCGTTCGCGACTTTCGCGCCCTTATCGGTAAGCTTCACGATGCGCTTCTTGCCCCTGGCCTCAATAGTGACTATCCCCTGCTTCGAAAGCTCGGTCATCAGCTTCGTCACATATACGTAAGTAGTGTCGCTCCCCTTGGCCAGTTTCGAGAGGTGCCATACGCTTTCCGGCTCCCGGAGGAGAATCATAATCCTGCAGGGCTTTGGGCGCGCGAAGAGCTGGAACATCAGCCGCAATTTGTGTCCTTGTTTTAAAATCCTTTCATTTCCGACGATACGTCGGTGATAGGTTTATAAATTATATCTCGGTGAATGATTCCGGAATCTGTACAGTTGCTCCCGAGAGGGGCATTTGGAAGGTGACTAAATGGGAACGAAAGTTGGAAGCGAAAGAATCTCAAGGGAAGATGGATACCTCTATTTCGTCGGTAAGGACGGCTATGTCTGGGCAGCCCCTATGAAGCACAACACGAAGGGCAAGAAGAAGAAAGTCGGCTCAGAGAAGATCAGCAAGGAAGACGGCTTCATGTACTACCTCGGCAAGGACGGGTACGTATACAAGGCCAAGCTGAAGAACTCATAAATCTTTTTTCCATCTTTTCCTATTCTTTTTTAAATCAGTCCCTACTTATCTCATAATTGTTATCTACTTATCGAGGTGAACTGATGCGAATAGTTATATCGGAAACCAGCGGAAAGAGCTACCAGGTCGAGCTTCCCAAGGACAAGGAAGCGAACATACTTGGCAAGAAGATAGGAGAAGAACTCGACGGAAACCTCGTCGGCGCGGCCGGATACACCCTCGAATTGAGAGGGGGGAGCGACGGAAGCGGATTCCCGATGAGGACCGAAGTGCACGGCTCTGCCAAGAAGAGCATACTCACGAGCGACGGCGTCGGATTCAAGGCCTCGCGCGGCGGGGAGAGGAAGAGGACCTTCGTGCGCGGCAACACGTACAGCGCCGAGATAGTCCAGGTCAACACTTCGGTTAAGAAGCCAGGTGCGACCCCCCTCGAGCAGCTTTTCCCCAAGGCCGAGAAAAAGGAGAATAAATGATGCAGGCCGACATGAACATTGGCATGCTCGGCCATGTCGACCACGGCAAGACCACACTCACCAAGGCGCTCACGGGCAAATGGACCGACACGCACAGCGAGGAGATAAAGCGGGGCATCTCGATACGCCTCGGCTATGCCGACTGCTACCTGTACCAGGACGAGAAGACCGGCCGGTTTTTCCCGAGCGAGGATGAGGCGAAGAAGGCGGGAGCGAAGGCAAAGCTCGTCCGGAAAGTGTCCATAGTGGACGCCCCCGGCCACGAGACGCTGATGACGACAGTCATATCCGCGACCAGCATCCTCGACGGAGTCATATTCCTGATAGCGGCCAACGAGCCGTGCCCGCAGCCCCAGACGGCCGAGCACCTCCTCGTCCTCAACGCCACCGGCATCAAGAAAGTCATCGTGGTCCAGACGAAAATCGACCTCGTGACCAAGGAAAAGGCCATCGAGAACTACAAGCAGATAAAGGCGTTCCTAAAGGGCTCGGCGGCCGAGAATGCGCCCATAATCCCGGTTTCGGCCAGCTCGGGCGTGAATATCGACGTGCTCCTTTCGAAGATAAACGAAATCATGGCCCCTGCAAAGAGGGACGAGAAAGCCAAGCTCAGGCTTTACGTATCGCGCTCATTCGATGTGAACCGGCCCGGCACCGACATCCCGGCCCTCAAGGGCGGGGTTCTCGGGGGCTCCATCGTTCAGGGCATGCTCAAGGTGGGCGATGAAATCGAGATAAGGCCCGGCCTCGTCCGCAAGGAAGGCGGAAAGCCAGCCCCCATAGCCTGCAAGGTGCAGAGCATGAGGCAGGAGAACACTGACCTCGAGAACGCGCACCCGGGCGGCCTCATCGCCATCGCGACGTCGCTCGACCCCTCGCTTTCCAAGTCGGACGCGCTCGTGGGCTCGGTCGTGGGCCGCAAGGGCGAAGTGCCGGACCCTGTTGATACCATCAACGTGAAATACTCGGTCCTCGAGCGCGCGGACATGCAGAACATGCCCATGCGCGAGAACGAGCCCGTCGTAGTGAACGTCCACACCTCCACCGGCGTCGGCCTTATCGTCAAGCTCCACAAGGGCGTCGCCACTATACGCATGAAGAAGCCGGCCGTCGTCTACCCCGACATGACGGTCGCCATTTCGAGGAAGGTCGGCCAGAGGTGGCGCCTCTCGGCCTGGGGAAAGGTCGTTTAGTTTTTTCGAGCCATTAGAATCTTTATAAATCCTATAACGCCTAATAGAAACTGCAAATTTTCCCAGTCTTTCGGACAGGAAGTTTGATGAAAATTTAACCGGAGTTTACGCGGAGGAAATTTTCAGCTGGGGTCGCCTAGTCTGGTAGGGCGTTAGGTTGCTAACCTAATGCGCGCAAGCGTTCGGGAGTTCAAATCTCCCCCCTAGCGCTCGCAAGCGACTAGGGGGGCACATGAACGTAGTTCATGGAAGCCCCCCTAGCGTTTTTGGTCAGTTTGCGAACCCCCGGAGGGTTCGCGGACTAACCAAAACGGCAAACCCCGGCGGGGTTTGCAAACTGACCGAAAAGGGTCCGCAAGCTGTGAAATACCCTTAATTTCTTTCCGGGGCTGTCAAATTCGCGGCTTTTTTCCGGATTTTTGGTTAGAATTGATGGTAGAAATTGGTTTAAAAACGTTATCTGGCATAATACTATTCCGGGGTGCATCAATGAACACTAAATCAAGGAAGGGGTCAGCCGAAGCGACGCTTGTTTCCGGCGCAAAGCCGTTCGCCGGAAGGTCGGTCCTCGCGGACGCCCTGAGGCAGCGCGACATCAAGGCCGAAGTGGAGGAGGAGTTCAGGTCGGTTGCCTCAACCGAGATTCCAATCGCATTTCCAAAGGACTCAATCCGCGTCGAGAGCGAGCTTTCGGACGCCTTCGGAATGAGGCTCCATGTGTTCGAGCCGCCGAGGGAATCGCTTTCGCAGAGCCAGATAGACCGCATGAGCGCGGATGTGAGGAAGGCCATGGCCAAGGCAAAGAAGGCTGCGCCTGCCAAGGAAGCGCCCCAGGAGAAAGTTGCGCCCCTTTCGCAGCAGGTCCTCGAGGAATTCGCCTCGCAGGCGCTCAAGGTCCGCGTGCCCCTTGCGGATTCCCCCGACGCCCGCGTCGAGGCCTCCAACATTGCAGGCACGTGCCTGAGCGTAAGGAGCTACTCAAGGTCTAAAAAGAAGGACAGGGAAGAGCTTGACCGTGAGTAGATGAAAGCCCTGAAGTGCCCCGGCTGCGGCCTGCCCACTGAATCGAGCAACTACTACTTCAGCATGAGCATCAAATGCCGCAACTGCGGATATTCCGTCCTTCCGCTCAGCGCCGGGGCGTGCTTCTACGACCGGCTGAAGCTCGAATCCGAGCCCCACGACCCCTTCAAGGGGTTCCTGAGCGGCGAATCGCTTTCATCGAAGCTCGCCCTTCTCTGCCTCTTTTCGTCCGCGGTGTCGGCCTGGACTATGGATTACCGGCAGTTCACAATCGTTGCCTTCGTTGGTTTCGTGCTTTTTGGGGCATTCTACGCCTTTCTCAGAATCCGCTCACTGCGATAGCAGCTCGTCTAGGGTGGCCTTGAACGTTCCGTATGGCAGGGCGCCCGTGAGCGTGACATAGTTCGTCCCGTTCCGCAGGCCCATCGCAAATGACGGCGTCGCATTGAAGCCGAGCGAGAGGGCCTCATCCCTGCTTTCGTTGACGAACAGCGAATACTTCCCCGAATCCAGGCACGAGTCGAATTCAGCCTGGTCCACCCCTATCTCGCCTGCCCACTGCTTCAGGTCGGATTTCGCGTAAAACACGAGGCCGGTGCTCACATTGGCCTGCACGCCGAAAATCTTGTCGTGCATCTCCCAGCCCTTCCCCTGGTCCTCTGCGCATGCGGCCGCCTGCGCCGAAGCCTCCGCCGCGTTATGGAAGCTCAGGGGGAGGTCGCGGTAAACGAGCTGGACCAGACCGGTGTCGAGGTACTGCTCCTTGAGCGTCGCAAAGTTCATCTGCCAGAACCTCCTGCAGAACTGGCACTGGTAGTCGGAATACTCTACCATGATGACCGGCGCGTCGTCTGACCCCATCCTCAGCCCCTTCTCCGCGAGCTTCGAGACGTTTATCGCGGGGGGAGGAGCAACTTCCGGGGTCGTGTTTTTCGGGGGCGTCGAATTCACCCCTCCTGTGGAGTTGCCGGTCATGTTGCCTGAAACATTCGTTCCGTTGAGCGCCGGTTGCGGCTTCTGTCCGGCCGCGATTATGATTATGCCCGCGAGGACGACAACCGCAAAGACCGCGGCCAATACTCCCCTGTTCATTTTTTCCCCTCCGCGATTTTGCAGGACTCGCAGTTGCCCGCTATCCTCCTGGATGTGAAATAAAGCGAAACGAGGACGAGGCCCCCCGTGAGCGCGGTCACCTCTGCCTTGTGCTCGAGCAGGAACAGGACGCCTCCGAAGCCGAGGAATGAAAACAGGGCCGAGACGCAGCTAGTGCAGGTCGCGGAAGCGAATATCGCCGACACCGCGCCTGAAAGGAAGCCGGCAATCCCGACTCCGGCGTTCGATACGGCCTTTATCCTGTTTTTCCAGCAGTATGCCTGCATGGAAAGCACGATTCCCATGAGGGCCGAGAGGGCCGCTATCACCGCGAGGTCCGGGAGCGATGTCGAGGCAAGGAAAAACCCGTAGCTGTTGCCGGGAATCGTGAATACCGGTATGGAAACGTATACGAGAAGCGACAGCAGCGAGAACGCCGCCGCGAGCGCGACGTACCCCCTGTGCGAGAAAACCTTGCCCGCCGCGAGGCGGACGTCTTTCAATCCCATATAATCACTGCAGGAGCTGGTCGATATTCGACTTGAATACGCTGTAGGGCTGGGCCCCGCTCACGGGCACCATGCCGGTGCCGTCCCTCCTCCCTATGATGAACGAGGGCGTCCCGGTCACGCCGGCTCCCTGCCCGTCCGTCTCGTCCTTCTGGACCTCGGCCGCGTACTTGCCGCTCGAGAGGCAGTCGTTGAACTTGGCCGCATCCAGGCCGATTTCAGAAGCCCACCGCTTGAGGTCGTCGTCGGTGTACTGTACGGTTCCGGCGCCGAGCTTGGCCTCCTCCGAATACATCTTGTCGTGCATCTCCCAGCCCTTCCCCTCGTCGGCCGCGCACTCGGCGGCCTCCGCTGACTTCTGCGCAGAAGGGTGGAAGCTCAGCGGGAAGTCCCTGTAGACTAGCTGGACCTTTCCCGTGTCTATGTACTCCTTCTTGATGTTCTGGTAGCTGTCGGCCCAGAACTTGCGGCAGAACGGGCACTGGAAGTCCGAGAACTCGACTATCACGACCGGCGCGGAATCCGAGCCCAGCCTCATGTCATCGTCCATGAGCTCGACCATCCTGCCCGAAACTGCGGCCGGAGCTGCCGCCCCGCCCGGATTCTGGGCCTCGCCCTTCACGATGCCGAAGCCCCCGGTCATGACCGAGAGGGCCAGCAGCGCGGCCAGCGAGACGATGACGATGCCGTATAGCGAGTCCTTGCTGAACGTGACTGTGTCCTTTTCCATCTTCACACCTTGTGCTAATGTAACCTTAATGTAATCAATGTTTAAAAATCTGCATTGGGCTTTCCTATCCATGATAGCTGAAATTTCCGGACTCCTCAACCTGGTCCACATACTGGCCGGCATCGGATTCCTTGCTGCGGTGATTTTTGCCTTCAAGCTGTACCGCGAGACGGACCGGGGCTGGTACTGGCTGTCCCTCGTCGTATCTGCGTTCTTCTTCGCCCTCTCGCAATGGTCCACGATAATATTCCCCGTGAGCATCCAGAACTTCGAGCTTCTTGCGCTAGTCCAGGAAACGAGCGAAGTGATAGCTGGCGTGTCGTTCGCGATATCCTGCTTCGGCATCTACAAGACCATGAAGGAGATCCGCAAGAGGCTTGAATGAAGACCATCCTGTTCTACTGGAGCAAGGGCGCGGATACCCGCAGGAAGCTTATCAGGCTGATTGCCGACTTCGAGAGGAAGGGCAAGCCATGCTACCTCAACCTGCTTGCCGAAAAGCTCGGCCTGAGCCACGT
>DATIFM010000027.1:0-14777 GCA_035455205.1 Candidatus Bilamarchaeum sp. | reverse complement strand
TTGGCCTGCGGCGCGCCGTTGTCGTCCACAAGCGTGGTGGAGCCGAACATCAGGCCCGCGAAGGCCGCAGAGCTTGCCAGAATCGTCGCACCGGCGACGATACATCCGAGTTTTCTTAGGTTTACTTTCATAGATGCACCTATGAAATAGACGAAGAAAGAGCACCTTAAAAATCTTTTCTTATAGATGGATAGCTGTTGAGAAACAAAAAGGAAGATAGCTGATGCTATATTCTTGTTTTTGTCAGCTTGATTTTCCGCCTCGCGGAAAATCAGCGGCCAAGTCTATGACGGGGAATTACCCCGCTTAGAGCAAAAGAGGTTTTGAAATGGATAAGCGAATAGTATTGCCAGGGGAAAAAATAGCCTCGGGCAGGATGAACATACCGAACACCTATTCCGACGGCGATTCGACTTTTGCGGCAGTCGTCGGGATGATGGACGCCGACAACCGGTACATAGCGCTCGAGAACCGCTACAAGCCGGTTGTGGGCGAGGTCGTTGTCGGCGTCGTCACGGACGTGAGGCACGCGGGCTACGAGGTGGACCTGAACCTTCCCGAAGGCGGATTCATACCCACGAGGGACATAAGGCTGACGCTCCAGCTCGGCGACTTCGTGATATGCAAGGTGAAGTCGGTGAACGAAGTGGGCGACGTGGACCTCGGCGAAGTGAGGCGGCTTCCGCGCGGGAAGATAGTCGAGTTCCCATCGGCCAAGGTTCCGAGGCTCATCGGCAGGAAGAGCAGCATGCTGAACCTCCTCCGGGATTACGCCGGCGGGGACATAATGGTAGGCAACAACGGCTTCGTCTGGATAAGCGAGAAATGCGACATGCCGCTGTTGCTCGAGGCAATCGGCATCATAGACAAGAAAGCGCACAAGTCCGGGCTCACCGACGAGATCTCGAGCTTCCTGCGGAGCAGGAAGGGGGACATCGTTAGGGAAGAGAGGCCCGAGGAAACAGAAGGTGAAAACTATGGCGAGCAGCGAGAGTAAGGTACCGCTTATTATCAACGGTAAGAGGACGGACGGCAGGGGCCCTGAGGACCTGCGCAACCTGAGGATAGAGGTAGGGGTAATACCCGAGGCAGACGGCTCATGCTACGTCGAATGGGGCGGGAACAAGATTGTCTGCGGCGTCTACGGCCCGCGGGAATGCATACCGAGGCACGGAGCCAGCCCTTACCACGCGCTCGTGAAGTGCAGGTACATGATGTCGCCGTTCTCGTCCTTGGAGGAGCACAGCAGGAGCGGGCCCTCGAGGAGGAGCACCGAGCTTTCCAAAGTCATCCGCGAGGTGTTCGAGAACCTCATAATAGCAGAGAAGTTCCCTAACACCCAGATAGACGTCTTCATAGACATCCTCCAGGCCGACGGCGGGACGAGGACAGCCTCGATAACCGCCGCGGCGGTCGCGCTCGCGAACGCAGGCATCCCGATGAGGGACATGGTGGCCGCGGTCGCGGTCGGTAAGGCGGAGGACCTACTCGCCCTCGACCTGAACAAGATGGAGGACAACTTCGGAAAGTCGGACATGCCGCTCGCGATTTCGCACAGGGACAGGAAGCTGCTCCTAGTGCAGATGGACGGGATGATGACCAAGGAGGAGATAATCCAGATGCTCGAAATGGCCGAGCGCGGCTGCGAGAAGGTCCACAGCGTGCAGTCGGACGCCCTCACAAGGTTCTACGAGAAGGGCGAGGACGAGTCAGTCAAGTGGTGATTCTGATGGGAGAAGAAGTACGAGATGTAATCATGTCCCACATAAGAAGGGACGTAATGAATTCGACGCTGGAAAAGGGGATGAGATTCGACGGGAGGAAATTCACGGACGTCAGGCCGATTGACGTCCAGATGGGCGTCATTAAGACAGCCGAGGGCTCCGCGCTCGCGAAGGTAGGCCAGACGATGGTTTTGGCGGCCAACAAGTTCGACGTCGTGAAGCCGTTTGCGGACAGGCCGACCGAGGGAGTAATGGTCACGAATGCCGAGCTCCTGCCCCTCGCTTCGCCCACATTCGAGCCCGGGCCTCCGGACGAGCGCTCGATAGAGCTCGCGAGGGTCGTGGACAGGGCCATCAGGAGCGCGGAGATCGTCGACATCAACAGCTTTTTCGTCGAGACCGACAAGGTGCTCGGGCTCTACACGGACCTCTACGTCCTCAACCACGACGGCAACTTCACAGACGCGGCGTGCATAGCGGCCACTGCGGCGATGATGAACACCAAGCTCCCCAAGATAGAGGGCGGCAAAATCGTGCGCGGCGAGTACTCCGGCCCGCTCAACCCGGCGAGGCTTCCACTTACGACAAGCTTCGTCAAGATAGGCCCGAACTGGCTTGTCGACCCGTGCAGGGAGGAGGAGCAGGTCCTCGAGACCAACATCACAATCGGCACGACCGGGGAGCACGTGTGCTGCATGCAGAAGGGCAAGGGCGCGGTCTCCAAGGACGAGCTTATTGAGCTCATGGACATAGCTTTTAAAACCGGAAACGACATAAGGGGAATACTGAAAAACATGCAGAAGTAACGCTCCTTTTTGGTTTTATCAGCAGGCCGCCGGCGCAGACCGGACAGGATGTTTGATGAAACTTTGACAGGAGGAACATAGGAGGTAAAGTTTCATGCAGACGGCAAGATACGGCGCTTCGATAAGGAAGCAGTACATGAAGGCTATCGAGTCAAAGAAGGCCAGGTATGAATGCCCAAGGTGCCACAAGCTCAAGCTCATGAGGAGGGGCATGGCAGTCTGGACATGCAAGTCATGCGAGGCCAGGTTTGCTGGAGCGGCATACTCGTTCACGAGCGAAGCCGGCGAAATAGCGATGCGCCTGATAAGCGAATACGCGAAATCTTCATAGGGGGGATATTCATGAGCGACTACATGGACCAGAAAAGCGGCGCCTCGGTCACGACCGGCGACAAGTTCGCGTTCCCGACAAGCGGCGCGAAGATACTTCTCAAGTCGAGGCCGCCCATAGCAAAAGAAGTCTCGACTGACTAAGATGATAACCACGAGCAGATACTCCTCGAAAAAGACGCGCGACTTCGCAAAGAGGCTCGCCGAGGAAGGCTCCGAGGCGTACGTCGCAAGGGGCAAGAAAACGATTGACGAACTTGCGGCAATCGCGAGAAAAAGCGGGGACGAGAGGATATCGGTCGTCGAGGAGAAGGACGACGCGCCCGCCAAAATTATCGAAATCCGGGTTTTCGAAACCGGCCGCTGGGCCTGGGGCGGGGAAAGGATTATAACCGATTGAGCAGAGTTGGTATTATGAAAGCGCGCTGCCGGATGGAAGTCGAATTCCCGGACAGCGCATCAGCCAAGGCCGCGGTTGACGGCCTTAGCCACGAAAAGGACATAGGCGAGAGGTCGAGGACGGAGTACGCCCGCGACGGCCCGAAGGTCCTTGTAACGATAGAATCGGATGACGTCATCGCAATGCGGGCAGCTGCCAACGCGTGCATGAGGGCGCTTTCGGTATTCGAACAGCTAGAAAAGGAGGAATAAAGATGAAACGGGATGACGATCTCAACAAGGAACTGATAGAATACGAGAACATGGAAAAGCAGCTCGAAGTCCTCTTGATCCAGAAGCACCAGCTCCAGATACAGGCCAACGAGATAAAGCACGCGCTCGAGGAGCTCAAGAGGTCCCAGGGCGAAGTGTACCGCTCGGTCGGCTCGATAATGATTCACACGACGAGGGAGGCCGCGGAGGCCGACCTCACCGAGCGCGACGAGCTGATAGAAGTCAAGCTGAACGCGATAAACAAGCAGGAAGAGAAGCTCCGCCAGACCGTCATGGACACACAGAAAAAGCTGCAGGAGAGAATGAAAGGCTATGGAAAGGCCGAGCAGTGAGGCCCTAAAGGCCCTGCATGGCAGAAAACTAGCCATAGTGACGCATAACCGCGCCGACGTGGACGCGCTCTCCTCGGCCTACGCCATGAGCGAATTCTTTTCCGGATGCCCCATCTGCACTTCCGAGGACATGAGCGAGGGCGCCAAGCAGCTCGCCGCGAGGCTCGGCATAGAAACAACGCAGCTGGCTAATCTTGACAAAAGCTCGATAGACGGGATAGTCGTCGTCGACACGAGCGCATACACCCTCGTCCCGGAGGCGAGGGGATGGAAAATCCTCTGCATAATCGACCACCACAGGGCAGATGGCAGGGACATGAAGGGGGAGTACGAGATAATCGACGAGAAGTCCCCATCAGCGGCCGAGATAGTCGCCGGCATACTTCCAACGCTCAGCAAGGAGGCCGCCTTCGCGCTCGCGGTAGGGGTGATAGCCGATGGCGCAAGGTTCAAGTCCGCGCGCTCAGGGACCTTCGCGACCCTGCACAGGCTCATGGAGATTTGCAAGGCCGAGTATTCCGAGCTGCTCTCTTTCGCGGAGCCCGAGCCGAAGGAGGAGGCGAAGATAGCGATGCTGAGCGCGATGAAGAGGCTCGAGTTCGTCTACGCCGGCGGGTACATAATCGCGACTACCGAAGTCGGGAGCAACGAAGCCGATGCTGCGTCGCTGATTTCCGAGGCCGCGGACGTCGCGTTCGTCGCCAAATGGAAGGACCGCGAGAAGGAAACGAGGATTTCATCGCGCGCCCGCAAGAGCGTCAGGATACCGCTGAACGAAGTAATGGGGCAAGTGGGGAAGGCCCTGGGGGGCGCAGGCGGCGGGCACGCCAAGGCGGCCGGGGCTTCGGTAAAAGTTCACACCGAGGAAGCGCTCAAAAAGTGCATCGAGGAATTCACGAAAGCGGCGGAGAGGGGAAAATGAAGACGATTATCGTAGGCGGACAGTACGGGGACGAGGGAAAGGGCAAGATAATTTCGCACCTCGCGCTTTCTGACGACCCGCAGGTGATAGCAAGGGGAGGGGTAGGCCCGAACGCCGGCCACGAAGTGCGGCACAACGGCAAGAGATATCCGTTGCGCCTCGTGCCCTGCGGCTTCGTGAACGAGAAGGCGCGCCTTCTCATAGGCGCAGGGGTTTTCGTGGACCCGGAAGTTCTCCTCAGGGAGATAGAGATGACGGGTTGCGATGCCAGGTTCGGCGTGGACTTCAGGGCCGGACTCATCACCAAGGAGCACAAGGAGAGGGACGCGGCTTCGGAAACCTCGAAGAAAATCGGCACCACCAAGACAGGATGCGGGCCGGCCGTGTCGGACAGGGTGAACCGGATAGGCAGGCTTGTCACGGAGGCTCCGGAGCTCAAAAAATACCTGACGGACGTAGTCAAAGAGGTGAACGGCGCCAAGGACGTGCTCGTGGAGGGCACCCAGGCATTCATGCTGTCGAACGTATACGGGACGTATCCGTTCGTGACTTCCAAGGACGTCTCGGCATCGACAATCGCCGCCGACGTCGGCCTCGGGCCGACTAAGATAGACGAAGTCGTGATGGTCATAAAATCATACACCACCCGCGTCGGGAGCGGGCCCCTGCAGGGGGAGATAGGCGAGGCAGAGGCCAAGGCCAAGAACATGCAGGAATACGGCACGGTCACCGGCAGGCCGAGGCGCACCTCGCCGGACCTCCACTACGATGATTTGAGGCTCGCCGCCCTCGTCAACGGCGCGAGCCAGATTGCCCTCACCAAGATAGACGTGAGGTTCCCCGGCAACGCCGGCGTCAAGGAATTTTCAGCCCTGACAAAGGAAGCGAGGGCGTTCATTGAGAGAGTCGAGAAAGAGATTTCGGTCCCGGTAACGCTCATAGGCACCGGACCAGACTCGAAGGACATAATAGACCGGAGATAGTCAGGGCGAGAGGATTGCCCAGTAGGTCGGGTCCTTCTCTGCTCCTATCTGCTTTTTCTTCCACGTATCTATGTCGGCATGCTCCGAGCCGCCCATGAAGAAGTATTTGTATCCCTTGGCCTGAAGCTCGAAGAACAGCCTCACGAAAGCGTAGGTCGGGAGGCTTGAGATTCCGCGCATGAATTCATCGGACGAGCAGATGCTGGATTCGTTCATCACCTTCGCAATGCGCTGGAAATCCCTGAGGGTGATTCCGGCATAGCCTGCCGCCGAGGCCGGGCCGTTGCTCTCGCAGATGAACACGGAGATGGGGAGAGAGTTGAGCACGCCCAGATAGGCCATTACCGACTTCAGCTCTATGATGTCCTCGCGCAGGAGGCCGTAATAGTCGCGGTGCGTGGAGCCGACGAGCTTGCCGCTCTTTTCGATCATCTCGAAATGCGAGTGGACTATCTCCCGGGCCTCATGCAGGTTTTCCGGAGTGAGAGGCACGAAGCCGTATTCGAGCCCGTTGCGGGAAAGGAAGTTCTTTGCCCGTTTGTAGGCGTTTTTGAGCGGCTTGAACCGGACCGCCGAGCGCTCGCCGTCCACTATCTTCGACAATGTCACCTTGGAGTGGGACAGGCTTTCGTCCTCCTCCGGGGCATCCGGGAGCCAGGGCTCCTCCTTGGCCGGCTTGAAGCCGAATGATTCGGAAACGAGCGTGGAATACTCGCCTAGCCGCAGGAAGCGGACGTAAACGCCGGATATCGGGAGGGCCGATAGCGCCTCCTTGGAGAAATCGGCTATCGTTTCCAGCCTTGCAGATAGGGGGAGGACGCATCCGAAGAGCTCGTTGTCGTAGCGGGAATACACCCCGAACGAGAATGCCTGGCCGTCCCTCTCGAAAAGGTAACCGTAGGGGGCCGAAGTCCAGGGGAACATCGCCTTGTGTGAAAATGCATTGGAGTAGAGGGCGAGGGCGCAGTTGCTCTGGTTGAACCGCCCGTCCTTGGCCGCCTCTACTATCAGGTGGTCGGTCTTGGGGTCGAAAGGCTTGAGCCCCAGCCGCGAGACGATCATGTTGTGAAGATGCTGTTTCCTGAGGTCTCGCATGCCGTTCTCCGACACGGCATGTTTTAAAGGATGGAAACTCATGACATGATACTGTCAGGAAGGTAATTTAAATACGAGCATTGTTTTTCGCATTCCCTTACGACGATATGGGAATTGATGTAAAATAATAAGAGGCCTAAAATAGGCACATTTATATATAGGAATTGACAAAATAAGTACGATATCAACGAAAAGGGGAAAAAATAAGTATTTCGTACCAATGGTTGTTGCCAACGGTGAAATAGATTGGGTGAATGTCCAAATGGAGACTGGAACGGTTTTCCTTAGCGAACTCGAGCGGCGGACCATCTACGAGCTGGAGAAGGACTGCAACATCAGCCTCAAGGAGCTCGGCGACAAGCTCGGGGTCTCGAAAAGGGTGGCCGAGTACAACATGCGCAGCCTCATAAGGAAGAAGGCGATCGTCAATTTCGTCGCGGTCATCGACGTTTCCAAGCTCGGCTTCATCAACCACGAAGTGTGGATGCAGACCGGCCACATGGGGCAGGAGAAGAGGGAGGCCTTCGTGCAGTATCTCGTCGCGCACCCGCGGATAAGCTGGGTCGCCTCCTGCGGCGGAAAGTTCGACTACGTAATCAGCATCATGGCCGAGGACTCGGTGACTTTTTCGGAGATACTCAAGAGCATACTCGCCCAGAATCCCGGCCTGGTGACCGGATACTCGATAACGATTTCCACGAAAATCAGGACGTATCCCCGCTCGTACATGCTCGGCAAGGGCAAGGAGGAGAGGGAGGGGAGCCTTTTCTTCAGCGGGCTGCCTAACAAGGAGAAGCTCGACGCCACGGACCTTGCAATCCTCTCGGTGCTCTCGAAAAACGCGAAAACCACGGCTAACGAGATGAGCCGGATAGTCGGGATGTCCCCCGGCGGCGTCAGGATGAGGATTCGCAGCCTCGAGAAGAGCAAGGTCATCGAGGGCTACAAGGCGATTTTCCAGCCTGCAGTGATGGGCATACAGAATTACGAGATTCTCTTCTCCTCGGCCGGCCTCGGCGCGGACAACGAGGCGAAGGTGGACAAGTACTGCAAGTCGAACCCGTACATAACGCTTTTCATAAGGTGCATCGGGAACTTCGACATGAACCTCGCGGCCGATGTCCGGAGCCAGGAGCACCTGAAGGACATCATCAACGACCTAAAGGGAGCAGTGGGCTCGGCGGTGCAGGGGATAGAGATAGTGCCGCTCCTCCGGGTGCACAAGTTCAGCCTGACGATAGGCTGATTGTCCACGGTTCATGCGAACCCTCAAAGGGTTCGCAAATGAACAGAATCAGGATTCGAGGGCCTTGAGCGCTGCTCCGTTGTCCGCCGTGCCGAGAAGGACGTACGACATCGTGGGCGTCATCGCGACTGAGAACGCATAGATTAGGTTTATGCCCTTGTCGGATATTCTCTTGGCCGCCTCGGCCATCGTGCCGGGCCGGTTCTCGAGCCGTATGAGTATGACTTCCTTTTCGACGGCTTCGGTGCCCAGCTTCTTGAGCGCCTGCCTGACCTTCGGGATGTCCTTGTTCTCAACGACAAGGTGCGTGTTTATCTCGCGGTCGTCGGGGGGCATGACTATGCACTTGACGCCCTGCCCTTCGAGGGTTTTGGCGACTTTCGAAACTTCCTTGAAGTTCGGTTTTTCCAAAAAGAGTTCGGTAACGATGCGATTCTCTCCCATAACAACACACCTTGTGCTCTCTATAGTTTCAGAATAGGTATAAAAAGCGTTGCCCAAGGCAGCAGCAATTAATACTTTCCGTGAGAGGTTTAGGCGTCTGAAGCGGGATCCGCCAAGCTTGCTCATTCATCCCCCAGATGATGAACACTTCGGATTCTGCGGACAAGGCCTGTTTGCGAACCCATACGGGGTTCGCACAGGCAATGGGCGGGCGCAAACGGGGCTGTTTGTCAGCCCCAAAGGGTTGACCAACTGACCAAAAAGGGTTCGCTAACTGGCCAAAATGTGATTCATTGGACTATTTCGAAGCTATAGTGCTCGGCATCATCCAGGGCATAGCCGAGTGGCTCCCTGTGTCCTCGAAGGCCATGGTAGCGATAGCCGGAAGGTTCCTTTTCGGGATGGATTACCAGGACGCGCTAAGCACGGCGATTTTCCTCCACAGCGGGACCCTTGCGGCGGCGATAGCGTACTTCAGGAAGGACTTGATTTGCGTCGCGAAGAGCGCATTCGACGCAAAATCCGACAGGAGGCTCCTGATTTTCCTCTTCATTGCGACAGCGCTGACCGGCCTTCTCGGCGCGCCGCTCCTGTTCATAGCCCTGAATTTTGATTTTCCTGAATGGCTATTCACGATAGCAATCGGCGCGCTCCTCATCGGGATGGCGGTTCTGCAGAAAATCCGGAAGTCCGGGAGCGAGTCCGAGCCCACTCCGAAAAGGGCAGTGATGGCTGGACTTGCCCAGGGGCTTGCCGGCATCCCCGGGATAAGCAGGTCCGGGACGGTGCTCGCGGCGCTCCTCGGGGAAGGATTTTCGCTCGAGGAGGGGATGAGGCTCAGCTTCCTGATGAGCATACCCGCGGTCGCGGGAGTGGAGATGGCCCTGCCCATACTCAAGGGAGGCCTCGCCGTGGACGGCCCCATGCTGGCGGGCAGCGCAGCTGCCGCGGTCGTTGGCTACCTGACGATTGGCGCGTTCCTGAAAATCGCGGCCAGGCCGGATTTTTATAAGGTCACTCTGGGGCTCGGCCTGGCGGTAATAGCCCTCGGGGCGATTCTCCTTTTCTAGCCGCCTATCCGTACGCCACGGGCCTTGCCCACTTCCTCAGTGAGGCCGGCCTGGTGCCGGGGGCAGCGCGTGAAAGTCTTTCTCGAAGGATTCGTTATTGTGAGCCTGCTCCAGCCCAACGCCATCAGCCTGTCGGCACCGGCATTTGCGCTCTTCTCGCACTTGTCGCATTTGACCCTCATCCGCCATCACCTTGCTGAATTAGTGGAAGTATAGTGTTTGAACGTGTTATTAAAGCGATTATGCGGGGGCAAAAAAGGCGGCAGGGAAAGGATTTACCGGCCGCGAGAGCGACTGGCATTTTGTCCTTGAAGTTTTGTCCACAGCGAGACGATAGGACTAATAGGTTCAGGGTCAACCCGGCAGGGTTGACAAACTGAACAAAACGCTGACGCCAGGATTTGAACCTGGAATCCACGAGGGACCGGTTTTTTTGTTTGTCGGCAAACCCCAAAGGGGTTTGCAAACAACCCAGTTTTGGGACCCGCCTTTTCCTAAAAGGCGGGATTCAAGACCGGCGCACTACCAGATTATGCGACGTCAGCTCATCTATAAAGTCGTCTGCGCAGGCGATTCCGCCACTGACTGGCTCTCTTGCACGAAATATTTCTTAAACTTCTCAGTCAGGAGGAGCTTCGATGTCCGGCCAGCCTTCTGGGACTTGATGAAGCCGGCATCAACGAGCTCCTTCACATCCTGATAAACGTGCGTGCCGATCTTCCTGACGAGGAGCGACTTGAGGATGCCGTCGTTCTTCGAGATATATGCGAGCGTCCGAAGCGCGCTCTTGCTTATCTCGATGTCCTGCGCGAACTGCTTGACGCGCGAGAGGTGCTCGTTGCGTATCCGCATCATGTATTTGCCGTCGATGTCTATTATCTCTATTGCGCTCCCCCGCGCGTCATAATCCTTCCTCAGCTCCTCCACGACGCCCTGCAGGTAGCCGAGGGCGCCAATCCCGGTGAGCGTCCGGAGCTCCTCGAGCGACATGGCGCGTGAGCTGATGAAAAGCGCAGCCTCGATGAGCTTCATTTCTTCCTTCATGTCAAGACCTTGGGAGGAGATAATCCGAATAATCAACATTATCCAGGGTTTTCTTCTTATTCTTTATGGCTGAGGCGAGGATGCGCGCGCATCCTGCGGCGCTTTTTCCGGAAGTCTCGAGCTCAAGGGGCTTTTTCCGGTAAACCGAAAGAACGCGCTGGGTGCAGTAGTCGAGGGCTTCGGCCGTAAGGTTATCCCCGACCTTCTTTCTGGGGTAGCCCCTGCGCTTCAGCCGCCGCGTAAGGGTGCCCGGGCGGCATCGCAGGACGAATATGAAGTCAGCCGGGAGCTTCATTTCGCACGCGAGGTGGCCCTCTGCGACGAAGCGCTTTTCGCGCTTGAGGAATCGGAGCTTCCCCGAAAGCCTTCGCACGTCGACTTGGCCGCGGGACACTATGCCGCTTTCGCGCGCAACCTGCGCTATGTCCACGAGCCTTGCCCGGAGCAGGCGGGCGAGCTGCTTTGCTATTTCCGTCTTTCCCGTGCCGGGAGTCCCGGTAAGTATTATCCTCATAGTTTCCCCGACAGCATCCGGAAGTAGTCCCTCGCGACATTCAGGGATTCCTCGCCTTTCCCGGTAATCGTGTAATATTTCCTGCGTTCCTCGTATTCGGAGGTTATAAGCCCCTCGGCCTCGAGCCTGTAGAGGACGACGTAAATCATGATGCGGTCCGGCCTGAAGCCGAATTCAGTCTCTATCAGTTTGTCGAGCTCGTAGGCGTAGAGCTTGCGCTTCCTCAGCAGGGAAAGGATGTAAAGCCAGAGGTTGCCCGAAGTCAGAAGCCGCCTTAGCCGCTTCACCGGTGTCGCGCTGTCCAGGTCATGGCGCCGGCGGCGATTCTCTTCCATAGGTAAGCCCGGTTATCGGCCTGCCTGCGCCCTTGCGCTGGCTCTCCTCGTTCACGCGGTCGGCCGCAAGGCTCAGGCTCACGTCGCCGTTGCGCTCCATAGTTCCGACGCGCTGGTAGGCATCCTGCCCCACGCGCTCGCCGCTTCCCACGAGGCCGGTAAGGTTCGGAGCTTCGCCCGGCGCCTGCGGGCGGTAGAATCCTATGTCATTGAGTATCCTGGACTCGGCCTCGTTCTGCATCCTCAATTTGTCGGCGTCCGACGCGTTCTGGAAATTCGCGCGCTGGTCCCAGTACGAGCCGGGCTGGTTGTCGCTCACTTCCCTGCGCAGTCCGCTCACCTGTATGAGGGCGACCTCGTATGCGAGTGCGGTCCTCTCGTCGCCAAGCTCCCGGTAGCGCTGGACCTGCTGGGAAATCAGCGACTCGGCCGTGCGGTAATCGTCGCGCTGGAACGCGGCCGCGATATCCTGCCTGGCGCCGTATTCCTGCCGTGCAAGGATTTCGACCGTGGCATCCCTGCGGGCTATCCCGCCCAAGTCCGGGCCTGCAGGGTGCATCTCGGGAACCAGAGTCGACAGTCCCATTCCGGTGGGATCGTTCCGGACAGCTTCGAATGAGTGCGGATCATTCCTCCATGTGGATATTGAAGTCGCGAGGGCGCCCCAGCCCTGGGCCGCATCGGTGTTGCCTGAGCTGGAATACGTCTGAACCCTTTCAGCTACGATGGCATCGGCCCTTGCGAGGTCTCCCCTGAGCACTGCGGCCTGTACGTCCTGCCTGGCCCGGGACTCTTCTTCCTCGCGCCGCTGGATTTCACCCGGGTCCGGGTGCGGCATCCTGGCTGCGTATGCCCCTGAGAGGGCGAGCTGGGATGTCCCGCCGAACAGGTCGCCCTCAACGCCGTACTGCTGCGGAGTGCCGGCCTGCTGGGCTCCCGAAACGAACACCGCGTCGGCATACCTGAGGTTCTGCTGCTGTATGAAATTAACCTGGCCGAGGCTCTGCGGCCCGAATGAGCCCTGGGTTAGGCTCTGGCCAAGCTGTGATGATGAAATCTGCATCGCCTCGAGGTGGGCATGCTCATTTAGGGCCGCGCGCAGGCCGGGGTTTATCTGGTAGGTGTCGCCTCCTGTCTCGAGGCGGCCCTGGTTCTGCAGCATTGCGGCCGTGTCCCTGAAGGTTCCGCCATCTGCGGCCGGCGCGCCATAGCTTGCCAGCCGGGCAACCTGCGACACGTCGCAGCCGAGTATCTCCCGGCGCATGTCGCCGCTGAAGCCGCGGTTGGCAAGGTCGCGGTCGAAGCTTGCGACTGCGGTGTCGATTCTTCGGTCGATAGCCTGGAAGTCGAGGCCGGAAACCATTTGCGTTGCACGGGTGGTCGCGTCATCGCGGCTCATGCGCGGATTCTGCGCCATGACCTGGTCCGTAAGATTTCCGATGACCTGTCCCCTGAGCCTCTCGGCATCGGCCGCTCTCGTGGACTCGTCCCTTCCGCGGCCCGTGAGCTCGTTCGCGCCGCTGGAAGAGATGACCTGCCCGAGGGCAGCCTGGACCATCGGACGGTGCTCATCGCTCACTCCGGCGACGCCGCGCCGCGTCTCTCCTGCCAGGCTCCCTGCGAATTCGGAAGAGCCGAGCTCGGAGCTTCTGTAAGCGTCGCTTATCCCGACTATCGCTGCGCCGTGCGAACCTCCCATCGTCCGGTCTCCGCTGAGGCCGGTGAGGAGCGGGCTCCCCGAGGCCAGCTGCGTTTCGGATATGCCGAGGGTGGTGGCGAGCTGGCGCGTCGCCTCCCTTTCCCTGACGCCGCCGAGGTATGTCCTTGATTCGTCGGTCATGGCCGATTCGACGCGGTCGCGGTTTTCTCGCATCTGCTGCGCGACTTCGTTCTGGAACGAGCCGTTCATCTCCCTCATCGCGGCGATGTTCTGCTGGCACTGGTTGAGGAGGTCGGTCTTCATGCCCACGTACATCGCGCCGGGCAAGGCCTCATGGGCCACATCTGCAAGCGTGACCGGATTGGGGTGGGCCGCGTCTCCCCACTGGCCTACGGTGTAAATCGAATTGGAAGCGTTGACCCTCACATCGACCGGGCCGGTCTGGGAAGTTGCCGGGTTGCTGGTCAGGCCGACCGCCGCGACTAGCTCGCGCGAGGCGTTGGGCGGCAGGGATACCGTGAATTCCATAGGGGCGTTTTCCCCTCCGGGCCTCCTCGCGGTAACGCTTACGTTCTCCATCCGCTGGTCCATCACCTGCTGGGGGCTCCCGGCGGCAACGACGTGGCCCTGCGCGTCAACGGGCTGACCCTGCGCATTGACGCGGGGGACCTGCATGGGAACCTGCACAGTGAAAGTCATCGAGGATATGACGCCGCCCGAGCTTATCGTGACCTGCACGTCGCCGCGCGTAAGGGTCGAGCCGGGCGCGGGGGCGAGCGTGAGCGTAGTCGAGCCGTCGCGGTTCGGAGTTACCGAGCGGACGGTTCCTTCGACGCCGCCGGGCAGGGTGACGCGGATTCCGACGGGCTCTCCGCGCTCATTCGAGACCATCATGTCGCGTATGGCCTGGAGGTCTTCCTGGGCCCTCGCGCTGTGGCGCACGAACAGCATGTCGTAGATTCCGCGCTCGCGGCCGTTCTCTGTCCAGCCCTGTCCGACCGAAATGAGGCCGTCCACGCACCTGCCGAGCGTCGTGTTCATCGCGAAGAAAAGCATCATCTTTCCGAGCGAGCCGAAAACCTGCGCCCCGTAATTGCCTTTCACGACAAGTTCCGACGCGCGGATTCCTCCCCCTGTGGGCGCCATTGCCATGCTTGTCCCGCTCTGCTGCTGCTGCTGCGGGCCGCTTCCGCCAGAGCCGCTTCCCATCCTCGCTTCCATGTGGCGGGCGAAGTCGCCGGACTTGGCGCCTTTCCTTCCCGCAACCTTCGCGGCGCTCGATGCCGCGGAGATGCCGGAAGAAACCTTCATGATGTCGCCTGCGAGGAATACCCTTCCCTTGGCGGCCGCGGATTCCTGCTTTGCAAGCTCCTTCATGCCGCCTTTCTTTATGGCCTTGGCGGCACCAGCAATGCTCTGGGCCGCGCTGACGACTGACATTACGCTGAGCGAGTATCCTCTTCCCCTTGCCTGGTATCTTATGTGCCTTCCGACCCTTGCGCCGCCGAGGTTGAAGCCCATGAACGGGTTCCTTCCCGTCAGGTAGAGCGCTCCCCCGAGGAGCGAGAATATTATGAGGAGCGGAAGGCAGAGGGCGGGC
>DATIFM010000026.1:0-30697 GCA_035455205.1 Candidatus Bilamarchaeum sp. | reverse complement strand
GGTAACTATGGAAGCAGTGTGCGAGTACGAAATGCCCGGATCAACCTTAAAGAAGCGTGAGTCATTTCTGTTTCTCGAAAAACCCCGCAAGGGGTTTTTTTGAAACGGCTAGCGTGAGCCTTATCAAATCCTTGAAGCGTTCATCTTACCCTGATGACCCTGCCTGTCGCCTCGCAGAATTCGTAGTCTTCCATCACGTGCTTTATTTTTCCGAACTGCTGGAGCCTGGCCTCCCGTGTCTTTTTTTCATCCTGCTTCATGTCTGGCCCGAGGACCCTTATGCTGTTAAGCATTTTCAGGGCCGTCCGGAACTCCGGGTGCGGCTCGAGAGGCCTGGGAGGTTTGCCGTCTGCTGACATGTCCTTAAATATGTAAAAAAGCGTTTAAAAGACTACTCCGTCGCCCGTTCTTTTCTCAATACGAAAACGGCCATCTTCTTTATCCCGAGGTTGGCCTCCCTGCCGCCCATGCCGAGCTTCTTCCCGGCAAGATATGCCCCGCGGTAGGCAGCACCGGCGAGCGCGCCGGCCGGGCGGGCCATGAACTCGTCAATGAACCCGGTTTTCCTTTCCGGAAGCCCCTCCTCGACGACCCTGAAGCGCGAATTGTCGGTTATTTCGAGTATCTCGAAATGCCTCCCGAGCAGTTCCTCGAGCTCGCCGAGGAGAAAATGGTGCGGGTGCGGTGTGTCGATGTGCCTTCTGAACGCGTGCATGAAGCTCCGGAGCAGGCCGCTTCTGTAGTAATCCACTCCGACGAGAAGGACCGCGCCCTTCCTGGATAGCTCGGCCATCTTCGCCACAGCCCTCTCCGCGTCATCAACATGGTCGAGTGAGTTGTAGCTGATAATGGTCGAGAACCGGCCGGGCGTGCCGGCGCTTTCGATGCCTGATTCGATGAATCTGCTTTCCAAAGCCTTGAAGTGCGGAAATATCTCCCTGTATCTTCCGTTCAGCGGGTCGACGCAGACCGTGTCCCTGCGGTCGAGGGCCAAAAACGCCCCGAACGGGCCGTTCCCTATCTCGAGGACCGGCCTCCCTATCCTCCCGCCGTTGTGCCTGCGGACAAGCTCCAATACGGATTCCCAGAACTGCCTTTTTTCCTCAATGTAAGCGCTGGTCGCCCTGCCGGCGATTCTGAGGTGATGATCGAGCTCCGCGTCAAGCTTCTCCATGAAAAAGATATGAAAATGAAAAAAGTTAAACCCACCCTTCCGCTATATGAGCAGTTCCACATTAGGGTCGGAGAGCATCCTGTAGATGCTCATGTGGGATACGCCCACGACGTCGGCAACCTGCCTCATGGACATCTTCTCAATGAAGTACAGCCTCAGGACTTCATTCAGCCTCCGCTGGTCGAAGCCTTTTCTCGGCCTTCCGCGCCTTGGCGCGGCGACCAGGTCTTCCCTAACGCCGGGGCTGGGCCCCTCCGGAAATTCCGGCGGAACGACAGCCTCAAGATCTACCACTTCTATCACCGATACCCTTGACTCAAATTTAGAGGGGTAAATTTACCCCTCATAATGACTGGAAAGCAAAGCCAGGCGTTTCATCCAGTGCCGGAATCCAGCCGAAGCAGAAGTCCGGGCACTGGAGTCGGAAACGCTGTTATGGCGTAGTCGCTAACTCCACAAACAACACGCCGAAGCCGGGAGGCTAGAGGCATGTTTTCCGGGCGCAGGAGGTTCGGGCGTCACGCCCCTTTCGGGTCCCTTTTCTCCTACAAATCCTCGCGCCACCTAATGACGAAGGTGTAGCTCAAGTGCTGCTTACAATTAGACATGGACATCTTGGTTCCGTAATATTCCATTCCTTTCATACAGCTACACCTCCTTACGAGTTCATTCTATACGCCAATACGCCGCGTAACTTATTTATAAATCTTTGTATCAGAAACCTGCCTTCCGTCGTAAATATGTTTATAACTTTTGCATCCCTCTATTGTGCGGTGTTGCCTTGGCCGAAGTGAAGAAAACCGAGAAGAAACCCGTAATTACTCCTGAAATCCGCAGGCTTTGGTTCAATATGCGGAAAGCCTGGTCGATGAACGTCACGGCATTCTCCAATGCCGTCTCTTCCCTGGACCGGGCGCAGTCCGAGAAGATGTACGACATAGTGAAGCTCGCCCTTTTCCTTTCCTTCAGCGAGATACGGATGAGCCACCCCGAGCTCAAGCCGATACTCCAGACCGAGGACGACCGCCTCTGCATGTACCAGATTTACGAGATACTCTCCTGGAAGCTCGGCAAGAAGGAGAAGGAGCCCAAGGATGTCCAGATGGTGGAGAAGTTCAAGGGCGGCATCGGCAGGGCGAGCTTTGATATTTAAATCCGAACTCCCATCTTTTTTCCATGTCCGACTTGCAGAGCGTCATTCGTAAGCATGTCCTGAAGAACGCGTACGACTACGGCAGGGCCAACGCCGGCTCGGTTGCCGGCAAGGTCATTGGCGAGTATCCGGGCGCGAAGAGTGACATGAAGGCGACGATGGCAGAGATATCCAAGGAGATCGCCCGGGTCGCGAAACTCACGAAAGGCGAAATCGAGTCCGGGATGTCCAATTTTGTTTATGCCGAGAAGAAGGAGGAGAAAAAAACGCTCGAGCTTCCGGATGCGGCAGAGGGAAATGTGGTGACGAGGTTCCCCCCCGAGCCTTCGGGATACCCGCACATAGGGCATGCGAAGGCGGCGTGGCTGGACTTCGAGGCCGCGAACGCGTACGGCGGGAAGATGCTGCTCCGCTTCGACGACACGAACCCGGAGAAGGAATCCTACCAGTTCGTCGAGGCGATAAAGGGCGGCCTCGAGTGGCTGGGCGTGAAATGGCACGGCAGCGAGACCTTCACCTCGGACAACCTGCTTGCTGTTTACGAATCGGCAAGGAAGCTGATTATCGACGGGAAGGCATACACCTGCACCTGCAAGCAGGACCAGATAAGCAAGGGCCGGACAGAGAGCGTCCCCTGCGAGTGCCGCGGGGCGGAGTCGCGCATGCACCTCGAGCGGTGGGACCGCATGATCGAGGGCGACTTCAAGGAGGGCGAAATTATCCTGCGCTTCAAGGGCGACCTTTCGGCCGACAATACCGTCATGCGCGACCCGACGCTCGCGCGCATCCTCGAAACGAAGCATTTCCGCCAGCTGGAAAAATTCCGCGTCTGGCCTTCTTACGACCTTGCCGTCGTCGTGATGGACCACCTCGAAGGGATAACGCATTCAATGCGCTCGAAGGAGTACGAGCTGCGGGACGAGCTTTCGCTCGCGCTCTATGCGGCCCTCGGATGGACGCCGCCCAAACTGATAGGGTTCTCGCGCCTCGCGATTAAGAACGCGCCGATAAGCAAGCGCCTCCTGCTGCCTCTTGTCAACGAGAAGAAGGTTCTGGGCTGGGACGACCCGAGGCTCCCGACGCTCGCGGGGCTCAAGCGCAGGGGCATCCTGCCCGCGGCGATTAAGGAGTTCGTGCTCTCGTTCGGCCTGTCTAAAGTGGAAAGCGAGCCGGACTGGGAAGCTCTCCTTGCGCTCAACCGCAAGCTCCTCGACCCGGAGTCCCCCCATTTCTTCTTCGTCCCCGAGCCCGTCGAACTCGAGGTCGAGGGCCTCGAGCGCCGCACGCTGACGCTCAAGCTGCACCCGAAAAAAGACCTCGGCCCGCGCGAGATGGAAGTTTCGGGGAAGGTATTCATCCCAGCTTCCGATGCGAACAGCATCAAGGAGGGGGAGGTTTTCCGCCTCAAGGATTTGTGCAACGTCCGGCTCATGAATAAAGGCGAGGTTCTCAAGTGCCAGATAGTGCCTGAAGGGCAGGTGGAGAAGAAGCTCCAGTGGGTGAGCGAGCCCTCGGAATGCACGGTGCTCGTCCCGAAAGACCTCCTGGGGCCGGGCGGCGAGTTCGACCCCGCGAGCCTGCAGGAAGTGAAAGGGTATTGCGAGAAGGGGTGCCTTTCGCTCGCGCCTGGCACTGTAGTCCAGTTCGAGAGGTTCGGGTTCTGCCGCCTCGACAGGAAGGAGCCGCTCACTTTCGTCTATTCCTGCTAGTTTGGTCAGTCGGTCAACCCCTTGAGGGTTGACAAACTGACCAGTTTGCAAACCTTCGGGGTTTGCATTCCGATTATCGACAAAAAGCCCTGAAAATATGGTGTCGGCAGGGGTAAAAGGGGGCGCAGCTCCCTTTAATTTATAAAGATTGTTTGTTTATTCCTCGGCAGTGACCAAAATGTCCTTCGATTTCAAAAAACTGCTGATGGCATCGATACTGGTGATGGGCATCGGCGTAGTGCTTGTCATAGTGGGCGAGATACTCGCGACCCTCTCGCTCGTGGTTACCGGCGAAAACGCCGGGACGTTCGACACAATCAGCACCGTCTACTCCGTGCTGATGATACCCGTTTTCTTCATACTTTACTTCTGGTGCGGGATGAGGGCCGCGAAAAGGTACAATTTCGACCCCGTGGGCTCCGGCTGGGTGACGGCGTTCTCGTATTTCATCACGAGCCTCGTCCACCTCGTCCTGAATCTCCTGTTGAACCTCGTCATCGTCAGCAAGGCGATAGCCGGCTCGGGAGTGGGCTCGGCAGAATCCGTTCTCGCGTCCTCGCTCTTCGGCGGAGTCGTAGGCCTCAGCGGCGTCGGCCTCTCGGCATTCTGCGGAATCGCCCTGATATTCTTCGGGACGATGATGAATTTCGTGGTCGGCGGCTCCGGCGCGATATTCGTGCTGCGGAAAACGAACAAATACGACTGATTTCCATTTTTTTAATCCCTGCCTGATATTCTTCCGAAGCCGGCCTTCTGGCGCCGGCAAATCTTTTTGCTTTCACGGCTTTTTTCTGCAAAAAATTTTCTGCGGCGCGATTTTTTTTCGCGCATGGCATCATGCCCTTTTTTCACGTCGTCCGGGGATTTTTTTCCGTCGTGAAAGATTAGTATAAAAAGATTACGCAAGAATTCTTCCTGCTCGAAGTTTGTACAAGCTTTGTACAGCATTTCTGTGATATTGCACCCCCCGTGCGGTATTATGCGATTGTTTGTCATCGTTGCGCAAATAATGCATGTTAAGGCGCATGCAGTTCGGGTCAAATAGCGGGAGTTTGGTATTATGGCGACACAAAAAATTCGAAAAAGGGATGGCTCCGTTGCTGATTTTGACAAGGAAAAAATCACTAATGCCATTTTCAAGGCGGCCCAGTCTGTCGGGGGCTCGGACCGGAAGGAAGCCGAGCGCGTTGCGGACATGGTGGTGAAGTTCATAGGCGAGAAGTTCGCAGAGTCTTACACTCCAACGGTCGAAGAGGTACAGGACCTGGTCGAGAAGGCGCTCATAGAGTCCGGCCATGCGACGACCGCGAAATCATACATATTATACCGGCACAGGAAGAACATCGAAAGGGAAATGAAGAAGGCGATGGGCGTCGAGGACGACCTCAAGCTCCCGCTGAACTCGATACAGGTCCTCGAGAAGAGATACCTCCTCAAGGACGAGAACGGCAAGACCGTCGAGACGCCGAGCGGCCTCTTCCGGCGCGTCGCCAAGCACCTTGCCTCGAACGAATACAACTACGGCGCCGACGAGCAGATGGTGAAGCACTACGAGAGCGCGTTCTTCGAAATCATGACGAACTTCGAGTTCCTCCCGAACTCGCCCACGCTCATGAACGCCGGAACCGAGCTCGGCCAGCTCGCGGCCTGCTTCATACTCCCTGTAAAGGACGACATCGAGCAGATTTTCGAGTCCGTCAAGCACCAGGCGGTCATACACAAGACCGGCGGCGGCACGGGCTTCTGCTTCTCCTACCTGCGCCCCAAGGGCGACTACGTGAAGAGCACCGCGGGAATCGCTTCTGGGCCCATCTCGTTCATGAGCGCATTCGACAACGCCACCAACGTCATAAAGCAGGGCGGAAAGCGCAGGGGCGCGAACATGGCGACGATGCACGTCTGGCACCCCGACATCGAGGAATTCATAACGATGAAGCAGACGCCGGGCGTCATGGAGAACTTCAACGTCAGCGTCATGACCGACGACAAGTTCATGCAGGCTGTCGATTCCAACGGCGAATACGAGCTCCTCAACCCCCGCTCGGGCCAGCCCGTCCGGAAGATAAACGCGAGGACGCTCTTCAAGATGATTGCGTACAGCGCATGGAAGTCGGCCGAGCCGGGCGTCCTCTTCATCGACGAGATAAACCGGAAGAACCCGACGCCGGTGGACCCGATCCACGCCACGAACCCGTGCGGCGAAGTCCCGATGCCCGACTACGAGTCGTGCAACCTGGGCAGCATCAACCTCGTGAAGTTCGTCGAGCTCGACTGGAGCAAGTCCGACTGGAAGAAGAAGGTCAACTGGACGAGGCTGCGCTATGTCGTCAGGACGGCCTTCCAGTTTTTGGATAATGTAATCGACATGAACCGCTACCCGATACCGCAGATAAGGGACATGACGCTCAAGAACCGGAGGATAGGCCTCGGCGTCATGGGCTTTGCAAGGATGCTCTTCAAGATGGGAATCCGCTACGACTCCGAGCAGGGCTACGAGGTCGGCGAATACGTCATGAAGTTCATCGAGGACGAGTCGAGGAAGATGAGCCACGAGCTCGGGCGCGCGAGGGGCTCGTTCCCCGGCTTCAAGGACAGCCCGCTTGCCGAGAAGTTCGATGCGATGAGGAACGCGACGTGCACCTCCATCGCCCCGACAGGGACCATCTCCATGATAGCGGACACCTCGAGCGGCATCGAGCCCGTGTTCGCGCTCTCGTTCCTCAAGACCGTCCGCGCAGGCCAGTACTACTACTGCGACGAGATATTCGAGCAGGTCCTGAAGGTACGCGGCCTCTACAGCCAGGAGCTGATGGCCAAGATAATGGACGAAGGGAGCATCGCCCACATGGACGAGATACCCGAGGACGTGAAGAGCGTGTTCCACGTGGCGCACGACATGGGGCCGGAGGCGCACGTCCTGATGCAGGCGGCCTTCCAGAAGAACGTGGACCTCGCGGTGAGCAAGACTATAAACATGCCCGCGGGCGCGACCGTGGAGGACGTCGAGAACGTCTACCTCCTTGCCTGGAAAACAGGGTGCAAGGGGATAACCATCTACCGCGACAGCTCGAGGCACGAGCAGGTGCTCCACGTAGGGAAGACCGTGAAGACCAAGGGCGTCGAGGAAGACAAGGTCGCGATGCTCCAGACGCAGGTTGCGAAAGCGACCTGATTATTTTTTCTTATTTCTACTTTGAAACAAGCGGCTTCGACCGGGCGTTCATCGAAATCTCGTTCATTTTCCGGATTACGCGGATGGCTTCCCTGTACCTTGCCTTTAGCTCGTCGGGCTGCTTCGCCCCGTTAATCCTCTCGTCGAAATGACCGCCCCGCGCCTTCGCTATGAATTCGCCGCCGGCGGCATCCTTCAGGGGCACCCCGAAGATGCTCTCGGCCGCGCGGTAGTCCATGGAATACGCGGGCGTAATCCTCGAGCCATCGTCCCCCGTCACATAATTTTCGTAAGCCTTCTGGACCGCATCGACGACCGGGTGCCTCTCCCCGTTGTTTATGACATACCGGACCTCGGTCTCCTTCACCCTCTTGAGGACGAGCGGGTTGGGCCGCTGCTCCTCCGAGCGCAGCTCGTTCACTTCCATCCAGTCGGCAAGGAAATGGTTCTCGGTAATCGACTTCCCGTGGATGAAGCCGACCCCCGTGCCCATGAGCAGGACCGCCGAAACTTCCCACCCGGTGTGCCCCTTGAGGCTCTTCTTGAGGAAGCTCCATTTCGGGGCTTCGAGAATCAGCTCCACTTTCCTCCCTGACATGTGGATTCCCTCGTCCAGCACCTTCAGCACCCGGTTCCTCGTCGTGCCGGCGAGTATGTTCGACGAAAGCGGCGGGAAATACGCGCGCATGCTGCCCGTGCTTTTCTCGGTCATGAATACGACGATGTTCTCGGCCGAGCCCTCGACTATCTCGTCCCGGTGGTTCAGGGCGAGGATTTCGCCGAAGCCGAGTATCGCGGCCATGTTTATGTTCCTCGTCGAGTTCACGTAGTTGCCGGAAATCTTCTGGCGCACGGGCATCGACTCGTCTATCCTCCTGAACGGGGCGACCAAAAGGTCGAGTCCGTCCTTCGTGTCGAGGTAGGCCCCCCACGGGAGCGTCCCGATGCCGAAATAGAGCGGCTTGTCGATGAGCTTCCCGTCCTTCTTTATCACTGTCGGGACTTTCAGGCCCTCCTCGCCCGAAACCCAGAAAACCGGCCTGAAATATCCTCCGAGTATGTTCAGCACTTCGCTTTCCGGGTACCTGCCGCCCCGGACGAGCCGGTTGAGCATGGCGAGCGAGCACATGGCCGCGGCCATTTCCCGCATCGAGAATTTCTTGTCCTGCCCGTCGAACTTGACGATGAGCTCGAACGGGACGGTCGTCGGCACCTTCCTGCCGTCCTTGTAGAAAATATCCACGCCCATCCGGACGTTCTCGTCCCCGAGGAGCCTTTTTTCCGAGTCTCCGTAGAACTCCCTCGGCGTCCGTGGCGTGTGCTCGACATGCTCGACTTCCGGGTTCTCGAGGAGCGCCATCGTCTGCCTGACGAGGGATAGGTTGAAAGCGAGCGAGGAGTAGAAGAACCGGGCGATGTTGTGCGGCAATTCGATAAAGCCGTCCCCGTACGGCGTCCTCATCAGCCTCACGCCCTCGAAGCCTCCGGCCCCGTAGTGGATGGGGTTGGTGAAGATTGTGTCCATGGCGACTTCGACAGGCACGAAGCCGCCCATCCTGCTGTAATACGCGTGGTTCGCCTCGCTGTCCATGGGGAACCTCGGGCCATCCCATACCCGGCCCATCCTGTCCACGAGCCGGGTATTCACCGGAGCCCCGTTCTGGGGTTCCAGCTTCTTTTCCGACTCGAAATCATAGCCCAAATCGTCTTCGGTTCCCGCCATACCGGCTAAGTTGTCGGCTCGTGTTTTAAATGTTGCCGGAAGTATACCCCGATGTCATTCGTCGGCGCGGCTGAACGCCTCGGCAAGAGGCATCATCCTCTCGAAAAATGAGCGGACCGGCCCCTTGCGCTTGGGGGACTGGAACGTTATTCCGTGCTCCTGCTCGATGTTCCTGATGGCCTCGGCGACCCTCGGGACGTCGGCCTTCACGAAATGGTGCTCCAGCTTCCTCGCGAACTCGAGAGGGTCGGCCTCAGAGAGGCCGTCGCGCCTCCTGAGCCGGTTTATCTCGTCATAGAGCATGATTGATGGGTAATGTCCGTTCCTTTTGGCAGCCTGCAAATAAACACCTGAATCTGAGCTTTGTGAAACTCGTGCTTTGGGTAATGTGGTTATTTCTGGAAAGATTTTATAAAGGAATCTGAGGCACCAGTGCATCCGCCTATCAAAATCTTTTTATTTACTGTCTAATCTACATAAGTCGAATAGAGGTGTCGAATTATGAAAGTAACTCTCAGTGTCATCAAAGCAGATATCGGCGGGTATCCCGGCCATGAGACCGTGCACCCCGACGTGGTCGCCAAGGTGAAGGAGCACCTTGCAGAAGCGAAGAAGAAAGGTACGCTCATCGATTATTTCGTAGGCTGGTGCGGGGACGACATCAACCTCATCATGACGCACACGAAGGGCGTGGACAGCAAGGACATACACGCGCTCGCATGGGATGCGTTCAAGGCAGGGACCGAGGTCGCGAAGTCCCTCAAGCTCTACGGCGCGGGGCAGGACCTCCTGAAGGACGCGTTCTCCGGCAACGTCCGCGGCATGGGCCCGGGCGTCGCGGAACTGGAATTCGTCGAGAGGGGGAGCGAGCCTGTCCTGGTGTTCATGATGGACAAGACCGACCCCGGCGCTTTCAACCTGCCGGTATTCAGGATGTTCGCCGACCCGTTCAACACTCCCGGCCTCGTCATCGACCCCAGCATGCAGGGCGGCTACCACTTCGAGGTGCTCGACACAATCGAAGGACGGAAGATAACGTTCAAGACTCCGGAGGAGCTCTACTCGATGCTCGCGTTCATCGGCTCGCGCTCTCGCTACGTAATAAAGACCGTTTATCCGGGCCCGGGAAACAAGGTGCCCGAGAGCGAGGCGATATGCTCGGTCTCTACCGACAAGCTCTCGAAGGTCGCCGGAACATACGTCGGAAAGGACGACCCGGTCGCAATCGTCAGGTGCCAGGCCGGGCTGCCCTCGGTGGGCGAGGCGCTCGAGCCATTCAGCTTCCCGCACCTAGTGTCGGGATGGATGCGCGGCTCGCACCAGGGCCCCCTGATGCCCTGCAGCATGGAGCGGGCGACGCCGACAAGGCTGGACGGCCCGCCCCGCGTGGTCGCACTCGGCTTCCAGCTCGCGAACGGCCGGCTCGTCGGCCCCGTGGACATCTTCAAGGACCACTCTTACGACTACACGCGGGAGAAGGCGAACGAAGTAGCCGAGTACATGAGGCGCCACGGCCCCTTCGAGCCCCACCGGCTCCCCGAGGAGGACATGGAATACACGAACCTCCCGAAGCTCCAGGAGAAGTTCAAGGACCGCTTCAAGAAGATTTAACCCGGGCAATACCTTGAAGGGCTATGAAGTCGCGGTCATCGTGGCCGCGGTCATCCTCGTCATCCTCATCGTCTATTTCGCGACGGCAAAGGGGGAGAAGCGGAAGCTCACCCTCGTCAATGCCGACGGGAAGGAAATCGCGGTGTATGCCGAAATCGCCAACAGCACCGCGACCCGCGCCAAGGGCCTGATGGGCCGCACTTCCCTGCCGGAAAACGACGGCATGCTCTTCATTTTCGCAAAGCCCGACTTCTACGGATTCTGGATGCTGAACACGTCCATCCCGCTCGACGCCATACACTTCGACGCTGATGGGACGGTGGTCGACGTGATTCCCATGAAGCCATGCGGCTTCAACATCACTGCCTGCCCGAATTACCTTCCCCGCGCTAAATCCATGTACGTCCTGGAAGTGAACCAGGGCTTCGCTGAGATGAACGGGATTGAGATAAAAAAGAGCAGGCTGGTTCTTGATAAATAGAAAGGAAACGCTAGGGGGCAGGGGGATGGTTATGAATGCCCCAAAGCGTATCCTTTCCTTGCGGAAAGGATCGTCAGTTGATTTGCCCCTTCGGCCTGCGGGCCTTGGGGCAAATACGGAGTCACTACGTCCGCCCAATTCTGGTTGGACTGGTTCTTTCCTTTTTTGAATTATTGTGTCGCAAAGTATATTATGGCGGTTTCTGTTTTTAAACATTTCGGCAATGAGCGTATTTTAGCTTTTTCCTAGCCAAGTTACTCCATGGCACTCACGCTCATAGGCACCGGCGTGGCATTCGACCTCACCCTCGCCGGCATTGAAGCCCTCAGGGCATGCGACGAGGCGTTCATCGAGAGCTACACGAACCCGATAGAAAAGGCGAAAATCGACGCCCTCGGCAAGATGATAGGAAAGGAAATTGCCGTGCTCTCGCGGGAGCACCTGGAAAGCGATTATCTCCTTGCAAGGGCCAAATCGCGCGACATATGCGTCCTTGCCTCTGGCGACCCGCTGACAGCCACAACGCACATTACGCTCGTTATGGAGGCAAAGTCAAAAGGCATCACGGCACGCGTAATCCACAACTCCTCGATACACTCGGTCGCCCCGGCAAGGGCAGGCCTGCAGGTCTACCGGTTCGGCAAGACCGCCAGCCTCGTTAACCCGAGGCCCAACTACAAGCCGACGTCCTCGCTGGAAATCATCCGCGAGAACCTCAGGCGCGACCTGCACACGCTCGTGCTCCTCGACACAGAGCCCCAGCCCATGGACGGCAAGGCGGCCCTGGCGCTCCTTTCGGACTTCGACTTCGCAGTCGTCCTTTCCAGAGTCGGCGAGAGAGACGAGAAAATAACCTATGGAAAAATAAATGAACTGAAGAATAAGGAATTGGGCAGGCCGCCATTCTGCGTAATAATGCCTGCCAAACTGCATCCTGTGGAACAGGAATTCCTCGATTCGCTATGACCGGTCAAATTCCGCAGGGCGGAATTTCAACTGACCAAATCACTTGCGCCTGCTCTTCTTTGCCTTCTTCGAAACCTTTGCCTTGGCGGCTTTCTTCACCGGCGCCTTCGGCGCGATGGCGTTCAGCGGCGCCTTTACGGTTCCGACGACTTTGCTTACCCAATTGTTGATAGTTCCAATCATTCAAACCCACCTCTAAGTGTTTTGATTAATGTTATTATTTGTGGATAAAAGGGTATTAAAATCTATGTTTTTAGCCAAAAACAGCCATAAACTAAAACAACGTGGTCTGCCCGCCCATGTCGAACAGGCCTCCGAACCGGACGCCTATCCTCCGCACTTCCATGCCGTTCTCGGCGAGGAACTCTGCGACGAGCGCCTCCTCCTCCTTCCTGACGCTCTCGCTCCAGCCCTTGGGGTTCCTGAACGACAGGGACTTCGTGTGCGTCCTGAGGTCCTCGGTAATGAAGATTATCCCGAGCGTCTTGTACGACTTTTTCATCTCCATCAGCCACTCTTTAGCGTCTTTTTCCAGCTCGTCGAGCTTGGCCATGAGGATGTACGGGTCCCTCGTCTTGTCCTTGAGCGTCCCGATGCGGCTCACCTCGTCCTGCGGCTTCTCCTCTCCGAGGCCGCTGTCGTATTTTCCCTGCGCGAGGTCATGGAGCCACGCCCCGGTCTTCCTGCCGAAAGTCTCGACGAGCCTGAGCGCCCCGATTTTTGCAAGGTCGCGCACGCGCTCGGCCCCCATCCTGCCCAGGGCCTCGTTCGTCTTGGGCCCGATGCCGGGCACTTTTTCGAGCGCTGAATCCTCGATGAACCTCCTCTCGTCCTCGGCGCCCATCACGCTGAGGCCGTTCGGCTTGTTCCTCCCGGCGCCCATCTTGGCACCAAGGAGCGATGGCGCCACGCCGATGCTGCACGTCATTCCGGTTTCGTCGAGGACCGCCCGCTTCAGGAGCGGCGCCTTCTTCTCCGCCTCGTCGTCCTCCACGTTCCACTCATCGATGCTCGCCTGCACGACTTTCCTGCAAAACTTCCGGACTATCGAGTCTATCTGGGCCGAGACCTCCTCGTAGTATTCGCGGTCCATCGGCAGGAACACGGAATCCGCGGGGGGCGCGCGCTTCTTGGCGAACGCGATGGGCATCCCGGAGCGTATCCCTATCGCGCGCCCGGCGTAATTCACGGTGCTTACGACGCCCGAATCATCGGTGCGCCCGCTGTAAACGCAGACGACGATTATCTTTCCCTTGAGCATCGGCCTGCGGCGCTCCTCGGCCTGGGCGAAGAAATAGTCCATGTCAAGATGAAGATACATGAGAGGATAGTCGGGCAAGCATTATTTATATTGCCTGCCCAGTCGTGCCGATGCCCCTCTACGATGAAATGGCGGATTTCTACGACCTCGTCTACCCGGACCGGGGCGACAGGGACTTCTACCTTAAGGAGGCCCGGAAGGCAAGGGGCAGGATACTCGAGGTGGCCTGCGGCACCGGGCGGATACTGATTCCGCTCCTCAAGGCCGGATTCGACGCATGCGGGCTCGACATCTCCCCGGAAATGCTGGAGCGCCTGAGGAAAAAAGCCCTGCAGGAAGGCATCGTGCCCCGGCTTTTCCTCGGAGACATGCGGGATTTTTCCCTCGATGGGAAGTTCGGCCTCATAATCGTCCCCTTCCGGAGCTTCCACCATCTCAATAATGCCAGTGAGCGCCTCGAGGCGCTCAGGAACTTCCGCCGCCACCTCGATAGCGGCGGACGGCTCATCCTCCACCTTACAGTTCCTCCGGCGCGCGAGCGGGCTCTCACAAAAAAATTCCACCGCGCCGGCTCGGAAAAAATTTCGGGCGGGAAGGTCGGCTGGGAGGTGAGGTTCGACGATGGAAATGATTCGGCAGACTACAGAATCACGCTCGCAACCGACTCCGGGAAAACGCGGAGCTTTTCGATGACCCTGCATTTTTTCCCCATCGCTGAAATCGCGTCCTCGCTGAAAAGCATCGGCTTCAAAAACGTGAACGTATATTGTGGTTTTGGCTATTCGCCCTTCAATGAGGGCTGCGAGGAGGCTGTTGTAGTTGCGGATTCCTGATTTAGGCAAGCTTTTCCAGAAGAAGTTCCCGAGCTTCCAGCTCTTCCGCGACAACCTCGGGAATTTCGAGATATTCTACCCCAACGGCTGGAAATTCGACGAGGACATAGCGATAGAGGACGGGAAATACACGATATCCTTCCAGTCCGGGGACGGGAGGAGCCAGTTCACCGTCGCCGTGGATGCAAAGCTCCCGGACAGGTTCGATTTCGCGAAGTATGCCAAGGACGAGCTCGAATCCCCCACGTCCGGAATCTACGCCCCGCCAAAGAAGACGAAGTTCCGGAAGATGAACGCGTATTCGAGGGAGTTCGCCTACCTCTCAGGGGGCCGGAAATATTTCGGAGGGGGCCTGATGTTCCTTTCCGGCCGGGAGGTCTTCTCCCTCAACTGGACCGCACCTGAAAGCGACCGGGAATTCGCCGGAAAGATATTCAGCCACATGCTTGAGAGCCTCGTGCTGAAGGAAGGCTTCAGCGTCCAGAACCGCCGGCTCGGCGGCGGGTCAGTCGAATATTCAGGAATGTACAGATGATTGCATGGATATCCCCCAGCCGTTCAAGGACCGCTACTGCGCCATGGTTGACGAGCCTGACGCGTTCCTGGCCTGCCTGAACACGTACCTCCCGAAATCGTTCCGCGTGAATTCCCTCAAGGCGACGGCCGCCGGGGTGAGGGAAAAGTTCGAAGGGTACGGCTTTTCGCTGAAGCAGATGCCATGGTACGAGGACGCTTTCGTGTGCGACTCCCTCGACATCAACTCGACAATCGAGCATTTCAGCGGCCGCATCTACATGCAGGAGCTCGTCTCGATGCTCCCCCCGCTGATGCTCCGGGAGGAGCTTTCGCGGGCCCGGGTGGTGCTTGATGCGTGCGCCGCTCCCGGCTCGAAGACGACGGAGATGGCGGCCCTGATGGGGAACCTCGGCACCATTGTCGCGAACGACGTCGCATATCCCCGCATCAAGGCCCTCAAGTTCAACATCGAGAAGACCGGCACGCTGAACACCGTGATAACGAACCGGGACCTCAGGAATTTCCCCCGCGTCCAGTTCGACACGGTCCTCCTCGACGCGCCCTGCTCATCGGAGGGGACGATGAGGAAGAACGGGGAGATGTTCCAGGAGTGGTCCCTGCGGGCGGTGCTTTCCAATGCGTCCCAGCAGAGGCAGCTCGTCCTCAAGGCTTTCGAGCTCCTTGCCCCCGGCGGTAGCATGGTCTACTCGACGTGCACGTTCGCTCCGGAGGAGAACGAGATGATAGTCCAGCACCTCCTCGACCACAACCCCGGCGCGCAGATTGCGCCGTTCGCCTTCGAGGGATTGAAGACGTCCCGGCCGCTCGACGAGTGGCAGGGCAGGGTTTTCGACGAGCGCATAAGGAATGCGATACGGGTTTGGCCGCACCACAACGACACGGGCGGTTTCTTTCTCGCTAAGGTGGTGAAATGAGGACTCCCGAGCAGACGCAGAAAGACGTGCTGAAATACCTCGACGAGAGGTTCGGGCTGGAGGCAGGTATATTCAAGGAGCACCGCCTCTACCTCGCTTCGAAGGAGCGCGTTTATCTCGGGCCGCGCTTCGTGCCGGACGACCGGCGGATAGCCACTCTCGGCATACTCATCGCGCGGGCATCATCCTCAATCAAGCCCACGACAAACCTTTTCCAGCTTTTCGGGGGCAGGATAACCCGCAATTTCATCCCGCTTTCCCGCGATGATGCGATAGCGTTCGCGAGGGGCGACGACCTCAAGCTCGCGGCGAAGCCCGACGCGGGCGACGGGTACGTGCTTTTGAAGTACGGGGACATCCCCCTCGGCTGCGGCCTCCTGAAGGCAGGCGCCATAAAGAACATGCTTCCCAAGGCCAAGCGGCTCGAGATGCGCTTTTTGTGAAAACTTAAAATTAATCCGTTCGAATCAGGTTCATGGACTGCATATTCTGCCTGATCGCCGCCGGCACGATTCCGGCGAGCAAGGTCTGGGAAGACAAGGGCTTCATCGCCTTTCTCGACATAAACCCGATAAGCGAGGGCCACACGCTCGTCGTGCCCAAGGCGCATTCGGACTATGTCTTCGAGCTCGATGACGAGGCATATGACGGATTGTTCCGCGCCTCGAAATCTGTCGCGAAACTGCTGAAGAAATCCCTCGGCGTGAAGCGCGTGGGCGTAATCGTGGAGGGCTTCCTCGTCCCCCACGCGCACGTACATCTCATCCCGATGAACAGCCCGTCCGAGTTCAGCCCCGCGCGTGCAAGACGGGCAACTCCCGCCGAGCTCGAGGCTGCCGCGAAAAAAATCCGGAATGGGATTTAAACCTTTACCTCTTATTTCAAACGCCTAATTGAGAGGGTGATTGCTTTGGAGAAAAAAGACTACCTGAAAACGCCTATAGAGCACGTGGACATAAAGAAGATAAACGCCGTCGAAATCGTCGAGGCGATGAAGAAGATGTCGTTCACCTCGCGCGACCTCGGGCGCGCGGCGGAAATCTACGACATGATGCTCAAGGACAAGGACTGCGCGGTAATCCTCACCCTCGCAGGGAGCACGAGCGCCGGGGGGTGCATGAACCTGTATGCCGACCTCGTGAAGAACAACATGGTGGATGCGGTAGTCGCGACGGGCGCGAGCATCGTAGACATGGACTTCTTCGAGGCGCTCGGATTCAGGCACTACAAGGGAACCCCTTACGTTAACGACCGCGACCTGCGCGAGAGGTACATCGACCGCATCTACGACACTTACATAGACGAGGAGCAGCTCCAGAACTGCGACAAGACCGTCGGAATCATCGCCGACTCGCTCGAGCCGAAGCCGTATTCCTCGCGCGAATTCATCCGCGAGATGGGCAAGTGGCTCACCAAGAACGCGAAGAAGAAGGATTCCCTGGTGCAGGCGGCCTACGAGAACAACGTGCCGATATTCTGCCCTGCTTTCTCGGACTCCAGCGCCGGCTTCGGGCTCGTCCTGCACCAGCACAGGAACCCGAAGAAGCACGTTTCCATCGACTCGGTCAAGGACTTCTACGAGCTGACGAAAATAAAGATGTCAGCGCCCACAAGCGGCCTGCTCATGATAGGCGGCGGGGTCCCCAAGAACTTCGCGCAGGACACGGTAGTGTGCGCGGAAATCCTCGGAAAGGAGGTCCCGATGCACAAGTATGCCGTGCAGATTACCGTGGCGGACGTCCGCGACGGCGCGTGCTCTAGTTCGACATTGAAGGAGGCAAGTTCGTGGGGCAAGGTGGACACGACTTACGAGCAGATGGTGTATGCCGAGGCGACCTCGGTGCTCCCGCTCCTTGCAAGCTACGCCTACCACAAGGGAAGCTGGAAAAACAGGAAGAAGCACGAATTTTCCAAGATGTTCGATTGATTTTTTTATTTCATTTTCCTTATCTCTTCAAGGACCTCTGCGGCGTGCCCCTCGGGCTTCACCGGGTCCCATGTCTTCACTATTTTCCCCTTCTCGTCGATAAGGAACGTCACGCGCGCAGTGCCCAGGAACTCCTTCCCCATGAACTTCTTGGGCCTCCAGACTCCGTACATTTTCTGCACTGAAGCGTCACTGTCCGAGAGCAGCAACACGGTCAGGCCGAACTTCTTCGAGAATTTCACGTGCGACTCGCAGCTGTCCTTGCTTATTCCGAGTATGACCGTGTTCGCTTTTTGGAATTCCGCCTTGAGTTTCGTGAAATCCACGGCCTCAATCGTGCACCCGGGGGTGTCGTCCTTCGGGTAGAAATACAAAACGACCTTCTTCCCCCTGAACTCCCTGAGCGCAACAGCCTTCCCCTCCCCGTCCGGAATCGAGAAATCCGGAGCCTCGTCTCCTGTTTCCATGGCTTCCACTCAACGATGAGCTATATAAATTTTGTCCGGTTTTCACTTTCGTATGATAAAGCTCAAGACGCCCGTGCCCGGCCCGAAGTCGTTCAGGATACTGCGCGGCCTGAAGGCCAAGAACGGAGGGTGGTCTATATCGTACCCCCTCGTCTTCTCCGGCGGCGGACACGGCCCGTACTGCGAGGATTTGGACGGCAACGTGTTCCTTGACATGGCATGCCAGATAGCCGCGAACCCGCTCGGATACAACCATCCCGGGCTTGTAGAAGTGGTCAAGAACTACAGCAAACGCTTCCCGGTCAAGTTCGCGGGGCAGGATTTCGCGGTAGCAGAGCACCTCGGGCTCATCGAGGAGCTGACCGGCATCTCCCCGGGGAAGATGGACACGGCCTTCCTCATTAATTCCGGCGCGGAGGCCGTCGAGAACGCGATGAAAATCTGCATGCGCAAGCGCCCCGGGACGAAATTCGGGATTTCAATGCAGAGCGGCTGGCACGGGCGGACCCTCGGCGCCCTTTCGCTGACGAACTCTAACATCGCCCACAAGAAAGGGTATATGCGCCTTCCGATGCTGCGCCTTCCCTACGACGAGTCCGCCGGCGCGAAGCTTGAAAGGATTCTTTCGGCAGAGGCATCGGCCGAGGAAATCGGGTTCGTGATGATCGAGCACGTCCAGGGCGAGGGCGGGTACAATGTCGCCCCGAAGCGCATGGTCGCGGACCTGCGCCGCATCACGGCAGAGCACGGCATCCCCTACATTTCCGACGAGGTGCAGGCCGGCATGGGCCGCACCGGAAAATGGTGGGCATTCGAAAACTACGGCATCGTTCCCGACGTGTTCACCTGCGCAAAGGCGCTGCAGGTCGCTGCGGTGGTGTCCAGCTACGACATGTTCCCGCACGAGCCCGGCGCCATCTCCAGCACGTGGGGAGGCGGGCACGTCATCGACATGGCGCTCGGCATGAAGACGATTGAAATCATAAAAAAGGAGAAGCTGCTGCAGAAGAACGCGGCGATGGGGAAGTACCTCCTTTCGGCCCTCGAGGACATCGGCGGAATCGAAGGCCAGCGGGGGCTCGGCCTCATGCTCGCCTTCGACCTTCCGGACATCGAGACGCGCGACAACGTGGTGGTCGAATGCGCGAAGCGGGGGCTCCTCGTCCTCGGCTGCGGCCGAAGCGGCATCCGGCTCATACCCCCCTACGTGATCCAGAAGGAGGACGCGGAGCGGGGAATCGAGATAATAGATGAAAGCGTCAAGGCATGCCTGAGGCGGGGATTCGCCCACAAGGGGGCGATATGCGATTTCATCCACTGCGGACGGTTCCATTCCTGAGGTGTGTACCTGAAAAACACGGTAGAAATATGCGCCAACTGCGGAAAGATTTCCAGGGAGCAGAAGGAGGACTTCCTTTGCCCCGAGTGCGGGTGCAACGTGTCCGTCGTCGTCCCCATCGCTATGTTCCGGCAGATGGTGAAGGCCGGCACGGCCAAGGAGTGAAATGATGCGATTCCCGTTCTTCGTTACCGACGCTGCGTTCGTTGCCCTTGCGCTTGTTTCAGTGCTCCTTGCATTCATTTACCCGAACGTCACGACCTATGCCTTCTCGATAATCGCCGCGGCGCTCACCGTCGCGATGATAAAGCGCTCCCACGACGCGCTCGACGGCTTCGAGACCTCATTGTCCAAAATCAAGGGCCTCGCGTGGAAGCCGGTCTTCCTCTCGGCCGGCTCCGTGGCCATGACCTACCGGGGCAGGGAATTCACTTACAGGTCCTCCTCCGGATACGAGCGTGACGGCGCGATACCTGTCGAATACTCGCTTTCGACGCCAGTCAGGACGAAAAAAACGCTCGAAGTGAAGGGTACGGATGCGCCTGGAGCGCCGGAAGTTTCGGGCGACAAGGCCCTTTTTGCAAAGATACGGAAAGAAACCCTCGAATTCGACTCGAAATACGGCCTCAGCCTGCTCCGGGCCGGGGACGGCCTCCTGTCGCTCTCGGTGTGCCTCGGGTTCTCCAAGATTCCCATACCCAAGGAGCAGAAGCTTGCGGACATGACCGCTTTCATCAGCGACTACCTGGCGTTCGCCTCGGACGTCGCGGCGAGGCTCGACTGATTCATTTTATCCTACAAAATACGACTTTAAATACCCTTGCACCCAATCTGATAAAGGGTGGTAATGTGAGAAAAACTGTTTCTAGAGTGCCTAAATTTCCGGTAACTGCCGCTGCAGCCCTCGCGGGCTTCGTGATGTTCTCCCCGATGGGGGAGCGCACCGCGCACGCGCAGGAGCCCCCGCAGGGGCAGGTTGATGGAGGGGCGCAGGTTGATACCTCCGCAAGGGGCGACTCCACGGCAAGGGCCGGGGCGAGGAGTGACGCTCCAGTTTCCCGCACGTTCAGCGGCGTTGTTACGCAGGACACAGAGATACTTTCGCTCATCAGCAGCGAGCGGGTGATGGACACCCAGCTTTTCCCGGCAACAATCGCATCTGTCCGCGTGAGGGCCGTCGACGACACCGGAGTGGAGTTCGCAGTCGGCCTCGATGCCCCTGCCGACGGCACCGCCCCGGACTCGACATTCAGGGTGAATTACGACGGCACAAAGGGCGGGAACGTCCGCATAATCGCCGCGCTCGGGTTCGAGAATTTCACCGCAGAGCGGACCGAGGGCGGCCAGGCGCGCATCAGCTTCGACTACAACGAACTTCCCGTCGCGAGGCGACACTCGCCGGGCAGCGGAGACCGGACCATGGAGTTCCGCAGGTCCGATGCCGTGCCGGGCCCGTATGACGACCCGGTCCTCTCCCCTTACCACGACCAGGTGAGCATAATCGGGAGGCGCAGGCACCTCGAGCTCCGCTCGCCCTTCGACATCGGCGGCAACGTGTATTCCAACGAAGCGGGTTCTTCGGTCTATGCCACGGCCCGCTATGCAATACGGAGGCCGCACAGCTACGTGCCCCTCGACCTTCGCCTTTCGGCCGGAAACATCTGGTTCGGGGAGCAGGCGGCGCCCTTTGGCAGCCTCTACCTCAGGCCGGCCTTCCAGGTATGGTACCTCCGCGGGGCGTATTACGGGACGGTCTCGGTCGTGGGAAACATGGCCTCGACCGTGTATACGTCGCACTCACTGGGCCTGGGAATGTCCATCCCCATCGACAGCCACAACCGGCTGAGGTTCGGCATGGTGGCCGGAGGGGCGGTATCGTTCCCGGCCTACGACGACATATACCTCAACATGGTCGGCGGGGTTTCATTCGAGCACGACAACTTCCTCGTCTACGGCATGGTGACGACCTTCATGGCCGCCCCGAGCCCGATCAAATCCGCTTATTTCATGAACTACCAGCCGATGTTCCAGAACGTCGACTTCGGGGCACAGCTCCGGTTCATGGACGACCGCATGGCCGTCCGGCTGTTCGGCGACATCTCTACGCTCTACCAGCGCGGGGGCGCCCGCCTCTCGGGCACGTGGATAACCGGAAGGAGCGGCTCGATGGACGCGTACGTCGCGCTGGGCGCCACGCACTACATCCCGATTCTCGGCGACCGCGTGGACCCGATGGTCGTCGCGGGCATCTCCGGCACTTTCGACTTCGGCGGGATAACCAGCACGAACACCGGCAGGTACGAGCACATGCAGAGGGGGGCATTCAGGCAGGCGCACCCCAACATCCCGACTCAGTCAGAACCCGGTCCCTACGGGTTCGGGCGCTCTGGGAACCCGCTTGTCGATGGCGACGTGAACCTCGCAAAGGACCGCATCATGCACTCCGGGAGCTACGCGGAATTCGTAGGCTCCTACCGCGGGGCTTCGACGAGCCAGCTCATCATGACCGCCCGGTTCATGGGCGCGTTCATGCAGCAGGTCGCCTACGCGAACAACGCGGCCGAGGCGCTGAACAACGTCCGGCAGTTCGACCCCGAGGTGAGGCGCATCGCGGGAGCGAGCCACGACGACATCTTCGGCTTCATGCAGAGGTACGTCGATTTCTACCAGAACAACCCGCCCGGAACACCGCTCCCTGAGGACCTCAGGAACGGCATAGCCGTTTGCGCCGGCATCCACTCGACGATGGCGAACTTCCTCGAGGCAAACGGCATACCGACGCTCGTCGCTTCCGTCAACACGAGGCACGGCCCGCACGTCGTCGCGATCGCGATGCCTTCGGGAGAGACGGACCTCCTCGACTACGGAAACCTCTACCAGACCCCGGCGAACACGCCCGACGAGGCTCTCCGCTCGTACGGGATGGCGAGGCAGGCCCCGACGTTCCAGTCCCAGCTTTGGAGGCCCGGAGTGGGCTACCTCGGGACCTATGAAACGTCCGAGGGACGCCTGCTGCACCGGAGCCTCGGCCTCGACAACCGCGAGATACTCGGCACCGAATATCTCGGCGTCCGCTGACGTAGCGGTTCAGTTACTTTTTTATACTATGCAGTAGTATCCTCAGCCATGGAAGACACAATCGAGATATGCGCCGGTTGTGGAAAGATGCCCCGGGCGATTGACAGGATGCAGGGAACATTCATCTGCTCAAGATGCAGCGGAAGCTCCACGATAAACGTGAAGGCCGACGACTACGAGCGGGTGGCCCAGGACCTCGACATGAAATTCCATTCCAATACCCAGAAGCAGAGGATAGAGGCGGCCGCGAGCCACCCCGTGGAGATGAAAAGCGTGCGGGCCAAGAAGGCCCCTGCGAAGAAGGCTGCGAAGAAGCCGCAAAAGAAAAGCGCCGGGAAATCGAAAAGGTAACACTTATGGCTACAAGCAAGTTCTCGAAGCTCAAGGAAGCGGCTTCGAAGAAAAAGGCGGAGAAGTCAGGAACCAAGGCCCCGGAGCCGGCACCAAAGGCCGCTCCGTCCCAGAAGCCTTCGGAGGCGGAGCCGAAAAAGCCCGAGCCGGCACAGCGGGCGCCGCCGAAAGCCGCGGCCGAGCCGCGGAAGGAAGAAAGGCCCCCCGTGGTCAGGAAGGAGCCGGAAAAGCCGGCACCAGTGCGGAAAAGCGCGGTCATCAAGAGGCGCGCCTCGGAAATCCCGACCGACCTTGCACCCGAAGACCTTCCCGTGCTCCCCCCGGAGCTTCCAAAGAAGGCGATTCCACCGCCGCCCATAATCATTCCTCCGCCCCCGCCCCCTCCGCCCGTGTACAAGGCGGGAAAGGGCGAGGAAAAGATGCTGAGCGCCGAAATAAAAAAGGCCCTCGACGAAAGGATGCGGAAAATCAACGAGCTTGCAAAAGCCCAGCTCGAGGCGGCAAAGGCCGCCAGGAAGAAGTAGCCATTTTAACCCCCTCCCAGCCAATCACTCAACATGCTCCAGCGAAGCGCTTCCACTGATTTGCGGCCCGTGCGGCCGGGCTTCGGCCCGCCCCTGGATTCGCTGTCCCTTGCCCGCGGGATAGCGCACTCCCCGAAGGGCCTCCTCAAAGACTATCTCAAGGAGCGCAAAAGCCCCGGAAGGTATTCCGAGCGCGACGTCCTCGACGCGATGGACAAGCTGAAGCACTCTCCAGGCGACAAGGAAGCCGAGGACATTCTCTATGCCCTCTCGGACATAGCGCCTTCCGAGGGCGTGCGGCGCAAGGCGCGGGACATGATAGCCGAGCGGCATCCAAAATAAACATTTTCATCAATAAAATATCACATTTATAAAAAGTTGCATGCACATATCATGCGGTGTTCATTTGAGGAGTCAGTTGAGATACGGCATAGCGAGGGCGGCGGTCATAGGCTCGCTGGCATTGAGCTGCGGCGGGAGCGAAAGGAACGAGCCACGTGCGGCTCTCGTCATTCCGGCCGCTCCCCTTGCCGAGAGCAGCCAGCCTGCTTTCGGAGATTTCCCGGAGGAAAGCACTCACATACCGACCGAAGTCACGCTCCTCAAGACCGGCAGCGTCTTCCTCGCCTATGTCAGCGTCCCGGAGGATGGCTCGGTGCGCGACCTGGAAAACGCGCGCGTCAATTTCTCCTTCCGCGGCCCCACGAAGGCCTGGAGGCCGATCATCGAGTGCCAGGCGGTTTTCACGTGCGACGTTTCCGGCGTGATGTCCAAGGCATCCCTTCCCGTGACAATCCAGGCAAGGTACATCCCTGAAATCGGCTCCGGATACTCGTTCTCGTCGGCCGAGTTCACAATCCGCTGATTTTTATTTATTTTCCGAGGGAATGCTAGCATGACCGAAATACCCCCGCGGAGCACGGATCCCGACAACCCTGCCATGAGCGGAGCGCAGATAATGGCACGCCTTCGCGAGATACTGGGAGATACACAGAGCGGTTCGGCGCAGGACATGGAAGCGAGGCGCGCCCGCGCAGAGGAGTTCATCTACCAGCAGGTGATTTCAGGCAACGTCCCCGACTTCATGAGGCCGCAGAACTGGCCGGAGATGAGCGTCGAGGCCGAGCTCCCCGGAGGGCGCACCCTTACGGCCCGTGTCCGCGTCTGCCCTGATTACCTTGCGATAGGCGGAAACGCGGACTTCGTCCGCGTCCCGATAAACCCCCTCACGGCCCAGCGGATAGCGGACCGCTTCGGCTTCGTCCTGCCCACGCAGAGGCAGGTGGACCTCATAGACGCGCAGGCAAGGAGCGCAGGCGGGATGGTCGCCTTCGCCGCGGCCCCATCGATAGCAAAACGCGTCACCGACCCCAAGTCGCGCCAGAGCGTAGAGAAGAAATGGAACTACCAGCAGTACGGATATTACGAGGGCAGGTGGATGCTCTCGGCCGAGTTCATCGGCATGCAGAACACCATCTACTCCGAGCAGCCCGAGGCAGTCAGGACGGCAAGGATACGCTCGGGGCACAAGAAGGACATAATCTACGACGAGCTTGCAAACCACGAGTCCCATGAGGGCGGCCCACCGGTCGTCATCTACCGGAAAGGCGTGCAGGGCCTCAGCAACTGGCACAACGAGAAATACTGGGACTACAGCCACGGCGCCCGCTTCCTTAGCTCGGACGTCCGGATTACCGTGAGGGAGAAGGACGGCACCACGCACGACGAGAGCCTTTCAATGGAGCGCGTCCTCCGGCACAAGGACTACCACCGCGTATACACCCCCGCCCCCCTCGACATCCGCGACATGTACCGCGGCACGAGGCGGGCCGTCCCGAGGAAGACCGGACAGCTCGCCGAGCCGCCGGTTCCCGAAGCGCCGGCAACCCGCCGCAGGGAAAATCCGCCGCAGGCCGTCGGCTAACTTTATTAACTCTCCAAGCGAATCACAGGCATGGCAGAACCGATACCCCCGCGGAGCACGGACCCGGACAATCCCCCGCTCACAGGCACGCAAATAGCCCAGAGGATACAAACGATACTGGGGGACACGCGCAGCGTCTCTGCCGCCGAGCTCAACCGCAGGAGGGCCCAGGTCGAGGATTTCGTATTCCAGCAGTTCAGGGAGGGCAACGTCCCTGACTTCATGCGCCCCGCGAACTACCGCGAAGTGACCATCGAGACGCAGAGCGGCGGGAGGACTTTCCGCGCCACGGTCCGCGTGTGCCCGGACTACCTTGCAATCGGGAGCAGCACCGACTTCATCCGGGTCCCGATAAACCCGCTTACCGCGCGGCGCATCGCCGACCGCTTCGGGCTTACCCTGCCGACGCCGAGGCTCGTGGATTCCATAGATGCGCAGGCAAGGAGCGAGAAGGCCACTGACGCAGACGGAAAGGAGCACAATGGCATGATCCGCTTCATCGCGGCGCCGGAAATTGCGAGGCGCGTGAGGGACCCGGACAACCACAACAAGCCCGTGCACGACAAATGGAACTACAAGAAATACGGCTCGTACGAGGGCAGGTGGATGCTGTCCCCGGAATTCCTCGTGACGCAGAGCCGCATGATGGACGAAGCTTTCACGAGCTCCGGGAACCCGGCCTTCCGGTCCGGCTCTAAGAAGGACGTGGTCTTCGACATTCTCGCGACGCAGACCGCCGGCGAAGGCGGGATGCCCGTCGTGATTTACCGCCCCGGAGTCCAGCCCCTGAGCAACATCCACAACGAGCTCTACTGGGACTACAGCCACGGAATCCGCTTCCTCGCCTCCGATGTGGAGGTGACCGTCGTCGAGCGGGACGGCTCGCGGACGCACGAGACGCTTTCGATGCGCGACGTGCTGATGCACCGCGACTACTACCGGCTTTTCGCGCCGGCGCAGATGGACATCGACCGCATGTACACCGGGACGCAGGCGCAGCAGCAGAGGACGCAGGTCACCCCCACGCGCAGGGAGCAGCCGGCACAGCAGTCCGGCGTCCAGTTCGGCCAGATTGAAATCCAGCGGCAGGCCCCGAGGCAGACGCACTAGTGTTATATTAAGCGGGTAAATACGATATATTAATAACAGCTATTTCCCAGAAGATAATCATGCAAACACATAGAACCCGGACTGCCGCGCTTGCATGCGCATTCACTTTCCTTTCATGCAGCAAGCCTGCGCCGGAGCGGCTTCCCGATGCAGGGGCGGCCGATGCGGGCCCGATGCAATTGCCCGCGCTGGGAGTGCTTTCCGACGCCTCGATGCCCCCGCAGGAGGATTTCGTTTCATCTGCGCTGAAGTCCCCCAAGATCGTGCTTTTCGGCGATTCGATAGTGCATTACAGCGACGAGCTCGTTTCGAGGAGGCTCGGGCAGGTGCTGGTTTCCGGCGACGCCGGCCCAGGCGCATCCGTCCTCGGCGTGACAAAAGGCGGCGAGAGGGTAACTGGCTGGATAGGGAAGCAGTTCGACAAATACGTCGGCGACCCGGATTTCAACATCGTCGTGCTCCAGGGGGGCGTTAACGACATCGGCTGGTACGGCAAGACAGGCCGCACGCGTGCGCGCCGCGAGGCCTATGAAAAGCTCGTAGAAAAATTCTCCGGAATGGTTGATGCCGCCCTCGAAAACAGGAAAATCATCGTCCTCGTTACCGTCAGCCCGTGGAAGGGCCAGCCGCACTGGAACGAGGCAGGGCAGGAGGACAGCGAGCGCCTGAACGCGTGGATGAAAAGCCAGGCCTCCAGGCACGGGGTTTTTGTCGCAGACACCTACGCGGCACTCGTCACGGCGAACCCCCGGTGCGAAAGGGAGCGCGACACCCTCGAGCCGGGATACCGCGGCGGGGACATGCAGCACACGAACGACGCGGGGCGCAAGGTAATCGGCGAAACCGTCGCCAAGGCGCTCGGCTTCGCGGTGCCTTCGCCGACATTGCCGGAAAAAAACCGGCCTTTCGAGCAGTGCCCGCGCTGATTCGTTGTTGGTGGGATATTCTGGATAGGATTAAATATCCGGAAAGCGCAATACCCGTCATGCGAACCACGAGAAAACAAAAGCCCCCAGCCGACGACAGGAGCGCATTTTTTGGCCGCACCTTCCCGCCGGGAGCCGAAAGGAGCCTCAGGGACGAGGCAATCTCCCTCCTGAACGCCCACTCCGAGCCCGACAAGGCGCCCTCATCGCTCGGCATAATCACCGAACGGGACGTCAGGAACGCCATCGAGGTCCTGAAAGGCCAGGTCGTGAAGGACGACCAGATACTCCGCGCGCTCGTCTATACTTCCGTCTCGAGCCCATATCCCGAGGCCCGCAGGCTCGCCAGGGACGCCATCGAGAAATACTACTAAACGATTCTTTATTGTGTTATTCTGTGGATGAAAAAGATTAATATTATAAATTCCGGCGTGGATAGTTTTACCATGAGGAAGACGATTCTGGAAGGGGAGGGGGTAAACCTCAAGTCCGGGCGGCATATCCGCTTCAGGATACCCTCGGGCATGTCAGACTCCGGGCAGGAGGCGTTCCTCCGAAACGTCGGCGTTTCAAGGCTTTCCCATGCCGGCCGGGAATCGGACGAAACTTTAGTCCGGAAAATCGTCCTTGGAAGCAAGGACTCCAAGGTCGAATCATGAGGCAGAGGCGCCGCGGAAGCGATTCGGGGACGTTTCCCAAAATTACTGCCGGAGTGCTTGCCGACAGGCAGCCGCCAAGCCTTTCCCTCGACGACATCCTGTCCGTGATAGGGAAAGAGATGTCCAGGTACGATTCGAGGAAGACTTTCGCGGTGGTGATGCCCAAGGAAATGAGCCGGGACGAGGCGCTCGATTCGCTTCGCAAAGGATTGTACGAAGTCCGGGACAAGGGGCGTGAAATCGAGCTCCATATTTTTTCGGAAAAGCCCGTCGCATAACAGAATGGATTAATAACATCAGCAAAGGTTATACTCATGGCCCTTTCGATGAAAGCAGCTGCCCAGCCTCCTTTGAGGCTTGTCGTGTCGAAGCCGGAGCCGGACAGAATCACGAAAGACGCAGAAGTGCTCGAGCGGATTCTTGCGGAAGGCTTCAGCTATACCCGCGAACTTTGCCGGGACAGCGTAGGCTGCGAGAGGCCGACGCTTCTCGTCCGGATGACTGCCGAGCTGCGCCGGGGGAGAAACAAGACCGAGCTCAGCGCGTTCATAGCGCGGGGCCTCGGCGGCAAATCCCTTCACTCAGTCGGAACCCACTCGGACGTATTGTGCGACATCATGATGGAGGCTGAAGAGGCGGGCATCGTGACGATAACCGAAGCGAAGAATCTTCCGTAAATTTTTGTGTTAAAAAATGGACAAAAAGGAATATTTATATACTTGAACCGCGCGTATAGACTGGTGACAAAATGACCTCCAAATTGAAGTGTGGAATCGCGGCAGCGGCCGTGGTGAGCGCGGTTTACCTGGCGCGCGCCCCGTCGCAGGAAGTTTCAAAATTCAAGCCCGAGCCGGCGACCATCCAGTGCGCTGACATGCCCGCACCGAGCTACTCGTGGGCAAGCTCGCTTGGAAATTTCCTCAGCGACCGCTCGAAAAAGAGCGAATATTCCGGTTTGTAAGATAGTATTAGAATATCTAGAACTATATTATAATATTGAAAAAAGGTGCATACTATGACTGAAAAAGCAAGGATTAAGCTGCCCGAATCTTTCAGGCAGCCCGGAACGCCCGAGGGCGTATTGTTCCGAGGCACCGGGACGAATTTGAAAACCGGAAAAGAGATTTCGTTTTCCGTGCCTGACACGATTTCCAAAAAAGGGCTCGAAGGCCTCGCGAAAAATGTCCGGCTGCCGCTCCACCACGAAGCGCTGGTGTACGACCTCCAGGAACTTTTCGAATGATTTTTTTTGACCCGCTGGAAACTTTAAATACCTGCTCCTGAAAAAGTAAGCGATGACAGAATATGAGGTTGTGGATTCGGTCCACGAAATCATGGGCGAATGGAAAATCGTCCGCTTCTGGACAGGAAAGCTGGGGGTTGTCGACCCTTACGGCTCGACTGTCGACCCGCTGGATGCACCCATCGGCGTCCGGAACCTGCTCGCCAAGTATAGATAAATATATTTGGAATTTCTAATATTTTTTTGCCCTTTTCATGTAATTATTAAACAAATAGTGAGTAATGGGAAACATGGCGACAGAAAGAAATCTCGTGAATACCAATTATCATAAGCTGTTCGCTCGCATCGCGGCGAGGGAAGCTTTGCGCGTCCTTCCTATTTTTGAAAAAGAGCGCCCGAAAGATTTCCGGCCGAGAAAGGCGCTCGAGGCGATCACCGCGTGGGCAAAAGGAAAGCGCACGCTCGGAATGAAAATCGTGCGGAAGCTTTCCCTTGATTCCCATGCAGCTGCCCGGGCATGCAGATCGGATGCCGCAAGATTCGCCGCTCGCGCAGCTGGCCAGGCGGTTGCAGTATGGCACGTGCCGACCCATGCGATGGCGGTCCCGATGTATGTCCAGAAAGCGGTTTCTGCGAACGAAAAAGCGAAGCGAATGAAGAATGACTGATACTTCTCGAATTTCCAATACTCTTTTTTCTTCTTCGACGATAAATCCATTTTTCCGGGCAGTTTTGTACGGGGAAGCCGGTTACCAAGGATATAACCCAGAGAAACAGAGTGGTGTTAAATGGTGAAATACGACATATTATAAATACGAATTGCCCATATGCTAATTCATGAACGTAAGAAAGCTGAGGGAAATGGTTCCATTGCCTGTTGAAAAAGTTAACTGGGCGAGATATAAAGAGATCCTCGGCGTAAGCACGATAACCGAAAAAACTGAATCGGGCACGAAGGTGCTTGAGAAGACCATCGGGGCGATCGGCGTTGATATCAGAGATCCGCTTGAACGGAGGTTGATGCGCGAGATTCAACGGGCAGTTCGAACAAATCCTCTGTACGCTGAGGCGATACGGAAACATAGCCTCGAGCTTGTCACGTATGTTGTGGCGGCTGACATTCTTGGAGCGATCGCGGAAGGACTTGGTGCGAAGGACCCGGCAACGCCAGAGCTTAGGTCTATCCGAATCTCCGAAGTCCCGGAATTGGTTAATATCTCTTTTATAAGACCCCTTGTAAGTGAAATGCTTAATGAGTCTCGAGCAAACGCGTTGGCGCTTTGTGAAATGCCCCCACAATCAAAAAAGAGTTTGAATAAATCGTAGTGCCTAATATTAGTTTATCGTATTGAGATATTTTATTATATCGGTAAACCAATTAGATGGCATTCGAACCATATTAGTAAACCTATTTAGCAGGCCAAAATACGTTTTCGGAGCTTTGGTTCACCGTATCAATATTGATTGGGAGAACCTGACCGCGCAATAGGGCTTACAGCATTGAAACAGGGCAAAAGAATGGATTTTGGGTAAGTTAGGGGAATTTGGGTTTACTTAAAAAGTAGTTTTCATATTCTGGTTTACCTTTTTGGTAGTTTTTTGTATCTCTTTCGTT
>DATIFM010000025.1:0-49726 GCA_035455205.1 Candidatus Bilamarchaeum sp. | reverse complement strand
CACCGCCGGCTACGGGGTGCTGCAGGAGGATTCAACTAACTGCACCTCTCCATTTTCGTTCTTTACGCAAAGCGTGAACAGGCCGGCCTTCTTCTCCACTTCCTGGCTGAACCCCCGTATCTTCGCAATCGAGGGGCTTGCGGCCTGGAAATCCCCGCCGGAAGTCTTTATTGTCACTATTGCCTCGCTGGCGGTGTCGGTGCCGCTCCCTACGCGGACCACCTTGACCTCCTGTGTCGAAGGCGGGACGTTGAGCAAAAGCTCCCTCTGCGCGCCGTCTCCCTGCGCGTACACGGCGTTCATCGTGTCCGCAAGAGTCCTCGACGCCGCGTCGGCCTGGGCCTTCGAGGTGTCCTCATAGCCGACGGAAGTCACTGAAAGCAGAAGGAAAATGACCGGGACCGTGAATGCGATGACCACGCCGAGAGTCACTAGAAGCTCAAGAGATGTCTGCCCTTTCATTCAGTCGCACCCCGCAGCGCCGCTGTCGCAGGCTATCTGGTCAAGCCCGTAGTCGGTCTTGGTGTCGTCGCTCACCGCGAATATGCCCGTGACCGGGCTGTCCGCGCACGTGGCGAAGTTCCTGCACCCGGGCAGGCCGCGTATCTTTATCCCGCTTATGCTTCCGTTGAACAGTTCCCTGTCGAGGCGGCTGCTGAGGTCGTAAGCATCGTAATCGTTGGCATAGTTGCCGACCACGAAGCTCTCGATGCCGAACTCCGCGCTCGAGCGGGCGTAAGTGTCATTGAGGAGCCTCTGGAGGTAGCTCGGGGCCTTCGGGTTGTGGGTATAATAGCCGCACATGACGAAGTCCCGGAGCACCTCGACCTCGTACAGGCCGCTCCCTGTGGTCGCATGCTTCTTGAGCCAGTCGTCCTTGACCTCGACGAAGTTGTAAGTGTTAAGCATCAGCGTGCACTTCCTCGTCTGCCACGAACCGTCCAGGAGCGGGCAGTCAGGCGCATTGTCCGTGTTGAATCCCGGCGCGACTATGAAGGGCTTGCTCGTGAACTTGTTGACTCCCATGTCGATTCCGACCGTGCACGTGGGCGAGGCCCCGTACTTTATGGGGTTGAACGTGTTGGACTCCTCATAGCCGCAGGAAGTGTTCGTCAGCGTCGGGGAATCGGTGAGTATGTAGCCCCCGAACTGCTGGTAGTCTCCCGGGTCTATCGCGGTTATCTGGGCGTAGGTGCCCACGAGTATGAAATTGGGCCTGTCGTTAGGGGAGACGTTGTACCATACCGGGACCGCGTCGGCCGTGCCGGAAGCCCTCGTCAGGTAGCCGTATATCCAGCCCTGCCCGCCCTGGACAGACTGGCCCATCCGGTTGACAGTTACAGTGCTGAAGTTCGCGTAGTCGGTCTTGTCGAAGAAGAACTGGCGGTAGACAGTCTGGTTGTCGCCGGCCTCGTCCTTGGTGAGCCTCGCGAGCGCCGGGTCGACGAAGCCGCTTATGTCGATTTCGTTGGCTATCTTATACGTCCTCGAGACGCGGGAAACGTTCCCAAGGTCGCGGATGCCGAGCTTTATGTCCATCGAATAGTTGACCTTGTCTATGTCGCTCTGGTTCACCCTGAAATTGGTCACGTTGAACTCGTCCACTTCGACTCCGATTGCCCGGAGCGAGGCGTTGAGGTTGTCCTTCCAGGCGTTCATCGAGGAGTTGGCCTCGGTGGGTATTGCCGTGTTGCCCTTGAAGTAGGATGCAGACGCGTTGCCGTTCATGAACAGGCTGAACAGGGAAAGCCGGATGTTCTCGAGCTCGTCGCCGTCTGCGGGCTTGACAGGGAAGTTTACAGTATGCTCGTCAAGCCGGTAGAGGGCGCGGTTCATCAGTATGTTGGTGACGTTGTCCATCTTCTGGGGGGTTATCTGCTCTATCGTGAGCTCGACAGTGGATTCCTTGAAGAACTCCGAAAAGCCCCGCTCCGAGGCCTCGATGGATTTGACCCAGACGGAAATAGAAAGAAGGACATAGGTGAGCACTAGGAAGATGGTCACGGTAAAGAGGAATCCTTTCTTGTCCAAGCATATCACCTATATGTATATCGTAAGCCTCACAAGCCTGACGTCTGACGAGGGGACCAGGTCTCCCCCGAGGACGTTGGATGGGTGGATGTTGCCAAAGGGCGTTCCCTCTGTCCCGGAGCCGTTCGAGGATACCGAGCCGGGGCCGCCCGTGCCGTTATTCGAGACAGAGCCGCAAGTGATGATTCCTGCGTCTCCCCCGCCGGACGTGCCGGAGGTGCCGGTGCCTCCCCCGGTTCCCGACCCAATGGAGCCGTCCAGGTTATATCCGTCGCCGTTGCAGGTGAGGTAGTTGAACGGGGACTCAACGAACTTGTTGACTCGCCCGGAGTATCCGAACGTGATGACCTGCGTCGAGACCGTGAGCTTCTTGCGCGTCTTGGCGTGGTCGTCCATGGCGTCGTCCTTCGTGTCGTAAACGAGCTCCCAGCTGCTGCCCTCTGTGCCGCTCAGCTCGACGGCGTAGCCGAACTGGCGGGGGACCATGACGCCGACCGTGTTCTTGATGAGCTGCTCCCGGTTCGAGGTCTCGTTGGGGTCGCCCATGGAGACCATGTTGTCAAGCACGGAGCCGAGGCCGTTCTCGCACACGCCGTAGTCGTCAGAGCACCGCGTGGTCGAAAGCGAAAGCAGGATGTCCCTTGAAAGGTAATGGCCCTGCGTGAGCAGGTAATAATACGCCGAAGGGACGCTTGAGAAGAAAATGAGCGAGTAGATGGCCACCAGAGCCAGCGTGAAAGCCACGAAGGCATCTAGCGAGAAGATGAACGCGCGCATGTAAGGACTTTGTTGGGGTATTATTTAAAAGCTATATGTTAAAGCGCAGTTTTAGTCTTTTTACAACAATAGACGGATTATGGGCTGAAACACTCACCGAAACCGGTGCCGCACGAGTTGCATTCCCTGACCGCATACGAGCACGCGCCCTTGAGGCAGGGCAGGCGCTCGCCCGGAGTGCACATCGTGTCCCACCTGCACCCGCTCCAGATGCCGTCGGCGCATGTCGCGACGCCGCTGCATGGGCCGGACTTGCAGTATTGCGTCTGGCCGCTCTGGCACCGCGGAAGCGGCTCGGCGCCGGACTCGGGCTGGGCCGCCCGGGGCTCCGGAAGGCTGATGAAGACAACGTAACCGACGATGAGCAAAAGCACCGCGAAGAAGACCGCGATTGTGGGATTTTTCATTGGAAGTTGATTGAGACTTTCGAGCTTTTTAATCCCAGCGCTTTCGATATGGACTCCACGCTGAAAAGGCCGCCGTCCGAGGCCATGGTGGAAACCGGGCAGAGCCGGACGTCCTCGGCGGAAGACGCTTCGATGCCGCCGAGCTCTGCAGCCTTCATTATGGCGTCCTTCTTCGTCCCGAGCTGGTCGACGAGGCCGACCTTGTAGGCCTGCCTGCCGCTCAGGATGCGGCCGTCGGTGATTTCGTCGAATTTGGAGCGGTCAAGCTTTTTCCCGCGGTTCTCGAGGACGACGGAGCGGAACTCGTCATAAACCTCGTTTATGAGGGCCTGCATGATGGCGGTCTCGTTCGCGGTCATGTTGCGGTAGGGCGAGCCGATGTCCTTGTGGGGCCCGGACTTTATCGCCGTGACGTTCACTCCCAGCTTGTCGAACAGGCCGGCGAGGTCCGTGAACGTGGCTATCACGCCGATGCTGCCCGTGAGCGCGTCTGGGTCCGACACGATGTAGTCGGTGCCGCTCGATACGTAGTATGCCCCGGATGCCGCGACTTCCCTGAAATAGGCCACGGATGGCTTGTCGAGGTTCTTTACCGACGAGTAGATTTCCCTCGTGGCGACTACAGAGCCCCCGGGGGAGTTGACGACGAAAAGCACCGCTCCGACATCGTCCCTGCCGTTTAGGCTGTCGATGGCGGAGGCAATCTCGGCCGAGCCGGGCGTTCCCGGACCTCCGAATACGGACGGGGCCGTCCCGTCCACGCTTATCTCGGTGTTCAAGTCGACGACTGCGACGCACTTGCCCACGAACGACGGCGTGAGCGCCGAGAGTATGAAAAAGAGCGCGATTAGTGCCATGAACGCAAGGACGAGCAAAAGGCCCGTTCCGACCACGAGGCCGAGCGGCGGTTGCGCTGGGCGTTTTCTCATTTCAGGCTGCATGGGTTCCCATCTCATGAAATAAATATAAATGTTCTTTAGGAGATTTGGGTGCATGGCCACTCTCATGGACCTCCTACTTTTTCTCGTGCCGATTTACGTGGCCAATTCGTCCCCGGTGGTGCTCGGAGGAGGGGCGCCCCTTGATCTGGGGAGGAGCTTTTCCGACGGAAGGCGGCTTTTCGGGGACGGGAAGACCATCCGGGGCTTCGTGGCCGGAACCCTCGCCGGGACCGTCGCAGGCGGAATAGTCGCATTGCTTTACCCGCTCCCGTTCTTCGATTCGCCGTCGGCACAGTTCATGGCCTCGTTCGTGCTCTCGTTCGGGACTCTCTCAGGCGATGCCCTTGGGAGCTTCCTGAAAAGGAGGGCGGGCGTCGCCTCGGGAAAGCCGTTCATACTCGACACGATTACGTTCCTCATAGTCGCCATCATACTCGTCATCCCGCTCGCGCGGGCGGAGCTTTTCGAGCCGCTCAACATGATATTCTTCGTGGTGCTGACGCTGATCCTCCACCCCATGACCAACATGTTGGCCAATAAGGCCGGGCTCAAGAACGTGCCGTGGTAGGATGGCCGGGATAAACGTTGCCGAGGCCCTGAAAAGGGGGAAAGCCGAGCGCATGGAGGGGGGATTATCCTATGTCCGGTTCAGGGAATCCTTCGGGAAAGTCGAGCGGGGCACGGTCATCGTCGGAAGCCGTGTGATTTGGGGGTTCCCGCACATAAAGCGGATATTCACTCTCGGGATGGGCCTCAAGAGGAACATCGCCGAGGAAACAGTATATGCCGAGGAGAAGATAGACGGCTTCAACGTGCGGGTCGCGCTTGTCGGGGACAAAATCTTCGCTTTCTCGCGGGGCGGCATCCTCGACATGTTCGTGACCGAGAAGGCGCGGGAGATGGGGCTTGAGAGGTTTTTCCGCGACAACCCGGAGAAAATCCTCTGCTGCGAAATGATAGGGAACACGCCCCATACTCGCCCGGCCAAGGATTTCGACGTCCGGCTCTTCGTGTTCGACATAGACACCGGGGACGGGAGCTACGTGCCGGTCGCGGAGAAATACGCGATGCTCAAAAAATACGCGATTGAAAGCGTCCCGCAGCTCGGGAAGCTCGCGATATCCGATACCGAAAGCTTCAGGAAGCTCGCGCTCGCGCTGAACAGGGGCAGAAAGGAAGGGATGGTCATCAAGGGCGCGGGAAGGAAGGATACTGTCAAGTACGTCACCATCTGGTCGGACATGGAGGACATCGCCGGTAGCTCGAAGGAGTATTTCGACATGCCGGCCGGGTTCTTCCACCAGAGGGTCCTCCGCTCGGCCTTCTTCATGAGGGAATTCGGGCTTTCGCGCGAGGAATACGAAAGGATGCTGGGCAAGGCGTTCTATTCGGGGCTTCTTGATGCCCTTGACGGCGCGGCCCGGGGCGAGCCGGTCACGGAGGAATACGAGATACTCATCGGGGACCAGAAAATATGGGACGACATCCGGCACCATATGGGCAAAGAGGTCCGGCTCGAAGTCCTCTGGAAAAGGGAGGAGGGCCGAAGGACACGGATAAGGTTCAGGAAAATATACAAAAGGACCTCCAGGACGCTCATCGCGTATGCTGGAGGCAAGGGAATAACTGATTAAGAACCAGGATTCATTTCGCCCCGGGCTTGCCCTTTCCGGCGGCAGGCGGCTTCTCCTTCTCGCGGCTTCTCCAGTATATGATGAAGGCTATCACGAGGAGCAGCAGGAGTATCCACCACGGAATCGGGCAAATGTCGAGTATGCCGGGTTTTGTCGGCAGCTCGGGGACCGAGGCCGCGAGGCCGGTAACCGCTATCGACCTGACCGAAGTGCCGTTGCTCAGCAGGCTGACGTTATATTTGCCCACGAAGTCCAGCGTGAGGTTGTAGGTGCCGTTTTCCCCGGTTCTTCCGCCCACCGCCACGCCGTTGGGCTTGATTACCGTCAGGTCGCAGAAGCTGCACGAGCGGTTGCCTTCCGTGGCATTGCACGTCACCGAGGTGCCTATGAAGCCGGTTTCTGGGCATGTGATGTTCCTTAGCAGGCACGTGTTGTCCCGGCACGAGTATCCGAGCGGGCACGCGGGGCATGCGGAATTGGCGCAGCCGTACGGGAACGCGTAGGGCACGAGGGTGTGGTTTCCGACGGTTCCGCACCCGGCCACCGGCCGGCATTTGCCTCCGGTCTGGTTGGCCGGGATGTCGCAAAAGTCCGCTGATTTGCAGTCGGAGTCATTGGTGCATTCCGGTTTCGGCACGCACTGGTTGCCCTGGCACATCTGGCCGGAGGGGCAGTCGGAATCCGAGCAGCACTGGTATTTCACGCACGAGTGGTTCGAGACCGAGCCGCACTTGCATACGACGTCCTTGCACTGGCCTGAAATGCATTGCTGGGCCGAGGGGCATTCAGGGTCTGACTGGCAGCCCACAGGCGGGCATGTCCCGAAGTCGAACGTGACTTCCTCGGTATTGTATCCTGCCTTCGTCGCCTTGGCCTTGTAGGACCCGTTGACGCTGAGGGCCATGTCGGAGATTCCCGCCGCGTCGCTCGTGTCATAGCCTATCGTGCCGAAGAAGGGCGATTCCTCGATGACCTGGACCTGCACGCCCTGAAGGGGGTTGTCATCGGTCTTTGTGGAATTGAATACGACCAGGTTCCCGGGACAGAGGAACGAATATGCGAGCTGCATGTTCTTCTTGCCCTCGTCATCGTCGTCATCGGATGGCCGGGGCAGGGAAGTGAACGATGCCGAATCCGAGTCGCTCACGTTATTCCCGTTGGGCGGAGCGCCGGTTGCGGTCGCGTTGTTCGCGTAGGTTCCGCTCGAGTTAGAGGACACGTTATAGTGGATGGCGAAGGAGCCGCCCGGCGCCAGCACGGTGATGGCGAGCCAGCTTATCGTCTGCCCGACGACGCTTGTGGGAGCGACGTCAGCGCCCTGGAACGAAACATTGCCGGGAAGCACGTCGATGACGCTCACGGTGAGGTTGACCGAGCCGGTATTCGTCACGTTGAGCGTGTAGGTCACGTTGTCTCCGACGGTTACATTGAAGGACTGGTTGACCGTCTTGACGAGATTTATAGCGGGGGCGAAGATGCCGACGCACGAAGTGTCATTTGCCGTGACGTTGTCGCCGTTCGGGGGCATCCCCGTAACCGTGGCATTGTTGCAATAGGTCCCGTTGGTCAGGTTGCCGGCCACGGTGGAGTTCAGGGTGAGGGAGCCGGAATCACCGGGGAGAGCGACGTCAGCCCAGACGATGGTCCGGTTGTCGGGGCTCACGCTTATTGGCGAGAATGACGAGCCCGCGAACTGGAATCCGGGCGGCAGGGTATCGACAAGAGTGACGTTCAGCGGGACTTCGCCCGGGTTGCTCACGCTGATGTTCCAGAGAACGAAGCCGCCGGGGGACACGGGCGTTATCGGAGTTATGTCGAGTTTCACGATGGTTATGTTAGCATAATAGACGGTCACGTCAGCCGAGCTGTTCGCGCTCACGTTGAAGCCGAGGGGGTCCGTTCCGGTGGTGTTCACGAAGTTGGTGAGGTTCAGCTGCGGGACGGATGCGCTGACAACGCCGGAATCGACCGTCGCATTGACATAAAGCACAGCCGAGTTGCCCGAAAGCAGGGGCCCGACATCATCCCAGGTCACCGTCTGGCCCGCGACAGAGTCTGGGACCGGCGATGCGGATGCGAACGTCAGCCCGGCAGGAAGGACGTCTATGACCTGGACCGGTGACAGGGTCGCGTTTCCGGTGTTGTTGACCGTTATGTTGAACTGGACGATTCCGCCCGGCGACGCCTGCAGGAGCGTCTGGTTCAGCTTGAGGGCCGAGACGCTGTCGTTGCATACGAGAATCGCGAAGACGCCGAACTTGTCGATGCTTGTGACGCCTATCTGGTTACCCGCCGTGTCGAGCACCTGGTTCGCGACCGCGCTCCACGCGGTGCCGTTGTACCTTGCCAGCCTGAACCAGCTCTCGTTGTAAGGCGCCGACTCGTCGCTTCTCCAGTGCCATGCCACCGAGTCGAGGAGGACGCTTCCGCTGACATTTGAGATGTTGAGGTATTTCTCGCCGGTGGTCTGGTCGGCGAATGCCGGGCAGCCCACGGGGAGCGCGCCGGGCCTCGGGCTCCAGGTCATTGTAAATGTAGAGGCTGCCTCGGTGGCGTTGAGGGAGAGGTTGGTGAAGTTGGCGAATCCGTCCCCGGGCCTGTCGAATATGTCGGTCGTCATGTTGACGATGCGCGACGAGGCGGATATCATCCTGAAATCGCGGCTGTTGTTGTAGTAGTGGTTCGTCAGGAGCGTCGTGTGGTCCGAGTCGTCGATGTTCAGGCCGTCCTGAGCGTTGTCGAAGGCGGTGTTGTTGGTCATGCTGTCGAAGTCGCTGGAGGCGAACCTGAAGCCGTTGTGCCCATTGCTGAACGCGGAGTTGTTCGTGAATGAGCTGTTCGTGCTCGAGGAGCTTGACATGCCGTCCTGGAGGTTGAATCCCATGGTGTTGTTGAAGAAGAGGTTGATGTTGGTGCCTACGACATGGAGCCCGTGCTGCGTGTTGCCGTTCGCGATGTTGTTCCTGAATGTGTTGTTCGCGTTTGTAACGACCTGTATGCCGTCCTGCTTGTTCGTTATCGCGGTATTGTTCTCTATCAGGTTGTTGTCGCTCGAGGCCACGTGGATGCCGTCGTTAGTGTTGTTATAGGCCGAGTTGTTTACTATCGTGTTGTTGTCGCTCGATACCACGTCCAGCCCGTGCTGCTTGTTGTCGAAGAGGACGTTGTTGAGGAACTGGTTGTTCGGGCTCGATGTGAGGGAAATGCCGTCCTGTGAGTTGTTGAACGCGATGTTGTTTATGAAGATGTGGTTCGCGCCCGCCCCCACCTGGATGCCGTTCTGGGAGTTGTTCCTGAAGGTGTTGTTGGTGAGGTTGTTGTTGAACGACTGGTCGAGGTGCATTCCGTCCTGCGCGCTGTCGCGGACCGTGTTGTTCATGATAGCGCTGTTGTTCGTGCTGAGGATGTAGACGCCGACCTTGTATCCGCTGACGTCGCAGTTCTTGAGCGTTATGTTGGTGTGCGAGCTGTTGGAGAACACGCCCATCCGGTTGTTCGTCCCGTCGTTCGTGATGCTGAATCCGTTGCAGTCGTAGACAACGTTGGAGACGCCTATCTTGACGCAGACAGTGCTGAAACCGCCCACGGACGGCGGGGAAACGGAGTTGGAGCCCCCGACAAGGTTGTTTATCTGCACGTAGGAGCCGCTAGAAGTGATTATCGGGCACGAGCCGACCGCCGCAATGAAGAAGTTCAGGGTCGTGCTGTTCCCGGTGTTGTTTGCGGCATCGCTGCAGCTCACGTTCCAGGCATGGTTCCCGGGGGAAATGTTGTTGACGTTGACTGTAGCCGGGGTGTTGTTCGTTGCGACTATGCCCGACTGGTTGAGCACGCCGTCTATGAAGAGCGAGCAGTTCATCGTTGCCGACTGGCTGTCGGTTGCCGTGAAGTTGAACGTGACGTTGTTCGTCGCGTTGAATATCGTCCCGTTCGCCGGCGAGTTCAGGGTGACGTTCGGAGGGGTGGTATCGTTGAGCAGCAGGATTGCGAAGATGCTGAACTGGTCGAGATTGGAAAGGGAAAGCATGTTTCCCGAAGTGTCGGGCGTGCTGTTCAGTTTCGTCCAGCCGCTCGCGTTGAACTTCCAGAGCTCGAGCGCGCTCTCGTTCAGCCCTGTGGATTCCGAGTTGAGCCAGTGCCAGGTTATCGAATCGACTGAGACCGGGGTCAGGTTGGTTATGTTAACGAACTTCTGGGCAAATGACGTGTGGTCTGATGGAAGGGGAAGGGTTGTTGTGTTAGCGGACCAGTTTATCGTATACGACGATGACACCGTGTCATTGATGGAGAGGTTGGTGTAGCTTGCGAGAGTCCCGGAGGGGTTGTCGAACACGACTCCAGACAGGCTGATTATGATTCCGGTCCCGCTGACCTCGAAGTCGGGGTTGTTGTTGAAGTACCTGTCGGAGGTTATGGCGGTCAGGTTCGAGTCGAGGAGGTACGTACCCCGGAGGCCGTTGCCCGAGGCCCGGTTGGATGACAGGGTTGTCGAGTTTGAAGACTGGACGAAGAAGCCGTTCTGCGAATTCCCGCTCGCGTTGTTTGAAGAGAGAGTGTTGCCGGATGATGAGAAGACCATGAAGCCGCTCTGGCTGTTGAGGGCCGCTGTGTTGTTCGAGAGTGAGTTGCTGTTCGAGCCGGATGCGATGTCGAAACCAAACACCCCGTTCCCTGAAGCGTTGTTGTTGGCAATGACGTTTGAAGAGCTGAGGGTGACGAGGAATCCGTTCTGGACGTTATTGTTGGCGGTGTTGTTCACAAGGCGGTTATTGGAGTTCGTGGATACGAGGAAGAAGCCGGTCTCGTTATTGCCCGAGCCAGTGTTGCCGGTCAGGTTGTTTCCGGAACTCCCGGAAAGCTGGAAGCCGTAGGGGAAGTTGTTCGTCGCCGTGTCAGACTGGAGGGTATTGTTCGTGGAAGAGGCGAGGCTGAAGCCCGCGCTGTTGTTCACGGCGCTGGAGTTCGTGACCGAGCTGTTGTTCGCAAAATAGAGGTAAACGCCGTTGGTGTAATTTGCCACATTGCAGTTGCGCACAGAGACGTTGTTGAGCGGCCCGGCGAGGAGGATGCCGTAGGTGGTCCCGCCGGTCCCGTTGTTGGTTACATTGAATCCGTTGCAGTCAAGGAGGACGTTTGATGCGTTTATCTTGATGCAGGCAGTGTCCAAAAGCGGGGATGCGCTTATCGGAGCCCCGGCAAGATTGTTGGTGAGGATGTAAGAGCCGCTTGAATTTATCAGCTGGCAGGAGCTAATCACCGGCGAGAAAGTCGAGAGCTGGAACGCTATCGTGAATGATTCGAAAGTCGTGTTTGTGGCGTTCGCAGCTATCACCGCATCCCCGTAGTTTGTGAAGGCGGTCCCGTTCCACATGAGCGAGCCGAGCGCCGCGGCGCTGTTCAGCCTTGCACCCAGGATGTTCACCTGGTCTGCAGCGGTGGGGTCCCGGTAAAGTGCGAGCCATGCGCCGGTTCCGGCATATGTCGATATCGTGGAGGTGGCTCCGGTGCACTGCGGGCTGCAGGTCCTCTGGCTGAGGGTGGTTCCAGCGCCATCAGTGTCCCATACCAGCTTTCCAGTGGAGCCGGTGGGGTTCCAGTCGAAGTCGGCCGGCCTCGTTGAAGTCGCATCGATGCCGACATCAATTCCCTGTGTTATGCTCCAGGCCGCCCCGTTCCAGTAAACTGTGTCGAGGTCGTTATCTGTTTCAACGCCTACGGCCTGAAGATCGTCTGTTGCCGGGTCCGCCTTGAGGGTCAGCCACAGCACATCCTCATTGTCTCCTCCGCCGCCATTGATGTCGCCTATGTTGGCAGAGGTCCAGGACGCTCCGTTCCAGTATTGGCCGTTCACGTCTCCGGCGCTGCCCGAGCCGCCTATGACCATGGCCTTGCTTCCGTCCGCAGCATACTTCACCGCCAGGGCCTCGAAGCCGCCGGTTGCGGTGGCCCCGGTAGTTATCGCTACCTGGTTTGCCCAGCTGCTTCCGCCCCAGACCCAGGCATTAATGTCGTTTCCGGTGCCGTCGAAGCCGGCCAGCACGAGCTCGCTGCTTGAGCTAACCGGCTTGCGGTCAAGGGACACCCAGGTATATTGGAGGTCGCTGCCGCCATTTTCCCCGCCGCCGGTTAGGCTGTCATCGATATATTGCTCGGCTGAGCCGCTGAAGCTCGCGGAGAGCGCTGGGAGTGTCTTGAACGCAAGGTCGCGGGACGTGTTTGCGGAGTTTATGGCGTAAACCACCATAGCATTGCCGGTGCCGGTCTCGAATTCCAGGTCAAACCTCCGCGAATGAGCCACGGGAGTTCCAGTCGAACCGATATTGTTGGTGACGACCCAGTTGCTGGCATTGGCGCAGTTGGCGAAGCATGCGTAAGCGTCGATATTGCCGTCATCGCTCTGGGTAACGACTATTATTTTGGTTGAAACCGGCGATTCCTTGACGACAGCTTCCCTCACGGGAGAGCCTGCAGTCGGAAGCTCTATCTCGGAGCCCCAGCTCCCGGCGCCGGATGAATTCCAGAACCTGACTTTTGGAAACGATGTGCCGCTCCCGTTTGCAGAGCGGTAGGCCATCGCGGCATCTGAAGCTGACGCCAGTTGGGCCGACAATAGTATCAACATGACACTGAAAAAGACTATATTTCGAAACGACATCTTTTGATAAGAAGCTATAAAATTTATATATAGTATTTTTGTGTCGGAAAATTAAATTAAGCGGGGTTCACAAGCGCTATTTTTTCAGCTTCTCCAGCATGCCGTGGAACTTGCTCGCGTTTATCCAGGCGCATCCGAGCTGGTTCGCGAACTTTATCGCGCCCTCGTCCGAGGAAACCAGCGTCGCTTCGAGCTCCTTGGCAAGGAGCACCAGCTCGAAATCCTCCTTGCTGTCGATTATCTCGGTGCGCATGACTTCGCGGTATTTTTCCCGGAGCTTCCGGAGCTTCTCGTCGTTGTCGGGCCGGTTGTCCTTGGCAAAATCCTCCGCGAGGCGCAGGCCCTTGTTCACGCGGCCCCGCATGTCGTCAATGAATTCGTAGAATATCGCCGCAGGCAGGAAAATGCCGTGGACGTTCGGCGCCCTCTTGTGGAGCGCGAGCTCCAGCTCTTCCATGGCCTCGGCCTTCACGAAATTTTTCAGCTCGTTGAAAATGGACGGCGGCATGTAGAAGCGCGCGTCCAGTTCCCCGGCGGCCCGTATGAAGCCCCTGACGGCCTCGGTCGGGTCCTTCCCGAAGTTCTCGCGCGCGTGCGGATTCACGAACAAAGAGGTGTCGATGACGTATTTCCGGTCCGGCATGAGAAGGATATTGAGACGTTGATTAAAAATGTTTCTAGGGCACCCTCGAGGGGGTTATCATCCGGGGCGGAATCGCGCCCTGGCGCATGAACTCAAGGGACTCCGGGGAGGCGACAGCGGCGCCTACCGAGCCGTAGCGGTCTATGAGCGAGCGGTAGAAGTTCGCGATCCGCCCGACGGGAACCGAGTGCCCGTCCCACTGCACGCGCTGGCCGTAATTCACCTCGCGGGAAAGCGGGATGCGGTTCACGCGCTTGTAGGCCTCGTCGGCCATGACCACGGTCATTATCGTGGGAATCAGCTCGCTCAGGATTTCGAGCCCCGGGGGGGCCTTGTCCCAGTCGCGGGCAGCGCCCCGGGGCGTCTCCTCGACGTGCATCAGCTCGTGCAGAGCGGCGATGTATTTGGGGAGGCACGTTCTCCCGCGCATGTGCGTCTTGTCGTACACGAGGGGCTGGACGTTCCACGTGTTGTGCTCGTTCTCCACGTCTGTCACATACGTCCGCGTCATGTCGGTGGAGTGCCACATCACTGCGTTGTTCTCATCCATGCCGCTGGCGGAGTACCTTGAGAGGTATCTCCGGAAAATGTCGAGCCCCGCAGCTTCGGCCCGCCTGGCCTGCGACGCGGGTATGAGGTGGACGAACTGGGGCTGGTAAATGGCGGTTGCGAAGGAGAGGAGCTCGGGGTGATTTGGTCCCATCGAGCGCAGGCTGGCAAGTTCGCCGGAGCGTGAGCCCGATGCCGGGCTGAGGACGGTGTGCCGGCCGGGGCTGTTGATGAAGTTCAGCTCAGCCTCGAGCTCCCGGCGGCGCTGCGGAGGGACCTGCACAGGCTGCGGAGGCTGCGGGGCGCGGGAAATTTCCCTCTGCTCCGTGCTCCTGCTGGTTTCGGGAGGCCTCTGCGTCGATGCCATATCATGCGCCTTCGGTCTTGCTCGCGCTAATCATATCAGCTTCACCAGCCCGCGCCCTATCTCTGGGATGTTGCCGCCGAACAAATTGGTCATGTTGAGGACGAATGTCAGGAGGACGACGAAGGCTAGCATAGGGAAAATGCATATCGAGTGCGCGATATGGCGCTCGAAATCCGGAAGCTGGAGGCGTATCATAGTCGAAAGCGCCTCCCCGTTTGAGCGTATCCGGTTCATCATCTCCATCGGGCGCTCGTAATTGGCCGAGCCGCACGCGTACTGCCGGACGTCGGGCACGTCGGGGAGCGAGCAGGCGTATGCCAGGCCGCCCGCGCCGTAGGCGGTGGCGTTGAACGAGAGCAGGTTGGACTGCACGTGCGGGAGCGAGAACGTGGCTATAGTTATGTAGGCGAGCGGGAACACGAAGTAAAGGCCGAACGATATCGCCATCAGGTAGGCGCCCGTGCCGCGCGTGGGCGGGAACGCCCTGAGCGCGACTCCAACGGAAAAGAAGAACCCGGCATATGCCTTGATGAAGTTGAGGACGTGAACCATCAGGTAGAACATGTACATGTAGAAGGTGAGCGACTGGGCGGCGTTCATGATGCGCTCCTCTATCCACTTGAGGCCGAACCCGGACGCGTGCTCGCTCATGAATATTTCCATGTAGACCGACGTGCCCGCTGCGATGGGGACTTCCAGCCAGTACAGCACCTGCATGAAGCGCTGGACGCACTGGGTGGGCGCGGCCATGTACAGCTTCATCCAGTCTATCAGGGTATTTGTTCCGGTGAATGTCACTGGCTCGTTGCACTGGAGGCCGTAGGACGAGAGGTAGAGGCAGCGCGAGAGGCTGTTCCCGGGGTCCGAGAGGCGCGGCTCGGCTATTTGTATGATTCCCACGACCATCATCACTATGAGCACAGTCGAGGCGGCATAGACGAACTCGGTCTTCGCGACCTGCTCGAGGTTCCGGAGGCCGAAGAGGCGCGAGAGCATGATGAGCATGGCGGCGGCTACCACGGATAGCGCGGCGGCTGCGATTGAAATCGTCCGCCAGTCCGAATAGCTCACGAGCACGTCAGCGAATGCCATGTCATATCATCCTCGTAAGGGAGCTTATATCAACCTCGTCCCCGAAGCTCTGCGAAAGGCCCCTCGCGGCCTGCGTGAACACTATTATGTTGAATGCCGGGATTATGAAACCGATGGCGAATGCCCAGCTCACTATGGAAGCCGGGAGTATCAGGAGCACAAGGAACACGCTCCCGAGGAGGTTCTGGAACACGGCCCCGAGCGCCCCGAAGGTATTCCCTATGAAGTCGACGAGCCCGCCCGTGGACTGGCTGAAGTTGTTCCCGAAGAAGTTGCTGAACCGGTCCGAGAAGCTTCCGACCGAGGAATCGCCGAGGTACTGAGTAAGGAGGCTCCGGAAGCTGACGAGCGGCCCGCACCCGTCCCCGGGCTCGCATCGGTTGTAGAACATGCTGTAAGTCATCGTCGAAAGGGCAGGGAAGACGAACAGGAACGTCACGGCCACGCCTATCAGCGTCCCGCCGATTCTCCTTGTGGGGGTGAAGCAGCGCAGGAAGAAGCCCGCCGGCAGGTAGTATTTCAGGAACGCGGCGATGGAGAACACGTAGACGACCAGCTGGGCGTGGTTGATGACGAAGGCCACGGAAAGCGCTACGGACATGTTATAGAGGAGCTGCTTTATTGGCGAGGCCAGGCCTGCCATGGGAGATGCCACGAGCCCGACGCCGAGGGGCCGCGCGTAGGGGGTAACCGATGCCATCTGGTCCACGTACACGCTGAAGTAGTAGTTGAGCTCGAGCCAGCCGGCCATGTCGCTGTCGACCTTCTCGTAGTATTTCTGGGTGGCCGCGTATACCGTGTCGCCGGGATTCACGTTGTCCGGGAGGAGCTCGGTCGGGAGGAACGAGCCCACGGTCAGGTTGTTCATGGAGCCTACCAGGCCGAATATCATGACTATCAGGATGGCGCTGACGAATATCTCGTAGAGCTCTGACTTCACGTAGGCCTGGAGCTGGGGGTTTCGGAAAAGAGAGCCCCAAATGTAGATGAACGCGAGTATGGACGAGGACGTGGCGAGCGCGAGGCCCGATATGGCGGCCCACCCCCAGAGCCCGCCCGTAGTGCCGGCGGTGATGATTACGTCGGGGTGTATCAGGCCGTTTATGTGCGTCATCTTGTTACCTCATATGATTTTCAGGAACGACATGAAATTGACGTCGACCTTGAAGAAATTCGCCGTCTCCTTCGCGGCGGTCAGCGTGACGAATATGTTCAGGAAGGGCAGGAATATGCCCATTATCACTATGTAGTATACAGAGCCCTTTATCAGCTCGAAGGCGAGGGTCAGGGCGCCGCCGAGGAAGAACGGGATGAAGACGCCTGCCATGAGGAACATCGCGATGAGCACCGTCCCGACGACGCCGAGCAGGCCGCTGTTGTGTATGAAGCCGCCCACTGCCTTCTGCGGGTCCACTATGCTGTACTTCATTATCTTGTGGACCTCGTAGTCGAACAGGAACATGAACGGGTAGAATATCGCGAGGGCGAAGGTGAGCGCGAGGAGCGCCTCGCCGGCGCTCCGCGTGTAGGGGAAGGCCCGCAGGAGCATGCCGAGCGGGACGAAAAGGCCCCAGGTCCATTTCTTGATGAGGCAGAGCGTGACGATGTGCAGGAGCCACTCGCTTATCCCGAGCGAGAGGAACTGCAGGGCGCTCCCGAGTATGTCGATGAGCGGCCTGAGCACCGGGCCGAGGTTGAACGAATACATCGCGCGCCAGGTTACGCCGAACCACATCGTGGACGAGTATATCGTGTGTATTACCATGTTGTACATGAGCAGCATGCTGTAGTGGTTGGTCATGTCGCTGACCATGAGGCGCGAAAATCCCATCGCCGCGTCTATCATGTTGTGGTTGGCCGGATTGTTGTAGATGCGGTCCGAGGTGCCGGCGGCGCTGATGCCGTACCACATGTTGCCGGCGGCGAGCATGCCGAGCAGGAAGACGACGCGCAGGAAAGTGAGGCCGGTCTGGAACAACTCGTCCTTCGCCTGCGCTATGAGCGTCGGCGAGCTTATCAGCTGGCCTATCATGTAGACGATGGTTATCCCGATTACGATGATGAACGCCGCGTAGAGGGCGGGGGTTATCCAGAGGCCGATGACGAGGCCGACGCCGGCGTACGAATTGGACCACGAGTCGCCGCAGCTCCCGGGGCCGAACGAGTCGAACACCGTCCCGAAGACCGTCGGGACGGTCTGGGCACCGGCGCCCGTGGCGTCTATGAAATCGTCGGTCTGGTGGCTGACGAAGCTCGAGGTGTTGTTGAAGAAGCTGCTGAAGGAGTTCTGGTCCTGCGCGAACGAGAGCGTGGCGAGCGCAAGCAATGCGAGGGCCATGTGAAGCGCTTTGGTCATGTCATATCAGCCTCGTCAGCCCGGCAATCTCCACGTCGCCGCCGAAAGTGATTGACAGCGAGCGGATGCCCGCTATCGTGCCCAGTATGCTGAATAGCCCGAAGAATACGGACCAGAAGGTCAGCCTCGCAAGGACGTCGAGGGGCCCGTTGGGGCTCCATGCGTAATCGACGAAGTTGTCGAGGACGCTTCGTTTCGAAATCGCGCCGAACCACGAGTCGACGGAGTTGAAGGCGTTGGCGAATGTCGCGTTCCTCTGGGCCTCGCTGTCATTTCCATGGGCTGCGCTCGAGAGGTCGAAGCTCTGCATCATCTGGTTGCCGCCCGAGTCCCGGCCCTGCTCCATGTACTGGAAATACTGCTCCGAAGGTATCCCCTCGTAGTCGGCGAGCCGGTCGCGCATCTCCTCTGTGGAAACGACACCGCTCCCGCCCGGAATCGGCATGTCGCCGCGGATGTACATCGTGTTCGCTATGGGCGGGTCCGGGTTGGCCGCGCCCTGCGGATTGATAGTGCTGTTGCTCACCCATGCGTTCCGTATCTGGGGGTCGTTCTTCAGGTCCAGCATTATGAGCGCGCCGAATGCGTAGAATGCGGGGAATATGAAATACAGCGATATCGCTATCGCGAGCAGGAGGCCCCCGAGCTTCCTCGTGAGCTGGAAGGTGCGCAGGAGCGCGCCCATCACGAACAGCGCCGGGAAGAGCGCGGTCGCAACGAACCGAAGGAGAACCTCCTGGAATTTCGTGACCATCATGAGCTTAATCGCCCAGTCGAACACCATCTCCTTGACCTTGTTGCCTATCGTGAAGAAGCCCTTCCAGGGGGTGAACGTGAAGAACCCCGCCTTCTCGAACAGGAATTCTATGTTTATCGTGAACTCTGAAATCATGGAGGTGCGGATGTAGCTGACGTAGATGTCGAACACGAAGTTCTTGGTCTCGTCGAACACCTCCCGCAGGTACCACATGCCGAGGCGCATGTGGCAGGATTCCACGCCATGGTAGACCGAGCGGTTGTCGGAGGCTATCGGCGCCCCGCAGATGTCCATCGGCATGTAGACCTTGTGCGCCGAGAATGTGCCGTAGTCGGAAGTCGGGATGAACGCGCTCGTGACCGTCCCAAGCGGCCCCGGGGTCCCGCCGACCGCGCCGCCCTGGTTGTTCACGCCGAGCGAGCCCTGGACCACCGCGTCCACGAGCTGGATGCCGGAAATCGCCATGGCGATTATGAGCGCGGAATAGAAAATCTCGGCGAACTCCATCTTCGCCCAGCCCTTCATCTTGTCGTTCTGGAGGAGCTCGGAGAGCATGTAGATTAGGGCGACGAGCGCAGTGGAGAGGCCGATGGCGACGCCAGCGAGCCACACCCATTCGTTCCACATCTCGATTAATCCCATGCTACACCTTTGAAACAATGAATTTCGTCATGCTGTTTATGAATGCGATAGTGACCATCATCGACAGCGCCGGCATGAATATCGCAAGCAGGGAGAGCGATGCGAGGCGGCGCATGATGGGTATGAATTCCGACATGGACATCATGTTCAGGAGCCCCTCCGAGACCACGCGGGCGAGCATGTTCCCGACGGTTGTCAGCCCGGGGAGCACGCTGAATATCGGGTTCGCGCCCGTGTTGAAGAAGAAGCCCGCTGCGCCGTATTTCAGGGGGCCGCAGAGCCTCTGTATGAGCGCCCAGGGGGACTGGTAGCCCCGGTCGGCCGGGTTCGGGTATATGGTCTCGTAAATCTCCTTGTTGAGCATGTATGTCAGCGGGAACACTATCTGGAAGCCGAAGGCCACGGATATAAGGAACGCGCCTGCGTCGCGCGTGGGAGGGAAGAACCGGAGCACGACTCCGGCAGGGAGTATGAACGGTATCATGAAGGCGTCCACCACGTGGAGCAGGGTAATCTGGACCGAAACGGTATTGTAGAGCATGATGAGGCCGCTTCCCAGCACGCCCGTGATGGAGACGAAGACGTCCAGGCCGGGGAAGACCTTGTAGGTCTGGGTGAGGACGAACTCGCCGATTCTCCTGCTGAATGTCGAGAGCATGGACGTGCAGGCCTGTATCTTGTAGACGTCGATGCTGGCCCGGAGGGTGCTGTCGGCCACCACCGAGCGCATGTAGGATATTGCGGCCTGCGGGGGGCTGGAGAAGCCGCCCCCGGTGTATGAGAGCGCGACCGCGCTCCCCACTACGAACAGGCCGAGGACGAATGCCATGAGGAAGAATGACGCGAGGAGGTTCGATAGCTCGATGCTCAGGTATGCCTCCCATTCGGATATCTTGAACACCTTCGACATCATGTAGGTGCCGAGGATGAAGACGGTCGAGAAGAGGACTATGTTGACGATTACCGGGCCGTAAAGCGAGAGGGCGGTCCCGGCGAAGAACGTGAGGCTCAGCTCGCCTATCAGCTGGAACACGACTACGTAGATTACGAGGGCCACGATGGCCCCGGAGAGCAGTCCGCCGGCCCAGACGGTAGCCCTTGCCCGCGTCTCACCCCCGTACATCTGGCCCATGATATAGGCGAGGGCGGCCATGATGAGCATGAGGAACCCGAGGAGGACGAGGGTGGTCTGGGCGATCGAGACGAGGCCGGATATCAGGGCCGAGACGTCCGTGTCGGATACCTGCCCGCCGAGGAAGTTTGTCGGGATGTAGTACGTGAGCGCGATGATTATGGCGCTCACGAGCACCGCCGCGAGCATGTTCTGCGCCCAGACTGTCGCCCTTGCACGCGTCTCTGCGCCGAACATCTGGCCGGCCACGTACACCGCGGCCGCGATGACTATCATGACCATCATCAGCATGACGAGGGCCGAAAGGAGGATGTTCACCTGGTCGAGCAGGCCGGTCTGCGGGGCTGTCGGGGCTGAAGTGAACACGGATGAGGCGGCCGCGATGCCGGCAAAAGCGAACAGGAGTATAAGGATGGCCCTTGCCGAAGATGAGCCCCTTTGGTGGAGTTTGGAAGAACCACCGGAGAATGCGTTAGAGGTTCTTCCCATCAAATCACCTTCGTAAGGCCGACAATCTCGGCTTCACCGCCTATAGCGAGCGACACCCCGCGGTACGAGGTCACGGTTATGATTATCTCCACCACGGTGGTAAGCATCACGAGGATGATGAAAGGGCTGATGGTCGCGACTTCCAGTATGAGGAAGTGGAAGAGCCCGGAGGCCGTGCTCGCGGGCATCAGCGGGTTGTTGAACGCGGTGAAGAAGAAGTCTCCGGTCATGCCTACCATGAAGCGCCACATAGCCCAGACCGTCCCGAGGAAGCCGCCGACAACGCCGATGGCGGTCCCGACAATGTTCCTGACGCTGCAGAGAATCCGGATGAGGGCGTTGCCTGCGCACGCGTCGGTGGACTGGTCATAGGTCTGGCTGACAACGCTCGGCGCGTTGAACTGCTCGAACATATGCTGGGTCTCGTTGCCGCTCGTCCCCTGCTCGGTCTGGTTCCGGAAATACGCCTGGTCCCTGTCGGTGCTGAAGAAGCTCGCGTTCGCGGGGTTGTAGGCGAAGTCCGCGGGCTTGAATATGTCGAAGATGAGGTAGTTCGAGAAGATGAGCGCGAACGGCAGCACGAAGTAGAGGGCGAAGGATATCGCGATTATGCTCGAGCCGGTCCGCCTGAAGAAAGGAACGGCCCGCAGTATCAGCCCGAGCGGGAAAAGCATCAGTGGCACTGCGTCTCGCGAGAACAGAAGGATGAAGTGCTTTGCCCAGATGACGGTTATCAGGTAGCCGATTGCCTCGACGATGACCGTGTGGGCGTTGCTGAGCATCGTGAGGCCGGTAAATGGCGCGAGCGAGAATGATATGACGTTGACGGCCGGTATCGGGGACCCTATCGGGAAGCTTATCGTTGAGAGGAAGCCGATGAGGGCCTCGAAAAGGTAGAGGTCTATGTACTGGGAGCGGAGCTTCTGCTCCATTATGTCGAGGGTAGCTAGGGCGAGGGTGATGTGGCTCGTCGTCAGCCCCTGTGCGCATCCCGGGCCCGCGCCGCCCGTGCACGCGCTCGTGGCCAGGGTGCCCTGCAGGGATGTCGGCAGGCTTGAAATCAGGAGGGACGAGGAGACCGCATTCAGCATCGAGTCCATGCCGAGCCAGAACATCAGGATTATGACCGAGAAGACGAATGCCGCGAGCTCCTCGCGCGCGAGGGCTATCATCTGGGGGTTCTGGAGGGCGTACGCGACCATGAAATTGAGCGCGACAAGGGCGATTCCGAGCATCAGGGATGCTCCTATCATGGGCCCTGCCGCCGGAGGCAAAGTCAGGAGTAAGCTGAGGAGAACCTCCATGATTTTATATCCCTGCCTGCTTTTTAATATCTATTGTATTTATCGCCTTAAGAGCTGATTTTATGCACAGAACGCATTACATTAGGGAGGCAAAAAAAGCGCGCACGGGCGCCGTAAGGATAGCAGGGTGGGTGCACGATGTACGCGACCTCGGGAAGATGAAATTCGTTCTCGTGCGGGACATCACGGGCCTTATGCAGGTCATAATGAAGAAAGGCGTGGTCCCGGACTCCCTCCTCGAGGCGGTGAAGGTGAACAAGGAGGACGTCGTATCCTTCACGGGGGAGGTCAAGGAGAACAGGATGGCCCCGGACGGGGTCGAGCTCGTGCCCTCGTCGTTCGAGCACCTCAACAAGGTCGAGCGCAAGCTCCCGGTGGACCCCACGGGCGTCGTCCCTGCCGAGATAGACACGAGGCTCGACAACAGGTACCTGGACCTGCGCCGGAAGGAGAGCTCCCTTGTTTTCAGGGTGAAATCCACAGCGGCAAGGGCCTTCCGCGAGAAGCTTTCCGAGCTCGGGTTCCTGGAAATCCAGACTTCGGCGATTACCGGCGCGGCCACCGAGGGCGGCGCGGACGTCTTCTCGCTGCAGTATTTCGAGAACAAGGCATACCTCGTGCAGTCGCCACAGCTCTACAAGCAGCTTGCCGTGATAGGCGGCTTCGACAAGGTCATGATGAGCGTGCCCGTCTTCCGTGCCGAGAAGCACAACACGACGACGCACCTGAACGAGATAACCCAGATGGACATCGAGATGGGCTTTGCCGACCACAACGACGCCATGGACGTCCTCGAGCAGGTCATCATCCACATACTTTCGAGCGTGAAGAAGGAGATGGGCGAGGAGGTCGAGAAGGCATTCGGGGAGATTGTCGTGCCGGCCAAGGTCCCGAGATATTCATACACCGAGCTCGTCGGGCTCCTGAACAAGAACGGGCATGAGATGAAGCACGGCTGGGACTTCACCAAGGAGGCCGAAAAGAAGCTCTACGACATCCTCGGCGAGGACCTGTATTTCATCTACGACTGGCCGACCGAGGTGCGGGCATTCTACTCGATGCCTGACGAAAAGAACCCGGAAATCTGCCACGCATTCGACCTGATGTACAGGGGGCTCGAGATTTCGAGCGGCGCAAAGAGGATACACATCCCGGCCATCCTCGAGGAGCAGCTGAAAAAGCGCGGCCTTGACCCCTACAACTTCGAGTTCTATATCAACGCCTTCAGGATGGGCGCTCCGCCGCATGCCGGATGGAGCATCGGCCTCGAGAGGCTCGTGATGAAGATATGCAAGCAGGAGAACATCAGGGAGTGCATGCTGTTCCCGAGGGACCGCAACAGGCTCCTGCCGTAGGGGGGATTCCATGAACATACTGGTAACCAACGACGACGGCGATTCCGAGGGGCTCAGGGTTCTCCTCGAGGTCGGAAAAAAGCTCGGGAAGGCCGTCGCGATAGCGCCCAACCGGCAGCGGAGCGCGGTTTCGGGAGCGCTCACGCTCCACAAGCCCCTCCGCCTGCACCATGTCGCAGAGGACGTCTATTCCATAAACGGCACGCCCTCGGATTGCGTGCTTTTCGGCATCTATTCAGGGGAGTTCGAGAAGCCGGATTTGGTGCTTTCCGGGATAAACTGGGGCGAGAACGCGAGCGTTGGCTCGCTCCTCGGCTCGGGAACCCTGGGAGCATGCTGGCAGGCCGCCCTCGAGCGGATTCCCTCGATAGCCTTCTCGATATCCCGCGGCCCGGGGGACTGGAGGCACAGGGACAGCTGGGGCGACCGGAAAGTCCTCGTATCGAGGGTCCATGAGATAGTCAGGTCGCTTGAGAAGGACCTCGGGCCGGAGAAGTTCTTCAACGTCAACATGCCCCACCACCTCAAGGACGCGAAAATCGTCCATGTGAAGAAGACCCAGAGGGAGAGGTTCGCGACGAGCATAGTAAGGAGGCACGACCCGGAGGGAAGGCCGTATTACTGGATAAGCGGGGCCCCCAACGCGGTCGAGGAGGGCACCGACGTCCATGAGGTCATGGTGAAGAGGAACATCGCCATCACGGAAATCTCGCTTTCTATTTTCCACCCGAAGTAGCGCGGTAGCATGAGAGGTAGTCGGACTCCAGGCCTTCGCGGAGAGTGCGGAACTTTGCCCCGAGCGACTTGATTTTCGCGCTCGAGCAGATGAAGTTCTCGTTCGCGAACGGGAATTCGCTCTCTGTGAACCGCGAGCCGTCGCGGTTCACATTGAAACTGAGCTTCGCGCTCTTCCGGCAGATTCCCGCCATCATCTCGACGAGGCCCTGCAGGGTTACAAGGTCATCGCCGCAGCAGTTGAACGCCCCCTTTGCCTTCTTCTTTGCAATGAGCGCGATCGATTCGGCGACCTCGTCGGCGAAAACGAACTGCGCGATTGCCTGCCCGTTCCCGGGCAGGGCTATTTCCTGCCCGCGCTGCAGGCGCGAATAGATGAACGACTCCCTCGGCACGTAGTTGTTGGGGCCGAGGATGTATACCGGGCGGACCGAAGCATATTGGATTCCGCTTTCTGAGAGAACCGTTTCGCACGCCACCTTGCCCCGGTTGTAGTCGCCCCAGAGAGGCCAGGCCCCCAGGGGGGATTCTTCGGTGAGGGGGAAGACGCTGCTTTTGCGGTAGGCTGCGGCAGTGCCCATGTGGATGAAGAACTTGAATTCGAGCTCCTCGAGCGCCTTCGCGGTCTGCCTGCCTTCATACGCGCACATGTCGATAACCGCATCGAATTCCCTCCCCAGCTTCATCGGCTCGTTGCGGTCGCCCCGAATGAATTCTACGCCTTCAGGATACTCCATTCCGGCAGTCCCCCGGTTGAAAACGGTGACGTCGTGCTCCTTGAGGCGGGAGACCAGGAGGGGCCCGACGAAGCGGGAGCCGCCGATGATGAGGATTTCCATGGGGGATTATTTCTTTCGTGGTAAAAAGCCTTTGCCCTTGAGGCCGGGGGGAGTGCCCCCGGTGCGCACTTGTTCAACCTTACCCTCATGGCTAGAAGCTCGGGAGGCCATTTCATGCGCATTATGCCTTCGGAGACGGAATTTAAAACGATAGCACACATATCACTCAACATGCTAACACAAAAATCAATACCCCCAGAGAGATTGCCGCGCAAAATCCGGTCCGAGATTCTTGTTGACGGATTCGTACCGTCGAAAGAGCCGCAGGACAGGTTCGACATAGCCCCCCAATATGCGTCTGTGGCCGAATTCCTCGGCGGGAAGGGGTTCATGCTCCAGATTTGCGCGGACTTCGCGGGTCAGGAGTTCCACGGGGGAGACCTCTCCGGAACGCCCTGGAACGCATGCCTGTTCGACGCTTATACGAACGTGGCCGACCCGGTTCAGGCGAGGCTTTCCACGGTCCTCAGGATGCTGACTGACGCAGTCAGCTTCAGGGCGACGGTGATATTCAGGAGGGAGGAGCCGATTGGGGAGACGTGCGCGAGGCTGAGGACGGTCTATTTCAATTATGAGAACCCGGCCCCCGCTCTCGCGCTCGAGTTCATGCAGTTTGCAGGCCAGGCCGAGAGCATAAGCGTGGAATTCAGGCACGGAATAAAGAGGGGCGCCTTCACGCTCTAGATGGAGGCGCGCCTTGTCTTGACCGACACGGTCGCGTTGAATTTCTTCTTCAGGAAGGATTTCGCGGCCTTTATCCGCTCGCCGTTCCGCCCTATCGCTATCCCGCGGTCCTTCTCGTCGATGATGAGCGTGACGTTCTTCTCGCCCATTATGTCCTTGACGTCCATGTCGAGTATGCCGATGTTGCCGAAGAAGTTCCGGATGAACATCTCCATGTCGTCGCTGTCGGCTATTATGATGACGCGCTTGCGGAAGACGAGCCCGAGCTTCTGGATGTTCTGGGCGTTCTTGCCGATTGATTTGCCGAGCGACTCCTGGGAGACCAAAAAAATAATGGTGCTTTCGCTGTTCAGGTAGTCGGAGGGCATCACGTGGGTTATCTTCTCGAAATTCGAGAACATGCTCAGGTCGTCGCCGGTGAGTTCCACAAAAAAACCTCATTGAATAAAAAAATTATTTTTTCTTCGCGATGTCGAGGATGTTGGACGAGCCTTCCTCGTACACGGACAGCACGGATATCGGGAACGGCTTTCCGCAGACCGAGCCGAGCTCCATCGAGCTGCCTTCGAACTCAAGCACAGGGGTTTTGGACGCCTTCGCCTGGCCAAGGACGCGCTCCCGGAGTTCCGGAGGCGCATTTCCAGCGACCACGAGGAGCTTTGCCTTGCCCTGCGTGCTTGCCGCGAGGCCCGACCTTGCGCCGAAGTCGACCTTTCCGCTCTCGACAGCGAGCCGGACTGCGGTCGTGAGGGGGTTCTCCCGCTCCCTCTTGGTCTTGCGCCTGCGGACGACCTTCTTCTGCTTCTTTTCCTTGGGTGCCGCCGCCTCCCCTTCAGGGGCTTCTTCAGGCGCTTCGCCTTCGGGCGCTTCCGCAGTCTCTGCGGTCTCTTCCTCGGATTCTCCAGTAGTTTCCTCTACCTTCTCATCCTCTTCAGACATGCATTTCACCATTTTTGGTTTTGTTAAAAATCGCCTTCGGCGATTTTGACAAGCGAAATCACTTTTTCTTCGTGTGCTTCATGACGAGCTTTATCTTGCCCGTGCCTACAGGCACGGTCTGCCCGACTATGATGTTCTCCGTTACTCCGATGAGCTTCTCCTCCTCGCTGAACGCGCTCGCGTTTATGAGGTGCTTTATCGTCTCCTCGAACGCAGCGCGGCCGAGCACGCCGACCTTCTCGCCCGAGAGGCCGTGCCGGCCTATGGACTTAATCGAGCCCGCGTAGGTCATTGCGTCAGCTATGAGCATTATGTGCCTGATGTCGACGAAGAGCTTCTGCATGTCCATGACGTCCTTTATCTCGCGGACGATGGCGTTCCTTGCGGCCTCGATGCCGTACACGCGCTCTATCTCCTTAAGGTTGTTGGTGTATATCCTCTTGGGGTCGACAGCCGGGTTCTCTAAGGCGCCTACCACGTTGAAGCCGCCCGCGCGGATGAAGTATTCCTCGTTGCCCTTGATGACGACGGCCTTGTGGATCCCGCGGACGCCGCGGACAATCGCGTCGCGGACCTTCTGCGAAAGCTTCCGGACCGACTTCGCGGTGACTTTCTTCTCCTTCTTCTCCTTGTCGTCCTTTTCCTTCTTTGCCTTGGATTCCTTGGCCGGCTTTATCGTGACCGAATTGTCGTCCGAGCGCGTCTCGCCGCCGAACTCCTCGAGCGCCTTCTTTAGCATCGCGAAGGTGACGCCCTGCGCCTTTCCGTCCTTCTCGTTGAACGTTACGTTTATCGTGAGGCTCTCAAGGTCATCCTCGACGTCCGCGACGTCGGAGACGAAGACGCTCGCGAGCTCCTTGGCGACCTTCTCGGCCTCGGGCCTGCTCCTTGCGTACGAAGACTTGAGGTACATGTCGATGATAGCCTTCTTCGGCTCCTTTTTCGCATCGACTATCTCGATGAGGCGCGGCAGCCCCGTGGGGACGTGCTCGGCGACGCCCGCGTAGTGGAACGTACGCATCGTCATCTGCGTGCCGGGCTCGCCGATGCTCTGGGCGCAAACCACACCGACCGCCTCGAAAGGAGGTATCCGGATGCTCTGTCTTTTCTTCATAAGAATCACCTTTATGCCGTATCGACATCGTCCTGCTTGCCAAGGTCCCCGACTTCGGCCGTCGAAGAGTACATCGGGTCCTTGCCGTCGCCGCCATAGATAAACTGGACTATGCTCATGTCCGCGTTCCGGACAGTGAGGTCGTCGAAGACGACGAGGTCCTGGAGCGCGTTGATGAGCCGCCTCTGCATGTAACCGGACCGCGCTGTCCTGATGGCCGTGTTGACGAGCGCCTCGCGGCCGCCCATCGAGCAGTACATGTATTCGTACGGAGTCATCCCGCGGTGGAACGACGAATAGACGTATCCCTTCTCCTTCGCGGTGAGCGCGCCTGTCTTGAAGTAGGGCAGGAGCCTTCCCTTGTAGCCGCGGAGCAGCCTCTTGCTCCGGACGGTCTGCTGGGCGACCATCGCGGACATCTGGATTGCGTTGAGCAGGCTGCCACGGGCGCCTATCTTGGCCATGATTACCGAAGAGTTGCCGAGGCCGAGGTCGCTCTCGACTACCTTGCCCGCATCCTCACGGGCGCGGGTGGTTATCTCCATGATAAGCCCCTCGAGAGTCTCCTTCAGGCTCATGCCGGGAGCGCGCTCGAGCGAGCGGTTCTTGTACTGCATGATGAGGTTGTCTATCTCGCGGTTCATCTTGCTGTTGATTTCGTTGACCCGCTCCTCTCCTTTTTCCGAGAGGGTGTAGTCCTTGAGCGAGACGCTCAGGCCGTGGAGGGAAATCGCCTCCAGCGCGAGCCGGATTACGTTGTCGATGAAAGCGCGCGTGAACTCGGGGCCGTGGACGACGAACATCTTCTCGAGCAGCTCGCCTTCCATGGCCTTGCTCTCGACCGAGCCCTTGACGAGCCGGCCGTTCTTTATCACTATCTCCTCGCCCATCTTGGAGTTGACCTTGAGGTTGGTATCGTCCGGGAGGAGCTGGGAAAAGAGGAGCTTGCCCGAGTACATGCCCCCTGCGAGGTCCGGCTCCGGGAGCTTGGTGATGCCGATGAGGTAGAGCATCGACGCGGCGTCGGACTTTGAGAATTTGGCCTCGTCGTTCGTGAGGAAATAGAGGCCCGACACGTGGTCCTCCTGCGGCTTGATGATGGCGTGGCCGTGCCTCGGCGAGAGGAGCTGCTTTTCAACCTTCGCGAGGTGCCTTGCCTCGGCCTGCGCCTCCTCGGTCTGCATGATGTGGAGGTTCATCTCGTCCCCGTCGAAGTCTGCGTTGTAGGGCGTGACCGTGACCGGGTTGAGCCGGAAAGTCTTCCCGGGGAGTATCACTATCTGGTGGGCCATCATCGAGATGCGGTGGAGCGAGGGCTGCCTGTTGAAGAGCGCCACGTCGCCGTCTATTATCTGCCTCTCGATTGTCGAGCCGACCTTGAGGTTCTCGACCTGCTCCTTGCGGAGCTCCTCGGTATCGCCGACCTTTATCCTCCGGGCGTCGCTCCTTATGATGTATACGGCGCGCGGATAGGCATCGGCCATGATGAGCTTCTTCGCGTATTCAATGTTCCATTCGGTGACGTGCATCGGCACGGTCAGTTCCTCTGCTATGAGCTGCGGGACCCCGACCTGGTCGAGGTTTATCCTCGGGTCAGGCGAGATGACGGTACGGGCCGAGAAGTTGACACGCTTGCCCGAGAGGTTGTACCTGAACCGGCCTTCCTTGCCCTTGAGCCTCTGCGCGAGCGTCTTGAGGGGCCTGCCGCTCCTGTGCCTCGCGGGGGGTATGTTCGCGGTCTCGTTGTCGAAGTAAGTAGTTACATGGTACTGGAGGAGTTCCCAGAGGTCCTCTATGATGAGCTGGGGCGCGCCTGCGTTGATGTTGGCCTCGAGCTTCTGGTTTATCCTGATCACGTCGACCAGCTTGTGAGTGAGGTCGTCCTCGCTCCTTTCGCCGGTCTCGAGGGTAATCGAGGGCCTGACGTTGACCGGCGGGACGGGCAGAGCGGTGATTATCATCCACTCGGGCCTCGAGTAGAGCGGGTCGAAGCCGAGCTCGCGGAGGTCTGCGTCGTTTATCGCGGCGAGCCAGTCGCGGATGTCCGTCGGGAGCATCATGTCCTTGTCCTTGAAGAGCGTCGTGGGCTTGAGCAGCTTGATTTCCGGTATCTCCACGGAGCAGTGGGGGCACTTCTTCGATGCCTTCTCCTTCTTCTTGCTCTTCGTGGTCGCCTCGACGTCAGCGGCGGCCTCCGATGATTCCTTCTTCGGCCCCTCGGCGACGGCTGCCGCAGGAGCGGCGGCCGCAGGCGCTGCAGCGGGCTTCTCCTCCTCAGCCTCCTTCTCGACGGCCTTCTCCAGCTCGGTTATGTCATGGAGGTGCTTCTTGGCGACAAGCTTGTGGCACGACGGGCAGGTTGACTTGATTACATAGTAGATGTGCTTTGCGAATTCGACATGCATTATCGGGCGCACGAGGTCGATGTGGCCGAAGTGGCCCGGGCATTCCTTGACCGTGCCGCCGCAGGTCTTGCACCTGAGGCCGGGGTCGACGACGCCGAGGCGTGTGTCCACGAGGCCGCCGTCAATCGGGTAGCCGTCGTCATCGTAGGTGTCCGGGACGACGATTTTGGCCGCGGACATCTTCCGTATCATCTCTGGCGAGAACAGCGAGAACTTCAGCTTGTCCAGGATTTTTTGGATTTCAATCATAATTACAACCTCTATTGACACTTAGCCTTTCTCCTTCAGGAGAACCCTCGGGAATATGTAGAGCGACTTTATCTCGTCTAGGAGGAGCTTGAACGCGTAGCTTATCTCCACAGGCTCCACGTTCTCGCTCTGGCATATCGGGCATACGTCCCGGTTCCTCGCGTAGTCGTGAGTGGCGACCGAGCCGCACTCGGTGCAGATGAGCTGGACCGTCTTGTCGCTTTCCTCGAGCAGCCTTTCCTTGATGAGCATGCTGGCCCCATAGCCGATGAGGCAGTCACGTTCCATCTCTCCGAACCTGAGGCCTCCCTCGCGGGCGCGGCCTTCGGTCGGCTGGTGGGTAAGGAGCTGCACGGGCCCGCGCGAGCGGACGTGCATCTTGTTCGAGACGAGGTGGTGGAGCCTCTGGTAGTAGACGCACCCGACGAATATCTTGGCCTTTATCATCTTGCCCGTGAGCCCGTCGTAGAGGTATTCCTCACCGTGCTCGTTGAACCCGTTCTTCTTGAGTATGTCCTGGAACTGCGTCTCGGTGCTTCCGCCGAAGGCAGTGCCGTCCATGAGCATGCCGCCTATCGAGCCGGCCTTGCCGCCGAGCGTCTCGAGCAGGTGGCCCGCAGTCATACGCGAGGGTATCGCGTGCGGGTTGACGATGAGGTCGGGGGTGATTCCCGATGACGAGAATGGCATGTCCTCCTGCGGGACGAGCAGGCCGATTACTCCCTTCTGCCCGTGCCTCGAGGCGAGCTTGTCCCCGATTTCCGGCGTCTTCACCGTGCGCATGCGCACCTTTACGAGCCTGTTTCCGCTCGGTCCCTCCGTGATGAGGACCGAGTCCACCTTGCCCTTCTCGCCGGTCTTCAGCGAGAGCGAGCTTTCCCTCTTCTTCTCCTCGACCGTGCCGAACACGGAAATCTCCTCGAGGAACCTCGGGGGCGACGTTTTCCCGACAAGGACTTCCTTGCCGTTGACTTCGCTTTCAGGCATCACGATGCCGTCCTCGCCGAGGTGCTTGTACGCTTCCTCTCCGCGGAATCCGACGACTTCGGGAGTGGGAAGCTCAATCTTGTCCTTCTGCCCGCCGGGGTACATCCTCTCCTCGGTCTCGTATGTCTTGAACATAGCGACCCGGTGGAGCCCGCGGTCTATGGATGAGCGGTTGACGACTATGGCATCGGCCATGTTGTATCCGTGGTAGCTCGTGAGCGCGACGATGCAGTTCTGGCCCGCGGCCTTCTCCTTCAGGTTGAGCGCCTTGTAGACGCTCGTCTGGACCATCGGCTGCTGGGGGTAGTACATGACGTACGCCCTCGTGTCGTACCTGGAGTTGAAGTTGGTGACATAAACGCCCAGCGACTGCTTGGCCATGGCGCAGGCCATCGTGATTCTCGGGGCCGAGTTGTGCTCGGGGTACGGAAGCACGCCCGCGACGACGCCGAAAATGTTGGATGCGTCGACCTCGAGGTGCGTGTGGTCCTGCGTGATTTCGGACTCCTTTATAGCGACGAGCGAGTTCTCCTCCTCCTGCGCGTCGAGGTATTCGATGATGCCCATCTTCACGAGGTGGTTCCAGTTCAGCTCGTTGTTCTTTATCCTCGAGAGGATTTCGGAGGTGAGCCGGGACTTCCCGCCCTCGACGACGATGTACGGCCTCCTGACGCGGCCCTTGTCCGTGAGTATGTGGAGCTCGTTCAGCTTCCTGTTATAATAGATATTGACCTGGTTGCTCAGTTCGTTCGTCCTGCGCCTCTCCCTGAGCCTGTTGGCGAGGCTCGCCCCGTCGGAATGGTTTCCGACGATTCTGCCGTTAAGGAAAATTACCGTGCGCTCCGGCGCCGCCCTCCTCTTTCGTCTCTTGACCATAATCACCTACTCCTTTACGTCGTAAGCCTTGAGGATGCGCTCTATCTCCTCCTCTTCGACTCCGATGGATACCTCAGCCATGACCGAGAGGTTCTTCACGAGCGAACAGCTCGGGCCTTCGGGCGTCTCGTTCGGACACAGCTTACCCAGATGAGTGCCATGCAGGTCTCTCGCCTTGAAATGCGGGTGCTTCTTCGAAAGGGGCGAGATGACCCTGCGAAGGTGCGAAATCGTCGAGAGGTAGCTGACGCGGTCAAGGAGCTGCGACACTCCCGTCTGCCCCGCTATCCAGTTGCCCGTCGCCATCGCGTACTTGATGCGGTCGCCCATGACGTCCTGCCTGATGAGCGTGTGGACCTGGAGCCTGCGGCCGCGCGCGTCGGCGCGGGATGCCTGGTACACGAGGTCCTTGATGAGGAACTGGAAGGCGTAGCGGAAAAGCTCCTCCATCATGTCGCCGGCGAGCTTCACCCTCTTGTTGGCGTAGTGGTCCTTGTCATCCGAGGAAATCTCCCTGTACGCGACCCTCGTCGCGCGCTCGGCCATCCGGACAAGGTACTTTGCCTTGTCGACGCGGGCCGCCTTGGTGACTCCGATGTGCGGAAGGAGGTAGTTGTCGAGGAGGTTCTCCATCCTGTTCAGCCTGAACTCCGGCGGCTGGCCGGGGGACAGCCTCCTCGAAAGGAGGTCGACTGCCTCGTCCCTGCTCTTGGACTGCTCGGATTCGAGGTTGAGTATCACGTCGTTCTTGATGTGCTTCTCGGGCGAGAAGGTCCCGAGTATCTCGGTGTCCTTCTCGAGGCCGAGGACGCGCAGGAGCTGGAGAAGCGGTATCCCGGCAGGCGTCGAGGGGAATTCGGCAGTGAATACGCCGTCCTGGTTCCTCTCCACAACGCACCTTGCCCTGAAGCCGAAGTGCGTCGAGAAGATTTTCGACACGATTCCGTTGCGCTCCTTTGTGACCATGAGCTTGTTGGGGACGAGGTCCTCGATGGAGGTGAGGACGCGCTCGCTGCCGTTGATGATGAAGTATCCTCCGGGGTCCTCAGGGTCCTCGCCGTTCTCGATAAGCTCGTCCTTCCTCATCGTGGAAAGGTAGCAGAGCTTGGATTTCAGCATCACGGGGAGCTCTCCGATGAACACGTCCGAATAGACCGGCCGCTCCACGCCGTTGAAGACAGGGATTATCTCGAGGAATATGGGCGCCGAGTAGCTGAGGTTCCGCAGGCGCGCCTCGTTCGGGAGTATCTGCCTGTAGCCGCCCTTGACTTCATAATACCTGGGCTGCTCGATGCGCACCTTGCCGAGCTTCAGCTCAAAGCCTTCGACGTTGGTCTGTATCTTCCCAATCCTGTCGACGACCTGCTGGATGCCTACGTCCAGGAACTTGTTGTAGGACAGGAGCTGCTGGTTAACCAGGGTATTCACGCGGAAATAAGCTTCAGTCAAACCTTCTACCATTTTCACACCTCAAAATACCCGGGCAACTGCCGGGCCCGCCATTCCTGAAAAGGATCAGCCTTCGACTACTACCCGGTATGCCGTGTATTTCCCGGTACCGTCGTCCCGCTCTATCTTCACGATGTCCCCGGCCGCGGCCTTCAGAGCCACGGCTGATGGGTCTGTTGAGAACATCTTCGGAAGCATGTTCGAGTTGATTCCGAATTTGGCGAGCAGTTTTGTCTTCTCGGCCTCGCCGAGAACCTTCATCTCCGGGACAAGAGAGTGAGATAAAACATCCACTGTAGAAACATTAGCCTTCTTTTTCAAGCCGGACCACCTGAGTACGAAAGAACAAGGGACAGAGATTCCTCTAACTTCCCTAGTATGGTGATTTGAATATGAAACATTTTTAATACATCGCATTCGGAATCATATTAAACCACATATTACGAAAAGTGATGTTATGTACATGAAAAAGCCCGCAACGCAGAAAACGACCGTAGGGGAGTTCAGGAGGCTCGGCGCGGACCTGCTCAACCGAGGCTTCGTGGAGGAGCCTGCAAAAGCCGAGGGGGGAGTCATGCACGACATGATGCGCGTCGGCGCATTCACGAGGGAATTCTCGAATTTCACGATTACGGTCGGTGCGAGCCAGGAGGCCGCAGACGTCATCCAGATGAGGGAGCAAAACCGCGGCAGGGACGGAATGGGCGCAAGCCTCTGGGCCAAGTGCGCGACGCCCGCGAACAGGAGCGTTGGCGAGCTCGCGAGGATGTTCGCCCGCAAGTCGCACTATGTCAGCGACGCAAGCAGGAGCGGGGGCATTTACCACGCAGACCTCGTGCCGTTCCCGGACCCGAGCGTCCTCATCGACAGCTGCCTAAAGCTGGGCGACGCGGTGGCAAGGATAAAAGGCGACATGGAGTTCGCCTCTGGAATCGACGCGAAGGAAGTCCATGACGTCATGGTGGCGGCAAAGGGGCAGGTCGGGGGGGACAACAGCTACGCGGCATATCTTGCGAACTACATGGTCCCGCTGCTCGACTCGCTCAGGAAGAAAATGGACTACGAGTTCGCGCGGATAATGAACGATGCGGGCGTACACCAGGCCCTCGCGCAGGTCGCGGACAAGGAATAATTTAAATTACTCCGCGAGTTATTCATCCATGATTCTCATCATCGACAACGGGGGCCAGTACGCGCACCTCATCAAGCGCAACTGCCGCGAGCTGGGCTACGACTGCGACATGCTCTACAACAAGGCGTCGCAGGAAAAGTTCGACGAATTCATCCGCGAAGGCGTCGTGAAGATAATTCTTTCCGGGGGCCCCAGCTCGGTCTACAGCGACCCGCCGAACCTCAGCTCGATGATTTGTGAGAGGGCGAGGGACGGCTTGCTCAGGATGCCCATACTCGGAATCTGCTACGGCCAGCAGATGCTCTGCCACGTGTTCGGGGCGAAAGTTGCGAACGGAAAGAGCGCCGAGTACGGCATGGGGGAAATCGAGATTGACGACGAGGACGAGATATTCAGGGGCGTTCCGAGGAAAATCCGGGCCTGGGTCTCGCATTTCGACGAAGCCAAGGAGCTCCCGAAGGGGTTCAGGAAGCTCGCGCATTCCGAGTCCTGCATGTTCGAGGCAATCAGGCACGAGGGGAGGCCGATATTCGGCGTCCAGTTCCATCCCGAGGTCTGGCACACCGAGCACGGGGAAGACATAATCAGGAACTTCCTTGAGATTTCTGGCCAGCCTTCTGATTAGGTTCCGGCTGGAGCCGGTTTATCAGCTGCACCACGTCCTCCTGGTTGACGAAGTTGTAATCCGCCCGCAGGAATTTGTCGTAAAACATTTTCTTCCGCTCAAGGCGGGCTGACACCTCGAAAACGTGCTCGAAACCCGACCATAGCGCGTACCACATCAGCACCGAAAGCACCGTCAGCACCGGAAGCGTCTCGATGACAGGCAGGAAAAAAAGCGGGACCGATATCGCGACGCCGAGGGCGATTCGCAGCAGGCCGCGCCTCGTCTTTTCCTTCGCCGCTTTTTCGATGTCGCTCAGGTTGCTCCTGAAATGGTCCCGGATCCTCTTGCGCACAAGACCCTCGATTTTCTCCGAACGCAGGGCTCTTGGAAGCGTGAAGTTTACGACAAAATCGCCTTTCCCGGTTGCCGTGCACCTGCGGCGGAGCTCCCGGATAAAATCTTCCGAGAGAAGCCGGGTGGTATATGGCGAGGGGTCGAAATCCGAGAATATCTCGTCGTAGCTGTCCAGGGCCACATCCGCCACCTGAAGAACGTCGGAAACCGTCCGTGGTGCCGCAGGGACCTTGGGGAATTTCTCGTCCATAAAAACCTGCAGGCGTTTGAGATTTATAAGGATTGCACAATTATGAGTGGTTGATTGAATGACGACCGTGTACATAATCCGCCATGCACAGAGCGTAGCCAATGAAGAAGGCTACTACAACTGCGTGGTGAAGGAGGACCAGGGGCTTACCGCTCTGGGCAAGAAGCAGGCATGGGAGCTCGCGAACCAGTTCTCCGCCCGCCCGCTTTCAAGGATTTACGTGAGCCCGTTTTTGCGGACGAGGCAGACGGCGGCCGAGCTTTCAAAGACTACGAAGGCCGAGCTCGAGATAGTGGACGAGTTCCGCGAGCTTGACTGCGGAGCCTGGAGCGGAAGGGGCGAGGAGTACATCAGGAAAAATTTCGAGGACGCGTGGAAAGGCTGGCACTACGACCCGCAGAACAACCCGATTCCGGGCGGCGAGACGCTCCTCGAGGTTCAGGCGCGGGCGCTTCCGAAGTTCGAAAAGATATTGAAAAAGCATTCGGGGGAAAGCATAGCGATTGTGACGCACTACTGCGTCATGAACGTCCTTCTTTGCTCGCTCGTTTCCTCGCTTGGCAATTTCAGGAGCTTCAAGTCCAGGAACTGCGCGGTCGCGGAAATCGCAATGGAGAACGTGCCGAAGCTCATAAGCTTCAGGCAGCTCCCGGACTAGCTTTTCCTGCCGGGCCTGCTCCGGAGATATATCAGCGCCCCTCCGATAATGAGCACTATTATCAGCAGCCACAGGAGCGAAGCGGGGTCGAACCCGCCTGCGGCGGTCGGGGGCTTGGTCCCGGTGCCCGCCGTTGAAGCAAGCGCCTTGACCTGGATGGTCTTCACAACGGCCCCTCCCTTGAGTATGGAGACCTGGTACGTGCCCTCTGAGAGCAGCGGAAGCGCGATATTGCCCTGCTCGTCGGTCTTCCCTGAAGAGACCTTCCCGTCAGGGGCGGTTATCTGGTAGTCGCAGTTCTTGCAGGCAAGGCCGCCCTCGGTCGCGATGCAGGTCTTCTCCTCGCCGACGATTCCCGTGGTCGGGCATGAAACGTCGCCCCCCGCGCACTTGTTGGCGATGCACGAAGTGCCGGACGGGCAGGATGGGCACCCCGGGGCTCCGCACTCGTATGTTTCTACGACCGCGTGGTTTTCAATTTTGCCGCATGCGACGATATCGACGCAGCTTCCTCCAGTGCATTTCTGGCTTGACCCGCACTGCGAATCGGACGTGCAGCAGGAGGGAGGCTCGCATTGGGGCGGCTTCTGCCGGCACGCGCCGGCGTCGCAGAACATCCCGGCCCCGCATTCGGAGTCGGACGTGCATCCGCCTCTTACGCACCCGTGGTTATCGGCGCTCTCTCCGGGGGCGCACTGTAGAGGAGTGCACTGGCCTGCCTGGCACCTTTCAGCGGGGGCGCACTGGGCATCGCTGCTGCATTCCGCGCAAAGACCGCAGCTCACTGTGGAGACGGTCGCCGAAGCGCTTTCGAAACCTGGTTTCGATGCTTCTATCGTCATGCTCATTCCGCATTCGGAATCGAACGAGACGGTGCCGGCCGAATCGGTCGTCCCTGCGCTGCTGCCATTGACCTTGACGTCCGCGCCTTCCTGGTAAACGCCGCTTCCGCGGACGGTTACCTTGCTCACCCCGCAGGCCGACTCGAAATCGAGCGTGAGGGCCGGAGTGCCTCCGCCGCTCGTTCCCCCATCGCCGCCATCGGTGCTCCCGGAAGTGTAGAACAGCCCGTAGATATCGTCGCTAGTTATGTTGATGAGGGAATTGACGCTGATGCTGCTCGAGGAAAGGTTCAGGGCCTGGTTTGGCGTCAGGACCCAGCCGGTGTTGTTCCAGGTGAACAGCCGGAGGGTCGATTCGGTTATGCCGCTCACTTCGGACGGGCTCCAGTGGAATACGGTCGTGTTGATGCCGAGGTCGCCTGTGAAAAGCACTTTGAGGTATTTGCCGCCGAACGAGGCATAGCCGGCAGGGGCCGGGCCCGGAGCAGTGGTGTCGTTGATGCGGTATCCGCCTCCGCCGCTCCCCACCTCATCGGAAAGCGAGAGGGTAACGTTGCCGAGCGACACGTTGTCGAGGGTGAAAAGCACGCTGTTGAACGAGTCCTGCCCGATTTCCCATGCGTTGCCGCAGAAAAGCGAATTGGACACGGTCGAAGCCGGTCCGACGGCGTTGAATTCCTCCAGTCCCGCCTGGGCGTTGCCGCAGGCCGTGAGGCCGCTTACGAGAGCGCCGGGGCTGTCACTCAGTAGGAGGCCATAGAGGTTGTCCGACGATACGATGTTGTCGAGGCTGACATTCCCGCTGCTGACCACGAGAATCCCGTTGTTGTCGAGCGTCGGCGAGCCGGCCACGGTTATTCCGCTGATGTCCGCGCTGTCGGCCTTGCAGAGCGCGATTTCCGAATACGTCCCTCCGCTTGCAATAAGGAGCGCGTTTCCGGCGTAAAGAATCGGGTTGCCCCCGGAGCCTGTCATGTTGGTCACGACATTGTTGCAGTCGTCGGGCAGGTCATAGGGGACCAGGCTCAGGTCGAAGCCGCCGCTTTCCTGCACGAGGTTGTCCGAGAGCGTGTTGTTCTCCGCGCCCTGAAGCTCGATGCCGAAGCCCGCGCTGTTCAGGACCGTGTTGCCCGTGAACGTGTTGTTGTCGGAGCGGATGAAAATGCCGTTGTTGTTGCCGTCGAGGAAGTTGTCCTGTATCAGGCTGAATGTCGTGCCGTCGACCTCGACCCCGTACCGGGTGCAGTTCACCGCCGTGTTGTTCGCGGCAAGGAGCGAAGTCTCGCCGTTGAAGAAAAAGAATCCGCTACCGTCGATGTCGTGGGCATAGTTGCCGGTCACTATGTTCGCCGTTCCGCCAGCGGCTTCCATGCCGGTGCGCGTGTTGCCGTAGAACTCGTTTCCGGAAATCTCGTTGTTTGTTCCGCCCGAGATTATGATGCCGTCGCTGTTGTTGAAGAAGACGTTGTTGGAGGCCTTGTTGTTGTTTGAAATCTCAATCCTCAGCCCGTCATTCGTGTTCCCGAAAGCCGTGTTGCCGGAAACGTTGTTGTTGTCCGAGAAGAAATACAGCGACATGCCAAAGCCGCTGTCGCGGGCCGTGTTGTTCGTTATCGTGTTGTTTATTGAGCCGTTTCCGGCGATGGGCCCCGTCGTCGCAAGCTGTATGCCGGCCTGCGAGCAGTTCGAAACGCTGTTGTTCATGACCAGGCTGTCGTTGGTGCGCCAGAGGGCGATGCAATATGAATACTGGGAGACGTTGCAGTTCCTGAAGGTTACGTTCTTCACGCGGTAGGATTCGATTCCGGAGCGCAGCGTGAAATCGCTTATGTTGTTTGTAACGGTGTGCCCGTTGCAGTCCACGACCACGTTCGAAACATCCACCCTGAGGCAGGTGAAGCTCGCTGAAAATGATATCGAGGAAATGGGTGAGCCGACAAGGTCGCTCGTCAGCACGTAAGTGTCGCTTGCGTTGATGATTTGGCATGACGAAACGTTCTGAGCGGCGAACGAAAACCCAATGACTGCAAGTATTCCGAACAGGATTATTGTTGCCCGCATGACTGGCTAATCCGGTCAAAGTTTAAATAGGTTTCAAAAAGCAAACTGGCCCGCATTTGACGAGGCGCGCCCGGGGCTCAGCGCGTAACGTCCTTTGCGGCTATCTGCTCCAGATAGTGCCGGTTCTTTGCGAAATACTCCCTGCTCGGGCGCAGGAGCTCGACGAGTTCGCGCGCCACGGCGTTCTTGAGGTCCATCGGGTGGAGCTTTCCCTCGGAAAAGAGGCTCTTAAGCTCTGCCGCGCCTGCGATTTCGATGTCGCCGCCGAACTTTGCAGGGCGCTCGATTTTCAGTTTTTTGTCGCGCAGGACGAGGTATTCGGCGTATTCTATGACCGGATTGCCTTCGGCGATTTTTTCGGGGCAGTGGGCCTTCTTTATCTTGGCCCGAATCTCGTCCTCAGTGTCATGGATGAAAATCGCGCTCCCGGGGATGCTCTTGCTCATTTTTTTCTCGAGGACCTCCTCCTCCTTCGATGCCGGATGCTGGCCTGCCGCAGGCGCGTGGGCGACCTGGAGCCCGGGGAGGAGGTGGTGGTGGACCGCGACGAACTCGCGCTTGTAAGAGTGCGCGAGCTCGCGCGCGAGCATGTGCACTTTCCTCTGGTCGAGCCCGGCGTGCGCAATCTGAACGTCGAGCATGAATATGTCAGCAGCCTGCATTGCCGGGTACAGGATCGCCGCGGAAGAAGTAGCCTCGCTCTCCTTGCGCCCCATTATCGTTATGCAGCGGAGCATCCGGTTTATCGTGGTGTCCTTGGATATCTTCAGGACGGTCTTCCAATAGTCGGAGTCGTAGAGGTCGCTCGCGAGGACGAAATCCACTTTCCCTTCCTCGAGGCCCAGCGAAACGAAGCAGTGCTTGAAATAGCCCTTCGCGACTTCGCGTATCTTCTCGAGGTCGCCGCCGAGCTTCTGGTTTATGTACGAGTGGTAGTCAGCGAGGAATATCGTCGGCTTTATGCCGGCTTGGAGAAAGTCCTTGAGCTTTATCGATGTGCAGAGGCCGGTGCCGAGGTGGACCATGCCGGATATCTCGAAGCCGATATAGTGTTTGGGGTGGGAGTAGTTCTGGAAGACCTTTCGCAGGTCGTCCTCGGTGACGATTTCCTCGAGAGGCGCCCGTTTGACCAGCCCCACCTTTGTCTCGATATCCATAAGTTTGAGTTGGGCGGAGGATTATTTAAAAGTTGGTAACCAATTTCAATTTCACCGCCTCTGTAGCTCAGTGGTAGAGCGGCTCTCTTGTATCCAACATTTGGAAAAGTTGGTTCAAAACCGGCTGTTTGCAAACCCTTGGAGGGTTTGCCAACAATAGGTTTTGGTCCCACCTTTTCCGAAAAGGTGGGAAAGGAGCAGGTCGGGGGTTCAATCCCCTCCAGGGGCTTTTGCCAGTCGGTCAACCCTCCGGGTTGACACTGGCCGGGTCAGCGTGAACCCCGGAGGGGTTCACAAACTGACCAAAAAGGGGGGATTATGCGTCTTGTTGTACTCGCCATCTGCCTGCTTGCCGCAGGATGCGTTTCGGTCAGGCCGATAGCGGAAAAAAGCTCCGCTTCGGGAAACGAATGGTTCAGCGCGAGCGGAATGCCCACCGAAAGGACTGAGGTGGTGGCCGCTGCAATCGGGCATGACATATACGTCATCGGCGGGCTGACAATGGACGGCGAGAGCGGCGCGGTCGAGGTTTACGATGCCGAATCGGACTCGTGGAGTGCTGCTCCCCCGCTGCCCAAGCCGCTCCATCATGCGGGCGCCGCCTCATCCGGCGGGAAATTATATGTCGTGGGGGGTTTCAGCGGCGGATTCGCCCCGGTGGGCTCGCTCTACATCTACGACCCGCAGAAGAAGGAATGGGCGCGCGGGATGGATATGCCGAGCGCGAGGGGCGCTCTCACGGTGCAGGCCACCGGGGGGAAGATTTACGCGATAGGAGGCGTAAGCGACGCTGGGGTGAGCAACGCGCTTGAAATCTACGACATCGAAAACGACAGCTGGTCTGCCGGGCCCGGGATGCCTACGGCGAGGGAGCACCTCGCGAGCGCGCAGGTGGGAAGGAGGATATACGTCCTTGGGGGCAGGCAGGAATCCTACAACCTCGACACTGCCGAAAGCTATGATGTTGACTTGGGGGCCTGGAGGGCCGAGCCGGACATGCCTACCCCGCGCGGAGGGATAGCGGCCGCGGCGGTGGGGAAAGGGATTTACGTGTTCGGGGGTGAAGCGTCGCTCTGGACGTTCAGGGAGAACGAGGAATTCGACACCGCGGCAGGCGCATGGAGTGAGAGGGCTCCGATGCCTACATCCAGGCACGGCCTCGCCGCCGTCGAGTCGGGCGGGATAATTTACGTGATAGGAGGGGGCCCACGGCCCGGCCTGTCAGTCAGCGGAAAGAACGAGGCCTTCAAGCCGTAGGAGGCCGAAAAGCCCAAAGTTTAAAAGTATTGCCATTAGAACTCCAATAAACTAATTAGCGTTGAGAGGATTATAATGAAAATTTCTGACCTTAAGCCGGGAACCGGCAGCGTAATGATAGATGCGGAAGTAGTTTCAAAAGACACCGAGAGGGAAGTGAACAAATACGGCAGGAAGCTGCGCGTGGCGAACGTCACGATAAAGGACGACTCGGGTTCCATAACCCTCGTGCTCTGGAACGACCAGATAGACCTCGTCAAGGCCGGCGACAAGATAAAGATAGAGAACGGCTACGTCAACGAGTGGCAGGGCGCGTCCCAGCTCACTTTGGGCAAGTTCGGGAAGCTCACCGTAGTCTGATTTTCCCATCTTTATTTTCAACGATAACTTTTCCTTCCGTTTTCGCAGGCGCTATTTCGCAGTAGGTTTCCCTGACGATTGAGAGGTTTCCATAGGAATAAGCCGCGAGAAGGCCGGATTCCGAATCCGAGGTCTCCACCGACAGGGGCGATGAAAGAAGGACCTCACGGCTGTTGCCTCCCCCCATGGCGCACACTTCCGAAATCGCATTGTGCAGGCCGGTTGCCGAATCACGGAAGCGAGAGACGGCAAGGTTTTCGTCCATCGAGGATTTTATCCCGGAAAGCGAATAAATAGAGAACGATAGCAGTGCGAGGCCGACCATGCCTAAAAGGAGGTATTCCAGGCTCGCCTGCCCCTTTTTTCCGCCCCTCGGCCACAGGCCTCCGGCGGGGCGCATTTTAAACCCATAACTAGTTCCACTACAGCAAAGACTCATATCATCCCCCGAAAAAGAACGCGGGGGAGGAATAAAATATTATCTGATGTACGACACGTTGCGGTTCTGCGCCTCGAACTGCGCTTCCATCGTCTTCTGTACCTCTTCCTGCACTTTCTTGAGGACCTTCTGGCTCTCCTGCGCTTTCTCGTTGAGCCGCTTGAGGTCTATCTTGAGGTCCAGGTATTTCGAGAGGAGGAGGACTATCTGCCTGGCCGATGCCGTGTCGATGTAGCTCCCGTGCGTCTCGCCCATTATGCACGAGCCTTCGATTCCGTGAAGCTTGCCGAGCGCCGGCAGGAGGCCCGCCGCGCCGACTATAGAGCCCTTGGCCTCTCCGAATATCACGCCATGCTTCTTGAAGCGCGCGCGGAGGGAGTCAGAAGTCGCGACCCCGAACACCCTGCGGTCCTCGGATATCTTGCCGGTGCTGTAGCCCCCGACGGTGAGAATCTCGGTGACATGGATTTTCTTGCAGAACTCGAGCGTCGCGCCCGCGACCTCGTACTGCCCGACCGAGCTCATCGCCTGGATGTCGCCAAGGAGTATGAGGATGTCGCGCTTCTTCCCCTTGTGGTGGTAGATAGTGTTCTTGATTATCCTCATGCCGCCCTTTTTCGTCATGAAAACCTGGTGCGGGAAGTGGGGCGAGAAAAGGTTCGCGGCCTTTTCGGCCTTCAGCTCCTCGACGAGGTAGCGGCCCACGACCTGGCCTATGAGGCCTATCCCGGGCAGGCCGGTGATTAGTATCGGGTTCCTTAGCTTCTTTAATGGAACTTTCTCGACTATGATTGTTTCCTTCATTTAACCACCAAATTTTGAGCGCCGCCGGTAATCTCCGTACGGGTCGCCCGGATTGAATTTTGCCGGATGCGCGGAAATAGTCTGGTTTTCGCAGTGGTATTCAGAGAGCGTGTAGCTCTGGCATACGTTGCAGAAGCGCATCTTTTTCATTTGCATCTCCGGCGATCAGCGGTCGGCCTTGAAATCGCAGTTGTTCTTCTGAGCGTAGCTTTTTATATGTTCCAACACTGATTCGAGCTTTTTCTCGCCGCTCTTGTAGTCGGGCGCGGAAAGGGATATCTTGTAGCGCGGCGCGCCGAGATAGTTGACCGATATTTCCGGGGCGAGCTTGAATGCGTTCTTGAGAACTTCGATCCCATCGGGGTTGTAGCAGACGAGCGTGACGATGGCGTCCACCTGGACGACGGGCTTCTTTATGCTCTTCTGCGCGACCTCGACCATCTTGGCCTTGAGGGGCTTTGGGAGGTCGAGTTTTTTTATCGCGTCCTCGCCCTTGAGGCTCATTTCCTTGAAGCAGGTGTAAACATCATCGAAATTGGACTCTATCTCCTTCCGGGCCGCCGCGATGTCTATGTTCGCCTTGGCGCCCTCAAGCGAGATCTCGAGGAGCTTCGTTCCGCGCTTTTCGTTCTGGACGAACTCGAGCTTTATTTTCTTCTCCTCCTCGCTCACGCGCTTTATGGAAACGTCGACCTGGTTCTTCTCGCGGTCGATGTAGTGGACCTTCACCACATAGCGCTGGCCCTCGGAGATGAACTCGTGTATGTTCTTTATCCAGCGGGGCGCGACCTCCGACACGTGGAGGAAAGCCTCGAGGTTGCCGTATTCGGGCAGGATGCAGAACGCCCCGTAGGGCATTATCTTTTTTATCGTCGCAAGGACTAGCTCTCCTTCATCGGGCAACTCGACTATCCGAATCACCCGAGCTCCTTCACGATTTTCCCGTGTATGACCGCCTCGCCTCCCGATGGGTGGGCGAGGGGCTCGCTGCAGGAACTGCACTTAACTATCGAGCTGGTTCTGTTGAACACCGTCTGCTCATTCCCGCACTTGCATTGGACCTGGAGATATTTGCTTGACATAAATGCACCTCATGCCTTGAACTCGAGCTTCTTCGTCGTGCGGCCGCCTACGATGCGCTCCTGCTTCTTCTTGCAGGTGTTGCACTGCAGGATGATTTTCTGCCTCTTGCCCTGCTTCTTGACGGTCTTCTCGCCGGCCCTCTTGCTTCCGTGGCCCGTGAGGCTCCGGTTGTGCGCCCTGTTGCCCTCGGCCATCGTGCGCGGCCTACCTTTGCTTGCAGCCTTGACCTTATGAAGCTCGTGCTTTTTGCAATAAGGACAATAGGCGTTCATTTCTTTTGGGAATTTCATCGTTTTCACCTTTATAGGATTTCGGCCATTCCGGCCTTGAGCAGCCATTCCGCCTCGGCGCGCGGGAGCATCTGCTCATCGCCTGCCTTGAACGGGCCGTAGACCGAATTGTCTAGTCCGCGGTACTGCGAAACGTCTTTCAGGAGTTTGATTTTTCTCGAGTCGTCCTGGGCCTCCTCGACGGCCCAGACTGCCTTCACGGTCTCCCGCGACTTTCTAATAATCGAGGAAAGCTCTTTTAACATTTCCTTTTCTTCAGAAGTGAGCCCGGCCCCCTCTTTTTCGCCCCGGACCGCCATGAGCACGATTTTTTCCTCGCGCTTGGCGGATATCGCCGCGATTATCTTCTTTGTGTTCTCATACTCCTTGATGGCGAGCAGGGACTTGCCGCTCATGGCGTCGGCGCCCTTTTTCGCGAGGACCTGGGCCATCAGCTGGTAGAAGTCATCGGGGAGGCTGACTATGGCGGAGGATTCCATCTCCCGTTTCTGGATTTCCCTAAGATCAGAATAGTTAAGCATAGCCCTCCCATCATACATTTGGGCTAAGGGGTTTTTATTTTTTGTTGCGCTCGACGAAAATTTCGCTGAGGTCCACTTCGGCCTCGGCCCGCTTCTTCCGGACGCCCCGCTTCCTGGGTTTCTTTTTCTTTTTTCCCTGCGGCTCCTCGAAGAAGTCGGGAGGAGGGACTTCCCGGGCAGGACGCTTTTCGGGAACCGCCTCCAGTTCGGGCTTCCCCGCCTTCATGATGCCTTCGGACTCAGGCTTCTTGTCCTCTTTTCTGCGGGTTTTCAGCGACTCCTCGGCCATCGGCTTGGCATACTGTATCGGCATCTTTGTCGAGTACTCGACGATTTCCGTCTTCCGGGGCTTCTTTTTGACGCCCGAAAGGTGGAGCACCTCGGATATCACCGACTCGATGAAAGACGCCTTCCTCTTCCTTTTTTCAGGCTCGAGGGAAATCTTCTGGGGCGCGCCCATCGGGCCCCCGCCGACCACGCCCCACTTCTCCTGCTCGTCCCCGACGCAGTTGCGGCAGAGCTTTTTCCCGTTCCATATGTACACGCGGCCCTCCAGGTCGCGGCCGCAGCGCTCGCACGTTTCGGGAATCTGGAGCACCTCGAGCTTGTGCTTTTCCTCGTGGTACTCGCTCCTGCGGTCCTCGTCGCGCATGTCCTGGATGCAGTACGGGCAGGCGAGCTGGCCGCGGTATTGCTGGAGCTCGGACCCGGGGAGGTACATCCTGCAGCGGGAGCACTGCTTGTTGAGGCCGTAGAAAATGCATGACGAGCAGTAGGCCTGGCCGTCCGTACCGTATTCAATCTCGCCGGTCCTCCCGCACCGGACGCATGTTCCGCTCATCGGAAAAGATTAGACTGCGGAAATTAAAAATCAATTAGAGGACAGGTAGCGCCCGAGGTCCGGGTCCGCAGCCTCTATTTGGCTCATTATCCGTGGGAAGCTCTGCGCATAGCTGGTTTGGGCGGTCCTGAAGGCAGACGATTCGACGCGCACGCCCCTTTCGGCCGCAACGCGGTCGGCAGTCTGCCGGATTATCTGCCAGAGCTCGCCCTGGGTCGCGCCGCGGGCGGTCCGTGTGACCTGCCGCCCCCGGAACGCCACGCTGAAGCGCATGACGCCGAGGCCCTCGATGTCGAGGACCAGCGGCACAGAGACGATAGTGTCTGCCTGGCTTGCGGATGCCGGTGCGCGGTCCACTTCGGCCCGTGAAAGATAAACTTCATACGGCCTCGCCTGGCTCCCGTTGCCGCCTTTTATCTGCGAGGGGAACGGGGGCAGCTGCCTTTCCTCTGCCCGCGGCCTCGGGCCAGCGACCGGCCTCTCCGGGGCCTGGTCGGGCTGTATCACGCGCGGCGGCGCCTGTGGCTCGGCCTGGACATAAACGGAAACGCTCGGGTGCCGGGGGGCAGGAATCGTGTGGTAGCAGGCGAGGTAAAGATACCTGCGCCCGCCGAATTCCTCAATGCGCCCGTCGCCCATCGGTATCTGGCCCGCTCCCCGGCGGGGCTGGAACTGGTTGGCCCGCACGCGCACTTCCTGCGGAATGGGGGCATTAGCCGGCGCGGCCCTCCATCCCGGGGGCGCGACATCGCGGCCGTCATCGTAAAAGTGCCTTGTCTCTATGAGGCGGTGGGGAGACTCCTCGGGGGCCTGCCTCTGCGGGGGGTTCGGCTCGGCGATTCTGCGCGGCGTTGCCTCGCCGACGCGCGCCGCCGTTGCGGGGACGATGTCGAAGCGGAATCTCCTTTCGCTCCTCCCTCCGCGCGCATACGCCTCGAGTACGGCCTGCTGGTTGCGCAGAATCCACTCCCTGAGGAATGCGGGCCTTTCGGTGTCCGGAAGCTCGCGCGCGAGGCGCACGGCCTCCTGCGCGACCTCGTTCGGTATCCTGACTACGAGGTATGAGTTCCTCTCGCCAAGGAGAGGGATTGTGAGCGACATGCTCCGAAGCTCGTGCCGCCTGTTGAATTCGACAGGGTTCGCCATCTGCTGCCTTGCGGCCGCTGCTGTCAAAGTAGAACGCTGGACTTCCGCCTGAACCGTCGCTGGCTGTGCCATGGGAAAATTATATCACATAAAGAATATAAATGCCTTATTGGCCCGGCTGGATTACTCGCCTTCTCGATGCTCCTGCATCGTCCTGTGCCTGCGGACCGGCATCCGAAGGCGGTCTCTGCGATGCCGCGGGAGCGGACTCGCGGACGCCTGCATCCGTGACAACAGGCGCGGACACCGAAGCGCTTGAGGTTGCGGTGAGGGACGCGCAGTCGAAAGTGACGCTGGTCCGTGTTCCGAGGCCGGTAAGGGCGAGCTGGATGTTCTGCTGGAGGATTCCGCCCACGAACGCCCCGCGCTGGGCCTCAGGCTGGCCCCGGGCTGCGCGCGTCACCTGCTCCACGTAGGAAGCAGGGAGGGTTATCGAAACGTAGCTGTTAGGCCTCCTGATGAGCCCTGTGTTGATGAGGTGGACCCCCCTCGCGCCGGTCGTGTGGAAGCTGGGCATGGTCCCGCTCTGCACCTGCGCAGAGCACTGCGGGGATGCGCGCTGGGCCATCGCGAACGGGGAAAGCGCCATCGCCCCCGAAATCACCAGCCCGGATATGAGCGGGACGTATTTCTTTATCGGCCTTGCCAGTTGTTCCTGCCTCTGACCTTCGATTTGTTTCATAATAATCCGTGAATTATAATACCTCGAACGTTTTATAAAACATGTTTGTTAGTCGGTCAACCCCTGCGGGGTTGACACTAACTAGTAGAGCCAGGGGGTTAGGAATACCTAGGAAGTTTTGCCAACTTTGTTTCGTCAGCTCGCCTTCGGCTCGCACGAAACGCAATCTGGTTTTGTCAACTTTTGCCATGAGAGAAGCGTAAGTCAAAAGTCGAGAGAAAATAAAGAGGAAAATAAAAAATAAGAAAGAAGGTTATTAGACCTTCTTGACCTGAGCCACGAAGTCCTGAGCCGCAGCGAGAGTGTCGGCCGCTTCCTTGCCGGCAACGACAATCTTCGAGCCCTGGACTACCTCGCGGACAACCTTCGGTTCAGTGTCCCAGTTGACTGCAGAGCCTTCGAGGAGGCTTGCGGTAACCGAGTTGACCTTGTCGCCACCGACCGAGACCAGCGTGTTAACGCCGACCGCATCCGAGTCGAGGATGACCAGGTTTCCGTAGCTGCCCGTGTAAGGCATCGCGACCGTCACTGACGGAGCATTGTTCGGCATTATGACAGCCGATACGCCGCTCATGTCGGCAGTGCACGAGACTGAGCCGCCCGAAGCGCTGCATGCACCGACGCTCTCGGTTATTTCGAGAACTTTCACGGTCACGCCGCTAACGGTCGTGGACTCACCCTCGCCGAGGGTTACGACGGTCTTGGATGCATCACCGGCTGAGGTGGATGCAGGAGCCAGGAACCACTGTGCCCTCGCGAGCTTGTGCGCCATGTCGAACTCGACCTTGTTGTCATCGATGGTCTTGAAGACAGAGCCCCTTTCGGAGACATACTGCTCTTCGACAACCTCGAGGCCGTCATCGACAGGTCCGGAGTCAACCGGGCCGGCATAGTAGCCGTTCACGCCTCCGTCTGCCGGGTTCGACACCGCGTGGCCGTACAGAACCTCCTCGTTGTCCGAGGTAAGGGTCTGCGTTCCGCCGTCAGTCGAGTCGAAGTCGAAGGTCGCGTCGCCAGGTGAGCCTGTGCCCGTCTGGTCGATACCGAACACGAAGTAGTCGACGAACTCGTTCGACGAGCCGGTTCCGGCCTTCTCCGCAATCGCGAAGTAGAAGTCGGAACAGCCTGCCGCAGTCGAGACACCGCAGTTCGAGCCCGCGCCGGTGCTCGTGAGAAGCTCACCGAGCTGCTCATCGGCCGCACCGCCGTCAACATCGTCCTCGTCCTCTATGAGGATGGCACCACCGTTCGGCGGGGTGAACGCATTGTCACCGTCGCCGATCTGGTCGTACTCGACCTCAGTACCGAAGCTCGCCTTCGACACATCGAAGTAGTCGAAGAAACCATAGTCGTCGCTCGAGCTGGAGATCTTCATGAAGACCGTACCAGCAGGGAGACCGAGGTCCGTACCGACCGGGAATGCACCGAAGCCGCTGAGACCGTCGTCATCGGAGTCGCCGTCGTTCTGGGCATCGCAGGCAGCGCCGCTAAATGCGCCGCTGTCCTCCATTGCCACGAAGAACTCGTCGTCCGACAAGTCGCCGGCTACATCGCTCCTGTCCACCTGGAACACCGAGCCGCTGTCGCCAGAGGTTACCTGGACGTACGGGGCGTAGATGGTACAAGCTGCCTGAACCGGGGTTGCGGCACCGCATCCACCCGTCGGGTAGAAGGTCGGGTCCGTTCCGTCGCTGCAGCTCGTCACCGGGCCCTTGCTCGCCGAAATGTCCTTGTCCGAGGTCTTTATCTCGAACTTGAGGTTCTTCCGGTCTTCAGAGGTCAGGTCGAGTCCCTTGTAGGAGAGCTTCCAGACTTCGGGGTCCTGCACGATTGA
>DATIFM010000024.1:0-76770 GCA_035455205.1 Candidatus Bilamarchaeum sp. | reverse complement strand
AACGAAAGCGGCACAAACACCAAAGGCCAAGCCTGCGGCTGAAAAAGAAAAACCGGTCGTGAAAATGCCGGAGCCGCCGGCCAAACCGCCGGTTCCGGAAGCGAAACCTCCGGAGAAAGAAGCGCCCCGCGCGAAGGAAATTGAAAAACCCCCCGAGCCGGAAATAATTCCCGTAACGAAAGAAGAGCCCGAAAAGAAACCTGCGCCGGTCAAAGAAAAACCCCGAGCCGAAGGCGAGGCGGCCAAGGAAAAAGAGAGGATAAAGCTCGGCCTTGCCGGCACAATCAAGAGCATCATAACGCGGGAAGTCCGCATCGAGGAAAACGACGTGAAGGAGATGCTCGACTCGCTCGAGCTGGAGCTCCTCGAGGCGGACGTGGACATTTCAGTTGCAGAGTCGATAAAGGAAACCCTTTCGGGAAAGCTCGTGGGCGCGAAAATCGGCAAGGGCGAACTCCATGCTTTCGTGAGCCGCTCTATACGGGAAACCCTTGTCGACATCCTCACGAACGAAAAGTCGTTCACCATCCCTGAAAGGCTCGAGAGCGCGGAGAAACCGCTCAAAGTCATGTTCCTCGGGATAAACGGCGCGGGAAAAACGACAACGATAGCGAAAGTCGCCAAGATGCTGCTCGACCGGAACAAAAAGGTCGTTTTCGCGGCCGCCGACACGTTCAGGGCCGCGGCCATCGAGCAGATGGGCGTCCACGCGGACCGGCTCGGCGTGAAAGTGATAAAGCGCGAATACGGGAGCGACCCGACCTCGGTCGCCTACGACGCCGTGAACTACGCGAAGGCGCACGGAATCGACGCGGTGCTGATAGACACCGCGGGCAGGCAGGACACCAACATCTCGCTCATGAACGAGATGAAGAAGATGAACCGCATCATCCAGCCGGACATAAAGATTTACATCGGCGAGAGCATCGCAGGCAACGCGATAATCGAGCAGGTCTCCGCGTTCAACCGCGAGATAGGCGTGGACGCGGTCATACTCACCAAGCTCGACTGCGACCCCAAGGGCGGCACGATGCTGTCGATAAACAAGGCCACGGGCGTCCCCATTGTTTATGTCGGGGTGGGGCAGTCTTACGACGACCTTGAAGCGTTCGAGCCCGGGAAGATAGTCGGGCGCATCGTGGAATGAATATAAAGGATGCCGCAGAGTGGAAACCATGGAACCGGACAAGTTGGCCGCACTGATACCAGTAGCTTTCTTCATTCTCATTTTCGGTTGCATTTTCGGCACAATAATCATGGACTTCGTCGCCTACTGGGACTTCGCGCCGGCAAGCGGCAGCGCCACCGGCTACATCTACTACCAGGAGAAAAGCGGCATCTGGCAGCTCGACTGGGTCTGCTGGAAGGACACGCAGTACGACTACTGCGAGACTTTCGACCCTGCCGGCAGGCACTACGAGCCGGGAAAATACACGATGTACTACGAATGCTCCACATTCGTCTGGGCTTGGGAGCACCCGAGCGAGTGCAAAATAATCAACGCGACCAGGATAGGCGACATTTCCTGATTGCTCGCCTTCGGCTCGCATCAGGGCAGTATAGGGGCGGGCGCGCAACTGAACATTCGGCATTGTGCCCGCATCGGGAGTTGGGACGCGGATGCTTTGAACCGGGGGGCTGAACCCGGACTTAAACGGGGTGTGGGGCGTAGCCCCACAAACTAACATTAAATGATACTTTTAAAAAGGGTTTCAGGCACAATAGACTACAAAGTATAATACTAACATCCAGGTGTCGAGAGGTTTTGATATGACAGATAACGCGGATCCTACCGGAATGAAGCACGCTCAGACGAGGGAAGTCGGCAGGGCGAGGGCCATGGCGCAGGCGGCATGGTCGAGAGTGCCGTTCACGCAGGCGAGGAAGGAGCGCCTCCACAGGGACGCCGGAGACAAGGCCGCGGTCGAGGAAGAGGCCAGGCTCAGGGCAAGGAAAAGGAACGAGGAGGAAACGAAGAGGTCCGAAACCAGGGTCGACACAGGCAGCGTCGAGGGAGGCGAGTTCCCGGTCTTCAGGAACGCGCTCATGGACGCGATAAGGAGGGGCCAGAGCAGGAGCTCCGAAACGAGCGACATGATGATACGCGAGGTCGTGTGCAGCGACGCGTTCATACAGGCGATAGACACCATCATGATACGAACTCCCCTCGAGGAAGTCGAGGTCGAGTACCAGAAGCAGATGCGGAAAATCAGGGACAGCCTCGTGAGCGAGCTGAAGAAGGCCAAGGAAAGCAGCGACTACACGATGGCCAAGCTGTCCACGCACGAGATGGACATCGTACTCCACACGATGATAGGGTTCGCCCCCCTCTGGGCGAGCACGGTGTTCCCGCCGGACATGCTCAAGCCCCCGGAGGCTTTCCTGAGGTTCCTCGAGACCGTCGCGCTCCGCGAGAGGCACGGCACCGAGGGCGAATTCATAGGCAAGGTGCTCAAGAACATGGCCGCGATGAGGACCATCACGAGCGCCACCGACAGGCACGCCCCGAGGGAGCTTGTCGACGTAGCCTACATCAACTCATACCTTTCAAGGAAATCGGCCGAGCCCGTGGAGAGGGCGGTCGCGGATTTCACGCAGAGCGTCCAGCAGCTCCTTGAGACTCCCGAGGACGAGGTATGCCCCGCTACAGGGACGCCCGGCCACGGCCTGGTGCCGAAGATGATGGCCGGCCTCGAGGAAAGGATACAGACCGTTACCGAGGCCCAGGGCAGGATGGAGACGGCAAAGGACGCCCAGACGGAAAAGAACGGGGCGAAGGACAAGGCGAAGGCCGAGATGGACAAGGTCGCCGACTACAAGAGGAGGGCCGACGCGAAAAGGGACAAGATTGCAGATGCAGATTACCAGAAAATAGTGACTGCGCTCGAGACTGAGACCGCCAAATACGAGGCGGCGAAGGCCGAAGCGGAAGCCGCGTCCGGAGAATTCGGGACGGCGGTCAGGGAATACAACGAAGCGGTTGCCGACGCGAAGGCCTACAAGAGGGAGATGGAGGCGAGAGTCGAGCTCACGAAAAAGGACGCGGCGGGCCTGTTCAGGCCCGAGGCGAGCAAGGGAAACGCCACCGCGGACAGTGTCGCAGATGCCATGGCCGACACGCTCATCAACCAGCACGTCATAGATGTCGTCGACCACGTGGACAGGACCATCGGGAAGTGGAAGGAATACGGCAGGCTCTCGAACACCGAGTTCGAGGGATTCGTCGAGAGGGTGGAGGACATACTGGACAGGAAGGACGCGCTCGGCAGGCTGAAGGAGAAGTACGTCGAGGGAGTCGCGGCGAAGATTTCCGCCAAGGACCTTGAAAGCCTCGAGGGCGACATAACTACGCTCCGCAGGGACATCGAGGGCTCGACGCTTGCGCCCGAGCTGAGGACGCCGCTCCTCCAGGTCATGGACCCGCTGGGGAACATGGGATACCCGAGGGAGTCGATAGACAAGAAGATAGAAGCCGTTTACTACGAGCAGAACGTGATACACGTTGAGGAGATTATCGCCGCGGCGGCTGTGCCAGACGCGACCAAGGCCGAGCTGCGGAGCGCGGTCGCGAGGGTGAAGAAGAAGGGCGCGGGCGAGGAATTCACCGCGAGCGTCCAGAGGATAAAGGAGACGCACGGCCAGCCCCTGCGGAAGGCGGCGAAGATGGCCGTCGAGAAGATGGCCAAGAACAGGTCCGGAAGCCCGATAGGCATCACCGACCAGCAGTGGGCCAAAGCTTACGAGGTATGGACATCATCCTCCAACGAGCCCGAGGGCCAGTTGATGCAGGAGGAGAGCAAGTGGGCCAAGTTCAAGAACTGGTTCAGCCGCAGGTTCGGCATCTTCAGCGACGAGAGCTTCTACCGCGCCATCACGCGGGGGCTCTGGAACAGCGTAAAGAACGACGTGACGGACCTTTACCCCCCGAACATGTTCCAGCCCACCTATGACAAGAGGCTCGACAACAAGCAGAAAATCAAGAACAGGTACTGGCCGAGGGTCTTCAGGGGCGCGACCTCGCTTTTAATCAAGGTGTGGATTGTGGGCTCAATCTACCAGTACGCGGCCGGGCCGGCGGGCTTTGTCGACCACTTCATTTACGACGAGCGCGGAGGGAACCACTGGTACAACAAGGCCAGGTGGCCCTTCGAGTGGTGGACGCAGGTTCAGCGCCCGAGGCAGGTGCGCAGGGTAGTACACGACCACTATGACATACCCGAGAGGCTCGCTGACAGCAGCATGAGGCCCGATTCGTATTACAGGAGCCAGTACGGCGTCGGCACGAGGCGCCTCGAGGGCGAGACCGACGACACGGGAAGGAACGCGAGGCTCCAGTGGCTCAGGGGCCGCCCGGAGGTCCTCAGGTACTTCCAGGAAAGGACGCTCACGCCCGACAGGCAGGTCCCCAAGAGGATGGACAGCTGGAGGAGGCTGGAGGAGACTCCGGACACCTGCAGCACAAGCCAGAGGCAGATACCGAGGAGCTGCGAGAACCTGGGCCTCAGGACGCCGCAGGCCGTGATGGACTACCGCCCGGTCGACACGAACGACGCGTGGAGGCAGGACGCTCCGGTCTGCTGCCTGATAGAGATACGCGAGACGCCGATAGCCGACGGCCTCCTCATCAACCCCGTCCAGTCGGACAGGTTCGTCAAGGTCCTCATGGACCAGGACAGGGGAGGGGTCAGGGTGGACTACGAATACCTCTCGAGGGTCGAGAGCAGGCTCCGCTGGGTGAACGAGAGCTTCCTCATATCGCCGAGGGAGTACACGACCATCAGGGACTACCGCGTCACCGCGAGGGACAACATCCAGTTCATCATGACGCAGGGAGACGCGGCCACGGGCCCGCTCGCGCCGATGACGCGCAGGGCCGACGCGCCGAACTTCATCCCCGAGGAAGGCAGGGACGCGTTCGTGACGCTCTGGAGGGAAACGATAGTCTCGCAGAGGTCCGGCAGCAACCCGGCGCAGGAGCAGATACCTGCGGATGTGATGACCTCGAGCCTGCAGGCTGCGATAACCGCAGGGCGCGCGAGGCAGCCCCCGATAGTGCTCGACGTGACCACCGAATACGAGAGGAGGCAGATACTCATCCCGTTCGAGAGCCTCGAGCTGCAGACGGACACCGCCAAGGACGTGCTCGTCGCGCAGCAGGACATACGGGACCTCGTGAGGCAGTTCATACCCTCCAGCTCCACCTACAGCATAAACGTGGGCAGGGCGGACGACTTCGTGCAGGTGATAGCCCAGCACAGGATGAGGGGCGGCCAGGCCGCGGACTTCAGCCCGTTCACGAGCCCTATGGGCTCGAGGGTGCAGTGGGCGGTCAGCATGGACTTCATCCGCGCGAGGGAGCAGTTCCGTCCTGATGGGACGAGTTCTGCGGTTCCGGCCGGAAGCGGCTCGGCCACGGCGCAGGCTGCGCCGGACATGGGGCCGGCTGCGGACAGGTTCTTCAGCTCCCCGAACTCGCAGACGCTCAGGGACTACGTGGACGGCATGATGGTCAGGCTCCAGAGCGACAGGACCGGCCAGAGGGTGATGCGGACCGCGCTCAGCTCGAGGTACGGAGGCAACGAGGAAACCATGAGGCGCGCGGTGAGGACCGAAATCTTCCGCTTCCTCAGCTCGGGGCTAGCACCTGAAGTCCAGGAGAGGGGCCAGTGGGGCATAACCGTGAGCGGCGCAGGCGAAAGCATGCAGGTCACGGTGAACGACCGCGCGAGGTTCGTCGAGCAGCTCCAGAACCACATCGTCGCCTTCCTCGGAAGGAGGCAGTAATTTTTTTGAATTTATTTCCATATTTTTTCCGGATCAGGGCGGGTTTGCAGCAAAACCCGAAAAACTAGTTTTGATACAAAGCATAAAAATGTGTTAGTGTATAATATTTCTATAGTAATACACGGCCGTTCCGTGCAGTCGACAACCCGAAGGGTTGTCCGACTGCCCACTACGCTTAAAAAGGCGCAATCCGATAGTTTTCAAGGTGCTCTCTATGTCGAAGAAAAAGGCGTTGCCGAGGAAAAACGTTCGCAGGATTCCGGTCAAGACTGATTCTGTTTCTGTTGAAGAGCAAACGATAAAACGTGTCAACAGGACGCTCACCACAATCGACAATTTCCTGGCCAAATGGGACGCCTCCAAGATAAAGCCTGACCCGATGCTCCCCCAGATTATCAAGATAAGACAGTTCAAGGAAGCCCTTGAAAAATGGCAGACCGAGGCGGTGAAGGCCAAAGGCGGCGGGGACGAGCCCACTAGAATCCGGAGGCTCAGAGATTTCGTGCTTATCTGCAGAATGTATTCCTGAGGTGTAAGCGATGGCCCAGCGACAAGGAGAAAGACGGACTGAATCCAGAGAGGAAGTGCCCATAATCATTGTTCCGGTCAGGAGGGTAATAGAGGAGCGCCAGATAGCGGAGCTCCAGACCGGCCTCCAGAGCGTGCGGAGGGAGATAGGGGACCTGCAGAGATACGCCGAGGGGATAACCACGCCCCGCTCCGAAAGGACGGCGGCGGAAGTCGAGGCCGAGGCGAGGAGGATACTCCAGACATTGAGGACGCTCGAGACCATGTCGGTCCCGGTGCTGTCGGAAAGATATCTCGATGAAATCAGGCTCATCCGCGACACCGTCGAGGAAGCGAGGAGGGCCGGAAGGAGCGGCGAACTCGGGCGCAGCGTCCAGCTACTCGAGGACGCGAGGGGGCAGATCGGCCGCATCGGCCTGGTCTACGAGTTCGAGATGAGGATACTCATCAACGGATTCCCAACGAACGTGAGGGTGGCAGGAGTGGATTCGGACAACGCGATGGTGACGCTGTTCGATGCCCTCGAGGGGCTCATACTCAACCAGCGCAGGTTCGCGAACGGCACGGGGGCGCTCAGGCTCTACGTGGAGAACCCGAACATATACAACGCCGACAACCCCGGGATACGCACCGAGAGGGACGGGATATTCACTTTCGTCATACAGAAAGGCCAGGATTCCAGGGCGAGGCGCGAATACGGCGAGGACCAGGACAGGGCCGACCAGGAAACCGTCAGCAGGTTCACGGCCAACCTCGAAACGATACGCACGCAGGTCCGCACCGAGTTCAGGGCGAACACCCTGAGGGACTACAGGCAGTGGACGACCGAGCTTGCCGAGCTTATCAGGACCGAGAGGGACGAGCAGGCAAGGAGGATGCTGCAGGCGCTCAAGGACGAGATTGACGCGGTGATCCGGAGGCTCGAGAGGAGGCAGGATGTTTCAGTTTCGGACATCGAGTCGCTCACGCAGAGGTACAGGATTCTTACGGGGAGGAGCGGGCCCGCCAACGAGCAGGAAACGTTCGACTCGCTCATGACTACCGCGAGGGAGATTCGCGGCACCGGCAGGACCGTGGCGGACAACTCCACCGAATGGTACGCCCAGCAGGCAATCACGCTGCTCGACGCGGGCAACGTGAGCCTCGCGAGGATGGCGCTCGGCATGGCGCTCCTCACGCGCGCAAGCGCCGGGAGCACGGGCGGCGCGCAGTCTTTCCTCGGCAACTACCAGGAGATACGGACCGCGATAACTTCAGGGCTTACGCTCACGCCGGCGATGCTTAGCCGGTTCTCGTACCAGCTCGAGCTCGCGACCGTTCTCGCCGACTCGGACAAGATACGCAGGGACACGGCAAGGCTCGGCAGCCGCGAGCGCAGGGACAGGATATCCGGCGCGATGGATGTCGCGAGGGAAAGGGCGATGCGCGGCGACATGGCCGGCGCAAGAAGGCTCATCGAGATGATCGCGGTCTATATCGACATAATGGAGCAGGCGAGGTGGAGGAACCCGGTGGGCTCCCCGCAGATGGAGGCGGCGATAGACCAGGAAAGGAACGGGCAGAACGCGTCCGACGCATTCGGAAATGCGGTGAGCTACCAGACATTGAGCGGCAGGGCGGACCAGCTCCGCACAGGGCTATCATCGTGGGGCAGGGCGCTCAGCGACGACAAGAGGATTGTCGAGGATGCGCTGGCGAGGGCCGACACGCTCGCGCGCGAAGGGAACATCAGGGATGCGCAGAGGGTCCTTACGCTCGCGGTCATGTTCGTCGAATCGGTCCAGAGGCTCGGCGTGAGGCGCGGCAGGGAATACGTCTCGCTCGACGCGCCCGGGTTCGACGGCATGCGCAGCGCCATGCGCGCGCTCTCGGGGGGCGAGGGCACCGCAGGGGGCAGGAACGCATACGAGGTTTTCACCGAGAGCTACAACGCAGTCCAGCTCCTCTATGTCGCGAGGGAATCCGAGCGGCTCGAGAGGTTCGCAACCCGCAGGGAATTCGGGAGGGAGGACGTCAACCGGGCGATTGCAGAGGCGAGGGCGAGGGCATCGCGCGGGGACTACCCGGCGGCCATAATCCTCCTTGAATACGTCAGGGAATTCTACGGCATAGCCTCACCTTCGCAGGCCGCATCCGGCGGAAGGCCGCCCGTGGCCGCGAGGTCTGAGGGATGGAGGTACGACATATTCACAGGCTCGGGCGCGGCGCGCGTCCAGGGCTACGAGAGCGGGAGGCGAGACATGCTCCAGGCAATCAGGCTGGAGATAGACGCCACCGACGAGCGGACGAGGCGGTCGGCCATGATGCTGTTCCAGGACGGCGCGGCAAGGATACAGGACACCGAGACGCTCCTTGCGAACTACGGCGCGCTCAGCGACAGGTACATGGGGCGCACGGCCTTCATCAGCGGCAGGACGGACACGGTGGGAAGGATTCCTCTCGAGATGCCCGCCGGAGTCACGGACCAGCAGTACGTCACGCTTGAGGAAATCAGGAACTACGACAGGGACCATGCGGCATCGGACACGGTTCTCAGGGGAAGCGGCCGCGACGCGGCGCCAACACTTGAGCAGCTCCGCGAAAGGGTCCAGAGGGCGGCAGAGCGCGGCGACATGGCAGCATACAACCGCGCAGTGGAAGCGTTCCAGGCAAGGCTCTCGCTCGTAATCACGAGGACTCTGCGCCAGAAGAACATCGACCAGATTCGCGGGCAGATACGCGACCAGCGCGCGGCAATCGCCCAGCTTAGGGCGCACTATGACGGTGCGGCGTACAACGGCAATCCCAGGGGCCGGGCGATAAGGCAGCAGGCTATCGATGCGATAACCACAAGGCTCGATGACCTCGACCGCAGGCTCGCCGCCCTCGAGAACGCGACCGGGGCAATCCCGATCGACGAATACGGCCAGATACTCTCGGACCTCAACAGGGAGAGCCGCATCGGCCAGACGCTTGCATACCTGAACCAGCAGATAGACAGCAACGAGCAGTTCAGGAGGGCGGTGGCCTCCGAGCGGAGCGACCGCGCCGCAGGCATCGCACGCCACCTCGTTGACGCGGGCAACCACTACTCCAACGCGAGGGCGCTTCTTCTTTCCGGCGACCTGGAAGGCGCATACCAGGAGTACAGGAATGCAGTCAGCCAGAAGATGGAGGCGCTCATATTCTACAGGGCAGAGGACAGCCCGACTATAGACCAGGTCGACATGGGCGACGTAGTTAGGCTCGTGCCGCTCCCGCGGCCCCGGGCCACGGACATTTCGCCGACCGGCCTGGACCTGAGGTTCTTCCCGGTGCTGCGCGCGCAGTACGCGACGCAGGAGTTCGAGTTCTACAGGACCGGCTCGTGCGAGGTCTTCAGCCAGCTGCTTACCGGGCACAGGGACGGGTTCGTTGACGCGGACGGAGGGAGGAGGGCGGTCCTCAACACCAGCGCGTCGAGCGAGTTCACAAGCCAGCGCCTGCAGGATGTCGCGAGGGCGCTTGCGATTACCGAGGTTTCCACTTTCGCCGCGCCCGCCGGGGAAGTGAGGAGCATGCTTCTCACGGACTACGCGCCCCGCCAGAGGGAGATGCGCGCGCACATGCGCGGCATAGTTTCGCAGGGATACGGAGGCGAAGCCGGAAGGCAGCTGACCGACGGATATTTCCAGATGGCCGAGCGCGACCTCGAGTGGATGAGGCAGAGGTACGAGCACGACCGCAAAGTCGAAATGTACACGATGATAGGCGTGGGCATCGCGGCGATGTTCATACCGAAAATAGGCTGGGCAATAAGCGGCGCGATATTCACGTACCTCGCCGTCGACAGGGTGCAGATGGAAATCCGCGTGAACGGCCACGCATCCACCGAGGCGTGGGTGATGCTCGGCCTCACGGTCGGCACGCTCGGCCTTGGCGGCCTTGGCGCAGGGTTCAGGGTCGCAAGCGAGGTGATGACCGCCGGCAGGCTCGCAACTGGATTCAGGACCGCGGCGACAATCGCGAACGTGACGAACCTCACGATAGGCGTCGGCATGATGGGCTACGGGACATACACCGGCATACAGGCGCTCCGCGCCGGCAGGACCGAGGAAGGCATACTCAACCTCGGCATGGCCGCGTTCGGCGGCTTCATGATGGCCCGCGCAGGAATCAGCGCGTACAGCAACTACAGGGTGCAGGTGCGCGCGAGGGCCGCTACAATCGAGGCCGCGCAGATACTCGAGAACGTCATACCGAGGCAGGTAGAAGGCCAGCCGACGGTGCGCCCGACGGAGATTCCGGAGGTCGCGGCGGCAAGGGGGATTGCAGAGCCCCGAAGCCTGCTGCGTTTCCTTAGGAGCTTCGCGAGGGCCTCGCCCGCGGCAAGGGACATGATACTCAACTCGCTCCCTCGCCACATGCGCCCGATAATCGAGCGGCTCGCGGCGGACACCAGCGTGCTGAACGCAGCCGACGAGCTCGCGGCAGGCAGGATGCCGATAAACATCCGGGCCATAGACGAAGTGCTTGCAGGGGCGATTAGGGGATTCGACATGCCGCCGCCGGAGGGGCCGGGCGGAGGACCGAGGGGCACGAGGCCGCAGATAGACGCCGCGGGCCTGCTCAACCCCGAAGGGCTAAGGGGATTCCTTTCGGACCTTCTCATACCCGATACGGCAGCCCAGCCCGCGCTCGCGCAGAGGGCTGCGGCGAGGGCGAGGCTATCATCGATACGCTCGGCGCACCCAGATGCGGGCACGGTGATAGACGCATTGCTCAACAACCCGAGCCTCTCCCAGGAACTGGGGGGCGGGCAAAGCACGCCATTCACCCAGCGCGCGACGCTCGGCGCAATCCGCACGGCCACGGGGCGCCTCGCGGACATAATACCGCCGGACGTCGTCGCCGCGGAGCAGCAGGCGTTCGGGCAGTACGCGGCGCAGGTCGATGGCGCGCTCGCGCTCCAGCCGGAAATAGTTCCGCAGGAAGTTCCCAACCCGCAGCCGCAGTTCGGCGGCGGAAGGATGCCGCCGATACGCGCATCCGGGGGAGGCGAAGGGCAGGGCCCGCCGCCAGTAGTCGTCCCGCCCGTAGTGAGGCCGGGCGGGGAAGGCGGGGACACGGGTGCCCCGTCGCCGAGGGGAAGTGTCCCGAGGCAGGGCCCGCGCCAGCAGGCTCCGCCTCAGGAGGCCCAGCCCCAGCAGCAGCCGAGGGAAGCGCCCCAGCCTGCGCCAAGGGAGATGGACCCGAACACCCTTCTTTATCCGGGAGAGCAGGGCAGGATTCCGGGCCGGCTCACGTTATGGGGGCGCTCCATATCGATGCGCTGGAGGCAGTACCGCGCCGCCAGGAGCGCAAGGGGCGAAGCGACGACGGTTCCAGAAGATTTCGTTTCCACGGCAAGGAGGGGAATGGAGGACACTATAGGCTCGGTCGCTCCGCAGGGGATGATGGACCAGATAGCGGCCGCGGCCGAAGTTTCCGCGCCCGCGAACGGGCAGGCCGAAGTCGGCGCATTCGTGAGGAGCGCACCGACGAGGCTAGCGAACATAGTGAAGGGGCTCTACGAGACCGCGACGAGCCGCCAGACGCCGAGGGCACAGCAGGAAATCGCCTGGAGGGCGATAATAAGGATCATGTCGCACCCGAATGTCCGGGCGGCATTCACCGAGATGGCGCAGGGGGATGCCCAGCTCGCGAGGGTGATGAGGGGCGCGGACACGGCGCTCACGAGCGCGGCGAGGGCAAGGGGCCTTTCGACATCAGGCCTGCGGGAAGTTCTTACGAGGCAGCCGATGGGGAGCGACGAAGTGCTTCTCATCATAGAGGGCATTGAGAAGAACGTGGGCATGAGGGACCCGACAAACCCGAGGAACTTCCTTTCGATGCGGGACGTCCGCGCGAGGATAGACCAGCTCGAGTCGACGAGGATTCCCCAGCTCCAGGAGCAGATAGCCGCCCAGAGAAGGGCGGCCCAGGCGGCCACGGGCAGGGCCCAGACGCGCGCGCAGGCGAGGGTCGAGTCGCTCGAATCAGACCTTGCGACCGCGAGGAGCCAGCTCGACGGCTACACTTCATTCGTGAGGAACCCGGCCAACGCGCCCCTTGCGACCACGCAGAGGATGCTCGGCACGAGCTTCGCCTCGGGCGGCGGCACGCTCGTGGGGCAGGAAATACTCCCGCCCGGGACCACATACTCACCTGAAACGATACAGGCGGTGCTCAGGCTCAACGAAACAGGGGTGGTTCCGAACGATGCGGTCGTCGGCGCATATGTCGATACCGGCCGGGCCGCGATAGGCGCGGTCCGCGCGATTCCGACAGCCGAAAACCCGGTCGTGCAGGCCATGGCGCAGGGCGTCGAGAGGTCGGTAGGCGCAGGCGGGACGGCAGAGGACGCGGTACTCGGAGTGCTAAGGAGCGAGGACATGTTCGGCGCCGTGCGCGCAAGGTACGGCCAGAGGGCTGCCGACTCGTACAGGCAGGCGGTCCTCGGCGGCAGCCTCGACGACGTGATTGCAAGGCTCAACCAGCTCGAGATTCCGGGCGAGACAGGAGCGGGCGTCGCCAATTTCGCGAGGGCCGCAAGGACATCGCTCTCGGACCATTTCGCGGTGCTCTCCGCGCTCGACCAGAGGGTGATGACAATCGCCGGCGAGGCGATGGACAGCGCGGGAATGGTCGGCAGGCAGGCCACGAGGACCGCGCCGCAGGCCGTAGCCGAATGGTGGCAGGGAAGCTTCGCGAGGCGCGCGCTCCGCGGACTTTTCTACGAGATTCCCATAAGGGGACAGTACAGGTTCATGCAGCAGGGAAGGGAAATCCTCCGCAACCCGGCGATGGGCGAATCGGCGCTGTCGGTCGGAAGGATGGGCGGCTACGGAAGAATCGGCCTCCAGATGATAATCTGGGGCGCCGAGTTCTGGGCGCTCTCGCGCTACGCGTGGCCCGGAATCCGGGAAGCGCTCACAGGCTCCGGCACGGTCCAGCAGGGGCGCGAGGAAGTCCGCAGGAGATGGGGAGTGAGCATCAGCGAGGAGAACGCGAGGTTCGTCCGCGAGGCGGGGAACGGAAGGACGTTCTTCGACTACCTCCCGAACCTGTTCCCGTACACATACCAGCCGCCGGGCAACGTGCAGGACCTGCGCAGGGCGCTAGAGCGCAACGAGATTCTCATCGATCCGAGCAGGCTCGATGACGTCCTTTCCGACGGCAGGGCGATGTCCGCGAGGCTTGGCGACATCAACTCGCTCCTTACGACGAGCAGGGCTGGAGGGGACGGCGCCGCGGACGCAACGCGGAGGCTGAACGAGATACTCACCGGCTTCCACATAACCCGCGACGCAGTCGACAGGCTCCTTGCGAGGAAGAACAAAACGTCGCTCGACATAACGGACATGGCCGAATTGAGGATGGACGACTGGGTCGCAAGGGGAATCGCGCTCAGGTTCAGGGATTTCGTCATCGAGACGTTCCTCAGCGACTGCGGAATCAGCGTGCAGAGGGGACAGGGGGCCGCGGGCTTCCTTTCGCAGAACACGGACGTGTTCGTGTTCCTCTGGCAGGGAGTCCAGCAGGGGACGATACCCATCAACTACATCGACGACGCGCTCGCGGTCCTCCAGAGGGACGGGGTGCTCGCCGGAATCAGGAGCAGGGTGACTGGGACGACGACGCTCGACTCGCAGCTCCGCGACACGCTGGTGCGCGAGCACCTCTTCTTCGAGGTGCCGGCAGGCGTCCGGGGGCAGGTCGAGGGCATCAGGCAGAACTCGTTCCTTGGAATCCTCGACGTCCGCGCATCGCAGGACGCGACGTTCAGGCCTGTTTTCGAGAGGATACTCTCGACATACAGGGAAAACCAGGACGCGCTCCGCGCATTCAACCGCTTCAACCTCATGGAGGGCGAGAACGGCGAGGCCATTTACGGCGACGCCGAGGCCCTCGCGAGGCTGATTGTGGAGAACCCGGACACCGCGCTTGCGAGGGCGAGGGAAAGGGGGTTCGTCGGCCCGAGGATATTGGGCGACATAGACCGCTCGCTCCTCTCATCAACGAGCGCGGCGCCGCTAGTGCAGTTCGTGCGCAGCCATTCCGACGACCAGCACGGCCTGAGGCAGTGGCTCACGAGGCACAGGACGCAGATAGTCAACCTTTCGGCGATAATAATATCGCTTTCGCAGAACGCGCAGGCATCTGCGATGAGCCCGACAGACATCGAGAACTATGCCACCCAGCAGGTCGAGACGTTCAGGACGAGCGGCTGGTGGAGGGGGCCGACCCCTGCCGAGAGGCAGCAGGCCGAGGAGGACGCGAGAAGGCGGGCGGGCACTCCGGGCGGAGGGCCCGGCGGGCAGAGGGAGCGCTCGAGGGAAGACCTCCTTCGCGACCGCGCGGTCCAGAGGAACCCGAGGCAGCCCGGCTTCGAGATGGCACCGCAGGACCGCGTTGAGGCGCCGGCCGACACGCAGGTGCAGGCTCCGCCCCAATTGACGCAGGAGGCGAGGCAGTTCTACGAGAGCGACAGGGCCGCGGGCCTTGGGGCTGCAATCGAGGGAAGGCTGATGAGGATGTTCCAGACCGGGGCCACGATACGGAACGGCACGGTCAGCTACAGCAGCGCGACGAGCGACGGCGGCAGGCTGAGCGCGGTCTTCGGCATCCCTACGCTGGACTCAGGCAACCAGATAGTCGTCCCTCCTGAAGCAATCAGCCAGATTGATGCTGAGATTTACAGGTTCCTCACGAGCACCAACCCGGTCGAGGTGAGGCTCAGGCAGTCCTGGGGAATAACCGTTTCGGGCACGGGCCCGACGCTCCGCGTGGAAATCCCGAACATGAGGACCACCGGCGAGGCACTGCAGAATTATATAATAGAATACACAAATAGGAGGCGTCAGGCAGCACAGCCCCCGCGGTGAAAAACATGGCAGAAGTTCGGCTTCAGGGAAACACGATAGTCATAGTGGCCGGAGGCACTTCCAGGTCGTCCGGAGTGTCGGTGCGGGCAGGGATGTCCGAGGCGGACATACGCGGCGCGATTAACGCCGCCCTCGCCAACGTCCGCAACTTCTTCGACGGCGCAGGGATTGACGTCGGACGGACCGACGTGAACGGAGCCGCGAGGACGATTTACCGCCAGCTCAATCCGGAGGCGCAGCCTGCCCAGCCCCAGCGGAGGGAAGAGAGGCGCGACGAGCCTGCGAGGCGCGAGCCACCCCCGAGGAGGGAAAGAAGGGAGGAGCGCCGCGACGAGGGGAGAGGGCGCGACGTGCGCGCAGCCACGCCGAGGCGCACTTTCCCGACGCAGGCGACTGAAGTGATTCCGTGGGTCACGCTCCAGCTCCGCGAAGCCGCGAGGGACGAGCGCCGCTCGGTCGCCGCTGCTTCCACGCTCCACACCAACAGGGAATTCCTCAACCAGTACCTTTCGTCGGATTTGCAGAGGGGCACATTGAGGACCGCCAACCAGCGGGACACGACGATAGCGGTATTCAACTCGCTCTACCAGATTCCCGCGTTCAGGCTCTACCTTTCATCGGTGGCCGCGACGCAGGCCGAATACTTCCCGCAGTTCGTTCAGCTCCAGTCGTTCCTCACCGAGCCGGGGAGGCCGGAGATGCTGAGCGAGCAGGCGAACGCCGAAATAATCCGCGCGGCGGACATGTACGTCAGGTATTTCCTGCTCGGCTTCGTCGCGCCGAACGACGCGAACGCAAGGTACAGGGCCGAAGTCGCACAGCTTCCGAACGCCGAAAGGGTGAGGGCGCGCATACATGAGGCGCGGACGTTCACCGCGACTTCAGGCAGGCAGCCGGATGAAAGGACGCGATTCGCATTCATATCCATGAACCTCGGCGGCGCGATGGACGCAGACACCGTCACCGCGTCTTCGCTCTACATAAGGAGATGGACGCAGGAGCATCCGGAGCGCGGCCGGGGAAGGGAAGATGGCCAGATAGACCAGTGGGCAGCGCCGCAGGTGGTTCCCCTCGAGGGGACCGCCGCGCCGGTCCAGCCTCAGGCCCCGACAGTAACAGTGCCTCGCGTTGCCGTCGTGGGAGACTCGCTCATAGCCGGCAACAGGATAGGGACCACATTGCAGAGGCTTTTGCGCGAGGGCGCGGGGGCGACTCCGGACGCGGCCGTGGATTCCTACGGGGTCTCCGGGGAGGACCTCTCGCACGTGCGGAGCAGGTTCAACCGGGACGTCCTTGGCCACCAGCCGCCCTACAACGTTGTCGTGATACACGCGGGAGTGAACGGGATAGGGAGCGGGACGGTCGAGCAGCTCGAAGGCAGGTACGCCCAGTTCATCCGCGCAGCGAGGGACGGGAACATGCGCGTTGTCATACTCGGGCTCCTCCCGTGGGCCGGCGCGTCCACCTCCACTTCGGACCTCCAGCGCAGGACGACGCAGTTCAACCAGTGGCTCAGGGAGCAGGCGACTGCGGACGGGAACGTAGTTTTCATTGACACGGCCGCGCTAATCGGCGAGGGCAACCCGCCGAGGCTCAGGGCCCAGTACGAGAGGGAGACCGACCCCGACCACCTGCACCCGAGCGACGCCGGAAGGGACGTCATCGCGAGGCAGGTGGCGCAGGCAGCCTTCGGAAGGACGATAGGCGCGGCCGAATCGAGGAGCGCGCTCCAGGATTTTGCCGACAGGAACTGGCGCAACCTCGCGACCGAGCTCTACCAGAACGTGCAGGGAGGCAGGCCGGCCGGGATTGTCACGATAATGCGCAACCTCCCGCAGGGATACTCTTCAATCGAGGACGCGCTCCGAGCGCTGAACCGCACGGACATCAGGGACGCGTTCGACAGGGTCTTCAACGACTACCTCCACTCGAACACCGCATTCCTCCAGTTCTGCCGCGACAACTCGGACTTCACCGGAGTCGCGCGCGAATCAACGCGCCTCAGCGGGACAACTTCCGAGGCCGACAGGCGGGTGGTGATGAGGGCGATGGCCCGCTTCATCAACCAGGAGGCGCAGAGGAGCGGCGACGTCTACACGAGGCTCAGGCAGGATTTGGCGCTCCTCTACAGGCAGGGCTTCAGCATGGGCAGGGACGACTACGACCCGACCGGCGTAACGGACCCGAGGCTCCTTGCCGCGATGGCAGTCTACTCATGGAGGATGGCGAACCCGAACGCGAACGTCGGGGACTGGGGCCAGTCCATCAACATCAGGCCGCAGGCTCCTCCGCAGCAGAGGCAGGAGCCGCCGCCGACGCAGGTCGAGCCCCAGCCGGGCTCGAGAAGGCGCGTCATACAGCCGGGCTGAAGGCTCCGGTGTATCATCCTGCGCCATTAACTGTGACACCTCTTTTTATTTCTTTCCCGACAGAATAAATGCAGAGAGACGAGTGTTAGAAAGAGAAAAATCGGGGGCCATAAAGGATGGGGGGAATGGCTTTCTGCCTCCGCAGGAGGAGTTTCCATGTCCGGCCAGAGGCAGAAAGAGACCGAACACGAGCGCCGCAGCAGCTTCGAGTTGAGGAGGCGCTCGGTTTTCAGGAGATACTTCAACGAGTTCACAGCATCGGCTGTCGCCGGAATCCTGACGTTAACGAGCGGAACGAATTTAAACAATCTCGGAGGAAGTGTTGCTATGGCACAGCCGCGACCACCAGCTGAACGGGAGGATGTACAGGGACTGCAAAGACAGGCGAGGGAAGCTGCGAACGCCTTCAGGGATTATGTCATCAGCGGGGACCCCGCGAACAGGACGCGTTTCTGGGAAATCTACAACCGCCAGTACAGGGGGGTCGGCCTCAGCGAGAACCGCGAATTCATGAGCGAATTGTTCAGCCAGATGGACTCGCTCTCAGGAAACAGGCAGTTCAGGGTTTATCTCGACGCTTACACGAGGGACCGCGACCGCATATGGGGAGTGCAGATGGAGCCCGTGGTGATGACGGACTTCATCGAGGCGGTGTTCAATGTCCGCTCGAGGCTCCAGACCGCGACGGCATCGGACGAGAGGGTGCAGGCTCTGGCGCAAAGGTACCGCGACCTCGGGAGGCGCGAGCCCCAGCGCGACTCCGACCTCGCGAGGATGAGGCAGTCGGTCACGGGCGGCATGTCCATAGAGGATGCCGCGCGCACCGAGCTCGAAAGGACCGCGAGGGAGGAGACCGTCGCGAGGTACGGCGAGAGGCTCACGCAGGTCGTGTCCGAGAACATGCCGAACGAGCTCGCAAGGAGGTCGGTCGTGTTCCTGCGGGAATTCATGCTGAGCGGCGACACCCAGATGATGGACGCCTTCAGGGGGATTTTCGACGCGAACACGTCCCAGACTTTCACTACCGCATTCACGAGGGAATTCACAGCGAGGATATTCCGCGACAGCGGCTCAGGCCTCGCGACGGTGGCGCAGGCCTACAACACGCGCCACCACGGGACGGACCCGAACGAGTTCGCCCGGGCGGTGAGCGACATCTACCGCGCGGCGCAGAGCGGAAATGTCGACGAGATTCAGAGGCTGAGGGACCGCGAGGGAGCGGACGTCGTGGACCCGCTGCTCCAGATAGTGGCGCGCGGAATGGCAGGGCGGGCGGTGCGCCTCGTGCGCGACGTACTTTCCACTGGAAGCCAGAGCGCCGCGGACAACTTCTCGCAGATTCTGGGCGGCAGGCTGGCGATGGTCACGAACGGGACTCTCTCGGTCCCGACAGTCGAGAACAACACCGTCTTCTGGACCGAGTTCCAGAGGCTCTACACGCAGGAAATCACGCAGAACAGGACGCTTTTATCGCTCTCGAGGAGCTACCAGCGGAATATCCTCCCCATCGCGCTCCGCGACATCTACGTCGAATTGAGCAGGCAGAGCCCGAACATGACCAGGCTCAATTCGGATTATGACAGCGCTCTCGTGACTCTCGTCCAGCAGAACATGAGGAACCTCAGCTGGCTGCTGCGCCCCGAGGCCGACATCAGCACCGAGATAACGCGGAGGGCGAGGCTCGAGGACCCGACGGCGGCCGGGCTTTCGAGGATAAGGCTTCCCAACGTCCAGGGAACGGACAGGCCCCCGCCGATGAGCAGGGCGGTCTCGGAAACGTATTCCGCGCTCGTAGACGAGAGAGTCAGGAGGAGGGCGCTCGCGGACGCCCCGCTCGACATCATCGAGGCGAATTTCGACTCATTGGGATGGCTCGCAGGCACGCCTGCGGACGTCCAGCGCGAGCTGGACAGGAGGGCCGGCGGAAGGACGCCGGACCCGATAGCGGTTTCGCTCCGCGCGAGAGTGCCGACAAACGGCGGCGCGGTCCTTTCGAGGGCATACACGGAGATACAGGCACTCCGCGCAAGGCGCCAGCAGCTCGTTCAGAATTACGGGCAGGAGCTGTTCGACCACGTATCGCGCAACCTCGACGGGTTCAGCTGGCTGCTGCGCCCGGTGGAGGACATAGAGAGCCAGATGACATCGAGGATGGGAAGCGACCAGACGGTCAGGTCTATCACGAGGACGTTCGGCTTCAGCGTCGGCACGCTTTCAGCGGCCCTCCGCGACATTTACGCCGAGCTCGGACGCCCGAGCGCCGACCGCTCGAGGCTCGAGGCAGCATACGGGGCAGAGCTCGTCCAGTACGTGCAGACCAACAGGAGCAACCTCCAGTGGCTCTCCGGGAGCCAGGCCGATATCGAGCGCGAGCTCGTCGACAGGACAGACGAATACGCGAGGGCGCTCCGCGGCAGGTTCTATCCATACACTCCGGTGCAGTTCGTTTACGCGGTTGCGCGCGCGAGGCAGGCCTCGAGCAGGGGCGGCATCGCGCAGGCGGACGCGAGGGACTCGCTCGGCACCATATTCACTGCACCGGTCGCCGTGAGGCAGGCCGGCACAGTGCCATCGATAGCTCCGGAAGCCGCGCTCGCGCGCAGGGCCGAGATCGAGTCGAGGGCAAGAAGGTACGAGGGCGACCTCGAGAACCTCAGGGGCCAGCTGCGCCACAGCGCGATGGAGCCGGTGCGCCCCTTGCTCGAGCGGTGGATAACCGAGTGGAGCAGGAGGAACCAGGACATCAGGCTGAGGGCCGCAGAAACTTCGGACCCCGGGGAACTCCAGAGGCTCGTTGACGAGCAGCAGAGGCTGATGGACCAGATGCTGAGCCCCGCCGACCTGCGCAGGTCGGTCGAGATGGCATTCGCCATGATCCACCTTGCCGAGACCGGCGGCGACCTCGCGAGGGCTCCGCCCGGGGCGACCACGAGCGGAACCGACCAGGGCACTATGAACACGCTCCTCACATGGTACAGGGGCATGTCGCGCTTCCCCGAGAAGCAGCAGGTCGTCGGCGACGTCGTCTCGGCCGTGCTCAGGCGCGCGGACTCGAACCTCTATGACATGATTGTCAGCATGGACGAGCCGAATTTCTTCGCCGGCGTCCAGCGCACTTACACTTTCACGCAGCGCAGGGGGACCGACACGCGGGCTGTCCTGGTCGGCCTTTACGGCGAAAGGTTCGTTTCCCTCATGGAGAGGCAGGCCCCGAACTTCAGGTTCCTTGATTCCCCATCCATTACAGTCCGCGACCTGCGCCAGGGGGAGAACGCGCTTTACGCGGGCATAGTCATCAGGTGCTACAGGGCCATAACGAACCCCCAGCCGGGCGAGGACCGTGAAACGATGGTCGCGCTTTTCGGAGCGGACTTCGTTGCGGCCGTGGAAGCGCAGAGGGCAAACCTCACGGCGCTCGGGACTTCGGGCGCGAACGTGGAGGACGTGCTCCGCCTTCCGCAGGCCGTGAGGAGCGCAATCACCGCCGCATACCCCGGGGCATATTCCCGGACCGTGCTCGCACTTCAGAGGGCTTACAGGCGCCAGGACGACGCGATGTTCCGCGACATGGGGCAGGTCTACGCCGTGCTCCGCACGAGGCCGGCGCGCGGTGCCCAGCGCGCGGACCTTGAGAATTTCGAGCAGAGGCTGAACGAGCTCCGCGGCGCATACGGAAGGGCATTCGTGGACAGGGTCTCGGCCAACATGACCCAGCTCGGGTTCCTTGAAAGCCCGTCTGCGAGGCTCGACGACATGCTCGCGCTCCCCGCGCCGCTCCTTGAGCAGCTGAATGCCGGATACGAGGCAGGCCCGGGCGCGGGCAGGGCGACGTTCATGACGAACTTCGGCTTCATGGCCGACAACCTGCCGAGGATTTTCGGGACGCTCCGGAGCTCGCTCGGCCTTGCGAGCGCAACGGACACGCTCGGCACGAACTTCACGCAGGCGGTCACGCTCTACCGCCAGCTGTTCGGCTCGAACGACTACCTCTTCAACCAGTACATCAACCTGCCGCTCTTCAGCCAGAGGCTCCGGGAGCTTGCACGCAGGTACAGGGGCATAGACCTCCCTGCGTGGGCGGCTGACGGAATCGACAGCCCCGAGGAGCTCGCGAGGTTCTTCAATTCCGAGGCCGGCAGGCAGCTCATCCAGAGGGGAAGGGAATTCTACAACCAGGTCGAGACCGAGTATCTTCAGGCGAGGCAGGACGCGAACTTCCACCCGACTACGGGCGACTACACGGACGCCGCGGTCACGGGGCTGAGGCAGAACCTCTCGATACTCGACGCGCTCTACATGGGAATCGCGATACCTGAAATCGGAGGGGGCGCGTCCGCGTTCAACAGGCGGGCCGCGCAGGCGATGATGAACTCGATTCTCATCATCTCGCAGAGGGACCCTTACCTCGTGGGGCCGTACCTCACGCAGGTGCTCCCGGCGTTCATCGCGGCTTCGCACGACGAGCGTACGCTCGTCGCGGCGATGGAGGCATTCAACGCAATCTTCGTGCAGAGGTACGAATCCGGCCTGAGGGAAATCGCGTACAGCACGCTCCTCAACAGGCAGTATTTCCTGCGCGTCTTCCAGGCGATTGGCGATCGGCTGCCTGAAATCGTAAGTTCTTTCGACCACAACCAGCTCGAGGACGAATTGAGGCTGGTTCCCGAGCCGAGGACCGATGAAGGATACCTCGACCCGAGGCTCTACAGGTACAGGCCCGGATGGTGGAACGGCGAGGGGCTCGACCCGCTTCCCCAGCTTTACGGCCAGCAGGGCGGATTCCCGTCCCTCCTCCCGAGGCCGTTCTCGGACACGAGGCTCAGGCTCCCGGTGCCGGGCGGGTTGAGCGTCCTTTCGGGCGCCGACGACCTGTTCAGCAGGATGTACGACGGCCTCCGGCCCCCCGCGGCAAGGATGTTCAGGCAGAGGGTCCCGCCCCAGTACAGGATAGGGACGCTCGGGCCTTCCACGATAATCAGGAGGATAAACGAGCTGTTCGGGCCGATGCCCATCAACTACAGCGACTACTGGCTGAGCGCGTTCGGCGAAGCCGGCTTCATGTATGGCGCAGAGGGCTCGGGCACCGCAGTCACCCAGCGCGGCGGCCTCGGGGCCGCAGCAGGCGGGCGCACACTTAGCGGAGGCGCGAGAGGGCTCGGGACATGGCAGCGCGCATCTACGGCGGCGGGGCCAGAAGGCAACAGGCAGACGACCACGACCGACCAGGTCGATGTCACGGGCCAGGCCGCGGGCCTCCCGTATCCGGTTGCGGGCGTCATCCCGATAGGCGGAGCCGACGAGGCGAGGGGCATAATCAGGCACAGGAACGAGTTCCATTACGAGAGGGCCGACACACGGACGGACACCACGCAGACGCCCGGCGGCCCGACCACCACCACGGACACGGTAACGCGCGAAAGGACCGCAGGCCTCCTCGAAACGTATTCGAGGATAGCGAGGCAGAACTCCACGGACATGCTCCTCTTCGTTACTGGCGAGCACCTTCCGGAGCTCAGGGACGCGGGAGGAAACGTCGTCCAGCAGCCCAGGGACGCGCTGCGCTCGAGGCTGTATTTCGTCACCGCCGAAGGCAACATATACCAGCTTGCTTACGGCTTCGACAGCAACGCCCAGCTCCTGAACTACCTTTACGGCGGCGTGAACACCCAGCAGGTGCTGGCAGGGGCAAGGACCGTCGGACGCGGGATGCTTAGCGGCGACTCGGCCGCCGGCGGTTTCGACGGCGCGGCAGTGGGGTTCACCGTTCCAAGAACAGGCGGCGACAGCTTCTCGGCGCTCGCCCTTGGCCAGTTAGTCCGCAACATGAGCACGATGGACCCGGTGCACATAGAACAGGCAGTCGGGACTGCCGTCACAGACCTCGTCCGGGACAGAAGGGCGAGGGACGTCTATGCGGCTTTCTACAGGGGGGCCCAGCTCACCACCGTCGACCCCGCGGACAGGACGCACATAAGCGACGTCCGCTGGGCAACGGCGACCGGAGAGCTGATGTGGAGAAGGATGCGCATCGACCCGATGGAGCACCAGATGGAGCTCCGCGTGGTCGGAGGCGCGCAGAGGTCCAGGGACGGCGCGACGCCCATAGTCGGCGCCAGGTGGAGGCACGAGATTCCGCAGTCTAGATACAGGAGAGTCGGTTACGGCCTCGCAGGCGCGTACAACGATATTGACCTTCTGCGCGAATTCCGCGCAGTGGACACGCAGGCCGACCAGATATACGCGAGGATGCACACCGTGCTCGCGAGCTTCTACCACTGGTCGGAAGACGACGCGAGGGACACGGGCTACCTCGTGGCGGGAAGCTACATGTACGCGAGGATGGAGGACTGGACAGTCCGCGACCCGACTTCGCCCACCGGCTACAGGCAGGAGGCGAGCGGCCCGGGCGGAAACCCGGAGCAGCACTTTGCATCGGCCATGTTCATGTACTGGGCCCAGCGCCACGGCATACTCGTGGGCGCCCAGCGCGTCCCGGGCTTCAGCAGGCTCTACGAGAGGATAGACCAGGCCATGCTCGAAATCCAGAGGAACCCGGCGAACGAGGCCCAGATACTGCAGAACCTTTCCCGCTCCCTGCGCGACGACCTCAACAGGGACATCTGGAGGTTCTCGATTGCATATGGCTATGACGGCGAGAGGCTCAGGGCATACGTCGTCGGGGCCGGCCAGTGGACCGGGGACCAGACCTCGTACGGCAACCTCTACGCGCTCTTCCTCTTCGGAAGGCCGACGAGGTGGTACGCGGACATAATGAGCCACGCATACGGCTACTCGCCCCTCGTCATCAGCGAGAACCCGGGAACGACCGGGGGCTTCGAGGTGAACAGGGGCCAGTACAGGCCGTACGTCGACCTCTACACCGGATTCGGGATCCTGGACTGGCCTTCGATAGACCTCCAGCGCTATGAAAGGACCGCGACGGTGAGGCGGACGGTGACGCAGGGCGACGCGCTGCGCAACATTTACCGCGACCTCGGAAGCACCGCATTCGACAGGCAGAGGCTCGCACGCGTGTACGGCAGGGAAGCCGTTGACTCGGTGCTCGCGGCAAGGGACGGCCTCAGCTGGGCAATCCGGCCAGAGAGCGAAGTCACGGCAGAGCTAACGAGGAGGCGCGGGCAGGATGATGCAGTGGCGACGCAGATACTCAACCTCAGGAGAAGCGGCGCGGCCTCGGCCGTGATAGACATATTCACCGAGCTCCGGCGCGCGTCGCCCGACAGGGCGCGCCTCGAGCGCCAGTACACGAGGGACCTCGTGGACCTAGTCGAAAGGAGGAGCACGGACCTGGACTGGATACTGCTTCCTCAGGACCGGCTTGAGCGCGAGCTTGGCACCCGCGGGCAGAGGAGCGGGAGCGCGGAGAACCGCATAGCCGGCGCCAGCATCACCCAGCCCCCTGCACGGGCGGATGTGACCGGCCCCGAGCTCCAGAGGATATTCGAGCAGAACATGCTGGACGTCCTCGTCTCGGTGACGAATTCAGATTCAAGGATAGGCCTCAGCCCCGAAAGGTATGACGTCCTGCTCGGCACGCACCTTGCCAGCCCGGAGGGCCGCACCCAGAGAAGGACCACATATTATGTCCTCCACACTCCGGTCGCCGACCGCCCTGAAGCGAGGGGCTCGCTCGTCATCGGCGACGACGACGATTACGCGGAGTGGCAGCAGCAGGGCCACACGATAGGCCGGGGAGTGACGAGGGTCGAAGTCAGGCAGGACGGGGACCAGTACAGCCTCGTATGCTCGGGCGACAGGAGGCTGCGCGCGCTCACGGCAGTAAGGTTCATGGGCGGCGTGACGCTCCCATTGACCGGCTCGGGCCTCGACATCTGGAACCCGGCGGGGAACTGGAGCGTCGGAGGACTGCTCCAGGTGCTCCAGGACCACAGGCACGACCTCCTCGCGGGGGCGTTCTATGGCGTGAGGGAGTACGGGAACGAGAGGTGGGACCAGTGGACGATAACGCTCTCGCACAGGTTCCAGGCGATAAACACCGCAACGATGAGCGACCAGCTGTTCTCTTACGTGTTCTTCAACAGGGCCACGAGGCAGGTGGTTTTCGCCTCCGACAGCGTGTTCAACAACCCCGACGAGCTTTCGCGCGTCTGCCAGACGCTAAGCGGCGGGCAGTGCTCGGACCTCGGGACTCTTTCGAGGACCACGGGCGGCGCGGGCATAACCTGGGCAAGGGCGGACCTCGTGGCCGGGGACAGGATGGCGGTCCACTTCTTCTTCGAGGGTGGCGCCGAGCAGCGCAGGGAATTCACGTCAACTACGGTGGGCGGAACGACTTCCCCGGCAGGCGAGCGGACCGACTTCATCGGCCGCGCCGGCATCAGCTGGGAATACACGAGGCAGCCCCGCACGAGCATCCTTCCGCAGCGCTACCAGCTTACGGGAACCGCGTACACGGGCAGCTGGCCGGTGCTTCCGGGCGAGACTTCGAGGCCAGAGGCGCTCCCGTCATGGCGCGACCAGATACGGACGTTCCCGGGGGGCTGGGGCTTCATGCTCTACGGCCAGTTCCAGTGGTAGAAGCTTTGCCAAGAGAAGAGAACGTCAAAGCTTCACCAAACATACTGTCCGGTTTGGTCAGTTGGTGAGTCGGTCAACCCTTCGGGTTGACAAACTGACCAAACGGGGTTCATACTGACCGGTCTTTTTTTAATTAATTTTTTTGGCAGCAGTAGGAACAAATAATTATTAAAAAAAAGGACATGGTCAACCCCGAAGGGGTTGACAAACTGGCAGCTACTTTTTCTTCGCCGGGGCCTTTTCCTCGACCGGAGGGACCGAAATCGGCGGCGGAAGGAAGTGCGGGATGAGCCCGAACGGCCTCAAAACGAAAATCGCGTTCATGCCGACGTTCGCGTTTATCATGTTTATCGCGTTCGCTCCCATCTCGTAAGAAATCATCTTGGTCTTCTTGTATTCTGCGAGTATCTTCTTCACGTTGTCCGGGCTGTCCCGGCAGAGCGCTTCGCCCATGAACTTCATCATGCCTACGCTGGGCTTGTATTCGATTGAATAGACGAACTCGACAATGAGGGTGTCGGGGGTGCGTGCGGTCAGCTTCTCGACATCGAGGTTGACCGAGACTTCTTTCGGGACGTCGTTTGAGAGCTTCTTTACTTCTGCGCCATTCAGCATTACCTGCATAAGTTCCAGCATAAGAATCCCGATGAGTAAAATCGGGCATCTAATAAAAATCTATCGAAACGTCATTTTTTTCTCGGGGGCTTCGGGGCTTTCTTTGCCGGCTCGGAAGCGGTTTCCCCGAGAGTCAGCGTGGGAAGGACGATTGGCGGGGCGATGTTGATGGCCCTTGAAACGAGAACCGAGTTTATCGAGCACGAATAGTTTATCGCGTTGATTATCAGCTCCCCGGCCTCGCCGCCCACCTTTCCCGAGGAAGCCCACTCCGCGGCCGCCCCGGCCGCTTCCTCCTCGGTCCCACGGAGGAATGCCTTGCCGAGAATGCGTATGTGGCTGCCGTCCGGATAGTAAGTGGCGACGAATTCGAAATCGATGTCGAGGAGGCTGCCCTCGGCCCGAGCGCCGACGAGGTTTATGTTCATGTTCATCGTCTGCTGGGCCTGGCGGCCGGCCTTCCTGAAATCCCCGGAAAGTATGTCGATGGATTCGACTTTCATAAGCTAAAGCCTCAGGTCAAGCTAATAATTGTATCTCATCGGGGGGGCGATGTTCGGGTTCGGCGGCGCCAGGCCCGACACTCCCCGCGTGCTCCCGATGGTGTAGAAGAACAGCGAGCCGAATTCCGGCGTCCCCGTGCGCTGGGGGGGTATGAAGAATGGCGCGGAGTAATCCGGTATGACCGCGCTCCGCCCGTAGCCCGAGAGGCCGATCTCTACCGGGACAGTGTGGGTGCCAATTTTGTAGCCGATTGACGCGGCCGCCCCGAATCCGCTTTTCGTTCCGCCTCCCATGGCCGCGACGCGCACGCGCCCGGAGGTGACCTCGGCACCCGCGAACACGCCGAGCTCCTCGCGCTGGGCGGTTATCAGGTATGCCTTGAAGCGGTCGACGCTCTCGATGAAAGTGCCTATGTCCCAGTAGGTGCGGTCGTTGTAAACGTATCCGCTCGCCGCAAGGAACGCGCGGAGGTGGCCGTTGAACTTGCGCTGGACTTCGAATTTCCGGTCGTAGAACCAGCCGTTCCAGAGTGCCCTCTCGAGCTGCCTCGTCTGGTCGGCCGTGAGGGTAACCCTCGCTCCGGAGCGTATACGCCGTACGAGTTCGGGGGGGAACGCGCTCGTGTCTATCGCGTCGCACATCTTCGAACGCACGGCTTCGGTGATGTCGTCGGTGCGCCCGTCGCGGATGCGCTCGAGGTATCCTTCGTAGTCGGTGACGAGGCGCCGGTACTGGTTGGAGTCCTCCATCACGTTCGAGAAGATTCTGACCGCGCCCTGCACGAACCAGCCCGCCTTGAACCAGGGCTGGACGGGGGTGAGGGCGTTTGTCACTGTAGGCGCGGTGGGGGATGTGACTCCGGTCGTAGGCGGGGCCCCGGTCGTGGTGGTCGTTGCAGCCTGCGCAACTTCATACCTTGCAACGAGGAGGCCGACATCCGCCGCGGCCCTCTGCATGAAGACGTCGTTCACGAGGTCCACCCCGAGGCCGGTTCCGATGATGCCCGCGCTCGTCGGGGGGGCAGTTGTAACAGGGGCCACAGTTCCCGTGGTCCCGGTGGTTGTGGTGGAGGTCTGTACGGGCGGCACATACCCGAGGGGGCTCTGGGCTCCGGCAGAGCCGAAAGTGCTCCCTCCAAGGAGCGGGACCGAGGCGAACGCGCGCCAGAAGCCTGTGCTCCACGTGAAGAGGACGCGCCCGGAAATCGTGTCAGGCACCTGGTCGGTCCACTTGTTCGCCTGCTCGCGCATGAGGAGCGTCGCCTCGAGCGAGAAGTCGCGGTTAATCTGGATGCCGAGCTGGTAGTTGTCGAAGACCTGCTGGAGCAGCGATGCGTAAGTCGCCTGGAACTGCTGGGTGAGCGCCGCCGCCTGCGACGGGTCGTTCGCGACCTGCGACGCCATGGCCTGGTAGTCGTTTATCATCTGGTCGAGCCCGGAATACCGCCCGACGTCGAGGCGCGCGGCGTTCCGCAGCCCGATGAGGAGGCCGACGAACCGGTAGAACGTCTGGTCGTACCTGAGCTTTCCGAGCGTCACCTGCCCGGTCGCAGGGTCTGTCGTCGCATCCTGGCGGAGCTGGGCAACGACATGGGCGAGCGCTCCCACGAGGAGGCGGTCCGAGTTCTCACGGCTCCCGTAGAGAGTCGCCCCGATGCGGTGCAGGCTTTCGATGTAAGCCGCGGCGTCGGCAGACTGGGAAAGGAGAGCGATTGCCTGCATGTTCGTCGCCCCGCCCTCGTAGAAGGCGCCGCCGCCGAACCACGACTTGGGCGGCTCCAGCCTCTGCGTCCTTATGAATATTCCCCCCTTGGCCGCCGGGCCGACGGGCGTCTGCGCGCCGCCCCCGCCGACTCTGAGCTCCCATGCGTCGGGCCTCTGCACGCGCCTGAGCATGAAGTCCACTTCCTGCATCGTGAAGTTGTCCGTCCTCGTGGGGTCTATCGGGTTCTGGAAGCGCATTATCTTGCCCGGGAGGCCGACCTCGAAAATCGTCGTCCTGCGCGGCGACGCGTTTTCCACCGTGGTCGCGCCCGCGCCTGTCCACTCGAGGAGGAAAGGCTGGGGGGTTCCCTCGGGGAGGAAGAACGGCACGGCCTGGGCGTGCACGAGGAATGGGCTCTTGCCGATATCTACGGCGAGGACGCCTCCTCCACGCTGTATCGTGGGCTCGTAGTTCCAGGCGCTCGTGGTCGGCGTCATGAACAGGTTGTCGGCGTAGCCCGCGGCGAAATTCAGCACGTCCACGAGGTCGTTCTGCCCGCCCTTTAGCTCGAAAATCGTGCCCTGCTTGTCGATGAAGAAGTAACGCGCGGTCATGTATTTCGTCCCGAGGGCATCCTGCTGCTGGTTGAGCGAGAGGAGCATCTGGCTGGGGTTGTTCGGGTCCCACATGGTCTGGACTGCGCTTAGGAGGACCTGCTGCGTCCCGTCGTCCAGCCTCTGCACTCCCGCGACAGCGCTGTCTATGCCGGTGACTTTCCTGCCGGCCGATGGGCCGCCGAGCACGGGGATGCCTACCGGGACCGCGACCGCAGAGAGCCCTCCGAAAGTCGTCGTGTCCTGCCGCCCTCCGCCGAGCGAGGCCCCGCCCGTAGGCGTGATGAGCGTCCCCATTCCGGCGCCGCCCACATTCCACGGGTCGGTTTCCGAGGGCTTCGTGCCCATAACCCCGCCCGCGCCTCCGCCGGAAATTATCTGCCTGCTGTAGTCGGGGCGGTCCGTCGGGATGAAGGCGCGCTGTATCTCGTTGAGGAGCCTCGTCATGCTAAGGCCGTTTATGTTCACGCCCGGAAGGTACTGCGAAATCGAGACCACGGGGTGCTCGGGATTCAGGTAATAGCGCATCGAAGTTCCGACCGAGGCCGCGCCGGTGAAGACCTCGATGGGCGAGAAAGTCGGGAGCGTGATGTTGCCCGAGTATGTCGGCGGGGAAGTGAACAGCCCGCCTGCCGTGAATGGCGAAGTCGGCGTGGGCGTCACGAGGTACTGCGGGAACGGGTACGGCGGAAGGAGCGTCGCGGGCTGGTTCGGGTTCACAAGGAGGTTCGGCATGTAGCCTGAGGGCCTCTGCTCAATCGAGTGCGGCGCGTACGGCTGTATCTGGAGGCGCTCGTCAAGGAGGTTGAGCCGGTCGTACTGGGCAACCGAGCTCCTCGGAATCTGCGCTATCGCTTCCATCGAGCTTGCGAGGCGCGTGATGATGCGGCGGACGTTCAGCGGGAGTATCTGCGTGGGGGAAACCCCGGATATGACAGGGGCCGCCTCGACCGATATCCTCGCGGCTATGTCCGTGAGCGCCCGGAGGAACGCCTCGGAATTGTCCTCGCAGATAGTGGCGAGGTTCTTTGCTGCCGCGAAATATTTCACCACGAGGAGCGGGTTGACCGCGTAGAGGCGGGACACCGTGGCCGCTACAATCCGGTGCTCCTGGGCGCCCGTGAGGCCGTTCCGGGCGGCGACCTCGAGGTAATCGAGGAACGCGACCGCAAGCAGGGGCTCCAGCGTGGACGTCCGGTTGTACATCTGCGCGTCGAATGATGTGCTCGACGGGACCGCACCGGAAGTCGTGGGCGGGGGGGCAAAAAGGGGCGAGAGGAGCGGGTAGTAATCCGAGTTCCACTGCGCCTGCCCGCGCCGGACGCGCGCCGCGCTCACCCGGCTGGAAATGCGCTCCTGCATCTGGACAACGAAGGTGGGCGAGTCGGCATTTAGGCCGGAAAATATCCTCGAAGTGCGCGCATCCACGGCGAGTATGAAGCGACGGTAGATTGCCGAAAGCGTCCCGTTCGACTGGACTGCCGAAAGGTAGTCGGCAAGCTCGGGGCGCTCGGGGTTCATCGCATAGTAGAAGTTCTGGAGCGCGTTGATTCCTGCCGCGAGGCGGCTGAGGCCGTCCTCGGGCCTTGTCGCGGTTATGCCGAGGCCGCCCAGCCACGTGGTGAGCAGGCCGAGCTCCTCGCGGAGCTGCTCTGCCTGCTGCCTGCTCTGTGGCGTCGCCATCATCGTAAGCATGTCAATCCTTTTGCGGACATATTCCACGCGCCTCCCGATGTTCTCGAGGGCATAGTCGGTCGGCGCCTGCGCGAACGAGTGCGACAGGGAAATGAGAGTCCCCTCGCGGATATGCGGCGGATAGAGCCTCAGCTCGGCCTCGAGGCGCGCCACTTCGGCCCTCTGCCTCTCGGTGTTCTGCTTCCATGCCTCGAACGAAGTCCGCACGAGTTCGTAGGGAAGGCGTATCTGCCTCGACGCCACGGAAGTCACTATCTGGTTCGCGAGGGCCGTGCGGTCGGCGCTCTTCATCGTCCGGAGCCAGGTGGAGAAGCGGGAGCGGTCCTCGGCATTCATGAGCGTATATGCATAGAGCAGGGCCTGCGCTATGCCTGAGGCGTTCTCGCGGCTGTGGAGGGCGAACTGCTGGTCGATTGCATCAATGATGAACTGCAGGCGCTCCTGCGCCGGGGCGTTCGGCCTCGTCCCGCTGACCTGCAGCATGTTGAGGAACGCGTTTATCGTGCTGTCATCGACCTGCGTCGGGACGCGGACCGGCACTGAGCGGGCGGTGACCATCCGGTCCAGCTCGGCCACGAATGCCGGGCCGTAGTCCTGCGTGATCTGCGAAACGTTCCTTTCGCTCCTCGGGCGCAGCAGCTCGGCATAGCACGCCTGGATGGCGGCGATGAATTCCTCCGGCGAGGGGTATCCGCCCTTCTGCGCCTTGTACGCGTTGAGGAGCGTGCGGAAAACCTCCGGGCTCCCGGTGATGCCTGCCTGGAAGCGGTTGAAGAACGCGTCGTCATCCTTGTTGGCGTTCCAGATGCGCAGGAACTTGTCCTTGCTCGACTGGGAGCCGCTTATCACGTACGAGCGGAAAGCCTCGAAAGCCTGTTCGGCAAGCTGGTTGAGCTGGTTTATCCTTTCTGAATCGAGTTGCCTGGGAATCGGCTCCGCCATGGCTTGATTCTGGCCAATGGCGTTAATATAGCTAACGCTGAGGAGAATGGATTCCACAAGACGGAAATGCCTGCTGAAAGTCCTCGCGCGGGAAAGGGCCGGAGAAAGCGATTGGCCTCCCTCTGCCCCCTTTTTTTCCTGATTTCGAGTTTCGCTGGTCATCGTACCGGTTCCTTACCATCCCCCGGGATGAGCAGGATTACCTGAATGACACTGGACTTTTCTTACCTAAAGAATTGTGTGCGGAAAGAAATATAAATGGATTGTCACGATTGACCTGTTTCGACGACCTTTTTACCCCGGGGCATCGGCTCGATGCGCTTTTTGCCCGAGTGGTCGATGCCCCTTAGCGCCTGCCCGTCGAGTATCCGGTCCAGGGCGACTGCGAGCGCGGCAACTTCGCTGTGGGGCTGGTTTGTGATTGCGATGTTGAAGTCGGCAAGCTGGTAGATTTCCCCCGGGACTGCCTCTGAGCCGACCACGATCAGAAGCTTCCCTTTCGAACGGATCTCGGGGAGCGGCGCGGAGATGGGGAGGCCGTACATCGTAAGGTGGACGACTGCAAAGCCTTCGCGCTTCCTGGCCCTGATGAAAGGCACCGCGCTCTTCTGGTATTCGATGGAGAACGGGGAGCCGGACGCGCTGCGCTCCCCCCAGTTCTGGCAGATTCGTTTCACGCTTTCCTCGAGGCCCGAATCGTGCTGGCCCGAGTACGCCACGGATTGCGCGCCGAACGCCCTCGCGACGAGCGCGACGTGCGTGGATATCCGCTCGTCTCGCGGCAAGCGGTGGCCGAGCCTGAGGACCGAGATTTCCATGGTAACTTCTTGGTTAGGGTTTTCTTTTTAACGTTATGATGAGTGAAAGACGCGTGGCGATAATCTCAATCAGGAACCTCACGAAGAAATTCGGCACGCTCACGGCAGTGGACGGCATTTCGCTTGAGATAAAGGAGGGCGAGATTTTCGGCCTGCTGGGGCCGAACGGCGCCGGGAAGACCACGACGATTTCCATGCTCGTCACGATGAGGAAGCCGACCGCCGGGAGCGCGACCGTGAACGGCTTCGACGTGGTCAGGGACGCCGACAGCACGAGGCGCAGCATCGGGATAGTCTTCCAGGACCCCTCGCTCGACGAGGAACTGACCGCGTACGAGAACCTCGAGCTCCATGCGGCGATGTACGGCCTTCCGCCTTCCGAGCGCGGCCGGAGGATTCGCGAAGTCGCCGAAACAGTCGAGCTTACCGACCGCCTGCGCGACCTAGTCAAGACTTTCTCCGGCGGCATGAGGCGGAGGCTGGAGATAGCGCGCGGCCTCCTGCACTACCCGAAAATCCTCTTCCTCGACGAGCCCACAATCGGCCTCGACCCCCAGACCCGGAAGCACGTCTGGGACTACATAAAGAAGCTGAAGGACGAGCACGGGATAACGGTAGTGATGACCACTCATTACATGGAGGAAGCGGACAGCCTCTGCGACCGCATCGCGATTATAGACCACGGGAAGATAATCGCGGACGGCACGCCGTCCGAGCTGAAGGACTCCCTGGGCGGGGACATAGTCGTGATAAAGTCGAAAGAGGCGCTGAAGATGAAGGATGCTGTGAAAGGCATCAAATGGGTCAAGGGCGCGAAGATGGACGACGGCGCGATAAACATAAACGTGACCCAGGGCGAAAAAAGGGTCGCCGAGCTCGTGGAGCTTGCCGGAAAGAGCGGGGTGCAGGTGCTCTCGGTCGGGATGCACAAGCCGACTCTGGACGACGTTTTCCTCTACTACACCGGGCGGGACATCCGGGCCGAGGGGGCGTCGGTGAAGGACTCCAACAGGATGAGGATGAAGGCGTGGGGGAGGGGCAGGGCAAGATGAACAGCGAGCTTACTGCAGTCTATTTCATGTGGAAGCGGGAGCTGATTCGCTTCTTCCGCTCGAAGAGCCGCATCATCGGCAGCCTCGGGATGCCGTTCTTCTACCTCGCGATACTCGGGACCAGCCTGAACGGTGCGATGAGCCTCCCTTCCGGGAACGGGAGCTACCTCGAGTTCATCATGCCCGGAATCCTCGGCATGGTCCTGCTTTTCGGCTCGATATTCAGCGGCATAATCGTGATAATGGACAGGCAGTTCGGATTCCTAAAGGAGACGCTCGTCGCCCCGGTCTCGCGCACGAGCATAGTAATCGGGAAGTCGCTCGGGGGCGCTACCACGGCGGTATTCCAGGGCCTCATAATGATGGCCCTCGCGCTCGCCCTCGGGGCGACAATCGACCTCGCGAACCTCCCGCTCATACTCGCGGTCATGGCCCTGATATCGATGTCCTTCGTGTCTATGGGAATCGCGTTCGGCTCGCTCATGGAGGACATGCAGGGATTCCAGCTCGTGATGAATTTCCTCGTGATGCCGATGTTCTTCCTATCGGGCGCGCTCTTCCCCATCGGCGACGCGCCTGAAATCGTCAGGTACATTTCCTATGTCGACCCGCTGACCTACGCGGTCGAGGCCCTCAGGGCGCTCATAATCGGGAGCTCCACGATGCCCCTCACGCTCAGCATAGCAGTGCTCGCGGGATTCTTCGTCCTCACGACCTTTGCCGGCGCCTACCTTTTCAGCAGGATAGAAAGCTAGTTAAACAATTGGCGAGGATTTTCCCCATGGTTCATTTCGGCACTAACGGGGCGAGGGGCCTTTTCGGCGAGCTGGGCCCGGCCGAGGCGCTGGCCCTTGCGCAGAAAACCGGGACCTACTTCAAGGGAGGAAAAGTCATCGCAGCCCGCGACTGCAGGCTCACCGGGGAGATACTCAAGAACAGCGTCATCGCGGGCCTCGCGAGCGTAGGCTGCCAGGTTGTCGACCTGGATGTCGCAAGCTCCCCGACCGCGGAATGGATGATAAGGAAGGAGAAGGCCGCGGGGTGCGTCATAGTCAGCGCGTCGCACAACCCCCCGGAGTGGAACGCGCTCAAGGTAGTGGACGGAAACGGGGCCGCAATCTCGAAAGAGCGTGGTGCGGAGATAGAAAAACAAAAACCGGAGCTGGCGCGGTGGGACAGGGCGGGGAAAATAACCAAGAATGACATGGCGGCCGCCGAGCACATCCGGGCCATCGCGGGCCTTGTCAATGGAGGGGCCATCAGGCAAAAAAAGCCGAAGATAGTCATAGACTGCGGGAACGGGGCCGGCGCAATGGTGGCGCCGGGCCTTTTCAAGAACCTCGGCTGCCAAATCCTCAGCCTCAACGCGCACATGGACGGCCGCTTCCCCGGGCGGCCGAGCGAGCCTGCGGAAGCGAACGTGAAGGAGCTTATCGCCCTCGTGAAATCCAGCGGTGCGGACGCAGGCGTGGCCTGGGACGGGGACGGGGACCGCGTGATATTCGTCGATGAGAAAGGGAACTACGTGATAGGCGACAAGGTCTTCGCGCTTTCAATAATGTGGAAGGCCCTCGGAAGGGGCGGGAAGCTCGGCGGGGACATGGTGACCACGGTTGCGACGAGCAGGTGCGCCGAGGATGTCGCGAAAAAATTCGGGTCAAAGGTCAGGTTCACTGCGATAGGCGCCCCATACCTCTGCGAGGAGATGCTGAAAAAGCCCGCGGCGATGGGCGGCGAGGAAGTGGGCGGAGTCATCTGGCCCGAGCTTTCGCTTGCCAAGGACGGGTTCCTGACTGCCGCGAAGATGGCCGAGGCGCTCTGCCAAAGGCCCCTCAGCGAGTGGCTGGAGGAAGTTCCGGAGTATTACAACGTCAAGACGAAAATCGAGGCGGACGAGAAGGGGAAAAAGGAAATCGTCGGACGCGTGCTGGCGCACGCGAAAAAGGAGAAGCTCGCGCATGTAACCGTGGACGGGGTGCGCATGGACTTCAATTCCGGCTGGGTCATAGTCCGCGCCTCCGGAACGGAAAACTACGTTCGGGTTTTCGCAGAAGCCAAAACGCCGGAGGAAGCGCGGAAGCTTGCGGACGAATACAAAAAGATAGCTACTGGATGAGGCTCCGGATGTCGACCTCCGCCGCGAGGTTCGGCACTGAATTCGTGGTGAAGAGGCCGTCGCACATCTTTCGCAGCGAGTCGAAGGAGCCCTTCAGGAAGAAGCCGTGGGTGGCGGCGCAGAAGACCTTCTTTGCCCCGCCCTTCTTCACGTTCTCGACGGCCTTGATCATCGTGCCGCCGGTTGAAATCATGTCGTCTATTATGAGCACGTTCTTTCCGCTCACATCGAAGCCGCGTTCCACCTTCTCGATGGCGCGGTATGCCTCCTTGCCCTTCTCGTACTGGCCACGGACCTTGCTCATTGCCTTGCCGCCGAACTCGCTCACGAGGTAGCTTGCGCCCTGGTCGGGCGAAATAACCTCGAGGGGCTCGAGGGCGACCTTCCTGCGGGCATGCTCCACGAGGACCTTGTTCGCGCTGATGTTGCGTATCTTCAGGCCGCTGTACTCGAAATCGCCCTCCTTCTTGAGGAAATGGCAGTCGAGCGTGATGAGGCGCTCAGCGCCGGCTTCAGCCAGCAGGCGGCATAGGATTTGCGCCGAGAGCGCCTCGCCCTCGAGGAACGTCTTGTCCTGCCGCGAGTACGGGAGATAGGGGCAGACGAGCGTGACTCGCGCCCCCACGCGCTTGAGGGTATCAAGGAGCAGGACCGCGTTGAATATGGAGCTGTTCTGGTCCGGGTAGAGCCTGTGGAAAAGGAACACATCCTCGCCCTGGCAAGATTTTATGTCCTTTATCCGGACGTAGTTGTCCCCGTCCGGGAAGGTCTTGAACTCGATGTTGGGTTCCATCAGGTCGGAAAAAGTCGGCGAAGCGAGCTTCATGTTATTTTATTGCCAGGTGAGGTTAAAAAAATGGAGGATTACACAAAATCCCTAAAAAAGAAACATTTTAAACAGCTTCATCGCAAAGTCGGTTCATGCAAGACAGCAGGTTCGTCAGCCTCAGCCCGAAGGATATCCTTCCGATGAAGCGGCTGAGGGAGATGTTCGAGAAGAAAACGTTCCAGAAATTCAAAAGCGTCATAGAGGGGGGCTGCGTCCCGGTGCATATCAGCGACGAGAGCAAGACCGGCCGCCCGACGACGGTCATAATAGGTCCGGCCAACGGATACCCGCCCCCGAGGCTGGAGCTTCCCAAAGAGGTCATGGACTATGCGGCGGCAATCTCGGCCAGGGAGAATGCGGCGGTGGGGGGGAGCTGGATAGACGGCGAGAAGCTTGCCGTGGTTTCGGCGCTCAGCTTCAGGAGCACGCTTTCCATCCTGGTAAAGAGGATGCAGTTCAGCCAGATTGCGGCCATGAGGGACGACACGTTCGCGGATATATCGGCGCGCGGGGCCTTCAAGCTGGACACCAACACCCACCTGACGGCCATGGAAGGCGGACACGAGGTTCTCATCATAGGGCAGAGGGGCAGGAAGCCGAGCGAGCCGAAGATGGGAAGCGAGGTTTTCCTCGCGCCGGCAGAAGGAGCCGCGCAGCTGACGCTCGCCACGAGCTCCATGGTCGGGGCGAATCTGCTCTCGTCCGGGTCGGAAATGGAGGCATGGGCCATTAGCAGCGTAAGCGAGCTGGGAACCCTCGGATACGCATTGAGGCACTCGGTCCGGTACCTGGGCCTAATGCTGGACCCCCTGATGTTCAGGGGGGCGGTGGGCATTCTCGGAGAGCTCAGGACGATGCTCAGCCCGGCCCAGATAGAGCAGCACAGGAAAAATTCGAGGCACTACGAGGAGGTTCCCGTCATCGACACAGTGCCGCTCGAAGCAGTGGCAGTCTCAGCCTACCTGCGCGCGAACAGGGACAGGATGGTCCCCCAGCTGATTACCGGACTCGCGGTGCTGGGATACGAAAGGTGGGGCCCCAAGTTCCTTGACATGGCCGACAAGTGAATCCAATAAAAAATAATCTAATCATCAGACACCCATGGCAAAAGTCCTCATGATTATCGCACAGCAGGGCTTCAGGGACGAGGAGCTGCTCATCCCGAAGGAGATTCTCGAGCGGGAGGGGCACAGCGTGAAGGTGGCGAGCATCACGCGCATGAAGGCCTCGGGAAGCAAGGGAGCGGTCGTCCAGCCGGACATGGCGGTCTATGAGGCCAATGCAGACTTCTTCGACGCAGTCGTCGTAGTGGGCGGCCCGGGCTCGCCGGCCCTCTCTGAAACGCGCGAAGTCATAGACTTCGTGATAGCAATGGGCGCGAAGAAGAAGCTCACATCTGCAATCTGCCTCGGCCCGATGACTCTTGCCAAGGCCGGCATCCTTGCGGGGAAGAATGCGACAGTCTGGCCGTCAAGGAGCGCCATCGCGCTCCTGCGGAACACGGAATGCAATTACAGGAACGAGCCGGTCGTGGTCGACGGCCTCGTCGTCACAGCGGACGGGCCGCAGAGCGCGGGGATGTTCGGCGCCGAGCTTGCCTCGATGCTAAAAAGAAGGTGAAACATGATAACGATAAAGCATGACGGGTGCATATTGTGCGTCGGGTGCTCATCGGTCTGCCCGACGAACGCAATCGAGGTCGTAGGCACGAGGATGGAGCATTTTGCGGATAAGTGCATAGACTGCGGCCTCTGCGTGAAGGCGTGCCCGGCCAACGTGATACAGATGTACAAGGGAGTGAAGGGGCCCAAGGACCTCCCTCCCGGGGCGGAATACGGATAGCGTGAGCGGATGGAATACGACCACGACGTTATAGTAATCGGGGGCGGACCGACCGGGGCCACATTCGCGAGGGTGGCGGCAGCCGGCGGGCTCGACGTGCTCGTGATAGACAAGCGCAAGGAAATCGGCGTGCCGGTGAGGTGCGGCGAGGCCCTTGGGCTGAGCGAACCGGCGAGGGAATCCCTCGAAGTCCCGAAATGGGCATATTCGATAGAGGTCGAGGGGGCCAAGATAATCGCCCCGGGCGGAAAGTCCATCGTCTGGAAGGACGAGGGAACGCGCGGCTATATCCTTGAAAGGAAGTTCTTCGACAAGTGGCTCTGCGAGCTTGCGGTCGAGAAAGGCGCGCACGTCCGGACCTACACACGGGCGCTTTCCGTGCTCAAGGACGAGAAAGGGAGGCCCGAGGGCCTCGTGGTGAGCCACGGCGGGAGGGACCCTTTCGAGGTGCGCGCGCCTCTCATCGTCTCGGCCGAGGGCATGGAGTCGCTGATGGCGAGGCAGATGGGGTTCAAGACCGTCCACGCCCTTTACGACGTCGACACATGCTACGAGTACGAGATGAAGCCTTACGAGCACGAGAACCTCATCGAGCTTTATTTCGGCAACAAAATCGCCCCGAGGGGCTACGTATGGATTTTCCCCAAGGCGGACAGGAAGGCGAACGTCGGGATAGGGATAGGCGGACTCGTCTCGAGCGGGCAGAAGCTCGGGGGGATGCCGGGGGCCGCGCCCAAGCCGCTCCTTGACGAGTTCATCAAAAGCAACGGTCAATTGAAGGACGCGAGCACGCTGCTGGATTTCGGCGGCGTCATATCGGTGGGCGCGCCCATCAACGAATTCGTGAAGGACAACTGCATGGTCGTGGGAACCGCCGCCAAGCAGGTCGACCCGATACACGGGGGCGGAATCGGCCTCGGGATGGAATCGGGCGTGATGGCGGCGGATGTCGCGCTCAAGGCGCACGCGAAGAAGGACTTCAGGAAGGAGACGCTCTACGAATACGAAAAGAAATGGAGGGCTGCCCCTGGCCCCACGATGGGGAAGAGGCTGCTTTTGCGCAAGGTGCTGGAAAAAGTGAGCGACGACGACCTGAACCACATTTTCGACTGCATAGGGCAGAAGGACCTTGCAGACATCATGGCCGGGAATTTCGCGCCATCGGTCGCCAAGACGCTCGCCGGGCGGCCTCAGCTAATCGGGATATTGAGGGGGCTTCTCCCCTCCTGATTCATCCGGGGCCCTGCGTGGATTCCTTCAGCGCAATCCTGAAAGTGCCGGCGTCCCTCTCGCTCGCTATGAAAACCGGGACTGCGTTCGGGCCTCCATTCGTGCTATTGACCATTGACCGCGCGATGTCCGTGCCCACGTAATCGAGGTTTGTGAGCGGGACGTCCGCGAACGTGAAGTCCGGGTTCTGCCTCCTCGACTGCTGGAAGAGGGAAACGAAGGAGCTCGCCACCTGCTGCCTCGCGGCGCCCGCGATGGCCCGGACGTCCGCGGCAAGCTGGGCCGGGTTGAAGCCGACGGTGCCAGTCGGCGTTAGAAGCCAGCCCGTCGAGCTAGTGTAGCTGAAGTATCTTGCAATCACGGAGTTGGGATTCTCTTCGGAGTAGCGCCTGACCGCGGGGGTGATGTCGCTCGCGCCCGACTCGTCTATCATGCGGCGCACGGCCGCTATCTCGGCCGCGGGGGGCCTTGCGCTGAAGCGGGCCTGTATCACTGCGTTCAGGGAGGAGTCGAAGCTCCTCTGCGCCCTGTTCCGTACTTCATCCTCGCTCAGCTGGGGAGTCTGCGTTTCTGCCGGTCGTCTCCTTGGTCCTGCCATAATATCACGAAACGGATTCTCAATCCAATCTAATAAATATTCCATTCCCGCGGGTCCGAGAGGTCTATGCACCAGCTGTTCCCTTTGCCGGTTTCAATGCAGAGCTCGCGGCGCTCGACGCGGGCAGACAGGATGCGCTCGGATGCCGGGTCCCTGATGTTTATCGAATAGGAGTTTGCTGGCGTGAAACGGCCGCCGATGAACCCGAGCATCTCCGTCCCGTTGAGGACTGACCGGGCGCCGAGGGCCACGACCGCCCGCGTGCCGCTGAAGAGGACGGTGTACTCTTCCCCGCACAGGATGCGCGAGGGCGAGCAGTCGGGGACATCGAGCGTCCGGCTCGAGTGCGCTCCGCTCGTCGAATCCGAATAGGTCAGGGACTGTGAAGAAAATTCGCAGGTCCCGCCGGACCACTCGGAAAAGATGCGGGGCTCCTCCATCGGTCGGGCCGGAGCCGGATAACTGGGGCGCGCGCACGCGGAAATCAGTGCCGAGAGCACGAGCGGCGCGGCCCTCCGTGCATGCAAAAACCTTGTCCCCCCTTCCCTCATGAATTTACTTAAAATAAAACAATTTAAAAAGCGGCTTTTGCGACAGAGTATTTCAGCTGGACGAGTCCGCTCGGGAATTTTTCAGAGCCTTCGAGGCTGAGCTTGACGGACTTTCCGATGGAATCGAAAAGCGGGATTCCGGTGCCGAGTATTATCGGGTGGATTGAAAGGACTATCTCGTCCACGAGCCCGGCATTCAGCAGGGCCGAGACTATCTGCCCGCCGCCCACGAGGTAAATGTCCTTTCCTGGAGCGGCGCGGAGCTTTTCGGTGAAAGATGCGGGGTCACTCGCGAACTTCACGTTGCCCTTTGCCTTTCTCCCGGCCGAGCGCGAGAAGACGACGCAGTTCTTTCCCCCGAAGCTGTCGCCGAGCTTAAGCGCAAGCTCGTATGTCTTCCTGCCCATGAGGACCGTGTCCACGGATTCGTAGAATTTCCGGTAGCCGTAGTCGCCATCGGTGAAAAGCCAGTCCACCGAGCCGTCTTTCCTCGCTATGAACATGTCGAGGCTGGATGCTATGAAAAGTATGACTTTCCGCATACGCTGAAAAGGTTGAAATCAATTTTAAAGGTTGGCAGGTAGAAGGGGTGCATGGAGGAATTCAGCGAGAGGGAGAGGCAGCTCCTTGAGCCTTTTGTGAGCAACCTCGACAAGCCGATTTTTGCACTGACCAACCTTCCAGAAGTAGTGAAGGGCGCGCTTTTCTCGAGATATTCAAGGAGCGCGAAAAGCCTGAGGCGGGTGCTCCTTGATGAGTTCATGCTTGCCCCAGAGACCGGGATGGCCGAAATCCTCGGCGCCCTTCCCAAAAACCAGGCCGGGCCGGTGCAGACGAGGAAAGCCGAGGAGTTCTACGAAAGGGTCCTTGTCGGCTATGGCGACGACTCGGTCGCTGAACTTGCCGGATGCCACGTGGCGGTGGAGGACATATCGATACTCGCAACAAAGACCCTCCAGGACTCGCGCCTCGGGCTCTCGCCCCTCGAAAAATCCACGAGGTACGTGTATTTCGACAACAAGCGCGAGGACGGCACATGGCGCTACCACCGCGAGAAGACCCTCATGGATTCCGAGTTCGCGGAGCTTTACGTAAAGACGTGCGACCGCTGCTTCCAGACCTATGCCGAGTTGATTCCGAAGATTTCAGCTTACGTAACGGAGCGCACGCCCAAGGACGCGGACACGAGCGACCGCGCGTACAAGTCCACGATAAGGGCAAAGACGTGCGACATACTGCGCGGCCTCCTTCCGGCATCCACAATCACGAACATGGGGTTCTTCGGGGACGGCCGGGCCTACGAATACCTGCTTACAAAACTTTACTCGGACGACCTTGCAGAGATGCGCGGAATCGCGGCATTGATGCAGGGCGAGCTGGCCAAAGTCATACCGTCCTTCGTTAAGAGGGCGAACGACAAGTACGGCACCTCGATGCAGGAGTATTTCAGGCGCGTCCGGAAGGACGTCGGCGCCGAGGCCCGCAGGCACGACTCGGTCGCGAAAGGCCCGCTCGTTGAGCTCGTCGAGTACGAAGAGGACGCCGAGCGGAAGGCCGCGGCCTTCGCGCTCTACCCGCAGATGAACTGCCCCCTTTCCGAGGTGCTCGAAAAGGTCGGGCGGATGGGGAAGCAGGAGAGGGATGCGGTTATCCGCGCGTACGTGAACCAGCGGGAAAACAGGAGGCACAAGCCCGGCCGCGCGTTCGAGCACATTTCCTACACGTTCGACATCTGCGCCAATTACGGCGCGTACAGGGACCTGCACCGCCACAGGGTGCTGACGCAGGAGCGGCAGTACCTTTCCCCGCACCTAGGGTTCAAGATGCCGCGCGAGATAGTCGAGGCAGGCTACGGGAAGGAGTTCACCGACGTCATGGAAGGCGCGAAAAATGCCTACGAAGCGATAGCGGAAAAATACCCCCGCGAGGCGCAGTATGTAATCCCGCTCGCGTACAACATCCGCTGGTACATGACGATGAACCTGAGGGAGGCCTACCACATGCTCGAGCTCCGGAGCGGCATGCAGGGGCATGCGGACTACCGCGAGGTCGCCCAGCAGATGTTCCGCGAAATAGAGCGCGTCCACCCCGCCCTCGCATCGGGCATGAAGTTCATGGACATGAAGGAATACGCACTCGAGAGGCTCGAAGCCGAGAAGCGCATCGACCGGAAGCTCGAGGAGATTTCTGAGAAATATGGCAGGTAAGGTCTACGTAACGGGAGCGGGCGGAAGGCTCGCCTCCGCGGTCCTTTCGAAGGTGAATGCGGTCCCGCTCGTCCGGAGAGCCTCCGGCCTCAAGGGCGAGATAGTCACCGATTTCTCGGTGGACCAGCTGAGGAGCATCCTTGGCGACGCGAGGGCGGTCATCCACCTCGCCGGCTCGATAGACGCCCGGGACAGCAAGACCATCCACGAGTCGAACGTCGGCCTCACGTGGAGGATAGTGAACGCCGTCCCAGAGGGGTGCAAGGTCGTCTTCTCGAGCTCGATATCCGTCTACGGGAAGAAGCTCGCGAAAAAGCCGGCCGATGAGAACACGAAAACCGCGCCCGACACGGACTACGCGAGGACGAAGCTCGAGGCCGAGGGCGTCGTGCGGAAGCAGAAGCAGCACGTCATCCTCAGGATAGGGACTCTCTACGGGCCCCAGTTCGAGGACTATTTCATGATTTTCGACAGGCTCAAGGCCGGGAAGATGAGGGTAGTCGGCGACGGGAAGAACAGGATACCGTTCGTCCACGCGGACGACGTCGCCGCCGTCATCGCATCTGCGCTGGAGAAGGGGCAGGGGACATACGTAGTCGCAGGCGAGCCCCTTAGCCAGATGGAAATCTATTCCGTCGCGTGCAAGGAGCTCGGCGTCGAGCCCCCGAAGAAAAGCATACCTCTTGCATTCGCCGGCCTCGCGGCCGGAATCTGGGAGGGCGCCTCCCGGGCCGTCGGAAAGAAGCCCAGGATGACGCGCGAGCACGTCGCGGTCCTCGGGAACGACCGCATCTTCGACTGCACGAAGGCCAAAAGCGAGCTCGGCTTCGCCCCGAGGCCGCTCGCCGACGGCATAAGGGAGATGGCCGCCGAATACAGGAAACGGGCATCGGGAAACGTTAAAAACACTAATATCTAATTATTGAAACATGAATCCAAGGAGCGCCAGCTTTATCAGGACCGGGGCCATTTGCGCGGCCATGGCCGCTAGTTTCGTCGCCGGAAGGCACTGCCCGGCCACCGAGGAAATCGTGAGGGAGAGCGGGACATGCCGGCTTTCGGAGGCCGAGAGCGAGTCCGCGAGATTCGTAGAGCTGATAGCGATGAGGGCGGTGCGCAAGAGCGCATTCGAGCTCCGCCACGAGCTGAAGGCCGGGATAATCGACGACCTGCAGATAAGCTATTCGATAGCCGTGAGCGAGGATGGAAGGCTCGGCCTCAAATCCGCACGCGTTTCCTGCGCCATGTGCAGCGGCGAGAGCGAGCTTCCTGAGATAATCGGGAGGCTGGTCGTGAACGAGTTCGGGATGATTCCAAGGAGGGATTCGTGCACTTTCCAGATGGTCATCCCCGTGCCTGCCCTCGGCGCGCGCGAGGAGGGGCCCGCATTCAGGCTTCCCGACACGCCTACCGGCATGGAGCTTTGATTTTTATTTGTTGCACCCCCAGAGGATAGCATGAGACGGGAAGCATTAATCCTGCTTGCGCTACTCGCGGTTTCGTGCGCGGCACTGGACCAGTCATACATCCAGAGCGTTTCGCGCGACGGCACCTCGACGATATCGAAGACCTCGGAGCTCACGCTCTTCACGACGGTTCTTACCAACAAGTCGTTCGCCTCGATGAAGCAGGCCTGCGAATCCGGAAAGAACCTCGACTGCATTGTGGACGTCAAGGCCAAGACGGTCACGATTACCGAGAGCTTCTCTCCGGGCGGATACTACACATACTCCTCGGAATACGGAATACCCGAGGTCGCCTACACGCTTACCATAAACAAGATACCGAACGACAAGTTCGCAAGCTCCCTTTCGAAGCTCCTCATAGCGGCCAACATAAGCGGCGCCGCGGAGGGAGCCGGCTCGGTCAACCCCATAGACTTCGAGGATGAGGCCAACAACCGCGAGGCCGCGGGCATCCTCCGCCAGATACGGGCCAACCTCACATACACGATAGTCATGCCTTTCGACGTCGACGAGGCCCATGCCGGGAATATCACCGGCACGGTCAGCGGGAAAACCGTCACTTTCGACCTCGTCTCGCTCCTGCAGGAGTCGAAGCCGATAGTGGTCAGGAGCCGGGAGCTGAACCTCGGCTACATCGTGCTTTTCATCGGCCTGATAGCCGTCGCGGCACTCGCCTTCTCGTTCTTCTGGTCGAAGCCGATGAAGAAAAAGAAGGGTTAAAAGAGGGAGCAGACAGCATAGTTTCCATACTTTTAACGAGGGTGAAACTCTTATGGCAGGTATTGTCGGTTACGGTTCTTACGTCCCGGTCTACAGGATAAAGAGCGGGGAGATCGCAAAGGTGTGGGGCGAGGAGCCGGAGCGCATCGAGAACGGCCTCGGCATAATCGAGAAGGCCGTCGGCGGGGTGGACGAGGACACGGCGACCATATCGGTCGAAGCAGCCAGGAACGCCCTGGCGAGGGCTGGAATAAACCCCAAGAAAATGGGCGCCCTCTACGTGGGGAGCGAGTCCCACCCGTATGCCGTCAAGCCCACGGGCACGATAGTCGCGGAAGCGCTCGGAGCCACGCCGAACCTCACAAGCGCGGACCTAGAATTCGCCTGCAAGGCAGGCACGGCAGGACTCCAGATTGTCCTTGCCATGGTCGATGCAAAGATGATAGAGTACGGCATGACAATCGGCGCAGACACGGCCCAGGGAAGGCCCGGAGACGCGCTAGAGTATTCGGCGGCCTCAGGGGGGGCGGCATTCATAGCCGGGCCGGACAGGGAATCCCTGGCCACGGTCGAGGCGACATTCTCATACACGACGGACACTCCGGACTTCTGGAGGAGGCAGCATGCCGAATACCCGTCGCACGGCGGCCGATTCACCGGCAAGCCGGCATACTTCAAGCACGTGACGAACGCCACCATGGGCCTTTTGCAAAAGACAGGCACGAAGGTGGCGGATTACGATTACGTGGTCTTCCACCAGCCGAACGGCCGGTTCCCGGTCGAAGTCGGGAAGAAGCTCGGCGTCCCGATAGAGAAGCTGAAGGCCGGCCTGCTTACCCCGATAATCGGCAACACATATTCCGGTGCCTCGATGCTCGGGCTCAGCGCCGTGCTGGACGAAGCCAAGGCCGGAAGCAGGATACTCGTTACGTCTTACGGCTCGGGTGCAGGGAGCGACTCCTTCGCCATGACCGTGACGGACAAAATCGAGGCGGCAAGGGACAGGGCGCCCAAGACAAAGGACTACATTGCGAAAAAGAGGTACATCGATTACGCTACTTACATAAAATTCAGGAAGAAGATAAAGGATTAAGAAAGTTCAGGAAAATAAAGTAGCGTGCAGTCTGACGGCGATACTCCCTCGGGGGAGGCGGGCCGGGCAGAACTATTCATAGAAGTCGATAGCGGAACGATAGCGCGCCTTCTCATTTCCCGGCGCGTTCGGCTCAGGGTCCTTTGCAACTCCAGGAATTTCTCTCTTTACCTCATCCTCCACAGGAAGGAGCGGCAGTTAGAGTCGAGCGAGGAGGAGAATTTCGAGTTCCGGGCAAGCGGCGGGGATTTCGGGATGCTGGAGCGCCCGGGCACCGTCGTCCGCTTCGGGAGCGGGGGCAGGGACGCATCCTTCACCGTATGCTGCATGCATTCGCTGCTCCCGCTGTTTGACATAGAGAATCCCCTCGTGGAGAGCATGATGAGGGGGATATCGCAGAAGCCGGCGGAGTGGCTCTAGAGCCGGAGTACGCGTGAAACGAGCGCCTGCAGCCTGCTGAGCCTTGAGCGGTGGATATAAGGCCGGTCCTTGCTGAATTCGGCCTTGGCATAGCCGTTATCGAGGAACATGCGGAAGTAATATGCAGTCTCCTTGTCGGTTATGTTCCAGTCGGGGTACGCCCTCCTCAATCCGGCAAGCTCCCGGTCGCTTATCGATTCGTTCGCGGCTTCGTGGAACATCCCGGCCGAGGCCTCGCCTATGCCGTATCCGGCGCCCTCGGTGAGGACGCTTTTCCCGCGGTCCGCTATGTAGCTCGGAAGCCGGTCCCGCATGGCCTCCCGCCATATCCATTTTTCCACTCTCCTTCCGCCGCAGTCCCTTATCTTGAGCTCGCTCGGAATCCTTATCGCGTAATCTGCAAAATCCGTGTCGAAAAAGGGCACCCGGACTTCAAGGGTATGGAACATGGATATCCGGTCCACGCGCTGGAACTGCATGCGGTGGAGGCCGGTTTCGAGCAAATAGAGCATCCTCGACACCTCCGCATAATCCTTTGCGCGGTCGAAGGCAGTATAGCCGGCGAATATCTCCTCGGCCCCGTCCCCTGAGAGCACTACCCTGAAGCCGCTCTTTGCGGCAAACTCGGCGATGAAGTAGTTCACCGCCGCATAGCGGAGGACGTGAGGTTCGAAGCTCTCCGTGATGCGCACGAACTTCGGGAGCATCAGGACCAGCTCCTTCTCCGAAGGGGGCCTGAAAGTGAGATGGCGTATGCCGTTCTCGGAGCAGTATTTTTTCGAAACCGCGAGGTCCTGCGAGCCGGGAAGCCCGACGGTTATCGCAGTGACCGAATCATGGAATTTCCTCGCCGTCGCGAGCACGGATGTGCTGTCCACCCCGCCGCTCAGGAACACGCAAAGCGGAAGGTCCGTGTCGGCGCGCTTTTTCACCGCCGAATCGAACAGGGACCGGAGGCGCGGGATTATCGCCTCGCTCCTTTGCGGCATCTTGTCCCCGGGCCCGGGAATGCTGTAATAGCGTGTAAGCCTGCCATCAAGCATGAAATGGCCCGGGGGGAAGAAGTCTATCCTCCGGATATCTCCGAACTGGGAAAGCTGCTTGATTTCAGATGCGAAATGGCGGTTTCCGGATGAGTCGAGAGCGTGGTAGAGCGGCTTTACCCCATAGCGGTCGCGCGCCGCGAAAAACGAGTTTCTTCGCCTGTCATAGATGAAGAACGCGAACATCTCCGAATCGAGCATCTTCACCATCCCGGGCCCGTGCTCTTCATAGAGATGGGCAAGGACTTCGGTATCCGAAGCCGTCCTGAAGACGTGGCCCCGGGCGGCCAGCCCCTGCCTGAGGGCGTTGTGGTTGAATATCTCGCCATTGAAGACCGCGAAGATTGTCCGGTCCTCGTTCGTCTGGGGCTGGCGCGCATTCGGGGAATCCACGATTTCGAGCCGGTTGGCGCCCAGTGCGCAATCCTCACCGGCCGCGATTTCATCGTGGCTGTAGCCCCGGTGCCTGATTGCATCCAGGCTTTTTTTGACCGTCGATTCGCCGTCGCCGATAGACTTGCCGAAGACCGCGCCTATGCCGCACACAGTCCGAATCTGGCAGGCATTGTTATTAACACGTGAGGCAGGGCCAGGGCTGGCACAGGGCAATAGATTGGGCCTGCGGAGAGCCGCATGGTCATCCTGTATTCAAAAAAAGACAGGAGGTCCATTTTGAATTCCGATGCGCTTTTTAGGAAAAAGCGCCCAAAAACCGGCCTGCTAATTTTGCTCGCTTCGCTCGCAAAATGGTTTTCACCGAAAAACCCGAAAGGGTTTTTCAACAGCCTGTTTTGGGGCGCCTTTTTTGAAAAGGCGCAACTCCGGACCTACGGCTTTCATAGGCACTCAGTCTAGTATGACTGTATTAGATCGTGTCATATAAGACCGTCGCTCTAACCTAGCTGAGCTACAGGCCCAATCGAATTGATTTGCCGATAAACAATTTAAAAGACTTGGCGGCCTGAACCAATCATGTACAAGACTCTTTCTGGCAGGGAGCCTGCCGCGGCAATCGTCGAGGAGGCGAGGGCCGCGGTGAGCAGGATGGGCAGGAAGCCGGTTCTCGTCATAGTTCTCGTCGGGAACGACCCTGCATCCGAGCTGTACGTAAGGAAGAAGATGGAGAAGGCCGCATCCGTAGGCGTGGAGTCGAGGCTGGAGCGGCTCGATGAGAAGACCGGGGAGGAAGAGCTTCTCGCGCTCGTTGGCAGGCTCAACATGGACAAGGCCGTGCACGGCTTCATAGTCCAGTCGCCGCTCCCGAAGCACATCGACTACAATAAAATCGTCGAGGCAATCCACCCGGACAAGGACGTGGACGGGTGGACGTCCACAAACATAGGCAGGATGTTCCTCGGGATATCGGAGAAGTTCATGCCGGCCACGCCGATGGGCATAATCAGGATGCTCGAATATTACGGAGTCGATTTTGCAGGGAAGAACGCGACTGTGATAGGCCGGGGGAACGTCGTGGGAAAGCCCCTCGCGTTCATGCTTCTCCAGAGGAACGCCACAGTCACGATATGCCATTCCCGGACGAGCGACCTCGGGGAGCACACAAAAAACGCGGACATACTCATAGCGGCCGCCGGGGTCCCGAAGCTCGTCAGGGCGGAAATGGTCAAGGAAGGCGCTTATGTCATCGACGTCGGGACTACGAGGGTCGGCGACAAGACCGTAGGGGACGTGGATTTCGAGAACGTCATAAAGAAAGCGCACTGCTCGCCCGTGCCGGGCGGCGTCGGGCCGATGACCGTCGCCATGCTGATAACGAACGTCGTCCGCGCGGCTCAGGAAGCCGGATAGGTCCGGTTTATCTCGTCTGCCTTCTTCAATAGGACCTTGTGCACGCCCGAGCCGTACTGCATCGCCCGCTTTTTCCTCCTGAGCACCAATGACGGCGTGCCGAGATACTTGGCAGCCTCGCGGAGGATGCCTTTTTTCATTTCCCGGTCGTCCATCCTCTCCTCGAGGGGAACCGAGAACATTATGTCGGCCAGCTCCTTGTTGTATAGGGGGAAGCGGGATTCGATGTCGAAGCTCCTGCAGACGCGCTTCACGTAAGCCATGTCGCGCTGGGGGAGCGTGCGGAACTCCTCGCGGAGTATCGAGTCGACGTCCTTGCCCTCGTCCCTGTACTGGTAGTAGCGCTCGTAGCCGACGAACAGCTCCTCCGCCGCAGCCCCGAAAAGCACGGTCTTGTGCCCGCGCCTCGCGGCGGCCTCGGCCACGAAGTAGACGGGGACGAGTATTTCGAGCTTCAGCAAGTCCATTGGTAGGAGCGAGTGTATCTTTCCGTATGCTGCTATCGCGTCGCTTTCCCCGATTATTGCCTTGTGGAGCGGGAGCCCGAGCTCGGAGGCGGCCTTTTCGGCATATTCCATGTCCTCGCTTCCGGCCACGCCGGCTGTGAAAAGCTCGACCTCGGCGTGTTTTTTGGCTATCGCGGCGATAACTGTCGAGTCCAGTCCGCCCGAGAATGATACAGCTATCCGGTCTTCGAGGGTCTGCTCGACAGCACGGCTGATAAGCCCGGAGAGTTGCAGGATCATGCTTCAAAAATGCGAAAAACGGTTTTTAAACTCATGGGGACATATCCGATATTCTGAGGTAACCCTCGGGGCATTTTCCTAGTCAGATTGTGGGAAAATTTGGGCCTGTAGCTCAGCTTGGATAGAGCGGCACCGTCCTATTTTCGGGAAATGGAGAGGCAGTTTTGGGCCGCCTTTTCCCAAAAGGCGGAAGGTGAAGGTCGTGAGTTCAAATCTCACCTGGCCCGTTTTTGTTCATTCGGCGAACCCTCCGGGGGTTCGCAAACAGCCAATAACTGAAAAGTAAGTTACTTTACCAATTCTAGACACGTTTAAAAACATTTTTAGGCAAATGAACGAGTATGAGGGGGGCATGGCTAGTTCTGGCATTGGGATTAATGCTGTCCGGCTGCCTGTCGGTGGAAACCACCCACAAGCAGAACGCTGACGGGAGCGCGGAGATAACCCAGGTCACGGACCTCTCCATACTGCTTGCTTCCGGGAGCGCATACGGCGGCAGCGACACGCTCGAAAACATTTGCGGCGCCTACGTAGGCGTCGTGTGCATGGAAGAGGACGGCATCGTCACAATCAAGAAGACGTTCAAGCCTTCCGACGCGTTCTATACGTTCGAGACGAAGGACGACATATTCTTCAAGAGGTACAGGCTCACAATAGACCGCATGCCTGATTTCACCGAGAACCTGGACAAGAGCAGCGAAATCTTCGGCGGCTCCTCGTCAGGCTCTTACGATGATTATTACGGGGACTATTACGACACGCCCTACGGGAGCAGCTCGGAGGGCTCCTACGGGAACACCTTCGGCAATTACCTCGACAACGAGGAAACCAAATTTACGGACACTTCTGCGAAGGCTTCGGCCGCCATACTGAGGCAGGCGAAGGTCGAGTCTGCTTACACCGTAGTGATGCCCGGGTCGATTACATCGGCTGAGGACGCATTAGAGACCAACGGGAGCAGCGCGACTTTCGACGTCGTGACGATGATGGAGAAGAGGAAGGCGATTGTGGTGACGAGCGAGGAGGCCAATGCCCCGCTCCTGATTTTCGCGGGGGTAGCCGGGTTCGCACTGCTTCTCGTAGCGGCATTCATAGCCATAGGCATGCTCAAGCCGAGGCAGGTGTGAATATGAGACTTGTTGCACTTTTTGCGGTTTTCATTTTGATGTTCGGATGCACGGGGGCGTGGAAGACGGTCGCCCAGCCCGGGGACTCCGCCGCTAACGGCACGGAAAGCTCCGGCAGCGCCGAGAAGATAGGCTACCTCTATATCAAGCAGGGGTACGGAGCGGCAGCGTCGCAGGACTGGTACGACGTCCAGTTCACGCTCGAGGATGCCGATGGCAACGTGGTCACGGATAACGGCACAGCGGAGATCACGCTGAAGGATGACGAGGACAAAATCCTTTACTCCGGGAGCGCCGCCGTCTCGGATGCCGACTTCGACAAGAGCAGCGGCTACCCGTTCTATGACAACAAGGTGTTCACCCACAAGGTCATGTTCAGCGGCATAGCCAAGTCGCAGACGGATTATGCCGACCTCGAGGTCACCTACACTTCCTCCGGCGGGAAAACCATAAAGCAGAACCGCTCGGTCTTCCTGGCCTACGACCTCGTCAACTACACCTACAACTATTCGGACGTCTATGATGGCGAGCTCCACAATCTCACTGGAAGCTCAACCGTGGGCGACGTGCAGGTTAAGCTGGTCAAGGGCGGCACCTACGGATACTACAATGACTACGAAATCGACCTGGACGTCAAGAACGCCGGCTCGCTCAAGAAGGAGATTACGATTACCGATGCCGCGCTTGTAATGGACGGCAGGCAGTACGAGGCCTCTTCGCTCTACGGGCTGGAACTGGGCAATGTCTATCCCGGGGCGGCGGTTTCGAAGACGCTGACTTTCTACGATGTGGGCGAAGCCGGTGCGGATGCGACGCTTTACCTGGAGCTCGAAATATGGGAAAACGGCGGCACGAGCGGCAAGAAGGTCCAGATGCAGATACCCTTCAAGCCATGATGCTTGAAAGTATCTTGTAGACTCTTTCGGTATCCGCCTGCTTCACCACGAGGAGGGTGTCCGTGTAGCACGAGAGGAACTCGGCTATGTTGATGCCCTCGGCCGCGAACGCGTCGAGCACGTGGGCTATCACGCCGGGCGTGCCCTCCAGCTCGAGCGGGCTGTGTATTGAAATCAGGTTGAGGTTCGTCTCTGTGCTGAGTATGGTGCGGGAGCGGCCGACCTTCTCCAGCTCCTTTTCCTCTATCACGTAAGTGATGACGCCCCGGCTTTCGGCGTAAGAGAGGTATTTCAGGCCCTCGATCTCGCGGGAGCTGATGACCACGGCGACCTTCGTCCGGATGGAAAGAGAGCTGCGGCGCAGGACGTCGAGTATCTTGCCCTCGAGGTCGTCCTCGCTCCTCTCCATCCTGTGCGAGAGGCGCACGAGGGCCATCTTCACGGCGTTGGCGTGCCGGGGGCTGCCGAGGGCCTCGGAGGATATCTTGCGCGAGAGCGCCGAGAAATTCACTATCCTTTCCCGCAGTATCTCCTTGAGGAAGGGCCTCTGCTTCACGTAAAGCCATACGAGCTGTGAGATGTTGTCCAATGCGCCACCTTTGTTCTATTTGTAACAACTTGGTATCTATTTGTAACATATTTCACGAAATGTTTATAAGCGTGATTCGCCGCGATAGTGTCACAGAGAGTGGCACAAGATGCAGCAATTGACGACGATAAAAAAACCCGAAGCCCAGACGGCATCGGGATTCAAGGGCAAGGCGGCCCTGGTCGACTACGTTGACCTCAAGGCGCTCGGGGCCAAGTGCAACTCCGAGGACGGACAGCTCAGGAAAGTGGCGGTCCATGCGCCGGATTACCTCACATGGACCAAGGAGACAGCGATCAACGAGGTCCAGAGAACGCACCTCCCGCCGCCCATCAGCCAGGTAAAGGAAGAGCACGGCATGCTCGTGAATGCGCTCGTTTCCGAGGGGGCCGAGGTGGTCTCGGTGAAGCCGCGCAAGGAAATGAGCGAAGGAGTCTACCAGCGCGACTCGTTTGCGGTGATAGGCTCCGAAGCCTACGCCGCCCGGTTCAAGCACGGCAAGCGCGCGCCCGAGACAGGAGTGATTTGCGGTGCGCGGAACCCCTGGAAGGCCGGCGACATAATCGAATACGGCGATGTCCTCGTTTTCCCTGATGCGGTCCTCGTCGGGCTCGGCGACCGGACTAACATGATGGCGGTGGAGACGCTCCGGGGCGTCATCGGGAACAAGGAGATAATCCCGGTCCCGCTCGTTCCCGGCACGCTCCACCTCGATTACGCCACCACGATAGGCGGCCGGGGCAAGATGCGCACGATGGTCGCATGCCCGGAGCTTTATCAGGACACTGCGCAGGTGGACAAGCTCGCCAAGCGCATGGGAGTGGAGCACCTTATACTCGTGCCCCACGACAAGCACGACAAGGGCTGGACGAACCTGTTCTATGTCAACCCCGAGACCGTGATATCCACGACCGCGGCGCACGAAGTTAACGCACGGCTCTCGGACATAGGCTTCAAGGTAATTCCGCTTAGCTTCGACGGCATCCTGACGGGCGAGGGGGCCCCGAGATGCTGCACAGCGCCGATTCTGCGCGAGGACTGAAAACATGGTTGAGAGGCAGGTTACCCGGCACCTAGTGGCGAAGATTCCGCCCCCCGCGCTCCATGCCGGATTTTCGGGCAAGCCCCTCGAGGAGCCCCTGCAGGGCAAGGCACTCGAGTTCCGCTCCTCCTTCAGCGATGCCGAAAAGGCGAAAGCCAGGGAGCTCATCGAGCGCAGCTTCGGCAGGCCGCTTCGCGCAGGCTATTTGGACGCCCCGTTCAGCATGGCCATCGTCGCCCCCGGATTCAGCGGCATAGCGATAATCAAGAGTATCGACAACGTCCCGTACCTTGACAAGTTCGCGGTGGACCCGGAAATGCAGGGCAGGGGGGTGGGGAGGCAAATCTGGGAATCAATTAAAAGCCAGCATGAGTCTTTGGTCTGGCGCGCTTTTGCAGAAAACCCCTGCAAATGCTGGTATGAGAAGAACAGCGAAGGCTCGCTCGCAATCGTGCCGTGGATAGTCTACTGGTACGGGCTGGGAAGGGAGAAGGCGGAGGCGCTTGCGGAAAAGGCCGCGGCCCTCCCGATGACGATTATCAGGTAATGGAGGATTTTTTATGAAATCAAAGGTAGTTCTGGCATATTCGGGCGGTCTCGACACTTCGTGCATCCTGAAGTGGCTCATAGAAAAGGGTTACGAGGTCGTCGCGTTCATAGCGGACGTCGGCCAGCAGGAGGACCTCGAGGCCGCGAAGGAGAAGGCACTCAAGTGCGGGGCGTCGAAAGTCTACGTGGAGGACCTGAAGAAGGAGTTCGTCACGGATTTCATATTCCCCGCGATAAAGGCGAACGCGATTTACGAGGGAAGATATCTTTTGGGCACCTCGCTCGCGCGGCCGGTCATCGCCAAGAAGCAGATGGAGATTGCGGCAAGGGAGGGCGCCGAATATGTCTCGCACGGGGCGACCGGGAAGGGGAATGACCAGGTCCGCTTCGAGCTAACCTACTTCGCGCTGAACCCCAAGATAAAGGTCATCGCGCCGTGGAAGGACGAGGAGTTCCTTTCCCGCTTCAAGGGCAGGACTGACCTCATAAACTACGCCAAGGAGAAGGGCATCCCGATAAAGGCGACGCACGCGAAGCCGTACAGCACGGACGCGAACCTCATGCACATCAGCTACGAGTCCGGGGTGCTCGAGGACCCCAAGTCCCCCCCTGGCCATGACATGTTCGAATGGACCAAGGCCCCGCAGGACGCGCCGGACAAGGAGACCGAGCTCGAGATCCAGTTCAAGGACGGCATCCCGGTCAAGGTCGTGGACAAGACGAACGGCGTGACGGAGACCGACCCGCTGAAGCTCTACATGCACCTCAACAAGGTCGGCGCCGAGAACGGCGTGGGCCGCATCGACATCGTCGAGAACAGGTTCGTCGGCATCAAGTCGCGCGGAGTGTACGAGACTCCGGGGGCGACGATACTGCGCGCGGCCCACATGGACGTGGAGGCCGTGGCGATGGACAGGGAAGTGATGCGCCTCCGTGACATGCTCGCGCCGAAGTTCGCCGAGATTGTGTATTACGGATTCTGGTTCAGCCCGGAAATGGACTTCCTCATGGCCGCGATAAACAAGAGCCAGGAGCTGATTGACGGCACGGTCTGGCTCTCGCTCTACAAGGGCAACATCACGATAAAGGGCAGGGAATCGCCGAGCTCGCTCTACAACAAGGACCTCGCGAGCATGGATATCGAGGGCGGGTTCAACCAGAAGGATTCCGTCGGATTCATCAGGATAAACGCAATCCGCCTGATGGCCCACCACGCGATAACCCACAGGAAGAAGAAATAGCGCTCGAGGCCCCTGCTGGAGGCTAAAGCCGATGACGGCAGGTTTCATAATTTTTCCCGCTGAGGGACTCGCATGAAGAAAATGCTGTGGGGCGGAAGGTTCGGCAAGGGCCCGGCCGGCAAGACGATAGAATTCAACAGCAGAGAGAACGTCCAGCTCGACGAAAAACTCATTCCCTACGACATACTGGGCAGCATCGCCCACGTGAAGATGCTCGAAAAACAGGGCATACTGGGCGGGGGCGAGGCCGGGGAGATAGTTACGGCATTGAAGGCGGTCTATTCCAGATGGGAAAGGGGGGAGTTCAGGCTCAAGGCCGAGCTGGAAGACGTTCACATGAACGTGGAGGCCGCGGTCACCGAACTGACAAAAAATGGCAAAAAAATGCACACCGCCCGCTCCCGGAACGACCAGGTCCTCCTCGACATGCGCCTCTACATGCGTGATGAAGTACTCCGCGCAATCGGGGCAATCGAGGCGCTCCAGGCAGCATTCGCATCGCTCGCGAAAAAGGACGGGCCCATGGCATCATACACGCACACGCGCGTCGCCCAGCCCATAACCGTCTCGTTCTGGTGCCAGGCATGGATAGACGGCCTTTCGCGGGACAAGGAGAGGCTTCTCGACGCCTACAAAAGGATAAACTCGAACCCCCTCGGAGCCTGCGCAATCGCCGGCACCCCGTGGAAGATAGACCGGGCCGAAACCGCGAGGATGCTCGCGTTCGGCAAAGTGCAGGAAAACGAGCTTGACGCCATCAGCTCGCGGGGCGAGTGCGAGGCCGAGGTGCTTTCAGCGCTCTCCCTGCTGATGTGCCGGCTCTCGCGCCTTTCCGAGGAGCTGATATGGCTGTCGCAAAAGGGGCTTCTCTCGATTTCCGAGGAGCACACCACAGGGAGCAGCATAATGCCGAACAAGAAGAACCCGGACATACTCGAGCTCGTCCGGGGCCGGTGCGCGAGGGTATATTCCAACCTCACCCATTGCCTAGTCATCCTCAAGGGGCTTATCTCGGGTTACCACTCGGATATGCAGGAGACGAAATACGCGGTCATGTCAGGGCTGGAGCAGTCCCGGGAAAGCCTGGAGATACTGCCGGGGCTCGTAATGGGCCTCGGATTCGACCGCAGGCGGATTGAGGAGGAGCTCGACTCCGGCTTCGCCCAGGCAACGGAAATCGCGGATTTCCTTGCCATGGAAGGGATGCCCTTCCGGGAGGCCCACGAGAAGTCGGGGAAGCTCGTGAAATACTGCGAGGAGCGCGGCACGACGCTCTCGAAGCTCCCTGCCGGCGAAGCCGGGAAAATGCTCGGCATCGTTATCGCGAAAGAAAAATGGGCTGCGCTCGTTTCGCTGGAAAGAGAGAGGCTCAGGCGCAGCGCCGCCCTGAAGGGGCCGGGCGCTGCTGCCGAAGCGGAAAGAATAGAAAAAGCGTACAGGAAGCTTCTTTCTTAGGCGTCTTCTGCCATGCTGTTCTTGAACAGGAAGAAGAGCACTCCGACCGACCCTACCCCTAGCAGAAGGACTATGTATACGAGGTAGTTAAGGGGGCTGTCGAGGTTCCCTGCCGGCGCTTTCGATGACGTCGGGACTTCGAGCTCGTTCTTCATCGGGACCGTGGATTTCTTCGGCTCCGTCTTCACCGGGGGCGGGGGAGGCGCGATTTGGGCGCTCTCGTTGGCGGCTGCCGCCTGCCCTTCGATTATGTAGTAGTCGGAGTCTCCGACCTGCTCCGCGGTGTCGTTCTGGCCCGGGAATACCTGCGGGACCGGTGCGGCGCCGCATTCGGCCTGCGTGGGACAGTAGTTCGGGCCCATCATGGCCAGGCACTCGGCTCCCATGTCCTTAGGTTCGACGACGGGGCAGTAAGCCACCCTGCCGTCGGGCCAGTAGAACGCGCTCCCTTGGCCCGGCACCGAGGAAACCACCCTTACGACGTTGCCGAGGCACTTGTATACTGCCTGGACGTCCGGCTCCTGGCACTTGGCCGCAGCAGTCTCATTCACGAAAGCTGCACCGCCGTCACCCGATTCGATTATGGTTACGGCGAAGCTTGCCGAAAGCATAAGTAGAACTGAAAGATACCTAACCCACCCCATATACACACCAATACAAGTTATGAAACAAATAGATTAAAAAGGGAGGTTTTCCGGCTCACCGCTTCGCGGTGACGAGGATGAGGTGGTATCCGAACTCCGTCCTGACGGGCTTCGAGGTGACGCCCACGGGAAGGGAGAACGCCGCGTCCTCGAACTCCCTGACCATCTGGCCTTTCCCGAAGAACCCCAGGTCCCCGCCGGCTTCCGAGCTGGGGCAGATTGAGTTTTTCTTCGCCGTTTTGGCAAAATCCGCGCCTTCCTGGATTTGCGCATATAGCTTCAATGCCGTCTTTTCGTCTTCCACAAGGATATGGCTGGCCCTGATCATTTAATCACATAGTTATACCGCTATAAACATTTAAAAAAACTTGGAGGCCATAGTGCAAACATGGCGCAGGAACTATTGCACAATCCCAGGGAAACCACTGCAAAAGGCAAGGCGAACGGCGCTCCCCTAGTGGAGGAGCCGGTTTCGGGGAGGGAAATGCTCCTTCGGTCCCTGTCGGAAATGTCGGTCGCCAGATTCAAAGGCAGGGCGTTCTCAGCCGGCTTCCAGGGAGGCAGGTGCTCCGACGAGCTCGCCCTCCACCACGCCCACGAAAGGGACCCCGAGGCGGAAGCCAAGGCGGTTTCGCTTGAATTGATGCCCCTCAAGTTCGACATCTCGCGCGAAGCGTACGGGACCGGGGATTCCTATGCCATACTGAGGAGCTCTGGCGCGCTCTCGTTCCTTGCATTTCACGGCATAATGAGGGATGGTGATGAAACTTGCGGCCTTGCCACCCTCGCGCTCAGGCTTCCGCAGGAAATGCTCGCAGATGCCCTTGCGGAGCTGAAGGCAGACCCCAGGTTCATGAACGATGTCCTCCACCGGATAGTGCCGGAATCCCTGGGATTGGAGTTCAGCATAAAGACGAGGATAGACGTGGTTTATGACAGGAGCTATTTCGTCTTTCACCTGCAGGAAGACTCTCCGCCAAAGGGCTGAAAATCAGGGCTGAACCCACTCAATCGACAAAAGCCGCGCTTTTGGCGAGAATGGGTGCTACGGTTGCACCCATTCGATTTCGTAATATTCGTATTCGCTTCCGGGCAGGTCTATCGCCTTTATCACGTAATAGGTGACGCTGCTCTCGCGGTCTGAAATCGCCATGAGCATTTCCAGCCCGAAATGCTCGCACTCCGCGAGCGCGCCGGCGAGCTCTTCGCCGCCGATGTACTCATCCTCGGTGAGCGAGTACATCAGGTATTGTGGCGCGCCTTCCTTCGGGGTCTCTATCCCTCCCTTCTTGCGGTGGTAGAGCAGGAAATCCAGGCGCGGCTTTTTCGGGTTGATTTGGATTGCAGTCTTCTTGCCGGGTATCGCGAGGATAAACGTCTTTTTCACGCTATGAGCGACGCGTATAGCCCGGGCCCACTCGGAAATTATCAGCTTGTGCTTCCTCGGGAAAACGTGTATGACGTGCTTCGAGTGCATCCACTCGTCCTCGCTCCGGACCGGGGAGGCCCCGGGGAGGTATATCCTGAAGTGCGTCCCGAACTTGAAGCCGGTCTTGACCACGTATCCGCGCTTGCGCCAGTCCTCGTAAACCAGGTACATGTCGCCGAAGAACTTTATCCGCTTGTGCGCCTTCTTCTCGACGTCGGCGAGGCTGTTCCCCTTGAGGTGCAGGTCGCCGTGCTTGAGGAGGAAGATAGTCTCGAAAATGTCCAGCTTTGAAAGCTTTCCGCGGTGCGCCGCCTTGTACGTGCCGAACTGGCCTATCCAGAACCGCTCGTAAAGCTCCTTGCCCGAGCGCTCGTCATCCACGAGCGTGATGAGGTCGTTCGGGAAGAACAGCCCCTGGAAGGAATACGAGTCGAGGCTGAAGTCCGAGCTTTGGTACTTGACGCTGACGCTGCGGCCGTAATTTCCCTCGGCTTCGCTCATCGGCCTTGGGATGAGACCCTTGTCGCGATAGTCCTTGTACGTGAGATATCGGGCGAGGAGCTTTTTGTTCCGCAGGAAAAGCGAGGCGACCTCGTTGAACTGGTACTCGTTTCCCGAGGAATCGTAGGTTTTCCCGTTCCGGATATCCATGACATAGAGGGCTTCTTCCGGATAGAGCGAGATTACCCCTTTTTTCATCTGGCCGTAAAAGCCGTTCTGCAGCGAGGAGACGTCGGACGGCTCCTTCACCGAGAGAGTTCGCTTTTTCCGGTCCAGCTCAAGTTTTATCATAAAACACCCCGAGCGGATTTCCGTATTGACAAGGATGGCCCGGAACGTTATTTAAAGCGGTCAGAGGACGGAGTCGAGGCGGGGGTCGTTGAAATCCCGGATGAGCAGGTCTTTTCCCGCGATTATCTTCCCGATGGGGGAATCGAGCACTATGAGCCTCGCGCCGGCTTTCCGCGCCGCCTCGGCGCCGGCGAAAGAATCCTCGAAGACAAGGCACTCGGAGGCGGGTATTCCGAGCTTTTCGGCCGCAACGAGGAACGGCTTCGGGTCGGGCTTGCGCTCCTTCAGGTCGTCGCCGCTCACAATCAGGTCGAAGTTCCCGGCGAGGCCGAGGGTTTCCAGCGCGGCCCGCACATTCGTCCGGTGGCTCCCGGAGACTATCGCCGTCTTGAGCCCCCTTGCCCGGGCCTTTCCTATGAACCCACGGACTCCCGGAGTCTCTTTCAGGCGCCCCGAGCGCACGTAGCCCTCGTAAACCCGCTTCCGCCGCTCAACGAGGGCGTCAAGGCTTTCATGGATGCCGTTTTCCTTCGTGAGGACCTCGAAGATATGCCTCGAGCCTGTGCCGGCGAACTCGCGGTACCACCTCTCGTCAGTTACCCGGATGCCGTATGGAGAGAGCAGCTCGAGGAACGTCTCCTTGTGCAGGAGCTCGGACTGCACGACCACGCCGTCGAAATCGAAAAGTATCGCCCGTGCCATGAGTGGAAAACTATTGCCAACCTTTAAAATAAGTAATCAATTAGAAGAATCCCATGAGAACGCTCGTTTTAGGGCTTATCCTGGTTTCGATGCTTTCATTGGGCTGTATTTTCCAGTCCGAGACGAATGTGACTAACAATACCACTGCGCCTCCGCCGCCACCGCCGCCCCCGAAGACGCCGTCGTTCTCGATAGCGAGCCCGGGCGCAGGCGAAGTGATGGTAGTCCCGGGAGACACAACCGACGTGACTCTCACGCTCACTACGCAGAACCTCATACTCAAGGCCCCCGCGGGGGCCAAGAAGGTCGGCGAAGGCCACTTCAGCGTCACTGTCGACGGAGGCGCTCCGCAGGTATTCTCGACCAAGAACATAGTCCTTAGCGGCCTCACGGTGGGCGGGCACACGATAAAAGTCGAGCTGATGAACAATGACAAGACTCCCTACTCCCCGGCCATATCGAAGGAAGTGACATTCACGATAGAGAAGGAGAAGCCCAAAGTCTACGAGCCGCAGACCTACACGATAACGATGCACGACTTCACTTACGAGCCCTCGAGCATCACTGTCAAGAGGACCGACTACGTGACGTTCCAGAACACCGGCGCGTTCCCGAGGTCGGCAACATGCTTCATAGCAGGGAAGCAGGTTTTCGACACCACGATTCTCGGGCCCGGCAAGAGCGCGACCATCCAGCTCAACGAAACGTTCGAGTGTGAATACTACTCGACCACCCACAAGCTGATGGTCGGCAGCATCAAGGTCGAGCCGAACGACTACGACGTCGCCCAGGGCGGGCAGTAAAGTAGCAGGAGGATGGCAAGAAACGCGCGCGTTTCTTGACTGTCCTGTCGCGTTCGACGCACCGAACGCGAGCATGTTCATGAACGATGCGTCGTTCAGGGACAACCTCGGTTCCTTTCAATATTCTATTTCTATTTCCCCCTTTTTCACGTATATCTGGCAGGCCAGGCGGTTTCGCGAGGAATTGGGCTGGCCGGCTTTCTGGAGCGTGACAATCTCGTTGTGGTTCTTCTGGTTCACGTTCTCCTCGCCCCGGAGTATGACGCAGGCGCAGATGGAAGTCGTGCCGTCTTCGCAGCCCTGCGGGAAGGATGTGCTCTCCCAGAGGTAGGGGAGCAGGCGGGCCCCGTCCGGAACCTCGAGGGTGACTCCGTCGTTCTTCACTATCACCTTAGCCATCGTTGCCACCTTGGAAAAGCTTCGTCTGCTTTATGTTTTCCAGTGTCTTCCACCGCTGCCTGATGAAAGGCTCCAGCATCGCCCTGCGCGGCTTGTCCTTGAGGGCGTCTATCGTCTTCTGGTCCGAGGAATAGCCGCTCCCGAAGTCGCACGTCGCCTTTTTTATCTCCTCGATCTTCAGGTCGCGGTGGACCTTGGCGCATATCGAGGCAGCGGCGACGATGGGGTATTTTTCGTCCGCCTTGTGCTCGGCCTCGAAGCGGCGCACGCCGAACTTCTCCATCCGCTTCCTGAACGTCCAGGAGTACCGGTCGGGCATGTCTATCATGATGTCGCCGTCGCCGAGCTTCTTTATCAGGTCGGCCATGACCTTGGCCTCGATGTCGTTGAGGGACATCGTAGCCATGAGCGTGTTGAGGTCGGAGGCGGATATCTCAATCCAGCGGAAAGTGACGAACTTCTTCAGCTCGGCGTAGGCTTCCTCGCGCTGCTTGGGCGAGAGCTGCTTGGAGTCCTTGGAAGCGAGTTTCCGCAGGGCCTTCTCGTCATCCCTCTTGCAGAAAGCAAGGCAAATGACGAGCGGGCCTATGACCGGGCCCCGGCCTGCCTCGTCGACTCCCGCTATCAGGTCCATAGGGGGATATCAGCGAATTTCAATTTAAATGGAGTTTATGGGGGCTTCGGAGCGGTTTTTAAGCGTAATCATCCATTAACTATAACATGGAGCAGAAAAAGAAAGGGTTGCCGGCCGCGAACAAGCCTGCCGGTTTCAGGGGGGAGCCCCTCGCCGAGGAGGGCGCCGGACTGCACGAGAAACTGAAGCGGTCTTCCACGCCGCAAGAGCTGATTGCAGAGTGCGCCGCGGAGCGGGATGCAGCGGCAATCCCCGCACTTGTCCGCATCGCCGCGGAATCCGGGGACGAGGAGCTCGCCGAAGCCGCAAGGGAGGCCGTCCTTTCATTCGGCATGGACGCGGCGGGCAGCCTCGCCAGGATAGAGGCCGAATCGCCCCATCCGCAGCACAAGAGCTGCGCGAGGGAGCTTGCTGCCGAGGTATCCTATCTGCACTACAGCGCGAGGGCCAAGGCCGGTGATGTTTCGGCGGTGGGCCAGATTGTCGGGCTGTTCTCGGACGTTTCGACGGGCTACGAGCTTGCCGAGAGGGTCAGGGGCATCGTAATAGATGAGATGGGCCTTGCCGCCGTTCCCGAACTGATACGCATCGCCGATGCCCATGACGAGCCGGCGTTCCAGGACTGCGCGATAGTCATGATTTCGGACATCGCGGCCGGCAACCCCGGGAACCCGGAGCTTCTCGAAGCCGTCCCGATGCTCTGCCGGAAGATACGCGCTCTTGAGGATATCGGGGTGGACCGCGAAATAATCGAGGGCATAAGGAGCGGGGGCAACCCGGCGGGCCGGTCGCTTCTCCTCCTCAGGGCAGTTCACCCGGCATTCAGCGTTGTGTCCAACGCCCTCGAGCTCCTCAGGGAACTGTGGGAGCAGAACCCGGGCAACAGGGGGATAGAAGAGGCGGCATACGCGGCACTGGGGAAAATCGGAACGAAGGACCCTGTGCTGAACGACCTGGTATACAGGACAATAAGGGAGATATGCGGCATTGCGCCGCCACTCATAAAAACGGATAAAATTGAGAATTAGGAGGCCATGTTCCTTCTGTCAACGATGATGAAATCGCCGACGGCAAGAACGCTCTCGTATGGAATGTGAATCATCCCGTCGTCTTTTTTCATCTTTGATGCCGAAGAGCTGTCCGGGTTCGGTTCTACAACAAGGCTCTCGATTTTTCCGCTGACTTCATTGACTTCTATGTCAACGAGCCTACCGAAGTCTTCACCGTCATTTGTCACTAATTTTTTTCCAGAAAGTTGTCGTGCTATGAGGTACTTAGCCATCTTATCACCTGATTGCTGTCGTTAGCCGATTGTCAGTCTAAATTTATAAAGATTGCTACGACGACGGGGCGCTCTCCGTCATGATTTGAAGTCGAGGGTGTGGAGGCGGTTGTATTTCATTTCATAGACCGGGACGAGCGCGGGCGTCGGTATGTGGCCCTGCTTGACCTGGAAATCCGTCCGGTCCTGGAACGTCCCGGAGTTGATTACGAGCGTCCCGCGATACTGGGTGTAGCCGTTCTTGTGGACGTGCCCGGCATGGAAAATGTCCGGGGGCTCCTCGATGACCATGTAGTCGACATTTTCGGGTATGATGAGGTTGCCTCCGTAGAGGGGCGAGAGGTGCCTCCGCTTGAGGTATTCGACCATGACTTTCTCCGGGTGCATGTACGAGGCTCCCGGCAGGCTCGCTATCATCGAGTCCATCGACGTCCCGTGGTACATCAGGTGCTTTATGCCCTCGATGGAAAGCGTCGAGGGGTTTCCCACCCGGATAATTTCGGAAGCTATCAGGTCCTTAGGAATGGCCGGCTGGGGCTCGCCACGCCTCACCGCGTCGTGGTTTCCCGGCGCCACTATTATGTCGATGTAGTCGGGGATGTCTTCCACGAAGTCCTCGAACATCTTATACTGCTGGTAGATGTCCTTCACCACGAGCTCTTTCTCCTGGTTCGGGTAGATTCCTATGCCGTCCACGATGTCGCCGGCGATGCAGATGTATTTCACTTTCCCGGCAAGCTCCTTCATCTCGCCCCGCCCGTGGAGCCAGTCGGTGAAGGCCTTGAGCGGCTTTCCGAGGAAATAGCGGCTCCCGAAGTGCAGGTCGGAAAGGTATACTGTCGCAACGTCGGTCTCGGCCTGCTTCTTCTCGCGGATGACCGGCAGGTCCGGCCACTCTATGTCCTCCGCGATTATGTAGGGCTCGAGGACTTTCCCGGTTATCGCCACGACGTCGTCAATCAGTATGCCCTTCGATTTCTCGACTATTTTCTCGTTGAATTTCGAGTTGGAGATGACCACCTTGAACGTGCCGCTCAGGTCCTCGACCTCGAAAAGCAGGTTGCCCTTCTTCGTGACCTTCTTGTCCGAAATCAGGACGACGACTCGGACCTTCTCGTTCAGGTGGCGCTTCGCGTCAGCAAGCTCCATGCCGGGAACCGAATTGCTCCGCCTGAGCATCCTCGAGAGGCGCTCGAAGCGGTTGCGGAAGTGGGCGATGAAGTTGTCCACCTCGCCCTTTGTGCGCGACTTGCCAGTGACGTCCAGGGAGTGGTAGAGCTTGATGTTGGACTCGTAGTCCTTGGCCACCGGTGAGAACCCCGAGGGGCGGCTCACCTGGGCCGTTTCGGGGGGCTTGATCAGGGGCTCGATGTCCTCTTTCGATATGAAAGCCTTGTCGAGCAGGATTATCTTCTGGACCAGCTCATCCGAGGTGTGGGCTTTCAGGAGTTCCTCGGCCTCCATTGTGAGACGGATGCCCTTTTCGGCAAAGTTCATCTTACCTCTCGTTGAGCGCCTCCAGCGCGCTCATTATGGCCCATATCTGGGTCCGCGCGTGGGCTGGCATGTTTATGTCCTCGGTTATGGATTCTATGACGTATATGGCCGCGCTTATCTTGACGGACTTGTCCTCCTTGCTGTCGAGCCGGGTCTTGGCCTCGGAAAGCGCCCGGCGGATGTTCTTGGGGATGCTGGTATCGTTGACCAGGTCCTCTATCATCGTGCTTATCTGGGGAATATCCATCGACATATGACCACCACTGGCAGAATTTGGCTCTCGCTATTATGTGGGGGTAAAGTAATTTAAACTGTCAGTTGGCGAACCCTCCGAGGGTTCGCCGAATGACAAAAACGGGCCCGGGGGGATTTGAACCCCCGGCCTACAGCTTGCGCCTTTTGGGAAAAGGCGCCCCAAAACGGGGATTCCATTCCCGAAAGTAGAAGGCTGCCGCTCTATCCAAGCTGCTCCGCGCCTTTTAGAAAACAACAAGGAGCAGATGCTCCTTGTGCCCCATTGTCCGGAAAGCCGGACAATAGGGAGGCGCCCCAAAACAGATTGTCGGCAAACCCTCCGAGGGTTTGCAAACAGGCAGTTTTTGGGCGCACCTTTTTCCTAAAAAGGTGCGACTGAGCTACGAGCCCAAATTGCTTCGACGTATTAAATAGAATTAGATTGGTTAAAAAATTAACTACTCGTCCTCTTCTTCCTCCCATTCTTCGTCTTCGGAATCCTCGTCTTCCCAGTCTTCCTCCTCGTCTATCCGTAGCGGGTCCATCATTATTCCTCCTCTTCCCAGTCGTCTTCCTCGAAATCCCCTTCTTCCTGGTCTTCCTCTTCATCCAGCCCGAGGGGCTTCACTCGTCATCATCCTCTTCTTCCCACGAATCATCCTCGTCCGTGTCCTCTTCATCAGTGTCTTCGTCCTCGTCAATTCTAAGCGGGTCCATTGGATTCACGAACGTTGCTTAGACACAAAAAATTTATAAAGATACTCGAATGCAACGCTGTCATGGACCTTCTTCGGATAAGCTGGGACGCGACGATAGGATATTGCGAGTCGCTTGCGCACAAAAGCGCGGATTTCAAGCCGGACATGATAGTCGGGCTGTCCCGGGGCGGCCTGGTCCTCTCGAGGATAATGTCCGACATACTCGCGGTGGAAACGGTGGGCATCATCGGCATGAGCTTCTACAAGGGCATGAGGAGGCTCGAGAAGCCGGTGATATTCCAGGAGCTCTCGATGGACGTCCGGGGGAAGAGGATACTCCTCGTGGACGACGTGGCCGACTCCGGGAGGAGCCTCACTGCTGCAAAGGAATACCTGCGCGCAAAGGGCGCCGGGGAGATAAGGATAGCGACCATACACTACAAGCCGGGCTCCTCGTTCAGGCCCGACTACTACATGATGACGACCACCTCATGGGTCGCCTACCCCTGGGAAAGGCACGAGATAGAGCGGGAGCTCAGGAAATCAGATTGAGATGCTGCCCCGGACAAGCAGGTTCGAAAAATGCTCCCGGTAGCGGAACCGGATTTCCAGGTCATCGACGCCTTCTATCGCTTCGAGGAAGCGGATGCATGAGGGGGGCTCCGCAGGCTGGACGAACCTGCCCGCGGTGCGGCCTTCCATGTGCAGCCTGAACCCCATCCTGCCGCCGAGGACCCGGACATCCTCGAGAAGCGACATGCCGAATGCCAGCCTGTACTGGTCGAGGCGCAGGGGGGTGCTGCATATGAGAATGAATTCAGGGTCTGGAGACTGCGTGATGCGTATCCGGCTGAACCCGCGGTCGCGCTCGAGGAGGTAGTCTGCCAAAAGGTGCATTTCCCGCTCTATGTTGAATATGTCCCTCGCCGGGCCGGGCGAGAACCCGTCCACGAGCACCTGGGCGTTGATGCCCTTGCGGGGCCGTGGAGCGGAGGCTGGGCCTGCGTGGATTATAGAAGGCATGTGGTAGTAGATAGAATAAAAGGTTTAAAAATAGGGGCAAATACGGCGATTACTTCAGCCGCACTGCCTCGAGGTCTGCAAGGGCGCGCGAGTCCTTGCGCATCATCATCCCTATCGAGCGCGCGAATTCCTCGGTCTTGCCCCAGTCCCCGTGCATCGTCATGACGCGCTCGGGCGTCGGGCGCAGGTTCTTGATGTACGCCATCAGCTGCGCCCGGTCCGAGTGGCCGGAGAAGCCCTCTACGGTCTCGACGCGCATGTTTATGTTGAGCGTCTTCATCTTGCCGTCGTCACCGAGTATCGGGAGCTCCTTCATGCCCCGCTGGAGCTTGCTGCCCAGCGAGAGAGCGCTCTGGTATCCGACGAAGAGGAGGGCGTTGCTCGGATTGTCGGCCATGAGCTTGAGGTATTCGTACGACGGCCCGCCAGTAAGCATGCCCGAGGGCGCGAGGATAATCGCGGGCTCGCCGTTCACTATCTCCTCCCTCGACATGCCCTTCGCGACCTTGATGAGGGGCGACTCGAAGGGGCTGCGGTCCGAGAGAATGCGCCTCTGGAGCTGCTCCCTCAGGTATTCGGGGTAGGCCGTGTGGATTGCCGAGGCCTCGAGAATCATGCCGTCAATGTATATCGGGACGTTGAAGTCCTGCTCGCGCCTCGCGAGCTCCTCGAGGACAAGCATCATCTCCTGCGCGCGCCCTACGGCGAACACCGGGATGAGGACCTTGCCGCGCTTGGCGGTGGTCTCCTTAATCAGGTCGAAGAGCCTCTTTTCGCTGTCGAAGCGGTTGACGGAGATGTCGTTCCTTCCTCCGTAAGTGCTCTCTATGAACAATGTCTCTAGCCTCGGGAAGTGCGTGGTCGCCGGGTCGAAGAGCCGGGTGAAGCCGAACTTGATGTCCCCCGAGTACACGAGGTTGTGCGCGCCCTCCCCGATGTGGAGGTGCACGGACGCGCTCCCGAGCATGTGACCGGCGTTGTAGAGCGTCATCTTGATTTCCGGGGTGATGTCCACCACTTCCTCGTAATCGACCGTTATGACGTTCCGGAGCTCCTTGTACACGTCCTTCTTGGTGTACGGGGGCTCGACGTTGAACGCCTTCTTGCACAGGTTCAGGTAGTCCTGCTGGAGGAGCACCATCAGGTCGCGCGTCGGCGGCGTGCAGTAGACCGGGCCGTCGTATCCGTATGCGAACAAATAGGGCAGGAAGCCCATGTGGTCCATGTGGCCGTGGCTGATCACCACGGCGTCTATCTCGGAAAGCGAGAATCCGGTCAGGTTCAGGTACGGGTATGCCTTGGTCGGGTCGCCCGTCGCCGGGTTGACGCCGACGTCTATCAGCACCTTGCTGTTCGGAGTCTGGACGAGCAGGCAGGAGCGGCCGACTTCGCGGAACCCTCCGAGGGCCATCACGCGTATCCAGTCGCCCGGCGGGGACGGCTGGCATATCTTCTTGCCTATGTTGACGAGGAACTTCTTGCGCTCGCCGGCCTCCATCGCGTTTATCTTGCGGATGCCGTCGAGGGTGGCCGAGGGCATCGTGGGCGCGCGGAGCGTCACGGGAGCCCAGTTCGTCTTGAGCATGATTTCCTTCAGGATTGAGCCGCCCTTCCCTATAACGAGGCCCGGCTTTATGGCCTCGATGCGCACCTCGCACATCTCGGGGACGAAGGTGATGCCCTTTATCTCGGCCTCCTTGGGGACGAGCGTCTCTATCATCGCCTTCGCCTCGTCCATGTTCGTGAGGCCCGCCGGGTCCACCCTTATCGTGACCTTCTTCTTGAGCGCGCTCGCGAGCTCCTTGATGAGCCGGTCGTTCGAGTAGAACTCCCTGATGTTCTTGATGTAGATGACGGTTGAGAGCCCTTCCGGCTCGACCTTCGTTACTTCGCAGGCCGGAGGCATTATCTCTGAAATCCTTTTCACAATGTCCTTATAGTGCATGAAACACCCCTGAAAATTTGAAAGAGAGGAAACGAAAAAACGGAAAATTAAGAGTGGATGAGCTTTGATATCTCTTCCTTGTCAAAGCGCCTGAAGCCGCTCCTCGTCACGGTGACGAGGTCGACCCTCTCGCCGCTCGCGGCATCCCTCCGCATCGCGGCTGCGACCGACTTGGCCGCTATCGGGAGGTTCGTCGCGATGTCGCGGTCCGGGTGGAACAGCTCCTCCAGGACACCGTACGCTATCGGCGAGCCGCTCCCTGTGGAGGTCATCTTCTCCTCGGTAATGCCGCCCAGCATGTCGACCGAGAAAAGCCTAGGCCTCTCGTCGGTGCCCCCGATGAGGAGCTGGACGAAGAAGGGGTAGAACTTGTACTGCGTCAGTATGTTCGCAAGGAGCGTAGCGGCCGCCTCGACCGTTGGCGCCTTCTCGTGGCGGAGCTCGTAGAGCTTCAATTCCGCCTGCATCCAGCGGATGAGGGTCTGTGCGTCGCCAACGCCGCCGGCTATCGTCATGGCAATCCTGTCGCTCACGGGGTATATCTTGTCGATATCCTTGCTCGCGATGAGGTATCCCATCGTCGCCCTCCTGTCGCTCGCGAGGACTATCCCGTCCTTGCAAACGAGGCCTACGGTAGTGGTGCCGGTCTGAACGCCTTTTGTCTTTACATCATCCATAAAATCACGGGAGAACGAGTTATGAGTTATTCTCCATCAGAACTTTTTTAAAGCGATGTATGGCGTCTGAAGCTCAGCCGCGGCTTTTGACGCCGGCAAGCCCCAGTATGAAGGGCTCCAATTTCATCGCAATCCACACGAGGACGAGGAACGAGAAGACCGTGAGGAGTAGCTCGTCCCAGTCCCCCATCGTGAGCGGCACGGTGCCGAAGAACGCCCCGAAAGGCGAATAGAGGAGCGCGAGGGTGAGCGCGAGCGACGAGACGACGGCGATGTGGAGCCATTTGTTCGAGGCGAGGCTGTACTTGTACCTCCAGCGGACGAGGTAGACTGCCGCCATCTCGAATACCACGAATATCGCGAAGAGGAGCGTCTGGGCCCGCATCGCCTCGCCCTTCCCGAGCTCGAAGGCGTACATCGCCATGAGGGAGATTGTGGCGCAAATGCCTATCGCGACCATGAAATAGAACGTGTCCGCGTTGACGATGCGCTCGCCCTTTTCCCGGGGCTTGCGCTTCATGATGCCCTTCGACGGGGGGTCCACGCCGAGCGCGAGGGCAGGGAGGCCGTCCGTGACGAGGTTTATCCAAAGCAGCTGGATTGCGATTTTGGGCGAAATGCCCAGAGAGGTCACTGACGCGATGAACACTATGAGGACCTCGGATATGTTGGCGCCGAGAAGGTAGACGACGAACTTGCGTATGTTGTCGAACGTGGCCCTGCCCTCGGCCACCGCGTTGCGTATCGTGATGAAGTTGTCGTCGAGGACAATCATGTCGCTGGCCTGCTTCGTAACCTCGGTACCGCGGATACCCATCGCGATTCCGACGTCAGAGTTCTTGATTGCCGCCGCGTCGTTCACGCCGTCGCCGGTCATGCAAACGACGTGGCCGCGCTTCTGGAGCGCCTTCAGCAGGAGCACCTTGTGCTTGGGGCTGGTGCGGGCGTAGATGCTCACTTCCTCGACCGCCCTTGCGAGGGCCTTCTCGTCCATCTGGTCAAGCTCGTCGCCGGTGAGGGCCTTGCCCTCGAACCTAAGCTCCTTGCCTATCGCCTCTGCGGTGAACTTGTTGTCCCCTGTGACCATAATTACGCGGATTCCCGCGCTCCGGCAGTCCTCTATCGCCTCGCGGACGCCGGTTCTCGGGGGGTCCTTCATGCCCATCAGGCCGAGGAAAACGAGGCCGTATTCCATGTCTTCTTCCTCGTAGGATTTCGGCGACTCCTTGAAGGCGAAACCGAGGACCCTGAGCGCGCCGGAGGCCATGGATACGTTGTGCTCCTCGGCCTCCGTCCTGTCCGCAGGGGTGATTTTGCGCACCTTGCCGCCTGCCATGATGTGGGTGCAGCGGGAGAGCACGATTTCCGGCGCGCCCTTGACGAACGAGAATTCCTTCCCCCCGTCGCGGTTCGCGGTCGACATCAGCTTTCGCTCTGCCGAGAACGACACCTCTCCGGTCCTTTTGTATTTTTCGCGTATCGAATCCACGTCCGCCCGGGCCTTGTAGGCAGGTATCAGCACCGCAATCTCCGTCGGGTCGCCCCTGAAGCGCCCGTCGGTCTCGTGCGCGTCATTGCACAGCACGGCGCACCGCAGGAGCGTTTCCAGGTCCTCCACTTTCCCGTCCTTCGATTCGAAACTGCCCTTCTTCTCGAGCCCCTTACCGGTGACTTCGAAGGATTTCCCGTCGAGGTAGACCCGGGTGACCGTCATGACGTTCTCGGTCAGGGTCCCTGTCTTGTCCGTGCAGATGATGTCGACAGACCCGAGGTCCTGGACAGTAGAGAGCCGCCGCATGAGGGCGTTCTGCTTCAGCATGCGGTTTGTCGCTATCGAAAGCGCGAGGGTCACGACAGCCGGGAGCCCCTCCGGGATGGCTGCTACGCCGAGGGCTACGGCCGCTATGAAAATGAACAGGATGTCCCCGGTCCGCAGGAGGAACTCTGTGACTGCTATCACGACCAGTATTCCCAGGGTCAGCTTCGACACCTTCTTGCCCAAGTCCTCTATCTCGAGCTGGAACTGCGTGACTTTCTCAGGGGCCTCGGAAATCTCCTTGGCTATCTTGCCGACCTCGGTCCCGAGGCCGGTCTGCACCACGATTGCGCTCGCCCGGCCGCGCGTAACGACCGAATTCATGAATGCCATGTTGGCCCGCTCGGCAAGGGGCGTCTTTTCCTTCAGGTCCTGCGCCTTCTTCACTGCCGGGACGCTCTCGCCCGTCAGCGACGACTCGTCGCAGTAGAGCGAGAAGCACTCCATGAGCCGGGCATCGGCAGGAACCTTGTCGCCCTCGCCGAGGAGGATGATGTCCCCCGGGACCACCTCCTCCGAGGGTATGTCCTGCTCCTTCCCGTCGCGGATTACCGTGGCGCGCGGGGCGGCCATCTTGGTCAGCGCCTCGATGCTCTGCTCGGCCTTGTACTCCTGGACGAAGCCGAAGACGGCGTTGGCGACCACTATGGCGAATATCAGGATGGCGTCGATTATCTCGGATTCGGCCGGGTTGAGGTAGCTCACTGCAAGCGACACCAGGGCCGCCATCAGCAGGAGTATGACGAGCGTGTTCTTGAACTGGTTTATGAAAATCGAGAGCGGCGAAATCTTCTTCTCAATCTGGATGCTGTTGGGGCCGTGCCGGGAAAGGCGAAGCGCGGCCTCGGCGCGAGTAAGGCCCTTGCCGTCCGAGCGCAGGCTCGAGAGGACTTCGCGGAGGGGTGCGCTGTGCCATTCCATGGAAACCAGAATCCGCGCCCTCATATTTATTACTTGGGGCGCTGGCTCACCGGCACCGCGCTTATGAGCGTGACGCGGAAACGGAGGGTTTCGTTGGCAAGGGGATGGTTCGAGTCGAGGGTTATGTTATCTTCCGTTTTCGACAGGACCCGGTAATTGGCCTTGAGTCCGGTCTGGGGGTTCGGCAGGACATACGACCGGTTCTCCACGAACATGTACTCCATCGTTGCCGACAGGTTCGTCAGCTCCTTCACCTGCTGGGGGATGCCGTTGACCGTGACATTGGCCCCGGGCGTCAGGAGGTAGAATATCGTGACGTTCTCGTCGTTGAAGTCGTCGATGAACACCGTGCCGTACTGGGTGTCGAAGCCCTCGCCCTTCTGGATGGTTATGTTCTTGTCCTCGAAATAGGAGCGGGGCACTGTCTCGTACAGGCTCTTGTTGTAGTATCTCCCGATGGTGATGACTTTCGCGAGGTCGTACGGCCCGTAGCCCCGGTCGGGGGAAACGTTGAAGAAGAGCGTCTCGTTCACCCTCATCCCCACGACGCCGAAGATGAAGCCGTCTATCAGCCCCTTGTTGAATTCGACGCTGAAGTTCAGCGGCACGTACGCCCTTTTCGGGTTGTAAATGCCCGATTCGTTTGCAAGAGTCGCGTTGTTTGTGTCGATGACGGTCCCGTTCACCCACAGGGTGTACCAAACCGAGGCCTGGTCGCCGAGGCCTAAGGTATAGCCTGCCGGCAGGCCGGGCTTCGTGGTATTCGGCTGGCTGATGCTGGTGTTGTTCACCGGCGTTATCACCGGAGGCTTCGACGAATTGTTCTGCGTGGTTGGCGGATTGACGCACCCGAAAACCAGCAGCCCGAGCAACAGAACGACAAACAACTTCCTCATGATATCACATCAGTAAAATCCCGTCCGGTTTTGAAACCGGATACGGGTCGATTGGGGTCACGGAGATTTGAACTCCGACGTACAGTTTTCACGGCTCAAGTGCCTTTGGAAAAGGCGGGATCTGGAGACTGCCGCGCTACCGGGACGCGCTGGGCTCTGCCCAATTACGCCATAACCCCATCACGGGGGCCGCCCGGAAAGGGCATGCCCCAGCCCTCAAACTAAGCGTTTGAGACAGCATAATTGCTGTCCTAGTGTTTTTATGGGTTACTGAAAGCTCCGGCCGCGGGCTCTAGGGCCCCTGGCCGGTGGAGTTCATGTGGTTTATGTAGCCGCGCAGGACCCAGCACATCTTTTTCACTTCGTCATCGGTAAGGATGATGCCGGCAAGCTGCGCCTTGTCCTTGACGTGCTGGAAGTCCGGCAGCGTATAGAGCGCGGGAATCAGGGAGACCAGCTTCTTTATCTCATCCGGCGTGGACGTGATAAGCTGGCGCTTGAAGACCTCTGCGATTTCCGCCTCGACCTCCGCATGGTTCATAGTCGTGACGTTCAAGGAGTGCGTAAGCAGTTCCATCAGGTTCCTCTTCCGGATTTCGGCGCATAGTTCTGGATGGATGTCGGAGAGGGCATCGGCCCGCTTCAGGTCGTTGCCCATGAGGAGCCCGTAGGCCAGCTCGAATGCCTTGGCATCAGAGAGCTTCGAGCAGCTGCCAGCTGGAAGCTCGGAAAGCGGGGGGATGGTGCTTGGCCTCCTCCGCCTGCCTGAATCGGCCCCTTCTTCTGTCCCCCCGGGGGGAATGCGAGTGTGCTTCAATCTATCACCTTGGAAAACTTATCGAAAACGGAAAGTGCCTTGGCCGCGGAGGGGTTGGGCCTGTGGGCCCTCTCCGAAGCGAGTATCGCTTCCACGGTCTCCCTGGTGTCGTCCCCTCCCACGGTTTTCGCCTGGCCGGGCCAGTGGGAGAGTATCGAGGGTATTCCGCCCACGCCGGTAGTAACGACCCCGCATCCGCTTACCAGGGCTTCGGCCACTACGAGGCCGAACGCCTCGGCGCGGGGCACGTGGAGCATGACGTCTGAAACGTATGTGAGAGGATAAGTCACGGGCTGGACGAAGCTGGAAGTTCCCGCCCCCACGGGGGGATAAGTCGAAAGTATGCGCCTCATGCTCTTCTTAAGCTCCCTCTCATCACGCACTATCTTTGAAACGTCGATAGTGACTTTGAGCCGGTTCTCTATTAAAAGCTTCTTCAGGCCCAGCATTTCCGTGAAGAACTCCCCGGCTCCTTCGGAATCGGGGAGGGCGACCAGGAATCCGGTGTCCTTCATGCGCGGCTCGTCCGAGTCGTTGAACGCCCGGAGGACGCTGAGGAGGCGGTCCGAGCCTTTGGATACGCTCGGGCGGCTCATCATGAGGACGACCTTGTCCACGTGCTCAAGGCCGAGTTCCCTCTTCGACTCCTGCTTCGTCTTGTCCTTGACATGCACATAAAGGTCAGTGTCGATGCCGTTCGGGACGGCCTTTGTCTTGGCCTCGGCAAGCTTTGCCTCGTCCTTGAATCCGAGCTCGCCAAGCAGCCCGACCCACATTGCCTTCGTGCTCTCGCTGACCGCGATGAGGCGCCTGAAAACCTTGCTCCGGACGATGTCGGCAAGCCTCGATGCGGTGCTCACGGCGTCCGGGGTCTTCTTCCAGTCCTCGTAGCTGCCCTTCATGTCTATCTGGTCAGGGTTGACGTGGAGAACGTAATAGCCGCTGAACTTCCTTCCCTCAAAGCGGTCCCCGGCGAGGTCGGCAACAGCCTTGCCGTCCTGGAACCGGGAATTGTAATAGTGGAGGACGTAATGGACCTCGTCGCCTGCGGCGAGGGATTTTTCGACCTCTTCGAGGCCCATGAACTGGCTCATCTTGCCCGACTGCCTCGCGCTCTTGAAGCAGGAGCGGTACCTTGGAAACAGCTCGCTGGAGAATGCCTTTTCCGCGATGCTCTTCTGGTGGTCTTCTATCTTCTTCTCCTTCTCATGGTCCTTGCCGTGGGACATGGCGAATATCTTTGAGCGGAAGCCTTCCCTCCGCGCGGCGATTATCCAGTCTGCCTGGACGACATTCTGTCCCCTGAACGAACGGTCGAATGGGAACGGGCCGCCGGCGCTATAGAGTATTCTGGACATGTGTAGTTCTAGTGTCTATACGTGTATGAAAGTGTTTATAAATAGGCTGAATCCCAAGGGATTTAACTTTTGCACTCCATTGGCTCATGATGGATGCTCTTTCAATGCTTGGGAAGTCTGCGCTCGAGAGGAAGACAATCCTGTGCTTCGGCGTGGACCCGGACATGGTCCGCATGAGCGCCATCTCGACCGGAAAGACGGTCGAGGGCGCGATAAGCCCGTTCTTCCACGAGATAATAGACAAGCTGCTCGACGAGAACGCGATTTCTGCATTGAAGCCGAACTACGCGTACTTTGCCCAGTACGGATTCGACGGCCTGTTCGTCCTCGAGGAGATAATCCAGCACTACAGGGGCAAGGTGCCCATAATCTTCGACGGAAAGAGGGGGGACATCGGCAAGACCAGCGAGGCATATGCCCGCGAGGTTTATGATTTCTGGGGCGCGGACTGCACCACCGTGAGCCCGTACATGGGCGGAGATTCGGTTTCGCCGTTCCTCCGGCAGGGGAAGCTCGTTTACCTCCTGTGCCGGACTTCGAACAAGGGCGCGGAGGATTTCCAGGAGCT
>DATIFM010000023.1:0-10152 GCA_035455205.1 Candidatus Bilamarchaeum sp. | reverse complement strand
GAAGAACAGCGCTATGGGCATTATGGAGTCGATGACGACCCTTTTGGTCCCGGTGCTGCTGATTATCTCGGATATGGCCGCGGCCTGGCTCACAATCTGGTCGACCTCATGGATTGGGTAATCGAGGAGTATGAACTTCCTGTCCTTCTCGAGCGACATGAAGTCCCAGTTGAACCCGCTGTTGTGGAAGAAGAAGTCGCGCCTGTTCTCCTCGAGGCAGATGTACATGCCCGGCTCGCCTTCCATGGCGCCCGAGTGGATGAACTGGGCGGCGAGCGTGCTTTTTCCGGACCCCGTGGGGCCGCTTACGGTAACGACAGAACCCTCTAGAAATCCCCCGCCGAGGATAGAATCCAGCCCCGGGATGCCGCTCTTGACGAATCTTTGCTCCATCACTTGTCACCCTTCTTGAGTATCTTCTTGCCCATGTCCGCCCTCGCCTTGAGGTTCTCCTGCATCCTCGCCAGCTCCTCCTTGTTCGAGAGCTTGGTGAGGATGTATTTCTTGTATTCGGCAGTCGTAGCGGACATAGTGCCGAGCAGGCTGTGCGCCTGGTCCAGCGTGAGCTTTATCTCGTCGGGCCTCAATATCTCAACAGAATACGGGCTGTGCGCCATGCATATCGCGGCGAGCGTTGCAAAATCCCTCGTCAGGAGCTTGACCTCAATCGAGGTCGAGAAGTTCTTGCCCTCGCCGCCGCCGGCAGGCTCGTCAATCTCGCCGAGCGCGAAAACAACGCCCGGCTTCTCGATTATGTTGTTTATGAACCCTGTTCCTATTTCCTGCACGAGCTCCTTGGTCTTCGCGTGCAGGTCGAAATACAGCATCGCGAGGACTCCTCCGTTCGCGACAGTGTCCTTTGTGACCTTTTCAACTTCATTCATCGTAATCCTCTGCGAAATATTCTTCGGGTAAACGCTTTAAAATACCGTTTCTGCATCTTTAGACCGGTGCTAATTATGGAATCACACAGGAACAACCCGCGCAGGTTCGAAGGCAGGGGCAACAGGCCCCGGCCGGACGACCGCGGAAGACGGTCCGAGGAAGGAGGATTCAGCAAGCGCGAGCGCTTCGTGAAAAAATCGCGGGAAAGCATGATGCAGGCCTTCAAGAGCCGCGACATGCTCCTTTCGAGCGTTACAAAGTCGATTGCGGACCTCGACGAGACGATAAACCTGCTCGCCGAGCGCTTCGAGGACTGGTACGGGATTTATTTCCCCGAGTTCAAGCCCGACGACAAGCTCAGCTACAGCAAGGCTGCCCTCATAATCGACCGCGAGAACGTGGACGAAGCCGCCCTCTCGGGCGTGGTCGGCCAGAGGCGGGCAACAGAGCTCAAGGCCGCGGCCCAAAAAAGCCTCGGCGTTAAGCTTTCCCCGAAGGACCACTCGGAATGCCTTTCGCTCGCGCGCATGATAATCTCCCTCGAGGAGCTTCGCAAGAACTACGAGACCTACCAGAAGGAGCTAGCGAACGAGATATGCCCGAACATGTCCGAAGTCGGCGGCCCGGAGATTGCCGCCAAGCTCGTCTCGCATGTCGGATACCTCAACCGCCTCGCAGTGCTTCCCGCGAGCGCGATACAGGTACTTGGCGCGGAAAAGGCGCTCTTCAAGCACCTCAAGAACCGGAAGATACCGCCGCCCAAGCACGGCATCATCTTCCAGCACCCGAAGATTTCCTCTTCTCCGAAGTCGGTGCGCGGAAAGATTGCGCGCGCACTCTCGAACAAGCTCGCGACTGCCGCGAAGGCCGACGCGTTCAGCAAGCGGCACATATCCGCGGAACTGAAGAAGGATTTCGAGTCGCGCTTCGCAGACATCATGGCCGAGTACGAGCGCGAGAAGGCCAGGAAAACCGCCGCCACGGCCCCCCAGGCCCCGAAATGAGGATACTCGCGTTTTCAGACCTCCACGAGGAGGACGCTGCGCTCGAGTGGCTGGCTCCGCTGGCGAAGGATTACGACTGCGTTTTCGCCTGCGGCGACATCGCCCGCAGCACGCTTTTTGCCGGGAGCCTGCTTGCCGCGATTCCTGGCTGTTTCGTGGTTCCCGGGAACTGGGACAGCGAGGCGGTCGGCGATTTTTTTGCCAAAACCCCCAACTGGCTCCACGGGAAGCGAAGGGAGCTTCCGGATGGGCTCAACGCGGTGGGCTTCGGCTACAGCAACCCCACTCCGTTCGGGACGTATGGGGAGCTTTCCGAAGCGGAAATCTACGACCGGATGATTCAACTTCCGATAGACGGCAGCACTCTCCTCCTGCTCCACTGCCCGCCCTCCGGCTTCTTCGACGAGCGCAAGGGACGGCATGTTGGGAGCGTTTCGATACGGAAGGTCATCGAGGAAAAAAAGCCCCTCGCCGCGTTCTTCGGCCACATCCACGAATACAGCGGGACCGCCGCGCTCGGGCCATCCGCGCTCATCAAGCTCCCGCCGGCGAACGAAATGCGGGCCTGCTCGGTTAGCATAAGCGATAAAAAGACGAGCGTGAAGATATTACATCCAGGCACGGGTGGGATTGGATGATTACTATCAGGATGGTCGGTCCGACTGAAATGGACCAGGCCAAGGACTTCATACGCAGCATCTTTCCTGCCGCGATGGTCCAGATAACCGAGGAGGACACTGTTTTCATCGCCGAGATTCACGGCAGGCCCGTCGGCTTCGCGCACCTAATTGACGATGGCGATGCCATCTTCCTGCAGGGGATCGGCGTCGACAAGTCAGTCCGCGGGCAGGGCGTGGGGACGATTCTGCTCGAGCATGTCCTCTCCGGCCTGAGGGACACGGACCGCTCCATATACCTCAAGGTCAAGGTGATGAACCCCGCGATAGACCTATACCAGCGCTACGGGTTCATGCTCAAGAGGTTCGGCGACGTCCACGTCCTCGTGAAGAAGGCGAACAGCTAGTTTTGCCAGTTCGCCGACCGTGCATGTCGGCCTGACAACCGCGCCCACTTAAATATTTTGCATCAACAACCGTGTTCAGTGTCAACCCGTCAGGGTTGACCGACTGAACAAAAAGGGGAGATGAGCTAACCTGGTATGCTGTCAGCTTTGGGAGCTGGTTGTCAGAGTTCAAATCTCTGTCTCCCCATTTTAACCGGAAAGCCCCCTTGCTGCCCGGCAAAAAGGTGATGCTGATGAACAACCTCGTGGCGATTTACTGCGCGCTCGCGCTTCCCATCCTCCTCGCGGTGCTTTTTTTCATCAGCGGCGGCCATACCCCCCTCTCCGGGGGCGTGTTCGCGCAGCCGTATTACGGCGAAAATTCCGCAGCCTCCCTCGCCATCGCGGCCGTGGCGCTCGTGCACGCAGTGCTTTTCCACATCCTCATACTCCCCCTGTTCCTCGGCGACCCGAATACGCACCCCGCGGCCCTCGCCTCGTCCGAGATGACGGCTATGCTCGGCTTCGCGTTAGGGCTGATTAACCTGAATTTCTGGTCCGCCCTCCCGTATTTCGCGGTCTCGTTCGCGAACTTCGCGTACGCTTACGTGAAAATCGCGCGGCAGGGGTGAAAAACTGTGAAAAATGCCGAATGCTTTAAATATTTAATCGGGAAAACCACCTCATGGCACCCAGTATCCGAAAGAAAGTAGTTACCCTAGGCACTATCGAAATTAAAGGCACGAAAAAACCGAGCGTGGAGTCTTTCCATAAAAGCCCCGACCGGTTCAGCTTCGCGCATTTGGCCAAGATTCTAACGAGCGGAGAGCGCCTCTCCATGCTCAGCGCGGTGGACCGCCTGCGCGGGCGCTCGAGGATTCTTGTTGAGCTCGCGTGCTTCTCGACCTTCCAGTTCGTCAGGCTCGCGGCGGTGTCGAACCTCGCGGGCGACGAGGAGGCGCTCGTCGACATAGCCAAGTACTGCCAGTACGACGACACGCGGTCATCGGCCGTGGACGAGCTTTCCGGAAACAGCCGCGCGCTCGTGGAAGTCGCCTGCTCCTCGCTCTTTTCCGACACGCGAATGGACGCGGTCGGGATTCTCTCTGACGGCGCCGCGCTCGCGGACGTCGCTGCAAAATCGCCGAACAAGGACTCGAGGACGGCGGCGATGAAGCGCATATCCAACAACAGCGCCGCTCTCCGCAAGGTCGCGCAGGAGTCGTCTTTCAAGAGCTCGCGCATGGAGGCCATGGACTCCCTCTCATCCGACGTGGACTCGCTCTGCTCGCTCGTCCTCTCGAGGCATCCTGACATCAAGAAAACCGCGGCATCGAAGCTCTCGAGCTATGTCGAGGAGATTGACGACATGGAAGCGCTCATCGAGATCGCGAAGGTGTCTCCCAACGAGGACGCCCGATACATCGCCGTCGGCCGCATCTCCAACGACCCGATTTCCCTGCGCTCGGTCATATCCGAGTCAAGGTTCAACGATGCACGCTCGACCGCCCTGATGCTCCTTTCGGACATGGTGTCCGACATAGACGACTCGGAGATACTCTCCGAAGTCGCGATGCTCTCGCCATACCCTGACTGCCGGGCCGCGGCGATAGAGCGCCTCGTCGGGCAGAGCGCCTCCCTCCTCGATGTCGCGAACAAGTCCAGGTTCAAGGACTCGCGGGAGCTCGCGCTCGCCAAACTGAAGAGCGACGTGCAGGCACTCAAGAGCGTCTCCAAGCTCTCGAAATACAAGGACACGCGCAAGAAAGCCCACAGCATGGTCTCGAAGCCGGAAGTATTCGCCTCCGAGCTTGCAAGGATTCTGGGCTGAAGGCATGGCGACTTTCCGCTACCACCTTTCCAAGGAAGAGGCTGCCAAGCCGCGGGGCATCGCAGGCCGGGAGCTTCTCGTCGAATCGCTTTCCGGTGATGCCAAGCCGCAAACTCGCCTGGGCGCCCTGATATCCGGGCTCAGCTCTGAAGAGGCTGTCAAGCGGGCTTCCGCGTCAGTGATTCTCAAGAAATACGTGGATGACCTAGGCAAGGCCCGGGATGTCATCGCCCTCCTGCCCCCGGACGACGCGGATAAGCCCCAGATAGCCGGCATACGCGCGCACTGCATAGGCTACATACGCAAATCAATCCGCTGACTGGCGCCGCAGGGAACCGATATATTTTTTCTAACTCATCTTTAGTCTTTTAAAGCCCCTTTCTACACAATATGACACATGCGCAAAAAGCTAGTGCTAACCGAGCCCTCAATGAGCGGCACGCGCAAGAAGCTTTCCGAGCCCGTCGAAGGGAATTCGATGGCGATGAACGAGCTCCGCCAGCTTATACTCAGCAATGACCCCAAGGAGAAATGCGACGGCGCCTGGGAGGTTCGGTGCAGGGCCGAGCGCGGCGATGACATCACACCCCTCGTTCCGGCGGTTGTTTCCGCTCTGAAGTCCGAGATGAGGTCCGAGTCGCTCCGCGCTGTCAAGGTATTCCTTTCCGAGGCCCTTGCCTACTGCATGGGTAAGCTCCCTCCATCGGACGACATCTCGTCGACGGCTTCCGCGCTCCTTTCAGACCCCGACCTGCACGTCCGGTACTGCGGCGGCGCAATCCTGTACAGCGCCGCGAAGGCGGGGGGCGAAATCGGGCTGTATCGGGACATCCTCGTTCGGGCCATGGATGACATGGCGCCCCTTGTGCAGGAGGTATCGTTAGCCGCGCTCAAGGCTCAGGCGTCGCACGGGAAAATCGAGGCCCACCAGGTGCTGCTCGCCCTCGGCGACGCCAACGAGCGCCTCAACGAGCTCGTGCGGGAAAAGCGCGACGACTTGAAGCAGCACTGCCTGTCTGTGCTATCGGGTTCTCAGGCATAGTCAGTTTGTCAACCCTCTGGGGGTTCGACTGACCAAAAAGGGTTGATAGACCGAAAAAGGTGTGGAAACGCAGTTTCCACAAAGAGGTTAGTGTGAACCCGGCAGGGTCTTACAAAAGGGAAGTGTGAAACCGTAGGTTTCACAAACAGAAAGCCCCTGGAGGGATTTGAACCCCCGGCCTCCTCCTTTCCCGCTTTTAGGAAAAGCGGGACCAAAACGCATTGTCGGCAAACCCTCCGAGGGTTTGCAAACAGACCGTTTTGATCCAACTTTTCCAAAAGTTGGTACGAGAGAGGCGCTCTACCATTGCCCTCGTCTTGCATTTTTCGCCGAAGGCGAATTTAGCAAGACAAAACTGAGCTACAGAGGCGGATAAAGTTAGTTGCCCTATCGCTGTTAAAAAGTTTTCTAAACCCGCTGTCCCTGCGCGAAGATGAAGTACCTGCGTATCTCCGAGCTTCCGTCGGCATAAGCCACGATGTCCCTCCCGCCGGACTTCGCCGTATACAGCGCGAAATCCGCCTCGTGGGTGAGCTTGTGGGCGAGGTTCTCTATGTCCGTGTCGTGGCGGTCCTTGCGCCCTATCACGGAATCCGCATCGCTCACGCCTACGCTGACCGTGAGCCCGACCTCAGCGTTACCCACGTCTACCTGCCTGCCCTTGATTGACTGCCTGAGGCGCTCTGCTATCGATAGCGCCTCGCCGATGTCGGTCCGGGGAAGAATCACCGCCAGCTCCTCGCCGCCCCACCTGAAGCACTGGTCGAGGCCTGCCTGCCTCCCCGCGGTCCTCCTCTCGAGGACGTCGCCCCTGCGCATGCCCCGGAGACCCGAGCTCAATGTCCTTGCGACATCCTGGAGCGCACGGTCCCCGGCGTCATGGCCATATGTATCATTGACCCGCTTGAAATGGTCGAGGTCGAACATCAGCATGGAGAAATTCGGCCCGCCCGCGAGGTACTCGCCGACCAGCCTGCTGAGCTGGGCGTCGAATTCCGGCCTCTTCTGGAGGCCCGTGAGCGGGTCGAACCTTGCATCGACCACCGTTGAAAGGAGCCTTGCGCCGCAGGCGACGAGCAGGGCCGCCTTCTGGACCGCCGCCGCCCCGGTGCCCTTCGCTTCCTGCACAGAAAGCCGCCTTCCGGCGAGCGTGAGCACGCCGAGCTTGTTTGACAGCTCCGGGCTGCTCTCGGCCCTCTCGGCCATGAACAGCGGGACCGCGCATACCTGCCGGTCGCCGTTCTTTATGTCCCTGTATGAATAGGTCGTGTCCCCCGGGACCATGTTGAACTTGTAGAGCGTGCTTTTCTTTTTCCTCCCGCCCCGCGGGACCGAGAAGAACATGGACCTCTCGCCGAAGGCCGAGGACGCAAGGTAGCCTGCAGGGCTTCCGTTGGGGATGATTTCGAAAGCGCCGCCTTCCCTCTGCACCGTGACGTAGTGCTCGAGCATGCCGCTCCCCCGGCCGTCCTTTAAGTGGATGGACGCCTCTTCCGCCCCCAATTCCTTCATGAGCGAGATGGTGGCGTCCTCTATCGGGGTGGTCCTCGCGTTGACCGTGCAAGTCAGCCTGTAGAGCGCCATCTCGAGCGGCGAGAGGCTTATCATCTTGCCCTCCGCCTCGCCCGCGAGGCCCTCGAGGAGGGGCGGCCTCAATGACGGAAGCTGCCTGGCGCTGGCTGAACCTAAAATCTGCCTCTTGAGTTCCCTAGTCATAGTCCCGCACTTTGTCAGTTTATGGCGATTGAAGCTTATAAACATTCCCACTCTTTCTCCCATTTTCACGTCGTGGAAAAAATAACCCAATCACCTGCGGCTTCAGGGAAGATGCCACATGAAAAATCGCTAAAGTACCGAAAAAAACGCTTTTGGGCCGATTCCCTGTGTTTTTTTGACAGTTTGGCCAGTTGGCCGACCCTTTGGGTCGGCACCGATTCGGAGTCTATATGGCCGGTGTTTTTGCTTGCCGGCAAATCTGGTTTGCAAAGTATGAGCATTGCCAAAATTTGCCGCAATCCGGTTCAGTGTGAACCCGGAGGGTTCACAAACTGAACGAAATGCGGTCGCCGGGATTTGAACCCGGGTTATGGGGTTGGAAACCCCAAGTCCTAACCAGGCTAGACTACAACCGCGAACAAGAGTAATTAGGTTGGAGGGGAAGTTTTTTAACACGCGATTAATTAAAAAAATTTCGCCGAGGAGCAATAGCGTGAGACACTACCGCTCGGCCGTTGTCGTCGTCCTCCGCTTCTTCATCGTTGCGGCAATCGCGCTCATCGTGCTCGGAATAGGCTTCAAGCTCTCGCTCGACGGTTTCGACAGGAACGACATTCCGAACCTCGTTTTCGGGCTCGCCCTCGCGGTCTGCTCCGCGTTCTTTGTCGTCAGGCAGAAGCCCGCCGTCCTGAGCATTGACATAACGGGCGAAAAAATCACAGTGAACAAGCTCCTCTCTTCAGGCGAAACCCTCGGCATCGTAAAGAAGATGGAGATGTTCGCGGGAAACCGCCTCATCATCTACTATGCCGGTGGCACAATCGTCCTCGACATCCACAATTTCGGCAACTGGAAGGCGATGCTGGATGATTTGGAAAAGGCGACCAGGATAAAAATCGAGAATCAGTAGGCCGAGGCGAGGTCCGAGAGGAACGCCTTCGGGTCTGGAGCTTTCACGAACGCGCTTGCGAGCAGGACTCCCTGCGCGCCGAGTTCGAGCGCCTTCTTCACGTCCTCCTTGGTGCTCACTCCGGCCCCGCACAGGACTGTCACCTTGTGGTTCACTTCCATGACCGCCTTGACCGAGTTGATGACAATCTCTGGCTTCGCGGTGGACACGCTCACGCCGCTCCCTATCAGCTCCGGGGGCTCGACCGCGATGTAGGTCGGGCTGCTGTGCGCTATGTTGACCGCTTCCGCGCTTGTTGCCGCGCAGACCAGGCTGTCGAGGTTGTTCCTGTGGAGCTGCTCTATTACCTGCTTTATCCGCTCGGGCGCGACCTTCCTTTCCGAGTGGTTGACGAGCGAACCTTTGGCTTTTGCGGCTTTTATCAGTTCCGCGGGGACAGAGCCGGTGTGCGCGCCGGCCGGCTCCGCGTCGGCATGCTGCGAGAAAATATCCCCGAACCTCTCTGCCGCCTCGCGCAAAAAGAGCATTGGCGGGCAGACGACGACCCTTATCCCGGTCTCTTCCACGATGTCCCTCGCGATGTCTGTGAAAAGGAGCGCTTTCTCTATGCTTTCCGGGTATGTCTTGAGGTTGAGGACAATCATAACGATTAAAATGAAATTAGGTTTAATATAGCTTCTCTATCCCGGATTCAGATATGCCGACGTCGCATAAAGCGCTTGGGCTTTTGGCCCAAGTTTTGCCCGCTTCGCGTGCAACCCGGTAGTGCGACAGTCTCGAAAACTGTTCCCCTGTGGATTCCAGGTTCAAATCCTGGCGTCGGCGTTTTTGTTTTTGCTAAAAATTTGCCGAAGGCAAATTTTGCAAAAACCCGCATGAAAATCTTTTCTTAGGGCCCCGGCTGGCCAAAGCGTACGGCCAGCTTGACGTTCAGATGGAGCCTGTGACTATCGGTCAGCCAAGCCTGCTCATCAAGTCTGATGGTGTCGAGGCTCCTTGATTCGATTTCTTCCACCTGACTCCTGTGGTCTAGGGCGGTCATCCTCAATATGAACAGCGGGGCGGCATCATCATATTTGCTTACCGCCACCAGCCTATCGATGGCTTGCCTCCTGGAGGGGATTTGGTAATCGAAAGAGGCCCAAGCGCCGACCATATCGAGTTCGGTCAATAATGCCATATCGAAGAAGTCGATGAAGTTTCCAACCATGCTTTCTTGGTAATAATCCCCTCTATCCAGTCCCCGTTTCTCAATCTCGCTCCCATAAGCAGTGATTTCCGAAACATAATGAAGGACTCCAAGTGATTCGGTAAGCTCTCCGTACGAGAATCTCCGGCCGCGTATCTCCAATCCATCGAATGAAGTGCATGCATGTTTCTCCTCATGGACTGCAAGAATCTGTTCCACCAATCCATCGCCGGCACCAAGATTGGACACGAAATCGAACATGGCCGGCCTGATGAACACTGATGGCTTATGCCCTCCTACCTGATCCAAATAGAACGTCGCAGTGAAAGCGAGGGTTGCAGGATCCATCTCGGCTTCATTCGACACGCCGAAAAGGAGAGGGGCGACATCCGTGTTTCTCAGATAAAACCTCCGGCGAGACTGCATCTCCCGGAACACCAGAGTGTCCGATGGGTCATACACAAAGGACGCGGCGCACCTGACTCCCAACTCTCTCATCCTTTGGTCGAGATATTCCTGCCTAAGCTCCGGCATGGAAACTGCTTGCTCAAATGAAACCCTTTCGTGCCCCG
>DATIFM010000022.1:0-7318 GCA_035455205.1 Candidatus Bilamarchaeum sp. | reverse complement strand
GCTCTCTGCTTCCCCGGTGGACTGGACTGCCGAAAAGAAGGTCGTCAAGGAGATGAGCGCGGGCAAGATACTCGTTGCCGGCGCAGAGAAGGAAGACACCCTCTCCGCGGCGCAGGACTTCCTTGCGCAGGTCAAGAAAGTGTGAACGGCGTTCCGTTCACCTTTCTCAACACCTTCGGTGTCAAGAAAGTCTAATTTTTTCTTCTTATTTTCTTATTCTTATTTCTGGCTTTTCCCTGCTAAAGCTGAATTTAATAACTATTCCCGCCAAATGCAGCGCATGGCAAGCAGGCAAATCCCGAAAAGGGCATCGTTTGAGCAGGACGCGCGGAAAGCTCTTGTAGATGAGCTCCGGAGCGGCGACCTGAATGCGAGGATGCGCGCCATGGGCGTGCTTTTCGACTATTTCGAGCGCACGCTCTCTCCATCTCCTATTGACATGCGCGCATTTCCTCTTTTGCGCATCTCACGCCGGGAACACGCCGTCGAGGGCCGGCCCCAAAGCGAACTCGACCTCCGGGCCTTTCCCGTCCTACGATACCAGCAGAGGATGGAGGCGCTGAGAAGCTTTACGCCACAGCTCATCGACCGGCTTTCCGATTCGGATGCGCAGGTGCGGACTTCCGCCGCCTATCTCCTTGGCCAGGTCGGAGCGAGGGACGCGCTCCCGCTGCTCCGCGCCATTTCGAAGAGCGACCCGGACCCGCAGGTGCGGGCGATGGCCGTCTCCGCGGTCGAATCCATCGGCCCCGCCCCCGGCAGATAATTTATAAACATTTCTTCTTATTATCTTCAAAAGTCCAATTATTTCCGGCGGTTTTGGCTTGCTAATTTTTCGCCATCGGCGAAAAATGCAAGACTGACGTTTCGTGGTTTAGACCACGGAATCCCGATTCCAGTAGGGACCTGTGTCCTGAAAACAAACGGGCAACGCGAGGCAAAAAGTGAGAAATTGACTGACATCAGAAGGCCCCGACGGGGTTCTATGGCCCACAGGCCGAGGAAGAGAGCTAAGAGCCAGAACGCTCGCGTTTACTGGCAGGAATGTTCCGACAAGAGAGTCATCGGATTCGCCGGCTACAAGGTCGGGATGACGCACGTCGCCTATGTAGACGACAGCGAGTCCCCCACCAAGGGCCAGGAAGTCGTCAGCGCGGCGACCGTAGTCGAAGTCCCGCCGATTGTCGTCTATGGCGCAAGGTGCTACGGCAACAACAACTCCCTCGGCGACATCCTCGTAGGCGACGAGAAGCTCCTGAAGCTCGCCGGGTTCAAGAAGAAGCACACTCCGAAGAAAATCGACGAAGCGCAGGTGGACGACGTCCGCCTCCTCGTCTTCGCCATGCCCTCGAAAACGAAGATGGGCAAGAAGCACGTCGAGAAGATGGAAATCGGCTGCGGCGGCAAGGACGCGAAGGAGAAGCTCGAGCTGTGCAAGACCATGCTCGGCAAGGAACTGCGCGTCAGCGACGTCTTCAAGAGCGGCGAATACGTCGACGTAGTCTCAGTGTCCACCGGAAAGGGCTGGCAGGGCGCCGTCAAGCGGTTCGGCGTCTCCATCCAGAGGAGGAAGGCGACCGGAAAGAGAAGGCATGTCGGAACCCTGGGCCAGTGGCACCCGGCGTACGTCCTGTACACCGTGCCTCAGGCGGGCCAGACCGGCTACCACCAGAGGACCGAGATGAACAAGCGGATATTGCGCATAGGAGAGAAGCCCGAGGACATAAACCCCTCGAGCGGCTTCCCGGCTTATGGATTTGTCAGGAACGACTATGTCGTCCTCAAGGGCTCGATACCAGGGCCGGCGAAGCGGCTAATCAAGCTGAGGCTGTCCGTGAGAGGCCCGGCTTCCCAGAAGGAAGTCCCGGTGACCTACGTTTCGATGGAGCCCAGATAGGTGTTCATATGAAGGCAACAGTATACTCAATCGAAGGAAAGGCGCTAAGGCAGATAGACCTGCCGAGCGTTTTCGAATCGCCCCAGCGCGAGGACCTCGTGAAGAGGGCAGTGCTGAGCGAGGAGAGCATGACCTACCAGCCCAAGGGCAACTTCCGGCTCGCAGGCCTCCTGACTTCCGCCCGCTACAGGGGCCGGAAGGAGGACTACGGCTCGGGAAAGAACAAGGGCATCCCGCACCTGCCGCACGAAGTCCTCCCCGGAGGACAGCTCGGCAAGGTCAAGAGGGTCCCGCACGCGGTCAAGGGCCGCAGGGCGCACCCGCCGAAGCCACAGAAGAAGCTCGTCGAGCTCATAAACAAGAAGGAGCACCTCAGGGCGCTCGCGAGCGCGCTCTCTTACAGCGCGAACCGGGACGCGGTCGTCAAGAGGAGCAACTCCGACATCGGGGTCGCGCTTCCGATAGTCCTCGAGAACAGCTTCGAGAACATCAAGAAGACCCGGGACGTCCTCAAGGTGCTCGAGGCGCTCAAGCTCGAAAAGATGCTCATGCGCTCGAAAAAGAGCGGCACGAAATCCGCACTGATTGTCGTCGCGAGCGGCGATGTCACTAAGGCGGCGGCGAACCTTCCCGGCGTTGATGTCGTGAAGGCGAGCGACCTGAAGGTCAGGGACCTTGCTCCCGGAACGCACCCGGGGCGGCTCACGCTATTCTCCGAGAACTCGCTTCCGGAGCTCGCAAAGAGGTTTTCAGCATGATACTGCTTGCACCGATAAAGACGGAAAAGGCGATAAGCAAGATTGAGTACGAGAACACCCTCACTTTCGAGGTTGCGCCAAAGGCGACGAAGAAGGACGTGCAGGCGGAAGTCGAGAAGCTTTTCGCGGTGAAGGTCGTTTCCGTGCGCACCTTCATAACCCGCAAGGGAAAGAAGCACGCGTTCGTTAGGCTTGACAAGTCCTCGAAGGCGGACGACGTCGCGATAAAGCTGAAGATGATTGCTTAGAGGTAATGCTTATGGGAAAAAGGCTAAAGCAGCAGAAGAGGGGACGAGGCTCGCCCCGCTACATCGCGCCGAGCCACAGGTACAAGGCAGACCTTTCATACAGGCCGTATGACGACGTGGAGAAGACCGGCGTCCTTACCGGCAAGGTCGTGTTATTCGTGGACGACCCGGCGAGGACCGCCCCCCTGATGAAAGTCAGGTACGACAACAACGAGGAAGGCATGCTGCTCGCTCCCGAAGGCATCGCCATAGGCGACGAGGTGGATGTCGGCTCGCAGGCAAGGCTGAAACTCGGGAGCGTGCTCCCGCTTTACCGCATCCCGGACGGCGCATACATATTTAACATAGAAAGGAACCCCGGCGACGGCGGAACGCTCGTCAAGGCCGCGGGCTCTTACGCGAATATCGTTGCCAAGGAAGGCAAGATAGTTTATCTCAAGCTCCCCAGCAGGTCGACGATAGTGCTTTCCAACGAGTGCAGGGCGCAGCTGGGAGTGATTGCCGGCGGGGGCAGGCTCGAGAAGCCGATGCTCAAGGCCGGGAACCAGTTCTACAAGAAGAGGGCTCTCCACAGGCTCTGGCCTGTGCCAAGAGGTGTCCACCAGTCCGCTTACAACCACCCGCACGGAGGAAAGCAGCACCACGTCGGAAAGCCGACGACGGTCGCGCGCTCCACCCCGCCCGGAGGAAAGGTCGGCCACATCGCCGCGAGGCAGACCGGCCGCAGGAAGGGCAAGAGGACCATCGAGTCAGCCACCGAGAAGTGATGTTTATGAAGAAAGACACATGGAAAGGGTTTGAGGAAGAAAAAGCCGCGCACATCAGCAATGAGGAGTTCATGAAGCTGATTTCCTCGAGGAACAGGAGGACGCTCCTCCGGATGAAGTTCAATCCGCGCCTCAAGAAGTTCATGGACAAGGTGCGCGAGATAAAGAAGTCCAACCCCAAGAAGCTGATAAAGACGCACATCCGGGAAGCGGTAATCCTCCCGGAGTGGCTCGGCCTCAGCTTCGGAGTCCACAACGGCAAGGAGTTCAAGCGCGTCGACATCACGCTCAACAAGATAGGCAGGCGCCTCGGCGACTACTCGCACTGCACGACCAGGGTTCTCCATTCGGGCCCCGGTGTCGGAGCTACGAGAGGTTCCAAGTTCGTGCCGCTGAAGTAACGGTGATATTAATGAAAGGATATTCGTCGGAAATCCCGGAAAACTGCGCCCGCGCGCGCATTGAAGGCGTGAACGCCTCGTACAAGGACCTCTCGGAGGTCTGCGGCAGGATTCGGAAGAAGAAGACCGACTGGGCCCTCGAGTTCCTCGAGAAGGCCTCGGAAGGCGAAGTTCCCGTGTATTTCGCGAGGCACAACCGGAACCTCGGCCACAGGCGCGAGCTCGGCGGCCGCAAGGGAAGGTACCCCGAGAAGGCGGCAGGAATCGTCCTCAAGGCGCTCCGGAGCGCAATCGCGAACGGGCGCACCATGGGGATGGGCGAAATCTACGAGATAATCGCGGCTTCGGCCAACAAGAAGCAGACTTTCCCGAGGATGGCCCCCAAGGGAAGGCAGGCGCGCTCGTTCCTCGAGACCTCGCGCGTCGAAATCGTCCTCAAGGGCTCGGAAGTCCCCAAGGGCGTCAGCGTGACTCCCCCGAAGAAGAAGGAGGAGCCGAAGAAAGAGGAGAAGAAGGCGGCGGCTGGCAAGGAGGAGAAGAAGGAGCCAACGACTGCCCTGAAGGACGAGGGCAAGGCCTCGCACGAGCACAAGCACGAGCTCGAGAAGGCACAGGACGCAGAGAAGAAGCGCGAAGAGGCCCCGCACCAGCACGGCGAGCACAACAAACGGTGATATGATGATTTACCAGGAAAAACTCATTGAGGAGCCGATAAGCAAGTACAAGGTCATGAAGTTCCTCGAGCAGAAGCTCGACCGCGCAGGCCTCGCTAACGTCGACATCCAGAGGACCCCGCTCGTGACGAGAATCACCCTCGAGGTCACGAACCCGGCGAGGATAATCGGTAAGAAGGGCCGGCTCATCAACGAGCTCACCGAGACGATTAAACACGAGTTCAAGATTGAGAACCCGCAGATAAGCGTCATAGAGGTCCGCGAGCCGTTCCTCGAGCCCCGCATGGTAGCGAAGAGGGCGGGAAAATACATAGAGATGGGCAAGAAGGTCCGCGCCGTCCTCCACTACCTCCTGCGCGAGGTCATCCGGGCAGGCGCGCTCGGGGCAGAGATAGTCGCCGCAGGAAAAATCGGCGCAAAGGGCGCGAGGGCGAAGAGCCTCCGCGTCGTCGCGGGCTACATACCCAAGGCAGGCGAGCCGGCGAGGCTCATCCGCGTCGCGCACCTCAACGCAAACACCCGCTCCGGAGTCATAGGCATACTCGTAAGAATAGTCCCGCCTGGAACAGTGTTCCCGGACAAGCAGACCACGCAGGTCGTCCTCCCGAAAGTCATCGAGGCGGCGACAGAGGTCGGCGAAGCGCCCCCCAAGCGGGGCGAGGGCGAGAGCGCCGAAGGCGAGAAGAAAGGCGAGGAGCCCCCGCGCAGGCCCCCGTTCAGGGGCGGTCCCCACAGGGGAGGCCCCCACCGGGGAGGATTCAGGAGATAACAGGAGAATGGTTTTTATGGCAGTCATAAAGAAGTCCGAGCTCGAGAGCATGTCCGATGCGGACAGGCAGAAGAAGGCAGGCGAAATCGAGAAGGCGATACTGGAACTACGTGGCGAAGGGAGGAAGGAGAAGGTCAAGCCGCTCCGCAAGGCGCTTGCCCAGCTCAAGACCCCCCGCCCCGTTAAGGTTAAAAAGGCCTGAAGCGTAATAATACTATAAGTTATAATAGGTGAATAAGTTTGGATAAATGTCCCAAATGCGGAATGCTCTTGGATCTTTGTGTCTGCGAGATCCTTGACAAACAGGGTGCAGCAAAAATACAGGTCTATACGACCAAGAAGAAATTCAAGAAGCTTGTGACCATAATCGAGGGAATCGACAAGGCGCAGTTAGACTCCACCACGAAGGAACTGAAGCACAAGCTTGCCTGCGGCGGAAGCGCCAAGGAAGGCGTGATAATTCTTCAGGGAGACCACAAGCGCAGGGCCAGGGAGGTCCTGAAGTCGCTCGGCTTCCCGCAGGAAAGCATCGTCGTAAGCGAAAGGTAACCCCTCATTTTGAATTGAAGAACTGGAAAACCTTTTCGCATACGAACCCGATTTCGCCCTCCGGCATCCCTACGTACAGCGGCAGCGACAGCGTCGTGTCCGCGAACCTCTCGGCTTTCGGGAAATCGCCCTTTTTGTACCCCTTTTTCCTGTAGGGCGGCTGGAGATGTATCGGGATGGGGTAGTGCGAGTCGCTCTCGATTCCGCTGCTGTATAAGCTCTCGCGGAGGGCGTCGCGTTCCTCCTGCGACCGGAGCGACACTGCGAATTTGTTGTATACCGGGACCCGGTCACCGGATTCGGGAGGGGGCATTCCGAGGGGCAGGCCCGCAAGGCGTCTCATATACTCGCCGGCCACCCGCCGCCTGTCGCCGTTCCACTCTTCGAGATACTTCAACTGGACCCTCCCTATTGCCGCGTTCACGGTATTGAGGCGCGAGCTGAACCCGACGATGGCATGCTCGTGGGTGTACGGGTTTTCCCTTCCGGCGTCCGCAAGCATCCGGACGTGCTTCGCGATGCGCGCGTCATTAGTCACTATCATGCCGGCTTCCCCCCCGACGGTCATGTTCTTTACCGGGTTGAACGAGAAGCAGCCCGCGTGGCCGATGGCACCCGCGCGCTTTCCGAAATAAACCGCTCCGTGCGCCTGTGCGGCATCCTCTATGACTGCAATGTTCTTCGCCTCCGCCTGGTCCATGATTTCGTTCATCTCGGCAGGATATCCGTGAAGGTGGACCGGTATTACCGCCCGGGCCTTCTTTTCCTTCTTCAGGGTTTTGCCTACCTCGCCCGCGTCGATGTTGTGCGTTAGGGGGTCGATGTCGGCAAAAACCGGCTCCGCGCCTGAGAGGAGCGCCGCGTTCGCGGTCGCGACGTAGGAAGACGGCGTGGTGATGACTTTTTTGCCATCCACGCCCGATGCCATCAGGGAGAATATGAGCGCGTCGGTGCCGGATGCTACGGGAATCGCATAATCCGTGCCGCAGAAGCGCGCGAACTCCTCCTCGAATCTCGCTATGCTCTCGCCAAAGAGAGTGGGCTCGTTTGCTAGCGCGTCGGCGGCCGCGTCTATCATTTCCCTTGTCATTATCGTCTTGTCGAGGGGAACCATCAGTATCCTGTCCTGTTTTCTATTTATAAATACTCACGGCGTATGGTCAGACACAGGTGCATCTATGAAAGTTAACCTAAGAAAACTCGGATGTATCGTCGCCGGTGCGACGATTCTGGCAAGCTCTGCGGCCTTCGCGGG
>DATIFM010000021.1:0-21594 GCA_035455205.1 Candidatus Bilamarchaeum sp. | reverse complement strand
TCCTCCTCCGGGGGCGCCTCGGGAACCTCCGGCGCCTGCTCGGCCTTGTGTGCCTCTCCGGATGTCGGCTCCAGCTCGACCATGCCGGCATCAACCATGTAATTGACGACCTGGTCGAAGAGCGCCTGGTCAACGCCGAGGTCCTTCCTCAGCTCGGTAGTGGTCCTTTTGCCGGTAATGGCTTTGTATATCTGGAGGCCCACTTCGCCGAATTTCTTGATAAGCAGGTTCTGGTTCTTGAAACGCTGGAGCGGCCCTTTCTCAAGCTTTTTTATTCTGTATTCTGAACCCTTTGGCATTGGAACCACTCCTTATCGTCAAAATAATCATCAAAATGTTTATTAACATACTTAATTTATATTGAGTTCATGGAGTTCGACGAGCTGCTTATAACCACAGGCGTAGACGCTTTAGTCCGGCTCGTCAAGGAAAAACAGCGCATCGAGCTCGACGACGCATCTTCCATCCTCAGCATACCGCAGGAAACCATCGAGGAGTGGGCGAGGGTCCTGGAGGAGGAGGGCATACTCAGGATAGAGTACCGCCTCACGAGGATATACCTCCTTTGGATAAAGCCGACCGAAGAGGAAGTGGCGACCGAGAGGCAGTCCTTCTACGAGGAGAAGAAGGGGATCGAGAGCGAGGTCGAGGAGTTCAAGTCGAAAGTCGGCTCCGAGAGCCAGGAGCTCGAGGACCTGCGCAAGTCGTTCGCCGACTTCTATACGAAGGCATATTCACGGATAGACCAGCTCGAGAAGACCATCGCGCCGCTTCCGGCCGCGAAAGTCATCTCCGAGGACACGTTCGCAAAATACGAGGCCGAGCTTTCAGGCGTCGGCTCTCAGCTCAACGAAACGCGCTCGGCACTCGACAACATCAGGAGCGAGCTCGGGGCCCTCGGAATATCCAGGGGCGGGGGAGGAAGCGAGGAGCTGATGGGCAAAATCGAGAAGGCGAGCAACGACCTCCTTTCAATACAGCAGGAGATGGAGATTCTCCGCAAGAAGTCCTCGGCAGAGGAGTCGGCCAAGGACGAGCTCTCGCTGCCCTCGGTCAAGGACATCAAGAAGAAGTTCGAGACGCTGCAGAAGGACTTCACGACATTGCGCTCGAGGAACGCCCAGGTAAGGCAGGACATGCTGAGCCTGCACGAGAGTTCCGAGATACTGAAATCCGTCGCAGAATCCATAATGGGCCAGGAGGACAAGATAGGCAGCCTCCGGCAGGAGGTCGCGACGCTCGCGCAGGAGACCAACTCGCTCGTGGAGAAGACGAATTCGGTCGCGGCCAAAGTCAAGCAGAACGTCGAGCTCGTGGACAGGCTGGGGGACTCTGTCGACGTCGCAAAGGGCGTCCTGAAGAAGTTCCCGAGCCAGGAAAAGGTCCTCGAGGAGATGAACACCCTCAAGAGCGAGGAGGACTCTGTCGCGGGCAAGATAGAGTCCCTCCAGAAGATAATAGAGGCCGTGGGCGGAAAGCAGGTGACCGCGAGGCAGTTCACCGAATTGTCGCAGAAGATAGACGAGAAATCAAGCATGCTGAGGAAGGACATGGACTCGCTCGAGGCGACGCTCTCGGACGAGAAGAACACGTACCTGACGTTCCAGAAGATAAAGGAGAGGATAGTCCCCTCCATTGAGGCTTACGAGAAGCAGCTCGAGGACATGGAAGCCCGCATCGCGAAGATACGCGAGGAGAGCATGGCCCAGATGCGGAGCATCAAGGAGGATTCGGGCAAGCTGCAGGAATCCCTCAAGGGCGGCCAGCTCCAGGGGATAGTGAAAGTCGCAGAAGAGATAAAGGACAAGAAGAAGACGCTTGACGAGATACGGGGCGCGCTCGAGGAGATGATGACGCTCTCGGACAACCTCAGCAAGAGAGTGACGCTCCTTTCGCGCGAAGCCAAGCTCCTCGAAATAAGGACAGGCGGCGGCCCAGGCGCGCCTTCGGCCCCGTCATACCCGGGCGGCCCATCCGGCCCGTCCGAAGGAGGCGGGGGAGGCGGAATCACTTCAGAGCAGGCAGTCAGGCAGAAGCTTGACCTGAGCCAGGAAGAGGAGATGGAATTCCGAAGGAAGAGGGAAGAGCTGAAGAAGCTTATACAGAAACTGTGGGAACAGTGATGGTGATGCTATGCCGAAAGATGTCAAAGAGATAATCAAGGCGAAAATGGACGCGCCCGAACCCGAGGAGAAGGAGGAACAGGCGCCGGCGGTCTCTGTCGAGCCGAGGCCGAAGGTGGCGCTCCTTTCGGCATACTCCTTCAGCAGCGAAGGCCTGCCAGTCGAGGTCAAGATATTCCGGAGGGGGGACTTCGTGCCGAGGTACGAGGTCACGATACCGGGCATAGCGGAGGGAACCAAGCTCATACTCGAGACCAAGCTCAAGGGCGAGCTGGTGACCGAGGTCAAGCTCGACATAAGCGAGATACTCGACCCGAAGAAGTTCGAGGAAGTGAAGGCGAAATTCCTGGAGGCCGCGAAGAAAATACTCGAAAGGAACTTCCCGTCCCTCCCCGAGGACAAGAAGGGCATACTCGCGGTGTACCTCCTCCAGAAGACGCTGGGCCTGGGGGAGCTGGAAGCCCTTCTTTCGGACGAGCAGCTCGAAGAGGTCGTGGTCAACAACGCAAGGGACCCGGTGAACGTGTACCACAAGAAATACGGATGGTGCAAGACGAACCTGCGCCTCAAGAGCGAGGAGACGGTTTACGATTACGCCTCGATGATTGCAAGGAAGGTCGGAAGGCAGATCAACGTCCTCAACCCCACTCTCGACGCGCACCTCCCGACGGGCGACCGTGTCAACGCCACATTATTCCCCATCTCGTCGTTCGGCAACACGATAACCATCAGGAAGTTCTCAAAGAACCCGTGGACCATCACGAGCTTCATCAAGTCGAAGACCGTTTCCTCGGACGTTGCGGCGCTCATCTGGCTCTGCATACAGAACGAGCTTTCGCTCCTCGTTTCGGGAGGCACCGGAAGCGGGAAGACGTCGTTCCTGAACGCGATGTCCGGACTGATTCCGGCCAACCAGCGCATCATAACCATTGAGGACACGAGGGAGCTGACGCTTCCGTCGTTCCTCCACTGGGTGCCGATGACGGTCAGGGAGCCAAACCCGGAAGGGAAGGGCGAAGTGACGATGCTCGACCTGATGGTGAACGCCCTCAGGCAGAGGCCCGACAGGATACTTGTCGGCGAAATCAGGCGGCAGAGGGAGGCCGAGGTCATGTTCGAGGCCATGCACACCGGCCACAGCGTATACGCGACGCTCCATGCGGACAATGCGGACCAGACGATTTCGAGGCTCACGAACCCGCCGATTAACGTGCCCCATGAGATGCTGGACGCGCTGGCCGGGATAGTAGTCACGTTCAGGCACAGGAGGTTCAACATCAGGCGCGTCCTGGAATTTGCAGAGATGAACAAGAAGGGCGAAGCAGACGTGATATACAGGTGGGACCTCAAGACGGACAAGACCAGGGGGGTCAAGAAGATGACTGCCCTTGTCGACACGCTTTCACTGTACTCAGGCCTCGGCGAGAAGGAGATAGAGGACGATGTTGCGGAGAAGGTGGAGGTCCTCGACTGGATGGTGAAGAGGGGATACGACGGGGTCGACCAGGTCGGCGAAATCGTGTCCAGCTACTATATGAGCCCGGAGGAAACGCTCGATACGGTCCGCAAGGGCAAGGCCTGGGAATTCAGGAGGATATGAAAACGAACATTGTTGAACCGTACGTACGGAGTATGTAAGGAGAAAAACCGGATGAAGTTTGATCTGGTTGGTTTGTCAACCCCTTCGGGGTTGACCGGACAGGATGTTTGATGAAACTTTGACAGTAGGGACATAGGAGGTAAAGTTTCCATGGATGAGGTTTTTGCCGGCGCGGTCGAAGAGGCGAAGAAGCTTGAGAGGAAGATAGTGGAGTATGCCCCATACGCGGGAGACATATCCATAGACATGACGCTCGACCTCGAGCCGCGGGACTACGTGGACCTCAATTACGGGGACCTCCTCAACTCCTACGAGAGGGTCCAGAAGATAATCAGCACCGCGGGCATGGGCATACTTGCCCAGAAGGCAGAGGCCGCGCCTGCCGAAACGAGCGCCCAGACAGGGGAGGTCGAGTCCCGCCTAAGGGAGCTTACGAGCCAGACGCTCAAGCAGGCAGAGGAAGTGGGCAAGGAGCCGATAGTCATACAGAAGGAGGCCGAGCCTGCGCCGCTGGAGTTCGAGAGGCCGAGCGAGCCGAAAATCGAGTTCGAGACCAAGAAGGCTTCCGAAATAGTGCCGCCTTCGATGAAGGAGGAGGCCGCGGCCCCATCGCCTGTCCGGGAGGAGAGGGCTGCTGCCCCGGCCGTGGAAAAGCCGGCTGCAGAAGCCCCGATGGAGAAGAAAGTCATAGTCGCATCAGTGCCTCCGGTCCTGCGGGAAAGCCCGGACCAGGCGGCCTCGAAAAGATACGAGCAGATGGAGGAGCAGATACGCTCCGCGGTCGGCGAAAAGGCGGACGAGACCACGATAAAGAAGAAGATGCTGGACCTGACCAAGCAGCTCTTCAAGGAGAAGAGCTTCAACAGGCGCGAGGAGATAAAGATCCAGATTACAGCGCTCAAGAACATGCTCGCCGCGGCCCAGTCTCCCGCTCCATCGAGGGCATCATCGGGGGCGGCAGCGAAGAAGGGAGCGAGGACGGACGACGCGCACGCAAAAATCCTCGACACAATGCTCTCGACCCACCAGTCCGAGATAGCCCAGACCAAGGACAGCATCACGGACTCCTACAACAAGCAGATAGCCGCTATCAAGAAGAAGTTCTACGAGGACCTCTCGGGAACCGAGGATGCGGCCAAGAGGAAGCAGATATTCGAGGGATTCGTCTTCTCGGTCACTTCGCTCGTGGAGCAGCTTCCCGAGGTCATAAAGAAGTACGACGATTTCACGTCCAAGAAGCACTCGGCCGAGCTCGACAAGCTGAGGGAATCCCTCGGCGCGGACGAGAAGGATTTGCAGTCCAGTGTGGAAGAAAGGCTCGCGTACGTGAAAAAGGGCTACGCGCAGGAGTTCGCTTCCGTGAAGGGCATCATCGGCAGGGACATCGAGAACCTAATCGAAGTCGCGGGTAACGAGATTTTCAAGAAGGCCGAGGAGAAGCCAAAGGAGTCCGAGGAGCGGGTTTTCGAGACCGTCAAGGAGATAAACGACACGGACGAGGGGACGCTCCTGTATTTCCTTCACAACAAGGACACCGACTATTATAAGAGATACGAGAGAAAGCAGATTTCAAAGGCTGAAGCGATATTCAAGGCCAAGGCGCTGATGGCCAAGGAAAAGGGCCTGGACGACACGGCAGTCAAGAAATACTTCAGCCAGAGCGAGGGCTAAAGATGGCAAGGGAAACCGAAAGGGGCAAGAAGCGGGGGCCGTTCACGGCGATGGCGGAGATGCTGTCAGCCAAGTTTCCGGACCTCCGGAAGAAGCTCAAGATAGGCGACATGTCGGACAACCCGGTGGATTTCCTCGAGAAGGTCGTCACCACGACGATACTGATTTCCGCCGGCCTCATACTGCTGTCATACCTGATGCTGTTCGAGAGGCTCAGCCAGCTCGTTTCCGAGAACATCGTATTGTTCGTCATCATGGCGCTCGCGCCGCTCATCGTGGCGCCGGGAGTGATATTCTCATACCTCATGCTCTACCCCGAGGCCGCAATAATCCGGCGGCAGAAGGAGATGGACTACGAGATCGTCTTCGCAGGAAGGCACATCGTGATCGCCCTCAAGTCGGGCATGCCGCTTTTCGAGACGTTCGTCGGCGCCTCCACGGGCTACGGCGCGGTCAGCAGGGAGTTCTCGAAGATAGTCGACCAGATAGTGCTGGGCGTCCCGATGACCCAGGCCATCCGGGAAGTCGTCCAGTACAACCCGTCCAAATACTTCACGAGGATGATGATGCAGGTGGCGAACGCGCTCTCGAGCGGCGCGGACGTCGGGAGCTCGCTTGAGAGCGTCCTCGACCAGATTTCCAAGGAGCAGATGATTGCGCTTAAGGAATACAGCCAGAAGCTGACACCCATAGTCATGTTCTACATGGTCTTCGGCATAATAGTGCCTTCGCTGGGCATCGTCCTCACGACCGTGATTTTCTCGGCCGTGAGCGGGGGCAACGACTTCGGCCTGCCGACTTTCCTCCTGCCCATCGTGTTCGTGATGATAACCCTCATCCAGTTCCTGTTCCTCGGCTTCATCGAGAGCTCCAGGCCCAAATATCTCATATGAGGTCATGCTTATGGCTAACGAAACGTTGTTTGAAAGCGTCGGAAGGCTCTTCTTCAGCAGGGAGAGGGTCAAGAGCCTTGAAAAGGAGCTCAACATCGCGGGCGTGAACATTCCCGCGGATTCCTTCGCCGGGTACATGAGCCTGAATGTCATAATCGTTTCGCTGTTCCTGACAGCCCTGCTCCTTGTTTATCCGCCGGCGGTCGACGGCATATCCGGTTTCGCGAAGCAATACATAGAGCTTCCCCTCCCGCTCATAGGCATCTTCGTCCTCGTCATCGCGCTCATAGTGGTCTATCTTGCAACAACGACGCTCGTTTCGAGCTACCTCCTGATGAAGGCCGACGACAGGAGGGCAAAGCTCGAGAACACGCTTCCGGATTTCCTCAGCCTCGTCGCTTCCAACATCAAGGCGGGCATGACGCTCGACCAGGCGATGTGGTATTCGGCCAAGCCCGAGTTCGGCCTGCTTTCGATCGAGGTCAAGGCGAGGATAAAAAGCTCGTTCAGCGGCCAGAGCCTCGAGGACACCCTCGACCAGCTCGGCGGCAGGTTCGACTCCAAGGTTTTCAAGAGGACGATTCTCCTCCTCAAGCAGGCAACGGCCACGGGGGGCGAGCTAACGAACGTCCTCGAGAGGACGGCCGACGACGTCCGCAACAGCATAATCATGAAGAAGGAGATAGCCGCGACGCTCGTCCTGTACGAGATTTTCGTCCTTTTCGCGTCCGTTGTCGGGACGCCGTTCCTTTTCGCGGTGGCATCGAAGCTCATCGAGGTTTTCGAGCGCATTTCCCCGGCAGCCGGCAGCGCGGGCAACATCCCGAGCTCGGGGGGAGTCTTCACGACGTTCTCGAACATAAAGTTCGCGGGCCCGATAATCAGCTCCGCGGACTTCTTCTGGTTCAGCATCCCGACGATTTTCGTTACCGCGCTCATATCGTCGTTCATAGTCAGCGTCATCAGGACGGGCTCGAAGAGCCAGGGGATGAAATATTTCCCGTTCGTGCTCTTGACCTCGTACCTCGTGTACTGGCTCGTCACGAGCGCGGTGGATTCGCTGTTCGCAACAATAACATGATGGAGTTGGTTGGATGAAGATTTTGGATAGGAAGCCTGCTTCCTTCAAGGGACAGGCCATTATGGAATACCTGATAACGTACGGTCTCGCGCTGTTCGTCATACTTATCGTGCTCGCGATTCTCGTCGCGGTGGTCCTTCCGTCGCTGAAGGCCCCTGAGGCATGCCAGTTCACCCAGCCGGGGTTCACATGCAACTCGAAGCCCCATGCGATAGTCGCTGATTCGGGCAACAACATACGCCTCCTGTTCCAGGTGGACAATGTGCAGGGCAAGTCGGTCAAGGTGCTCGGCTTCCTCTGCACGACGGCCGCGCCCAGCAACGTGAGGGTGTCGGATGTCGATGACAGGGGCGTGGACGTGACTGACGCGACGCAGCAGGCCTTCGCATCCGGGCAGAGCAAGTCTGTCGGGAATGTCGGTGGCGGCGGCTCGACTCCGTCGGACATACCGCTCGTGATAGACTGCGTGGACGGCTCCGGAAACCCGGTCGTGCTCTCGCCGAACTCGAACTTCAAGGGAACGCTCGCGATGCGCTACCAGTTCAGCGAAGATGTACCAGGCGCGCCCCAGAGGCTCGCGGTCGCAACCGTCACCGGGAGCGTCGTGGCGGAATAATTTTCTTCTTATTTTTCCCCTTTTTCAGGATTATCGATAGCGTCAACCCCGAAGGGGTTGACAAACTATCAGGAACCGTATTTGTGGGCACGCCCGGTTATGTTCAGGATTAGCGGCACGACGTGCCTTCCCTTGATGTGCCCCAGGCCGCCCGCGGCGCAGCTTATTTCGTCGAACTTCTCCACAAAGTCGCGGCGCTCGCCGCCATAAACGAGAATCGGGACCTCGTGCCCGGAGTGCGCCTTGAGGCTGCAGGGCGTCGAGTGGTCGCCGGTCACGACGATGCATGCGCCGGTCTTCTCCAGCATGGGGATGATTCCGTCTATCCTCTCGATGCCCTCCTTCTTCAGGGCAAAATCGCCGTCATGGCCCGCGCTGTCGCAGAGCTTCACGTGCATGAAGACGAAATCATACGTCTCGAGCGCCTTCGCGGCCGCCCTGGCCTTGGCCTCGAGGTTCGTGTTCCTGTCCCCGGTTGCGCCCGGGACAAGCAGGACGTCCATTCCCATGAACGATGCCACTCCCTTGTAGAGGGCCCCTCCGGCCACGCAGGCCGCGTAGAGGCCGAAGCGCTCGCTGAACGACGGCGCCGGGACGAAATTCCCTGCCCCACGGAGGAGCACGGCATTGGCCGGGAGCTTGCGGGACTTGTTCTCAGGGGCCGAAGAAAGCCTTTCGAGCGCGGCCTTTGTGAACTTGTTGACGATATCGGCGGTCTTCCTGGCCTCCGGCGTGTCCTCAAGCGGCTGGCAGTCGGGCAGGCCTTCGCCTTCATGGGCGTCGGTGGTGCTGACCTGGGCGCTGAGCCCCCTGCCGCGAAGGACGAGGGCGCCCCGGTGCTCGGCCGAATTCTTGAATATGACTTCCACGTCGTCTATCTTCATGGAAAGGTATTTGGAGAGGCTTGCTGCGGTTGCGGTGTCTATCCGCCCCGCCCTCCGGTCGGTTATCGTGCCGCCCTGGCAGGTGGCGAAGTTGGCCCGGAAAGCCACGTCCCCGTCCTTGAGGCGGATTCCGAGGCCAAGGGCTTCCAGGGGGCCCCGCCCGCGGTAAAATATCGCAGGGTCGTAACCGAGTATGTTCAGGTGCGCGACGTCGCTCCCGGGGACCACGTACTTGGCCACCGGGCTCATCATGCCGGTTATCCCCTTGTCCGCGAGATTGTCGAGGTTGGGCTTTTTCGCGGCCTGAAGGGGGGTCTTTGGCGTCGGAAGGTCTCCCAGTCCGTCTATTATGAGAAGTATGGCCTTTTTCATGAAACTAGCTGGGAAAAGAGATATATAAAACATTGCGGAACCGGGGGTTGCACCCCGCGGAAACCGCCTCCCACTAGCTTTATTAATCTCAAGCAAGAATTAGACTTCCACTAATCGAATTTTGGGCGGTGGCATGAAGGTAGATATTTCTTCGCAGGTATCCGTATTCAACGAGTTCTTCACGACTATCTACAAGCCCAAGATTGACCAGCTGCTCCTCGTCTACCCGACGCAGAAAAGCCTTTACGTGAGCTACCCGGACCTTGAAAAATACGACCCGGACATAGCAGACGCGCTCATACGGGAGCCGGATCTGATACGCGAGGCCGCCGAGGAGGCCATCAGGCAGCTGAATTTGAACGTCCCTGCCGGAAAGACGTTTTCTCCGCATGTCCGGTTCTCTGAAGTCCCTTCCGACACGCTTATCGAGCACCTGACGTCGAGAAACATCAACGAGCTCGTCTCGTTCAAGTGCGTCGTCACGAAAAGGGCCGAAGTGATGCACAAGGTCAAGGTCGCCATGTACAAGTGCGGCCTCTGCGACGCGGAAGTGAAGCTTTTCGTGAGCAAGAACTTCACGCCGCCCAAGAGGTGCGAAAGCTGCAAGAAGTTCGCGCTCGAGCAGGTCGACGACGAAAGCACTTTCACGGACATCCAGCGGGCCGAAGTGCAGGAGCTCCTCGAGAGGGTGAGGGGAGGCGCGCCCGCGGCCCACATCGAGATACTCCTCGAGGACGACCTCGTGAACAAGGTGGCCCCCGGCGACAACATAGAGATATCGGGCGTCCTGCGCCTCAAGCCCCCGATGAAGCCGAGGCAGAAGCAGGAGCTCGTCTACAGCAGGTACGTCGACGCGTTCAGCGCGAAAAGCCTGAAGAGGGATTTCGAGGAAATCGAGATAACCAAGGAGGACGAGAGGAGGCTCCGGGAGCTTTCCCTGGACCCTGCAATCGACGACATCATCGTCCGCTCGATTGCCCCGTCCATTTACGGTCACAACGAGGTCAAGAAGGCGCTCGCTCTCCAGCTTTTCGGAGGCACGAGGGGCAAGACGATGAAAGGCGGGGCGCCCATCAGGGACGACATCCACGTCCTCCTCATCGGCGACCCTGGGATAGCAAAATCGCGGTTCCTCCAGAGCGTGTCTGAAATCGCCCCGAAGAGCATCTACGTGAGCGGCAAGAGCGTTTCGGGCGCTGGCCTCACTGTCGCGGCCGAGAAGGACGAACTCGGCGAGGGCGGCTGGACGCTCAAGGCCGGCGCGCTCGTCCTTGCAAGCGGCGGAAGCGCGCAGGTCGACGAGTTCGACAAGATAGAGGAGGAGGACCGCGCTGCCCTGCACGAGGCGATGGAAACCCAGACCATCTCGGTAGCGAAAGCGGGCATAGTCGCGAAGTTCAGGACCAAGACCGCGATACTGGCGGCGGCGAACCCGAAGTACGGCAGGTTCGACCAGACCAAGAACCTCGCGGACCAGTTCGACGTTCCGCCGACGCTCCTTTCAAGGTTCGACCTGATTTTCCCCATCGTGGACATCCTCGATGAGGAAAAGGACGCGAAGCTGGCCGAATACATCCTCTCGACGCACATGGGCCGCGAGAACATCGGCGAGCAGGACGACAACATATTCGACAAGGAGCTCCTGCGCAAATATATCGCCTACGCGAGGAGGAAGATTTCGCCCAAGCTCACGCACGAGGCATCGCTGAAGATAAAGGAGTTCTACGTGGAATTGAGGAGGAAGAGCAAGGACGCGGGCTCGGTAGCCATCACGCCGAGGTACCTCGAGGGCCTCGTGCGCCTTGCAGAGGCGAACGCGAAGATGGTCCTCCGCGAGGAAGTCGAGGAGGCGGACGCCGAGGTCGCAATCTCGCTCTTCGAGTACGTGATGAAGCAGATACTCACCGACAAGGCCACGGGCTCCTTCGACGTGGACATCGTCACCACGGGGAAGCCGAAATCCGAGAGGGATAAGCTCCAGAAGGCCGACACGATACTCGAGATTATCCGCGAGCACCTCAGGAAGAGCGACACCGCGGACGTCGAGCAGGTGATTTCGGACGCCAAGTCGTACGAGATAGACGAGCCGACCGCGAGGAAAATCATCTCCGAGCTGCTGCGCAAGGGCGTCGTCTATGAGAAGGAGTACGGCCACGTGAAAATAGTCGGTGAGAAATGATGCGGCTGATACTTTCCCTGCTCGGAATCTTCATCATAGCCCAGCTCCTCGGGATTTACACCGGGACGGTGATACTCAAGGACTTCACGAGGAACCCGTACGTGAGCTCGCTGGCCGTGACAACGGACTCGGATGACCCGTTCAATGCCGTATTCTTCATCGTCTACATACTGGCCGGCGCGGCCCTGATGATAGTCCTCATCAGGTATTTCGGGATGGTCCCGATAGTGTTCAGGCTGATGGAGTTCTTCCTGATTTCGAGCTCGAGCTCGATAGTCTTCTACTCGTTCGCGCGCACGGCGATAGGATACGAGACGAGCACGGTTATAGGCGTAATCGCCGGCCTGCTGTTTTCGGGCGCGAAGCTGGTTTTCCCTGGCCTCAAGAACGCGGCTGCCGTGTTCGCCACGGCCGGCGTCGGCGTGATTTTCGGAATCTCGCTCGGCCTCTTTCCGCTCATCCTTTTCCTGATTTTCCTTTCGGTGTACGACTTCCTTTCGGTGTTCCAGACCAAGCACATGGTGGAGATGGCAGACTTCATAGTGAAGAAGGACATGGCGTTCACAGTAACCGCCAAGGCCCCGCCCCCTGCGCCCGGCGAGAAGGAGCAGAGGATAGATCTGGGCACGGGCGACATCATAGCCCCGATAATGCTCGAAGTCGCGACGCTGACCCTGAGCCCGGCCGCGACGGCGCTCGTTTTCGCGGGCGCGGTGCTCTCCCTCGGGATATTCCTCTCTGCGGTCTGGAGGAAGAAGATGGTGCTTCCCGCGCTCCCGCCGATAGTCCTGGGGATGATAGTCGCGCTTTCAGTCGGATTCCTGCTGGGGCTCTACTGACATGCGGGGAAAAGAAATGTTTTTATATCTCCGGATTGTGAGCTGACTGGTGATTATCGATGGTCAAGAAGAAAAGCATGAAGAAGACGAAGAAGAAGCCGGTCAAGAAGAGCGCGAAGAAGAAGAGATAATCACTTTTTTATTTCGATGTCCAGCACGACCTGGACCCGGCTCGGAGAGTACGGGCGCACGATGCGCTGCGACATGATTTTTATCCCTGTTTTTGATTTTTCCGCCGCCTCCTTGGCCTTGACCGCCGCCTCATTGAACGCATCCTTTGAATCGGCGATAGTGTAGAAGTGCACAGTTGCACCGTCCTTCGCCGCAGCGAAGGCAACTCCCAGAAACTCGTGGGCGCTCTTCGGGAGAGGCATGATGACGCGGTCGAACTCGTCCCTGAAGGCGAGAGTCCTGGCATCGGCCTCGATGGCCTCGACGTTCCCTGCCTTGTTAAGTGCGATGTTCTCTTTCATGTACCGGACGGCCTCGGGGTTGAGCTCGACTGCGGTGATTTTCGTTTCCGGCTTTTGTTTCGCTATCGCGAGCGCGAACGGCCCGACTCCGGCAAACAGCACGAGGACGCGCTCGCCGTTTTTTGTGAGTTCGGCAATTCTGCTCCGTTCAGTCGCGAGGCGCGGGGAGAAATACACTTTCGCAAGGTCGAGCCTCATCTTCAGGCCGCTCTCACGGTAAACCGTCTCGGTCCGGTTTTCGCCGGCGATGCATGCAAAACGCCTCACACGGAACTCCCCCTCCATCCCGCCGAGCTTCTTCAGCACGGTGCGCAGGTTCTTGTGGACCTGCAGGAGCGCGGCGCCGATTTCTTTTTCCTTCGGCTCGAGCCCCTCGGGGATTTCGACAACGGCGATGTCCCCGAGTATGTCGAAGGAGCCGATGAAGGACTCGAGCTCGGGCCCGGTCAGCAGGCCGGCGAGCGCGTCCTTAAGGCGCGCAGGCGGGGAAATGCGCTCCTGCCCTTCAATCTCGAGCGTTTCGTAATCGCCGTACTTCTTTGAGACCGGGAAACAGACGAAAGCGCCTTCCTTGATTATTTCGTACCCCGGGCTGAGGATGCCTTCGGACATGAGCTTCCTGCGGACGCTCTCGGCCTCGCTCCGGGGGACTTTCAGGTATAGCATAATTCCTCACGAGATTATTCGATTACGATTGCCGGCTTCCCGGGGAGGGCGGCTTTCGCCTTCTCGTGGGCCGCCCCGGCCTCGGGCCGCACTTCCACCTTGCACGAGTACTCCCTGGATAGGAAGGCTTCGGCGTCCCTGAGCGCGTCCAGCTCGTCTTTTTCAGCTAGCGGCATTGCAAGCGAGTGCACGTTCTTCATTATCTGCTTCGCGACAATCTGGACGGCCTTCATGTCCATCTTTTCCAGGTTAGCCGCCTTCATGAGAGAATCGAACGAGGGGTTTGCCTTCGCGAGGGCATAGAGCTTCCGCTTCCATTCGGCCGCGACATAAACGGTCACAATGGACGGCTTCTTTCCTATCAGCTCGGATATCTTCTCGATGTCGGCGTGGACTTTCCGGATGAGCTCCTCGCCCTGCTCAATCCCGTCGTCAATTTTCGACGAGTCCGGTTCCGGGAATTCCGAGAGCGCGACGAAGCCCTTGCCCCCGAGCATCTCCCAGTATTCTTCGGCATAGTGGGGCATGAACGGCGCGATGAGGGGGACCCATTTAATGAAGAATCCGTGGAGGTTGGGCTCCCCGGAGCGCTTCATGTACCATTGGAGGTCTGAAGTGACGTCGTAGAATATCTCGAGGGCGATGTCGCGTATCGCAAGTTCGTCATAGAGCTTTCCGGCGCGGCCTATCTTCCGGTTGAGCCTCGAGAGGAGCCAGTTCTCTATCCTGCCGTGCGGCCTGGAGCGGTTGCCGGCCGAATCGGCGACCAGCCTCGAAATCAGGCCGAGCCGCGAGCGCACCCCCTCTGCCACGGTCCGGTTGAAGTCGGTGTCGCTCGCGAGCTCCGCCCCGGAAACTATGGAGAAGCGGACGACGTCGGCCCCGTACTCGGATATCGCCTTCCGGAGCGGGAGGATATTCCCCATGCTCTTGCTCATCTTCTTGCCGTCCATCAGCACGAACCCGTTGGTGACTATCTGCCTCGGCCAGAGATTTTTGTCCTGGAAGACGCCCACGTGGTTGAATATGTACAGCGTCAGGTGGTTGCGCACGAGGTCCCAGGCGCTGTGCCGGGAATCCACCGGATACCAGTAGAGGAAGCTTTCCCGCATCTTCTTCATAGCCTCATCGCCGCTCCCCTTCCCGAGGAAAACGTAGTCGAAGAAGGCATTGTCGAGCTTCGAGGCCTGCACGTCACGGAGGAGGTGGGAAATCGTATAGAAGGCCATGTATATCGTGGAGTCCGAAAGCGCCTCTATCATCTTGGCTTCGTCGAACGGGAATCGCGTGCCGAGGCCCGAGGCCCGGGTGGTCGGCCTCTTCGAGAGCCAGTCGATTGTGTATAGGAACTCGCTGCGCGTCTTTTCCGGTATCGTGGACATGCCGGCAAGGCACTCCTTGGCGCTCTTCTTCCATTCCGGCTTGCCGTAGTCTATGAACCACTGGTCGTTGAGCAGGTTGACCTTCACCCGCGCACCGCAGCGGCAGTGGACGGGGCCTCCTGCGATGATACGGACTGCATATGCACGTGCCCCCTGCCCGGGCTTGAGAGCGCTGACAAGCGAGAGTATGATGGCATCGCGCGCGGTTTTGACGTCAGACCCCTTCCACTGCCCGACAAGCATCGTGCCGCCGCTGTTTTCCTTCAGGTAGAGTTCCTTCGTCGCTTCCTCTATCCTCGGGTCATCCTGGTCCTTCACACCCATCTTGATGACAATTTCCTTTGCGGGGTTATCGCCGAAAGCCGCGGACTTTATGACGGCAGGCATCCTGAGGTCTCCTTTTCCAAGGTCCCGGAGTGCCGCATAGTCCTTCGGGGCGTGTGCCGGGACGCTCATGACCACGCCGGTCCCGACATCGCCCTTCACGAAACTTGCCCTATGGACAGGGACCTCGGGAATTGCAGCGTCCTGGACGGGGTTCAGAGCAGTCATTTCGAGGAGTTCATTGAAGTCGACCTTGCCGAGGATTGTAAGCTTCCATTGCAGGTCGAGCTGCATGGATGCCTCCCTTGACATTATGAGGACGCTTGCATCGTTGTCGTTGCGGACTCTCACGTACTCTATCTCGGGATTGACCCAGATGTTCGTGACTCCGTAAATCGTTTCGGGGCGGTATGTCGTGACAATCAGGTGCTCTTTTCCTGAGGCTGAAACAGCCGACTTCGAGCCCTTTATCTCGAACTTGATTGCGGTGACTTCCTCAAGCTCCGGGTCTATGTCGCCCCGCGTGTCGTGTGCGCTCACGGCCTGGTTGTCGGAGGGGCACCATGCGATGGGGTAGCTCCCCTTGACGAGGTAGCCGAGCTCCCTGAGCTTGTGGAACTGCCACTGGATGAACCGGTTGAACTTCTCGTCGTAGGAATAGAACTTCCGCCTCCAGTCTATCGAGTATCCTATCTCCTTCATCCCCCGCTCTATCTCGTCGGAGAAATACGACACGAGGGCGCGCGGCTCCCCCAGAGCCGCCGCCTTCTCGGGGCTGATGCCGTAGATGTTCTCGAAGACGTCCAGCACCTCGCGGTCCTTTGCCGCGATGCGCTTTGCCATGGCGAGTATGGGGGTGCCGGTGACGTGGAAGGCCATCGGGTAGAGCACGTTATAGCCCCGCAGGCGAAGATACCGGGCATAGATGTCGGCCGTAGTGTAGGTCCTGCCGTGCCCTATGTGCTGGGGGGAGTTCGGATAAGGGAAAGCCGCGGTGATGTAGCGCTTTTTGCGCCCGTCCGGGTCGCTTTCGAAAGAGCGCGAATCGGCCCAGCGCCTGGACCATTTCGCCTCTATAGCATTAGAATCCATAAGGGCAGATAACCCAAGAAGATTTTTTAATGGCTAATTTTTCCTCGTGGGAGGCGGGGGCTGGCTTGCCCGGCCCATCTTCCTCGCGAGCGTGGCCGCAAGCTCGTCGCTTATGGGCGGCGGGTGGCTCTGGCGGAGCGAGGGGCCGCTATAGGTAGGCCGCTCCAGCTTCTCGAGGGCCTTTGCACAGCGGTCACGGAGAACCTCGCCAAGGCGCTCATCGTTGGAGAGGAACGAAAGGAGGGTGCGGTCCCCTGCGGTTATGGCATTTTCCGCAGCCTTTCCTGCGGCAAGCTCAATCCGGTCCTCGAGGTCGAGGCGGATGTTGAGAGGCACGGATTCGCCCCGGCTCAGGCTCACAAGGAGCGGGTAATTCCCGCTCTCTATGCAGATGTCCGCGATGCCAAGGGCCATGCTCTTTCTCGCCTCGTATAGCAAGGACTGGTTCTCGACGAGGGCCTGCATCGAGGTATAGGAGCCCGCGCTTTTGTATGAATTGAAAAGCTTGAAAGTCGCGGCCTTTCGCGGCTCGTCGTGGCAGCCCTTCTGCTCGGCAAGCTTCAGGAGGCCGGGGAGGTCTTCGGCGGATGAGAGTATCTCGTAGAGCTTCATGCCGAAGAACTGGTGCGCCGATTGAGGCAGTTCCCTGTCGAGTGCGAGGGCCTCGATGGGCCCGGAGTCTCCGGTCTTCTGCAATCCGGAAAGCGTGATATCCATGAGGGCACGCCGGCACTCCTCGAGCGTGTCGTGGGGGCAGTTCGCCCGGGCGTGGAGCATCTTGACGAGCGGCTCTCCGGTACCGGCGCTCCTGCAAAAGGAGACGAGCGCGAGCCCGATTTTCTCGCGGTTCTGGTACGGGATGGAGCGGTCGGACACGAGTTCAGCGGCCTGGGGCACATAGCCCTCTTCGAGAAGGCCGCAAAGGACCTGCTCCAGGGCGTCCGCGGCCTCTTTCCGGGTGCCTTGCGTGAATCCGTCGTCCCTCACGATGAGGGCCAGCATCCCGTGGTTGCCGCGGATAACGCAGCTCAGGACGAACTCCCGGCCGGCAAGGTTCCGGTCTCCCTCGTTAGGATGATACTTTGCGTTGAGCACGAGGAGAGAGTCGCCACTGGGGCTGTCGCTTGTCATATATGCTAGTTTCGCCGAAAATCATTATAAATGTTATTAAAAGTCAAATAAAATGAATTAGATGGCATGCCACGGGCCTAATTGTCGCAGAATATGGCTAAAAGAGAGTGTATTTAAACCCTACGGGGCATAAGTACCTATGATTCATCGTCGGATTCTCGACGAGAAGGCTTGCGGAGACAATTTATAAAGATTTGCGAGCAAGGTTATGTTCATGGGAACAGAGCTTAGAGTGGGAGACATCATGACCAACAAGGTCGTGACTGTTCCATTCGGCAAGACCGTACTCGACGTTGCGAAGCTGATGAAGAAGAATGGCATCGGCTCGGTGATAGTCGTCGAGGACAAGGAAGGCAAGAATGCCAAAGGCATAATCACTGAGCGCGACATAGTGTACAAGCTGCTTTCCAAAGGCAGCGACCCTTACAAGACCAAAGTCGAAGACCTCATGTCAAAGCCTTTGAGAGTGGTCAAGCCGGATACAACGATTGAAGAAGCGGCTAAAGCGATGCGGGAAAACAAGGTCAAGCGCCTTCCCGTCGTTAATGATAACAACGAACTCATAGGAATACTGAGCGAAGGGGATATCATGAAGATATTCCCAGTAGTGGTTGACTTGATAGAGGAAAGAGCCGCAGTTTCATGATGCTTACGCTGTGCATGGATGGCCGCCTGAGCCATTGAGCATTGAAGGAATTCCTTTTCCGAAAGGGAAAGGAAGCCGGAACCGGATTCGTTTCCGGCGGTCAACAGTGCACAGCTAAGATGTCTCTCATTCTGGAGCCTCCAGCCCCATGCAGGATCCGCCGTTTCGGCGGAACGGAGGTAAAAAGTGAAAGCGACCGAACGCCTGGCGATTTTCGAAAAAGCGGCAGGGAAGCTCAGGGGCAAATGGATACTCGTGGAGGGCCTGCGTGACAGGAAGGCCCTTTCCGAATTGGGTATGACGAATATCCTGACGGTGTCCGGCAACCTGAACAAGAGCTGCGATTATCTCGAAAGGAGCGGGGCGCAGGAGGCATACGTGCTGACCGACCTGGACCGCAGGGGCCATGAACTGGCCAAACGTGCCAGGGAAGAGTTAGAGGCCCGCTCGATAAGGGCTGACCTCGAGGTCCGGGCGCAGATTGCGCGTTCCCTCAGGATAAAGAATATCGAAGACGCCGCAAGGGCCTTCGAGAGGCTGAAAAAGGAAATAGAAGAAAACAAAGGTGAATGAAATATGGCAAAGACATACATTGATACGGTGAAATACCTGGTATATACTAACGTCGAGATAGGAGGGCTTGTCGAAAAGCCCGACGTCGTAGGGGCCATCTTCGGCCAGACCGAGGGGCTTCTGGGCGACGAATTGGACCTTCGCGACCTCCAGAAAAACGGGAGGATAGGGAGGATAGAGGTGGACCTCTCAGGAAGGGACGGGAAGACCACCGGCGTGATAAAGATACCGAGCAGCCTCGACATGGTCGAGACCTGCATAATAGCGGCCGCCCTCGAAACCGTCGACCGCGTAGGCCCGTGCGAAGCGAGGCTGAGGATAACCAAGGTCGAGGACACGAGGAACCTCAAGAGGAAGCAGCTCGTGGACAGGGCCAAGGGCCTTCTCAAGAACCTCCTGAACACGGAAATTCCGGAGAGCAAGGAGATCTCCCAGCTCGTCCGGGACGAAGTGAAGACTGCCGAGATAGTCGAGTACGGCCAGGACCGGCTCCCGGCAGGCCCGGCAATCGACAAGAGCAACGAAGTGGTGTTCGTCGAGGGCAGGGCCGACGTGGTGAACCTGCTGAAGAACGACGTCACGAACGTCATAGCTATCGGCGGGGCCAAGGTCACGAGGACAATCGTGGACCTTTCCAAGAGGAAGGAGGTTACGCTCTTCCTTGACGGCGACAGGGGCGGGGACATCATCCTCAACGAGCTCGCGCAGGGCGGAGTCGACATAGACTTCGTCTCGAGGGCGCCTGCCGGCCTCGAAGTCGAGGAGCTGACGAGGAAGGAGCTTATTAAGTATTTGAGGAACCGCACGCCGTTCGAGCAGACCGGAAAGGGCGGCAAGGGAGGCCCCGAGAGGAGGGTCGTCGAGACCCCGAGGTTCAGGCAGCCGGAGTTCAACCAGCCCGTTGCGGCTGAAGAGCCCAGGAGCGAGCCCCCGCGCGTTGAAGCCCCGAGGGCGGAAATCAGGCCTGAACCCAGGCCGGAGCCGAGGGCCGAGCCGAGGGTGAGCGAGCAGAGAACCGAGAGGTTCGAGCCGAGGCAGGCGGACCGCAGGCAGAGGAGGAGGGACTCGACAGACGAATACGCCCCGGACGTCCCGAGGCTGGATGTGGAGAGCGAACCGAAGGCCGAGCCGGCAAGGAGCCTGAGCAAGGAAGAGCTGATGAAGGAGCTCGAGGCCCTTGGCAACACGCTCAAGGCGAGGTTCTACAACGGCAGCCTGTCGATGGTGTCCGAGGTTCCGGTCAGGGACGTCATTAAGTCCCTCAGCGAGACCAAGGACGTGCATGCAATCGTCTTCGACGGCATCATAACCCAGAGGCTCGCGGACCTAGCGTCCAAGCAGGGCGTGAAGCTCCTTATCGGGCTCAAGATAGGCAACGTGAACAAGGTGCCCGAGAACATCGAGATAATCACGAAAAACAAGTAATTTTTTTTTATTTATCCTTTTTCTTCAGGATTATCAGCTCGCTCCGGTCGCCCTTGGCATAAATTCCGGCATTGTCCGGGAACATGAACGTGTAGAACGGCGATTCCCGCGACAGGATGCCGAACCCTGCCCGTCGGATAAGCGCGCCGTCGAAGACGCATGGCGCATTTATAGTGCCTATTACGGCAAAGCCGCCCGCATTGACAAGCGAAAACAGCTTTTGCGCCCGCTCCAAGTCAGTATGAGAGCTCCGAAGGGCTTTGCCGGCCGAGAAATCGATATCGAGGGCGCCCGGCTCGAAGACGCCGAGCGAGATGACGAGGTCGAATTTTCCTCCGACATCCATGAAATCGCCCTCGATAATGCGGGGGTTCTTCGTTTCGTTCCGCTCGAGCCTCACGTTGGCATACCTCGCGCCGGTTGAAGTGAAGAAGTGCTCAAGGCTAATCCGGTCGGTTCCGCCTATTTCGAGCACATCGCGCCCGGAAAAGCGCTCGAGGCCTGCAACAAAGGGGTAGAACCGCCTGAGGGCGAAGGACTTGAGGGCGGCCGCAGGCGCCCCGGTGACCAGCGAGAGGTGCCTCTGTATCCGCCGGCTCGCGGGAACGCTTTCAAGCATGCGCTTACCGGTAGACGCTCAGGTCGAATTTGGCCAGGTATGTGCCGCCCGTGGCGTTCACGACGGTCGCGAGCCTCCTGATGTTGACGACGTTCATGGCATTGGAGGGAACGTCGCCCCCGATGACTGTGACGTTGGATTCGTCGTCCACCTTCGTCACCTTTATGGAAGTGCCGAAAGGCGTCCCGAACTTCTCCTTTATCCACGACGGGCTCTGTATCTTCGCGCATTCGATGACAGACTCGTTCACCCTGCGGTCGTCCCATGCAACCGAGAAGCCGAGGTGGTCCATTGTGCCGCAGGTGGTGTCAGGCGATGGGGGCGTGAACATCAGGTTCGACACCCTTATGGCGTCCTTGGTCAGCTGGTCGTTCTGGAAGTCGAGGAAGGACCGCACGCTGTGCCAGTATGAAAGAAGCGCGACCAGCGCGAGAACGAATATGACCGAGGCGATTATCGCATCAAAGCTGAAATATTGTCCCTTCATCCAAAACCCTCCTCATGGAAGCTGCGTGATAGTTAGATTTTCTCCATCATTATTTAACATAAGCACATTATTGCATCCCTTGCTGTCCAGAACCTCTCCGCTGAGGCAGCCCCCGGTTATGAAGTATTTGTAGGCCGGAAGGGCGTACTGGTAGCTGAACGCCCCATAGCTCCCGTTCCATTCTATGAGAATGGTCGCGTTCGGCTGGTCGATGTTGTTGAAATTCACCGTATAGGGGAGCCCGTATATCGTCTTTGGGAACGTGTAGTTGTATGAGAACCCTTCACCGCCCTTCACCGCGAGCGTCAGGGCGTTGACGAAGCCGTCGCCGGTCTCCTTTACGAGGCCGTTCTGCTGCAGCGGGACCTCGGAGTTCTGGAGCTCCGTCACTACAACGAATGCCACCACGGCTATGAAGATGAATACCCCGGTGTAGAGCATGAATTCGGCAGCCACTTGGCCGCGCAAGCGGCTGGCAGGGGGCGAAGCCCCCTCAACCGCGACCTGCCCCCGCAGGT
>DATIFM010000020.1:0-53469 GCA_035455205.1 Candidatus Bilamarchaeum sp. | reverse complement strand
TCCTTCTCGTCCGGCGAGATGATTTCTACCGTGTAGCCCATGGTGACAAATCGGAAAATAGGTTTATAGAATGATTGCGGGCATTTTATTCCATGGGCGGAAGGGAGAGGAGGACTAATCCTAGGGATGTGAAAAAAACGGGCGTCGGGTTTGAAGGAAAGGCCCCGTTAGCGGACTTGCTTTCGGCTGATTCGCACGAATTGCGCGTCGAGAGGTTGTTCGACATCACCATCGAGTTTGCAAGGGAAAAACGCGAGCATCATGAGCTGATTTTGAAGGCAGAGCGCGCGATTCACGAGATATATGGGAGGTTCGAGGAACTTCAGCGGGTGAAATTCCTCGGCCGCCTCTACGACCAGTTCGCGCTCAACTATGACGCCCATATGGGCGAACAGACCGGCCACTACCGCGCGATAAGAAGGGTGCTCGGATACGCCGAGCCTTACCTGAGCCTTCCGGTTATAGACCTTTCAGCAGGAACAGGAGAGCCGATGGGATACGCGGTTGAAATCATGGCCGCGAAAGCGAGGCTCAGGCTGCAGACGGATTTGACCTATCAGATTCACATGAACGAGATTTCGCCGAGGATGCTCGAAATCGCCGAAAGAAAGCACGGAAAAATTCCGGGCGCAGGATTCACTGATTACAGCGCGTATACAATTCCGGAGCATCTGAAGGGAAGGTTCAGGACGGTTTTGTGCTCGCAGACATTCCACATAATATCCGAGCAGGACAAGCCGAGGATGGTCGAATCCATGAGGGAACTGCTCGTTCCGGGCGGGCATGCGGTCGTAATCGAAGAGGACCCGTTCAGGATTACACAGACGCCTTCAATCGAACCGGTGAGCATGTTTTTGAGGTCGGTAGTGGACCCGATAAAAAATCCGGGAAAACTGATTGGCTACTTTGTTACGCATGGCTTCAGGAGAGTCGATGAAAGCGCCCACTCAAACATCGATTCCGAGCACGCGATGCACCTTCACATTTTCCAGAAAAAATAATCAAATCATCAATTCATACTTCAGCGGGTTATACTCGTGCGGCTGCTTGTAGAAGTCCACAATCAGGTGCGTCGTCGTCTTGTTCACGACGCGCGTCGCCTGCACCCTCCGCATCAAGTCCGCGAGGTGCGACTCGTCCCGGACCCTCGCGATTACGACGACATCGTACTCCCCCGTTACTAGTATATAAGACACGATTTCGGGGAATTTGGCCGTTGCGCGAAGCGCATCCTCCCAGGGCTTTTCCATGTTCACCTTGATGAACATCAAAACCTGCATCATCTTGTCCACTTTGGGAAAATCCACGACAGCCTGATATTTTATTATCACGCCCGCGGCCTCGAGCTTCTTGAGGCGCTGGAGGAGCGTATTCGGATGAATCCTCAGCTTCCTCGAAAGCTCCTTCGACATTATCTTCGAATTCTCCACGAGCGCCGCGAGAATCTTTCTGTCCACGTTGTCCAGCTTTTCCATACCCCCACCTCTGAAGGGATATTTTTGCTTGGATATTTATATTTTTACGCAAAAAAAGTGTGGATACCCACATTACTGGCCCGGCATGGCCTTCTTCGCTATCTCGCGCGAGCAGGCATTGTGCTTCGTGCAGTATTCCTCGCACGCGAGCGCGACTTTCGCGTCGCGGAAGGCGAGGCCGCACGCGTTGCAGACGAACGCGGGCTTCATCCCGACATTCTTCACCCAGACCATCGATAGCCTAGGCAAGCCGGGAAATAAAAAAGGAACTGCCGAAATCCCCCTCATGGGATTTTTGGGCGAGATTCTGAAGCTCACGAGGTTCGAGCACGCGCTCATGCTCGCATTCGCCGTCCTCATCGGCGAGACTGTCGTGCTGGGGCACCTCCCTGCTCCGAACCTTATCCTTGCCCTTTCCCTGCTCGTCCCGGTTTTCAGCGAGATGGGCTCATTTGCGCTCAACGACTATTTCGACGTGGAAACCGACAGGCTCAACAAGAAGAATGACAGGCCGCTCGTGCGCGGAACCATCAGCGCGAAATTCGCGCTGTATTTCTCCATAGCATGCATCGCCCTCTCTGCCCTGCTCGCATTCCCGATAAACACTGCCGCATTCGCGATAGCGGTCCTCTTCAATGCAGCGGCGGTAGCATACAACTGGAAGCTGAAGGACCTCCCGCTCGTCGGCAACGTCTATATCGGCCTGACGATGGCCATCCCGTTCATATTCGGCAATTTCGCTGTAGCGCAGGACATCTCTCCTCTTGCCCTCGTCCTCGCTTTGCTCGGCTTCGTAGCGGGCATCGCCCGCGAGATAATCAAGTCCGCGCAGGACGTGGAGGGGGACATCAGGGCGAGGGGCTCGAAGACGCTTCCGGCGCTCATAGGCAAAAAGGCTTCAATCGCGATAGCCGCAGTCCTTTACCTGGTTTTCATCCCGCTCTGCGCAATGCCGTTCATGATGGGGCTCGGAATCTCGCCGCTCCCGGTGGGGCTTGTAGCGGCCGGGGACATCGTGGTGCTCGCGGTGGTTTTCAAGACGCTGAAAGAGGATTACAAATTCGCAAGGAAGTTCAGCCTGGTCGCTTTTTTGCTCGGTTTGCTCGGCCTTTTCGTCGCTTCACTATAAAAAGTTCGACAAATGTCTGAATCGGGCGGCTAGGATTTATAAATCGCGTTTTTGTGCGCATTTGAACTCCCAATCATTTGAGGTGATATCTACATGGCGAAAGAAGCAAGATATGGAGAATGGGCATTCCTTGCCGGAATGATCCTGTCGTTGTTGGTCGGAATAGCGTCGGGCTTTTTGGGAAGCATGCTTCCTCTGATATATGCCCTTCTCGCGCTGCTCGGCCTCGTAGTCGGGTTCCTTAACATCAACGAGAAAGAAGTACTTCTCTTCCTCGTGTCAACAGTTGCACTGCTCGCAGTGTTCAGTTCCCTTGACTCGCTGACGGCGCTCCTCGGGACCACCATGGGCGAGGCGAGCCTGAGCATGATGACCTGGCTGAGCGGCTTCTTCGGCGCGTTCAAGGCCTTCATATCGGCTGCTGCCTTCATCGTCGCACTCAAGGCCATATACGGAATGGCAAGGAGCGACTGAATTATCCAATTTTTTTCCTTTTTCTTTTATCTAAAGGGTTTAAAATCTTCCTTAACGTTATTCTTACGCTTATTCACTAGTCTCAGGGCTGGAGTCCGGAAACGGCGCGGCCCGGGGCGAGCCGAAGGTGGCGCATATGAAGAAGAAAGACAACCAGGTCCTGTCATCCCTGATAGAGAACCTGTCAAAAACGGACAAACCGATTTGGAAGAAGGTGGCCGGCGAGCTCTCCAAGCCCAGGAGGAAGAGGGTCGAGGTCAACCTGAGCAAGATTGAGGCGTACGCCGAGCCGGACTCGACGATACTGGTCCCGGGCAAGGTCCTGGGGGCCGGAAGCGTGTCGAAAAAGATGAACGTCGCGGCATACGCGTTCAGCGAGAAGGCGAGGGCGATCATCTCTGCCGCGGGCGGAAAGGCCATGACGATAGAGAGCCTCCACAAGAGCAACCCCGATGGAAAGGGGGTATTAATCCTGAAGTGAGATGATTTTCATGATAGTAGACGGCAACAACATGATTTTCGGAAGGCTGGCAAGCCAGGTTGCGAAGAAGCTCATGACGGGGGAGGAAGTCCACCTCATCAACGCCGAGAAGATAGTGATAGTCGGCAACCCGAAGCAGATTAGCCAGAGATACCTCACCAAGAGGGGCATCAAGCACAAGGGAACGCCCGAGCGCTCGCCGGTCTGGTCGAGGATACCGCACATGCTCGTCAAGAGGATGATACGCGGGATGCTGCCGAGGGAGACCTCGAGGGGCAGGGTCGCCCTGAAGAAGCTGAGGGTGTACACGGGAAACCCGAAGAACCTCGCGGCAAGCGGCAAGGTCGAGAGCGCTGAATATGACGGAATTTCGAAGCACATTACGATAAAGGAGCTGTGCAGGAGCATAGGCTACTCGGGATGATATCATGGTTGACGAAGAAAAGAAGAAAAAAGCAAAGCCGAAGAAGAAGGAGGAAGCAGCCGAAGCTCCCAAGGAGCCGGCGAAGGAAGACGCGCCCAAGACCGAGGCCAAGGAAGCATCAAAGCCCGAAGCGAAGGAGCCCAGGAAAAGGAAGAAGGGCGCTTCGAAAAAGGCGGCGACGAAGGTATTTGTAGCGAGGGGAAAGAGGAAGGAGAGCATAGCCCGCGCCACGATAACCGAGGGCAAGGGCGTCGTCAGGCTCAACAGCATGAACGTCAACGGCCTGAACAACAAATATGTCAGGGACATCATATTGGAGCCCCTCAGGTACGTAGGCCCCGAGGCAAACGGCGTCGACATTGCGATAAGCGCGAGCGGAGGCGGCAGGATGGGCCAGGCCCAGGCCGCGAGGACCGCGATAGCCAACGCGCTCGTGCTCTACTTCGAGGGCATGAACCTGAAGGACAAGTTCATCGAGATAGACAGGTCGCTCGTTGTCGAGGACACGAGGCGCGTCGAGCCCAAGAAGTTCAGGGGACCCAAGGCAAGGGCCAGGTTCCAGAAATCATACCGTTAATCTTTCATTTTATTTCCTGGTTTTTCCAGGAAGACAGGAAAACCGGAGAAGTTCATCCAAGCGCCATACAGAGCATGTACGGCTGACGTTTGATGAAACTTTAACCGGAGTCGTCAAGAAGGTAAAGTTTCAGGAAACAATCCGTGCGGAGTCCGCACGGCTGAAGTTTGATGAAACTTTAACCGGAGTATGCAAGGAGGAAAGTTTCAAATGGAGTTCCCGGTTCGTTGTTTCACGTGCGGTTCGGTCATAGGGCACCTTTACGAGCAGTACAAGTCGAGCAAGGACAAAAAGCCAGATGCAATCCTGGACGAAATGGGCGTCGAAAGATACTGCTGCAGGAGGATGTTCATATCCCACGTGGACATCACCCAGAACGTATTGAGGTACCCGAGGGTCTGAAATACGTTAATCGTCCATCAACTGAAACAACGTTTTAAAAGGATTCCCGTTTAAAGAAATAAACGGTAGCGATGGGTATTGGTCAGGGGACGGGGATGGGTAGGGTTACGACGTCCGCCAGTGGTCAGAATGTTAATGAAGGGAGATCCTATTTCAACAAATAAACGACATGCAGGGGGCCAGGCAGCTTTGCAAGCGGAGGAGCCAGAGCCAAGGGGCCCCAAAACCCTCAAAGGCAACGGCGGCGCCGAAGTCGTCGGCAGGGTCCCATTCGCGAATACCCGCGGCGAAATCGAAGGAATCAGGACGCACCTGAGCGAAGGCGGGATAAACCAGGTCGTAGAGAAGGCATTTGCAGAGATAGCCAAGATCAAGGAAACCTCAGGCGGCGACCTGGACGAGCTCGAGAGGCGGATGGCCTGCCTCCTGTACGACCTTGCATCGAGGAACGAATTGGACTATACGCTCACTGTGAACAAGCTCCTGATGAGGCACTGGACGCAGAGGACCGGAGACGGACTGGTCGCCTACAACGCCCACATGCAGGAGCACGTCGACGCGATAGACACGCTTTTCGAGGGCGCGATGAAGGAAGTAAACACGCGCTTCAGGGGAAACCGGAAGCTGAGGATTCTCGACGTGAGCTGCGGCACCGGAGAGGTGCTCAAGAAATTCCTCGACAGGCTGCCCGACAGGGTGCTCTCGAGGCTCAAGATTGTGGCGAACGACGCATCCCCGGCTGCCCTGGACGTGTGCAGGGAGACGCTCAGGCCCTATGAAGGAAGGGTGAAGAAGATTACTTATACGAACATGGACATAAGCGAGGGCAGGCTCCCGGACGGGAAGTTCCATGTCGTGCTCGAAAGCCAGTCCCTCGAGTTCATCAGCGACGACAGGATTATCAAGGCCAAGAGGCTCGGGCAGACAATCAGGCAGGACGAGGACGAATACGACAAGAACTCCAAGCGGGTGGCCGTGGCGGCGCTATTCGACAAGCTGGTGCCCGAGCGGGGGCTCCTCCTGATAGTCCAGGAAGACCCGATGATGCTCTCGAAGCCCGGAAGGACTCCGGATGGAGTCATTACCCGCATGCTTTTCGACGAGATATTCAGGCCGATACGGAAGGAAGAACTGATAAACGACATACTCAAGGCCATACCCGGGGCGAAATTCGTGTGCGACCAGCAGGTCCAGATAGACAGGTCGCATGACATGTACATCGCCGTGTCATCGAGAAGCAGGAAGAAGGACGCGAGGATAGGGACATACCATTCATCCAAGTCGGTGGTTCCCCAGCCTGCCGCTCTGAGGACGTCCCGGGATTTCGACGTCCATGAGACTAACATAATTCAGGCCATGGAAGGCATCTACCCCATCCTTCTCGAGCGGCTCAAGAAATTCGACGGCCACGAGCAGTTCAGGCCCATCACGGGCACGCGCCTTGTCATCGACGAGAAGAAATGGGAGGACGAGGCGAGCAAGCCGTGGTTCTGGAGAAGGAACGGCACCAACGACCTTGTCATCGTATCCGGCCTGATTCACAAAATCGGGATAGAGCAGTACCAGAGGCTCATTGACAATCTCAACTCATCAGGAAAGGCCAAGCCCGGCACGGTCCTCCTCTTCATCGATACCTGGCCGGCCCCGGCAGGGAAGGTCGATGACCACGTCGGCAACGGGGACGCGAGGAAATACGTGTTCAGGAGGCCAGACCACACGTTCCTTGCAGCCTACAGGAGCGGGAACAAATACGGCTATCTTTACGTGAAAAGGGACCTTCTCAGCCGCTCCGGCGAATCTACGGCAGCCGACGAAGATGAGGAAAAGAAAGAAGCTACTTCTCTCCCGTTACAGCCGACAGAGGGTTGAACTGGAAGCTTTCCTTGTAGTTCACGAGGACAAGATAGCTGGTCGTCCTGAGGACGGATTTCTCGGTCTGTATCACCCTCAGAATCCTCACCAGGTCGTCCCGGTTCTTGGCCTTGACGATTGCGATGCAGTCGGCGCCCCCAGTGGTCGCGTAAAGAGACTGGACCTCGGGCAGAAGGGCGACGCTCTCAAGGAGCTTCTCATCCTCAAGCCCGCTCTTCCTGATGCGTATCATGACCACGGCGTGCATGTCGAACCCGAGCGCCTTGTAGTCTATGTCTGCGTGGTACCTGCGGATGACCTTGGATTTCTCGAGCCGCTTAATCCTCTGGAGGAGAGTGTTGGGGTGCATCCTCAGCTTCTGAGCCAGCTCTCGCATAGGCCGCTTGCAGTCGTCCCTCAGTTCCCTGAGAATAAGAAGGTCCATCGTATCTACTTTGCTTTTCATGATAGCACACCCCAGGTATTTTGTAACAAAACTTACCCCCTTTTCCGCCTCGTGTTAGTGTTTTGTCACAATTTATTGTTCTCTTTTATGTATTTTTCTCTTTAAATATGTTAGCATTTTGTCCGCCCCGGACAGGCGGCAGCGGGGCAGAAGCAATATAAATACACATTGACATTTATTACAACATGAATTTCGAGCGCATCCGGCGCATCCACATCCTCGTGCACCCCGGCTTCTCGGCCGACCCCCTCTTCTCCAGCGAGCCGTCGCTTGCCGAGAAATGCCGCCTGCTGTTCAGGCGCTACGAGGAAAAGGCGGGAGCGATGGGAGGGGACGAGCTGATGGTCGCCCTCACGCACAGCGGCAGGCGGGAATTCATGGATGACGTTGCGGGGGGCGCCGGCTACGCCGAATGGCTGCTCGGGATGAGGCGCACACTTGGAAAGCGGCTGATAGTCCTGTGCAATGACATGGCGGATTCCCCGGCTCCGGCCCGCCTTGCGCTGCGCATAGCGAAGGCAAGGGGCTTTTCCGTCTCGAGGTGGGTCAGGTGCGAGGCATATGGGGAGATGCTCGGCGAATGCGTCGACCGGGCCGCGGAAGCTTTCAACCGCTCGGCGCGACTGCACAGGAAGAGCGAGATAGACATCAGTGCAACCGACTTCGGGCTTTTCTTCGACAGCACCGGACCGGAAAACATCGGGAAGCACGTATCGGACGCCCGGACCCTGTTCCCGAGGCTCACTTACCGGCATGGGCCCGCGGACAAATGATATAAAAACCTTCCACACCAAAGTTTTGCTGCAAGCTTGAAGGCAGCATTGGAATTTCAATTCTGTCTAGTTGAAAGGGGTCGTGAGGTAACCTGGTATCCTGCAAGCTTGGGGTGCTTGTTATCTGAGTTCAAATCCTCGACTAAAAATACCTGCGGTCGAGGTGAATTTATCTCAGCGACCCCATTTTTTGCGCCTTTTGGAAAAAGGCGCCCCAAAACGGGCTGTTTCGAAACCCTTCCGGGTTTCGGTCCGGGCCTTTTTTCGGGCGCCCACTTTTCCTAAAATGCGCACCCAGGAGGTAGTGGATATGACGGAAAAAACCGGATTGCCTGTCAAACAGGAAGTATTTTTGGAAGCTGGCGTGCACATCGGCACGAAGATAAGGACCTGCGACATGCGGGAGTACATCTTCAAGAGAAGGGACGACGGACTTTACATCCTCGACCTCAGGAAGAGCTCCGAGAAGCTCCTCCAGGCCGCGAAGGTCATCTCGAAGTACAACCCGCAGGAAGTCTGCATCGTAGCCTCGCGCATCTATTCGAGCAACCCCGCGAGCAAGTTCGCGGAGCTGACAGGAGTCAGCATTGTCAAGGGAAGGTTCGTCCCCGGCACCATGACCAACATGAAGGTCAAGGGGTTCATGGAGCCCCGGCTCATCATGGTCTGCGACCCCAAGGGCGAGCACGAGGCGCTTGTCGAGGCCGCGAAGAACGGCGTCCCGGTAATAGGCTTGTGCGACACGGACAACGAGACGAAGTTCGTCGACCTCGTCATCCCGATAAACAACAAGGGCAAGCGCTCGCTGGCCCTCATCTTCTACATACTGTCGAGGGAGGTCATGATGGCCCAGGGCAAGATAAAGGCCTATGACGAGTTCCAGTATGACCTGAACTACTTCGAGCAGCTGATTGTCGAGGAGAAGAAGGCGCCCGAGCCGGAAGCGGAGGCGGAACAGCCCGCCGCGCCGGAAGCGCCGGCCCCTGCAGAGGAGCCTCCCAAAGCGGAGGAGAAGCCGGCAGAGGAGCCCAAAGCCGAAAGCGCTGAAGAGAAGCACGAAAAGGCGAAGAAGAAAAAGAAGGAAGAGGAGTAGCCTCCTCTTCTTGTTTTTTACTTTACTTGTTTTTTACTTGGTCTGGTTGACCGCGAACGCGGAAATGCACGCTTCCCGGGCGTAAGGGGTGTTTATCCTGTCGCAGAGGGTAACGTCGTTGTATTTCTTGGCCGCCTCGTTGTAGCACTTGTTCATCCATTCGAAATTGGAGATGTCGTCGCAGTAGTGCCAGTCGAGGTTCTCGTTCGAGTAGATTATCGACCCCTGGTAGCAGGTGTCCCGCGAGTTCAGGCGGTCGATTGCCTCGCATGCCGCGGGGTTTCCGTACTCCTTGGCGAACTCGAAGGCGCACTTGAAGCGGTTAGTCGTCGCCAGCGAGTCTATCTTGTAGCAGGCCGAAAGGTCCCCGGTCCCGAGCGAATAGTTGATGTAGCAGGCCCAGCGCTCGTCGAGCGAGAATACGTCGCAAACCGTGTAGTTCTGCTCGCGTATGGCAAAAACCGAGTAGCAGTCGATTGCGTAGCTCGAGTCGGTTGTTATCTGGGTGCAGGTGTATTTGTCGTTCGTGTATATTGCGAAAAGCTCGTAGCAGTAGTCCCGCTCGGCAGGCTTGGCAAGGTCTGAGCAGCGGTCGGAATTCAGGACCGAGGACTTGCATGCGGCCGAAACTACAGGGTTCTGGATGCCTCCGCACGCCGCCTCGTCGCCCTTTGTCAGGCTGTAATTCAGAAGGCAGGAGGTTTCAGACATGCACTTTGCCGGGTCCGAAAGCTTGAGCGCGTTGCAGAGGTCGGGTTCTTGAGAGCCATAGCACATGTCTATCGAGAGCTTGCACTCGCTGATTCCTGACGAAAGCAAATCGCACAGTGCCATGTCCATCCCGGCCTTTGCATAGGACTTCAGGCACGAGTCCCGCTTGGGGGTGTCGTTGACCAGCTTGCATGCATCAAGGAGCGAACCTGAGAGCTGGACGTAGCACTCCTGCTCCAGCGAGCCGTTCGCTATCGCCTGGCAGCCGGAGAGGTTCTTGTCCTGAACCGCGTGGGAAAGGATGCAGTTGTCGTCGCATACAGGCGTCACGTTGGTCTGGTTGGGTTTTGGCGGAGTGACGTTGGTCTGGTTCGGCACGGGCGGAGGCTCGGCATGCGGCCTCTGCGAGATTATGTACAGCAGGCCGCCCCCGGCCACGATGATGAGCACGAGGAGCAGCCCGATGAGCAGGTAAGGGCTCTTGCCTTCCTTGTTGTAACGATATGGTTTGTCTTCCGCCATGCGGGATAGAACGTAGTGAATATTTATAAAACTCGGCCAGATTAAAATTGTAAATAGGACAATTTTGTGGTTTTGAATCTTCGGGGACGAAATTCAGCTATATAAAACTTTTATATCCAAAGCTTCCCTGCTCATTTGAGCAAGAGTGGGAGGCGGGATGGAGCCCTCGGGTGTACCATCCTCCTTCTTTATATTCAATTTTCCTACCGTAATTCTCCGGTTAAAAGTCGCACTTCAACGCCGATGCGTTGAGGGCGCACATGGAACAGGACGCAGTTCCAGGTCTTGGCAAAACTTCAGCCGTTTTCCAGTAGGAGAATCGGCCGGCTGGCCGACCCTTTTCGGTCAGTTTGCGAACCCCAGAGGGTTCGCCGACCAACCAAACTGGCGATGGCGACTGGCAAAGAAACACAAAATTTAAAAATATCTCGCCCTAAATGAGTTTTACCTTTTTCTGAAAGGTTGGCTTACGTGACAGAGAGATTGATGTTAAACGGTTAGTTTCACCGGACAGGAAGTTTGATGAAACCTTAACCGGAGTATAACAGAAGGAAAGTTTCTGGAGGTTATGAATATGGCAAAGAAGGAACACCTGAACTTAGTGTTTATCGGCCACGTCGACGCTGGAAAGTCGACCACGGTCGGTAGGATTCTCTACGAGACTGGCGCCGTCTCCGAGCAGACGCTCAACAAGCTGAAGGAAGAGGCCCAGAAGCTCGGCAAGGCGACCTTCGAGTTCGCGTTCGTCATGGACGCGCTCAAGGAAGAGCGTGAACGCGGTGTCACCATAGACATCGCGCACAGGGAATTCGAGACCCCGAAGTACTACTGCACCATTATCGACGCCCCCGGGCACAGGGACTTCGTCAAGAACATGATTACGGGCGCCTCGCAGGCAGACGCCGCGGTGCTCGTCATCTCGGTCAAGGATGGCATCCAGCCTCAGACGAAGGAGCACGCGTTCCTCTCGAAGGTGCTCGGCATCGGCCAGATCGCGGTCAACCTGAACAAGATGGACGCGGTCGGATACAAGGAAGAGGAGTACAAGAAGGTCAAGGATGAGGCGGTCAAGCTTCTCCAGGGCATCGGCTACAAGGTCGACGCAGTGCCTTTCGTCCCGTGCTCTTCTTACGCCGGCGACAACCTCACCAAGAAATCGTCCAACATGGCATGGTACAACGGCCCGACGATAATCGAGGTCATCGACTCCTTCAAGGTCCCGCCCAAGCCCGTCGACAAGGCGCTCAGGCTTCCAGTACAGGACGTCTTCACTATAACCGGCCACGGCACAGTGCCAGTTGGCAGGGTGGAAACCGGCAAGATGAAGCCCGGAGACCAGCTCGTCGTCATGCCCTCGGGCGCGAAGGGCGAGTGCAAGAAGATCGAGATGCACCACCAGGAGCTTTCCGAGGCCAACCCCGGCGACAACGTCGGATTCAACCTCAAGGGCGTCGAGAAGAAGGACATCAAGAGGGGAGACGTCATCGGCCCCTCGAGCAACCCGCCGAAGGTAGCCGAAGAATTCACGGCCCAGATAGTCGTGCTCAACCACCCGACCGCAATCGCGGTGGGCTACACGCCTGTCCTCCACATCCACACCGCGCAGTTCGCGGGCCAGATAATCGAGCTCGTGGAGAAGAAGGACCCGAAGACCGGCCAGACGGCGCAGGCCAAGCCCGACTTCATCAAGACCGGAGACGTGGCAATCGTCAAGATAAAGCCCATGAAGCCGATCGTGATTGAGAAGTTCTCGGACTTCCCGCCCCTTGGCAGGTTCGCAATCAGGGACATGGGCCAGACCGTCGCGGCCGGCGTCGTCCTCGATGTCAAGCCGAAGGTCATGTAATAAAGGGAACTACGTTCCCTTTGACCTTCCTTTTTGAACCTCCTTTTCATTTTCTTTCCAATTTCTCTTCATCCTCTCTTCATCTCTCCCCAGCCCGGGGAGTTTTGCAGATTCCCGGAGTTTTGTCCATTTCATTATATTTTTAAACACTTCTTACAAAAGGTAATGCATGGATAAAAGAAAAGCGCTCATTGCCACTAATATAGCCCTGGCAGTTGCAGGGACGTCCTTCGTAGGATTCACCGGATACATGGCACACCGCGAAAACGAGGCCAGGGAAGGAAGGGTCGCACAGCTCGTGCAGAGGTTCCACGGCTGCCCGGAACGTTTCATCGCGAGCCAGGAATGCTTCAGCGAGGACCAGAGGAGGCAGATATTCCAGGCCGCGGAGAGGGCCGAGGCCGACAGAAGGTGGGCGGATGCCGCGACAGACTACGCGAGGCTTATTCGCTCCCCGGGCGACGAAATGGAAACCAAGGCCAGGGAGATGGCCGGCAACTGCTCCGAAGACACAAGGAGGGATATAGGCGACGCGATAAGAGTGAGGCTCGAGGCAGTCTCGAGGGTTTCGCAGGAGCCCCCGCCCATCCGAACCGCGCCTTCAGGTTCGGCCCCGGCCGTGGATGCCGGAGTGCCCCAGCCGGTCCAGGATGCAGGGGCGCCGGATGCCGCGCCAGAGGCGCCGGACGCCGCAGTGGACGCGGCGCCGCAGGAGAGGACAGTCACGATTACTTTCAGGACAGAGCCTTCGGGAGTGGACGTCAGGCTCGGAGACGAGTCGAAGTGCGTTGCCAGCCCGCAGTGCTCAGTGAGCTTCCCGGCAGGAACCTGGGGCCTCGAATTCAATTTCTCGGCTGATGGCTACAGGAGCCGGACTCAGTCGGTAGTGCCCGACCAGGACAGGACCGTCGAGGTTCACCTCGAGAGGGCGAGGCAGAGGGGAAGAGGGGGCGCACCGGCCAGGACTTCGACTCCGAGGCATGACCAGCCGCCGCCGGCCCAGCCCCAGCCGACGGGAAACCCGGGCGTAATCAGCTCGCCGGATTGAAGTAACATTTCTTTAAATTTCTTCTCTTCGATAAAGGCCCATGATTACCGATATCGCCACTATTTTTGCCGGCAAACTGGACGGGAAGGAAGTCACCCTCAGGGGATGGGTCTACAGGCACCGGACCAGCGGCAATATGGTTTTCGCGGTCATCAGGGACAAGAGCGGCATAATACAGGCCGCAGTAAAGAAGGACAAGGTCGCCGAGAAGGACTGGAAGGAGGCCAACGATGCGTACGTCGAAAGCTCCCTTGTCCTGCGCGGGACCGTCAAGAAGGACGAGAGGGCCCCGGGGGGCTTCGAGATACAGGCCTCAGGCTTCGAGCTGATTTCGAGGGGCGAGCCGTTCCCGGTTGCCAAAGACCTTTCCGAGGAGTACCTGCTCGACATCAGGCACCTGTGGATGCGCTCGCAGAAGATGACCTCGATAATGAAGGCGAGGCACCACATCGTCAACTACCTGCGCGAGTTCTTCGACAAGGAAGGGTTCTACGAGATAGCACCGCCGATAATCACCAAGTCAGGGTGCGAAGGCGGAAGCACCCTCTTCGAGATGGACTATTTCGGCTCCAAGGCATATCTCACGCAGAGCTCGCAGATGTACGCCGAGGTGTTCGTTTTCGCGCTCGAGAAGGTGTTCGTTCTCGCGCCCTCGTTCAGGGCCGAAAAGTCGCGCACCATCAGGCACCTTGCAGAATACTGGCACCTCGAGCCGGAGATGGCGTTCTACGACCAGAAGATGAACATGGAACTCCAGGAGAACATGGTGCAGTATGCCGTCGATAACATGCTGAAGCACCACCCGGATTTGCTTAAGGCCTGCGGCAGGGACCCGCTTGACCTCGAGAAGGTGAAGGTTCCTTTCGAGAGGCTGGATTACGCGAAGGCGATAGACAAGGTCAACGAGCTGGGCGGCAAGATGGAGTTCGGGCAGGATTTCGGCGCCGATGAAGAAGCGATACTAACAAAAACCGCGGTGAAGCCGATTTTCGTCCACAACTTCCCGAGGGACATAAAGGCGTTCTACATGAGGGAGGACCCGAAAAAGCCAGGGACAGTCCTCAACGCGGACCTCCTCGCCCCGGCCGGCCACGGCGAGATAATCGGCGGGAGCGAGCGCATCTGGCAGTACGACGAGCTGATTGCCAGGATGAAGGAGCAGGGCCTGGACAAGTTCATGGCCGACTACCAGTGGTATGTCGACCTGAGGAAATACGGGAGCGTGCCCCACTCGGGCTTCGGCCTCGGCGTCGAGAGGTTCGTCAAGTGGATGCTGAACCTCGACCACATAAGGGACGCGATACCGTTCCCGCGAACAATTACGAGGTGCTATCCTTGAGCAGCCGTGAGCGGGAAGACTTGGACGATTCGTCGTCCAAGCGATTCCCGAGGACAATAACCAGATGCTACCCGTGAGCGGATGGAGAAGAAGCCGGCCTCATCGAGAGAGCCTTCCGGAACGGGCGCATCCGGCGAATTCCGCAGGGCCGGGACCCTGAGCGAGCCGGTGCGGAAGGACGCGCTTCGCGAGGAGCCGCTCGTCCTTGACATGAAGGAGTTCGAGGAGGAAGTGTTCAGGAGGGAGACAGGGCGGCCTCCGCCGGGCTATGACGAGGAGGAGCCTGACACGGCAAGATACACCTATATCACGGACCTCGAGCAGCTGAAGGCGCTCTTCCGCGGCGCAGTGGCATTCAGCAGGGGAGGGGACTTCGACCCGGCAGGTTTTGCCGAAAAAATCGTCACGCTCGACATGTGCACGAGGGACAGGGACGAGCCGCACTATTACTATTTTCTGGAGGACAAGAGCGGCAACCAGTACCGGCTTTACATGGAGCCTCAGGGAACCATCGACAGCAGGCACGTAAGGCCGGAAGAAAGGGTGGTTCTGGATTTCGGGGGTCGGACGGGGTATTTGTTCCCGCTCGCTTTCCAGAGCGATGAAAGAAGCAGATAAAAAACTGAAAGATTACTCGTCAGAAGCGTAAAGGAAGGCATCGTTGAGCTTGTAGTCGAAAAGCTCTTCCTTCTTGAAGAAGCGGTGGACCTCTTTCTCGGCTGTCTCCTTGGAATCCGAAGCGTGGATTATGTTCCTCGAAGTGCTGTTCGAAAGGTCGCCGCGTATCGTTCCGCCGGGGGCCTTTGAGGCGTTCGTGGGGCCGACAATCAGCCGCGTCACTTCGACAGCCTCCTTCCCCTCTATGGCGACCGCCACAAGGGGGTGCGAGGTCACGAACTTCTCAAGGTCGGGGTAGAAGGGCTTGCTCACCAGGTGGGCGTAATGGTCTTTCGCCATCTCCTTGCTCATGTGGAGCATCTTCATGCCCACAATCTTGAAGCCCTTGCGCTCGAAGCGCGCTATGATTTCGCCTACGAGGCCCCGCTGGAGGGCATCCGGCTTTATCAGTAGGAGCGTCCTCTCTTTCATGGGGTCACTTCCTCGCGGGCTTGGCTTCCTTGGGAGCCGCCTTGGCCGCCTCGCGTGCCATGAATTTCCTGGCCGCGGGAGTCCACTTCTGCCGTCTTCCTTCCCTGCCCATGCCGAGCGCGTTCTTCTTGCACTTGCTCGAGCAGAAGTTGAAGATGGTCCCGTCCTTCTTTACATATATGTGGCCGGTCCCTTTGGGGACGGCGCAGTCACAGAATGAGCAGTTGGCCATGTTTTCACCTTGCCTTTATCTCCTTGGCCTCGCGGTCGGTCTCGAGGAGCACGATGACCATGCCCTTCTTCACCGGGCCCTTGACGTTCCGGAGTATTACCCTGCCCTGGTCCGGGCCCTCGAGGACCTTGCACAGGACCTGGTAGATTTCTCCGTATACGCCGGTCTTGGCGCGGATTTCTACGATTTCTGCTGGATATCCGTCTGCCATTCAATCACTTGCTCGGTTTGGGCAGCTTCTTGAGTATGTCCTGGAGCTTCTCTGTCGCCCCGCCGGCATTCTCGACCGCCACCGCCGAAGTGCCCACTTCGATGCCTATCGCCTGCCCGAGCTCCTTCTTGGTCGGGACGAACGTATAGGGTATCTTGTGCTCCTTGCAGAGCATCGGGAGGTGGACCACGACTTCCTCGGGGCTGACGTCGCCGGCCACTATGACCAGCTGTGCCGTCTTGCGCTCTATTGACTTCGTCGTCTCATTCACTCCCTTCTTGACCTTTCCGCCATCCTTGGCGACTGAAAGCATTTCCACGATCTGGGGCACCAGTTCTGCCGGCACCTGAATATCTACGTATCCCATTTGTACACCTCGATTCCAATCTCATCGGTTTTGTCAATTTGTTCGCCCTTCGGGCTCACATTGACTGACTAAAAAGTGTAAGAATAGATTAGATTCAGCGGGTTTATAAGGCTTGTGCAGTCGTCAGCGCACCGGGATGCTCCCGCCGACATCGACTATCTGCCCGCCCGTGCTCCCCGAGGTCACGGTCGAGTTGTTCTTCTTCATCCCTATCGAGCCGCCGGAAACCACCTTATCCTCATCGCTTGTGCCGGAGCCCATCGAGCCGTTTCCGAGAGTTATCGTGTCGCCGCCGCTTTCCATTGCCGAGCCGTTGCTCTTCGGGGAGTCATTTGCAGGCTTGGGCGGCGCTGATGCGCATCCGGCGATAAGGAGCGCAAGCGCCAGGGCAACAATCAGGATTCTGGACATGATGGATTATCTCCGGAAAGATATAAAAAAGTTAAAAAATTACCCGATCCATACCGTGTTCCCGACATCGACGGTTGTGCCGTTCGCTCCGGGGGGGCCTTTCGGGGTCACGACGATAGTCCCGTTGGATGAGATGGTAACGGCGGCATTGGCCGGTATTTTCAGGCCTGCGCCCATCCGCCCCTTCTCGTCCATGCCCACGGTCATGTTCGTGCGGATTTTGCCTCCGCTCACACGGAGCCGGGCATTTGCATCGACCTCGGCATCGGCATCATCCCGCGTCTCGACCTTGATGACGGGTGCAAAAACGTACTGGCCGGAACCTGTGACGTGGAGGGACTCGCCGGCGGCAAAATCAAGGACCGCAGTCGAGTTCGAATCGTTCCCCACCTCAAGGTCGCCGATAATCTTCAGCTCGCCCGATGGCATCTTCGCCTCGTGTTCGCCTGAAACGTCGGTCACCACGACCTTGGATATCTCGAGCCGTATCTGGTTGTAATCGCCGGGTTCGAGCTCTGCGTCCGCAAGAAGGGCTGTGTACGCCTTGTTGTTGAGCTCGAGGAGGTCGTAAGTCATGGGCGTCGACGAAAGCGTCACCCAGCCTCCGCCGCTGCTCTGAACGCTCACGTTTTCCACAGTCACCTTCACCTTCGTCACCGAGCTCATGTTGGCGGCTGCGTCGGTAATTCCTACGACGACCCGCCCCTTTCCGCTCGATGCGCCGGGACCGGCGGAGATAAGGCCGCCAGATATGGAGAGGTTCGCGCCGGTCGGAATCCTGACTCCGACTCCGACGTTGCCTTTTTCATCCATGCCGACGGTCACTTTCGTTTCGGGCCGGCCGCCTGATATGCGCACGTCGTTATCGCTTCTGACATCCACGTCGGCGCCTTCCCTCGTCTCGAGCAGGACTACGGGGGCGAGAATGTATTCGCCCTTGCCCGTGACATGCAGTGACTGGTCGGCAGCGAAATCGAATGAAGCGGCGGACGTCGAGTTGGCCCCTACCGTGAGGTTGCCGACGATCTTCAGCTCCCCGGAGGGAAGCTTTGCGTCATGCTCGCCGGAAGAATCCGTGACTACCACTTTCGATATCTGGAGGCGCACCTGCTCGTATGTGCCGGGGTCGAGCCGGGCATCGGCAAGTAGCGCATTCTGTCCGCTCGACTTGAGCTGGAGAAGGTCATAGGTCTTTGAAGCGTTAGAAACGTCCACCCAGCCCCTCTCGGCGCTGTGCACGCTCACTTTCTCCACCGTGACCTTCACGCTGCTGACGGCGCCCATGTCCGCGGCGGCATCAGTCATCGTAAAAACCGCACGGCCCTTTCCCGCCGCCTGGGCGGAGGGGCCGGTGCAACCCGCTACAAGAAGGACTGCAAAAAGCAGTCCGAATACGAACAAAGACTTCATGGATATCCCTTCAGCTTACAGAAGCAGAGTTTAAATCGCTTACTTTTTGGTAACTTTCCAGCGTCAGGGGTCAGTAGCTGGCCGAGGAAACCTTGCCGTATTCCTTCTGGTCGATGGGAACGTCGATGACGCACAGCTCCCCGGACTTCACTGCTTCCTTCAGGATGTCTGGAAGCTCGCCTGCCCGCTCTATCCGGTAGCCCTTTATCCCGAAGCTCTCTGCGAGCTTCACGAAGTCCGGGTTCCCGAAGCGGACGCCGAACGGAGCCTTTCCGCCTTTCTGCTGCTTCCACTCGATGAGGCCGTAGCTGTTGTCGGTCCAGATTATGTGGACGCCGGAGGCTCCGATGCGCTTTGCAGTCTCCAGCTCCTGGCAGTTCATCAGGAATCCGCCGTCCCCGGAAACAGAAACGACGTTCACTTCGGGCCGGGCAAGCTTTGCCCCTATCGCCCCCGGGAGCGCAATCCCCATGCTCGCAAGGCCGTTTGAAATGACCACGGTGTTCGGCTCGTAAGTCTCGAAAAGGCGGGAGACCCACAGCTTGTGCATGCCCACATCGGATACGAGGATGTCGGAGTCCTCCATCGCCGCGCGGAGGGCCGAGAGGAAATGCTGCGGCTTTATCGGGTAACCCGGCGTGAAATCGGCCTTGGCCCGCCCGAGGCGTTCGCGTATTGCCCTGTTCCAGGGCTCACGCCGCTCGAGGTGCGATGCGAGCGAATTGAGGATGCACTCGATGTCGCCGATCAGCTCGATGTCCACATCGTAAAAGCGGTCCAGATAAGGCTCGGGGACAGTGTCTATGGAAATCACGGTCTTGTCCATCTCGGGGTTCCACGACTGGGGCGAGAACTCCTCGACGTCATAGCCGACTGCTATGACGCAGTCCGCCTTCCGGAATTCGGCTGCGATTATGTCACCGGACTGAAGGCCGATGACGCCCACCGAGAGAGGGTGGCGGGAAGAAATCGAGCCCTTGCTCATGAACGTCTTTGCGACGGGTATGCCGGCTTTCTCGGCAAGCATGCGGAGGGATTCTGTCGCCCCGGTCCGGACGACCCCGTTTCCGGAGAGTATGACCGGGTATTTCGAGCGCACTATCATCTGGGCGGCCTTCTTTACCGCGGACTGGTCGGCGCAGGATTTCGGCGGGGGCAGTATCTGGAGCGGCTTTCCCTCGCACTTTTCCCCGGCAATGTCGTTCGGCAGCTCGAGGTGCGTTGCGCCCTGCTTCTCGAGCATCGCCACGCGGAACGCCTTGCGCACGAGCTCGGGTATCGCGTCGGCGGAGGTTATCCGCGCGTTCCATTTGGTGATGGGCTCGAACGCTTTCACCACGTCGATGTACTGGTGGTACTGGAAATGGCTTTCCCGGAAATCGGACTGCCCGGTTATGGCCACGAGCGGCGAGTGGTCGAGGTTGGCGTTGGCAACCCCGGTCGTCAGGTTCATTGCGCCCGGGCCCAGGGTGGAAAGGCAGACCCCCGGCTTGTGCTTTATCCTCCCGTAGACGTCTGCCATGAACGCCGCTCCCTGCTCGTGGCGGGTGGTGATGAAGCCTATTCCGGAACCCGACAGTGAATCAAGGAACTCGATATTCTCCTCGCCCGGAAGCCCGAATATGTATTGGGCACCCTCGTTGAGGAGGCATTTGACCATCATCTCTGAGCCTTTCATGCTAAAGCACCGAGCAGTTAACCGAGCGAACTCCTTTATCCTTTTTGAGGAGCGAAAACAGCTCGCGGATGCGGGCCGCGTCTGCGCATACTATGAGGACTTCGAGGCATATGCCTACATGGTGCTGGTGCACCACCGTCTTGATGGAATCCTCGAACTTGTGCGTGATGTCCGACACGCGGTCCTTCTCGGATTCCTTGTACGTCACAACGAAGACGCTGTCCACGTGGCCCTTGAGCTGCTCCATTATCTTGTACTCGTTCGTGAGCGAGGCCAGGGTCGCCCGCAGAAGCTTCGAGCGGCTCTTGAATCCCAGGCTCTCCTGTATCCTGTCGAGCTCGCCGAGGGTTTCTTTATCCAAAGAGATGCTTATGATTTCCAAATGATCGCCCCCTAATCGTTTTTCAGCTTCTCGCGTATGCCGTTGGCTATGAAGCCGACGGTCGTAAGAACGCACAATGGGCACGGATGGACAACCGAGCCAACCCCCCAGAGGGTGCCGATTGCAATGCTCTCGTTCCCTTTTTTCAGCAAATTCTCCTTATTCATTTTCTCCCGCTTAATAATTTTTGATAATTTTCAGAGGATAGTTAATAATATGAAGCGAAATATTTATTAATAAGAGCCGGAATCAAAAAACCATGATACTCGAAGCGCTGGCCGCAACTGTTGCCGTAAGCATGGTGTCCCTAGTCGGAATAGCCCTGCTGAGCCTGAACAAGAAAACGATGGACACAGTAGTCTTCGTCATACTCAGCTTCGCGACCGGGACGCTTTTCGCGGCGGCATTTTTCGACCTCCTGCCCGAGGCCATCGAAGGCCTCGGGACCGAGGGCGTCTTCGCGACCGCGCTTTCCGGGATTATGGTTTTTTTCGTGCTCGAGCGCCTCGTCCACTGGCACCATGAGCACCACGACCACAGGGAGCACGAGAAGCCGGTCGCCTACCTTGTCCTGGTCGGCGACGGCCTGCACAATTTCTTTGACGGCGTAGCCATCATGGCCAGCTTCATCACTTCGGCGGAGCTCGGGATGACGACCACTTTCGCGATAATATTCCACGAGATTCCCCAGGAGCTTAGCGATTTCACGCTCCTCAAGTATGCCGGTTTTTCGACGAAAAAGGCGCTCATTTTCAATCTCCTGAGCGGCCTCACGTCCATCGTAGGCGCGGTGGCGTTCTTCTACTTCGCTTCCTCCGTGGACAAGCTGCAGTTTTACGGCCTTGCGTTCACCGCCGGGGCCTTCCTGTATATCGCGGGGACCGACATGCTGCCGGAGCTTCACAAGCAGGAAGAGGCTTCGAAATCAGTGATTCAGCTTGTCTCGATGGTATTCGGGATAGTGTTCATCTGGTTCCTGATAAATAACTTAGGCGGATAGGAAAAAGAATCAGATAAAGGGAACGCAGAAAGAGACCGAAAAAGGAAGGTAGAGGGGGGCCTTGGTTCAAAGAAAAAGGGAGATAGAAAGAACCGCAGGTTCTTTCAAACTAACAAAACTCGCAGACTCCGGATTCCTCGCCCTGCTTCTTGTACTGGTCGTAGTGCTCCTTGCTGCAGAAAAAGGCCTTCTGCCCGCCTATGTTCTCTTTTTCTATCCATTTCTTCGAGTTGGTGGTTCCGCAAACCTTGCATTTCTTCGGCTCAGCCATCAGTATCACCTTGACTAATAGCGCAATTTTGGTTTAAAAATCATTCTAGGAGTTTCCTGAGGCCCGAGAGTATTGCCCGCCTCGTGGCTTCAGGAATCTCCTTCTTGTGCCGGGTGTTGTACCAGTTCACGCGGTAAACCGGGCTTATCCCGCAGAACTCCAGGACGGCGCGGTCGGCGGTGTATTGGGGCGCATGCCCATAGACGCGGAACCCTGACTCGTCGCCGCCGTACGTGTTTATCACGAGCGCTTTCTTGCCGCGCAGGTGCTGGTCCACGGGAAGGAAGAACTGAATGACCGGATAAAGGAGCCGGATTGACAGCAGGGGCATGAAGAGGCTTTTTGCGACCTTCATCCACAGGGGTTCCTTCCTGAAATTGTACGCGAAGCCGGAGGTGAAGACGCGGTCGAAGAATCCCTTGAGTATTGCCGGGGAGCTGTACCACCACACGGGGTAGATGAAAATCAGGCGGTCGGATTCGCTTATCATCTTCTGGTATCGCTTCACGTCAGCGCCGCATTTGTCCTCGGCCCATTCCTCTGCAGGAAGGGACGGGTCGAACCGGTCCCTGTAGAGGTCGGCGATGGAATGGCCGATCTTCCTCGACTCGAGCTCAGAAACGACTTCCCTGAAGACCATCGAGTTGTGGCTTTTCCCGTTGTCCGGGTGGGCGTAAACAATCAGTATCCGCATAAAAATCAAAAAATCAGATTTTGCTCAGGATGCTGTCCTTCTTGCCTTTTGTCAGCATTTCCCGCAGCGAAAATTTCCCGGGGCCAGTGAGGGCGATTGCCAGGGAGCCGAACAGGAACCAGAGCTCCAGCTCCGGGACACCCTTGCCGAGCTTGGTAAGGACTATCGCGACGACCATGTTTATCGTGAGGAGGAGTCCGAAGAGCCTCGTGCCGAGGCCGAGCAGCATTGCGAGCCCGCCCACGAGCTCGAGGAGCCCGATGAAGAGGGCCATGATGCCTGCCGCAGGTATTCCCAGCTTGCCGAAGAACATCGCCGTGCCTTCAAGGCCCGTGAGTTTTGAGAAGCCGTGTATCATGAACATCGCGAGGCCGATGCGGATGACCAGGAGTCCGTAATCCATGTACGGGTCCTTCGGCGTCAATCCGAGCTTTTCCTTCACGTCGTCGCTGACCTTGCCGATGGTGCTCTTCGCGCCTTCTTTCATTTTGTCCACCGATTTCTTTGCGCCTTCGCTGATTTTTTCCACTCCCCCTTTTTCCTCTGCCATCAGTTCACCTCAGAAACCTAAACCAAGAAAATGCAGTACCAGGACGAAAATCACTCCACCGAAACCGCCAAGCGCGACTATCGCGATTGTCCAGAAGTCGATTGGGATGCCGAGCTTGAAAACCGTGTCCAGCACCAAAAATGCGATTATGCCAAGGACAGAGTTGGCAAGTATGGCCATCGGGTTCTTGAAGAACCGGTAAATGAGATAAAGTACGAAGATGGCAGCCAGGAGGGCGCCTATAGAGACGTAAATCGACATCCCAATCCATTCCCAGCAAACCCTTAAATTCATTCGGTATCAGCCCGGGGGATATGGGAGCCGCGGAAATGAGGTGCCCGTTTTTCTTTATAAATAACCCAAAACACAGCTATTCTGTTGAGTCGGGGACGTTTCCCCGGTTGTAAATGGGTGGGGACCCGCGAGGGTCTCATCATATTTGTCAGATGAAAAGGGCTTCGCCCTTTTGGGGTGGATATCATGGAGGAAAAAATACAGGATATGGTTGATTCGCTCATGAGATACAGGGGGCAGATGGACGGGGCCGAGAGGGAGCTTTTCGACCTGCTCATGGTTTACGCAAACGAGGTCGCGCTCTCGATAGAGGGCGGGGCCGTTCCTTCGAGGTCCTGATCATGTGGTCACCGTTTTCTAGCATTGGGAGAACGATTCCGGAGCAGTGGGACGAAAGAGAGCTGCTCCGGACTAATTCTGCTTAAGGCGAGGCGACGGGGAGGGCGATGCCCTCCCTTCCTCCCACTCTTTTTTGTCTGTTTGTTTTGGTTTGTTGGCGAACCCTTAGGGGGTTCTCCGACTGACCAAAAAGGGGTGGCCAACCGTCAGGGTCAGTTGTGAACCCGAAGGGTTCACCAACTGACAAAATCAGGAGCCGAGGCGCCGCGCATCCGGCGAAGGCTTCGATGACAGGGCCGACTTTATCTTCTGCTCCTGCTCCTCGAGCGAGCCGTAATCCCGCGCTATCTGTTCCTTCAACACCGGGTCGTTCCGCGCAAACTCGACGATGTTAGGCATCTCCTCAGGTGGCACGAGGAGGACGCGGCGGCAGTTCTTCAGGCGGGAAAGAATCAGCTCCCTCGAATATTCCGTGTCAGCCTTGTCGAACCCTTCCCGGAGGAAGTTGTCGAAGAACGAATTGAGCAAATCGCCTGCAAGCTCCCGGTTCATCTCGGTCGTCTTTTTCAGCTCCGATTCGTCATATTTCAAAGGCCGGTAGAGGAGATTGAGCATGATTCCTTCCGTTTCTTCGCTGAGTTTCGGTTGCCTGTGCGCGCTAAGCCAGGTCCCGTCTTCCATCTCGAAGATTATCGCCTTGGCCCCCGACTGGCGGTGTATGTGAAGGCGCGTCGCGGTGAAGCGGATGTCGTCCGGGTTCTCGCCCTGCCCTATGAATTCGGCTTCGAGTATGGTGCCTGTGACGCCGCCCGTCCGGCCGAGCTTGCGGGCATCCTGCTCGCATATCCCGTGCCGGAAAACATAGAACGCGCTTCCGACGCCCTCCTCGCGGAAATTCTCGTTGCGCCGGTACTTGGAATGCATGAACCTGCGGTCGGCCACGCCGCCGTACTGCCAGTATGCAACGACCTTGTCCTTCCCGAGCGGAAGGGTTGAAAATTGCGTATATCCGACGACGTTCGCATCGCTCACGCCTACAAGGGCATGGAACTGCCCGACGGACTCTTCGTAGCGCCTCCCTTTCGACTCCAGCTCCGAAAGTCCCCGGATGCGCGGCACGATGGCGGAGTTCCAGTCTTCCCTTTCATTCTCGTTCGGGAAAAGGTATTCATAAAGCGCCTTGGCATCGGCGGGACGGAAAACGCTGAAATCGCCCGGATCCTTCATCTCGATGAAGCGCTCGGCGACGCGGCTTGCGGTCATAAGCTTCTGGAGCTCGGACTCGTTGCCGGCAAAATCCACGAAATTTATCAGTTCCAGCTCCTCGTTCTGCATCCCGCGCTTGCGCCGCTCGTGAGATGTTTCCGAAATCCCTTCGTCGAGGAGGGCCTTTTCGACCGAGCGCCGCGCGCTCCTCGGCCTGCCGGCATGCCGTCGCTGAGATTGAAGCTGGTCGAAATGGAGAGACGAGCACATCGTCGCGAGTTCCTGCGCCTTTTTGAGCGACTCCTCGTCCATCTTTCCGCTGCGGCCGAGCATTTCGGACAGCCGGATTATTGAGCCGACGGTCGTCCGGTCGCTGATTAGGGAGGCTGCCTCCTTTGGCATGCTACCTATGACATCTTCGGCCGCCATCCTTAGTTCAGGCTTGAGAAGCCCGATTGGAACTTCGGGGTGCTTGGCTGGCGTCATAATCTCACTGGCCAAAAACGAACTGAATCAGCACAGGGTGCCTCGAAGAGAGCACCTTGTCGTACTTTTCCTTCAGCCCCGGAGAGTTCGCCGCGGCAGTATGGAGCATCTCGAGGATTTCCTTCCTCGCCCTTAGGGCGTTCACCAGATTGGCATTCACTTCGTCGAATCTCTTGGCAAGCTCTTCGGCCTCGGGGCCGAGGGCCTTGACATCGACATCCTCCATGCAGCAGCCGCATTGCCCGCCGCATTCTCCCCCGCTTTTGCCGGAACACCCTTCATCCGAGCCGCAGCTCCCGTCCTTGCAACAATCATCGGACATAGAAATCGATAGGACTAAGCGTGATAGAGATTAAAAAGAGCAAGAGTGGGTTCAAAAAGAACCTTAATCGTGAGGTAGATTCAAAAAGAACCGTAGTTCTTTTTAGACTGGACCCGGTTGAAAGACGGGGACGTCACGACTGAACTTAACCCATCGCTCATCCTTTAAGCCTCTCAATGCAACAGACAGCGCGCATGGCACGGGTTTCATGCAGTGAAAAAGTCCAGCCACTGCATTCATGGCCAAAACCACGCGGAGGCGCCTGCACATACCTCTTTCAAAGGCAACCGGATTATCCGAAGTTTTCCACCCACGGACGGATTCCGTTGGAATCCGCCATCCCTCCAAAGATAAAGGGGTTATTATATAACACGAAAAATACTTAATACTTTCGGTTTTCACAGGATTTCTTCCGGAATATGGGTAATTGAACCAGATAATAGGGAAAAACAGTAAAAAATCAACTAAGGCTTGTTTGCCGGGCAGACCACGTTGGGGTCCGGGCACACAGGGTTCTCTCCAGGGCAGTCGCTGCAGGAGAACGTCTTCACTTCCTTGCAGCAGCAGGTCGTCGTGCCCGCCGCATTCGAGGCGGAGTAGAACTTGCTGTACACGCATTTTGTGGTGCACTGCGTTGCCGACTCCTGGGCCCCTGCCTGGCACGCTGTCGCGCTGGAGTATCCGCCGCCGAGGCTCTGGCTGTATCCCTGGCCCTCGCAGTAGGCCGGACAGTTGATTACAGGGGGTGAGCAGTCGGAGTCCTTGCCGCACTCGCTCTGGCCCTGACCCTCCACCCTCATGCAGGCGCCGTGGGCGAAATCGCACTCGTAGTGGTAGTAGGTTGTCGTCGTGCCCTGGCACTGGCAGTTGGCGCTGCAGGTCTGGCCCGAGGCGCATCCGGAGCTGCTGCCGTCACACTGCTCTCCGCTTTCACGGACGCCGTTGCCGCACTGGGGGGTGGTTTCCTGGACGCAGTCCGAGTCCTTGCTGCACTCGTTCTGGCCGGCACCGCTCACGACCTCGCACGACTGGTGCGCGAAATCGCACTCGGTGTGCGTCTCGCTCACTCCGGTCGGGGTCTTGCACCTGCAGTTTATGCAGCTGAGGCCGCCCGGGCACTGCTCGGTGTAGGTGTTGCCGTGGTCGCACTCCTCGGGCGGGATGACGGTCCCGTCGCCGCACTGGCTCGTCGTGCTGACTGGAACGCACTTGCATATCTGGCACTTGTATCCGCTCTGGCAGATGTTCGTGGCCACGTTACCGCCGTCGCAGTCCTCGCCCGGCGATGAAATCTTCCCGTCGCCGCAAACGACGCTCGTCTCGAGCTTCTTGCACTGGCAGTCATTGGTGCAATACGTTCCCTGCGGGCACTTGTTCGTTTCGGCGCTCCCGAGGTCGCACTGCTCGGGGGAGAGTATCTTTCCGTCGCCGCACATTCCTGCGGTCTGCGGTCCCTTGCAGGAGCATGAGCTGGCGTCGCACGTGTAGCCCGAGCCGAGGGACTGGCAGTCGTCCTTGCAGATTGCCCCGGCAGGCATATGCTCCATCGTCTCACCGTATTTCCTCGAAGCGCAGCTCACCTCGGTCACTGTCACCGAGGGTACGCAGCTGCAGCTCTGGCTGTCGCAGTCGTAGCCTTCCTTGCAGTCGTCCCTGCACTGGACACCGGCGGGCAGGCGCTCGAGCGTCGTCCCGACGCGGGAGGCACAGCTGACGGTTTCCTTGCCAGGAACCCGGCATACGCACGACTGGTCGCAGTAAGCGTCCTTGTTGAAGGACTTGCAGTCGTCCTTGCACTGCACTCCGGGCCCGAAGCCGGTCATGGCATTCGGATTGCCGAGGTAGCCGCCGCTCATGCCGAAGGTGAAGGAATTTGCAGCGCAGCTCAGGGAGTTGTCTTCTTTGCAGGTGCAGGTGGCACCGTCGCAAACGAGCGGTATGCCCGCCGCCTCTCCAAGCTCCCTGCAGTCGTCCTTGCACTGCGTCACCTTCGGGTCGAATTCGTTCTTCCCTCCGAAGAGGAGGCTCGATGATATCGTGTTGTCTCCGCAGAATATCTCCTTCGGCACAGTTTTCGGAGTGCAGGTGCAGGTTTTCGCATCGCACACCAGGTCCTCGTCAAGCTCCTTGCAGTTGTCCTTGCATATCTGGAGCGCCGGGTCGAAAGTGCTCTTCTGCGTGGTGGAGAACTGGGTTACTATGCCGTTCGCGGCACATCCGACCTCGCGGGGCACTTCCGGCCCCTTGCAGGTGCAGGTCGAGCCGTCGCAGGTGAACTGCGAGCCGATGGACTTGCAGTTGTCCTCGCATTTGTCGAGCGCGGGGTTGAACTTGTTGCCGTCAGCCTCGAGGCCTGCGCATTTGAAGGTTTCCCCGGTTGTCGGCGGCGGCTGGCAGGTGCACGATGCGGCATTGCATGTGTAGCCCGAGCCGAATGATGCCTGGCAGTCGTCCTTGCATATCAGGCCGGCGCCGAGCCGCTCGACGGTCGTCGCTCCCGGAACGGTATTCGAGGCGCAGCTGACAGTTTTTTCCTCTGGCGGGGCCTTGCAGGTGCAGGTCGATGAGTCGCACGTCCAGGCCGGGTCAAGGCTCTTGCAGTCGTCCTTGCACATGGTGCCGGGCTGGTATTTGGGGTGGCCGTAAACGTCGTCGAACGAGTTAACCGAACAGCTGGTCCCGTTCTGCACGGTTATCGGGGGCTTGCAGACGCAGAGCGAGGAGTCGCACACGAAGCCCGGCTCCGCTTCCGCGCAGTCGTCCTTGCAGATGTAGCCGCTCGGAAGTGGCGCGGCCGGTTCCCCGAACGTCGCATCGAAGCTGTTCAGGGCGCAGCTCACCGGAATTACGGTCTTGGGCTTCTGGCACGTGCACGAAACGGGCTCGCATGAGTAATCGGAACCCATCGTGGCCTGGCAGTCGTCCTTGCATACCAGGTTCGAGGCGAGCTTCTCCAGCGTCGAGCCTGAGCCGTCCTTGGTGTTCTTGGAGCAGCTCACGGTCAGGTTCTCTACCGGAACAGGCTGGCAGGTGCAGGACTGGGCATCGCAATAATAGTCGGAGCCGTAATAGCCGCTCTTGCAGTCGTCCTTGCAGAGCCCGCCGGGCTTGTAAGTGCTGATGTTGTAGAGGTCCGAGTCGAACGTGTTCACTGAGCAGCTCGTGCCCTCGGTGATATTGACCTTGGGCTTGCAGACGCAGCGCACGGGGTCGCAGACGAGGCCGTCCTCGTTCTCGGCGCAGTCGTCCTGACAGCGGTAGTTCGCCGGAATCGGGTACGCGGTCCCGCCGTCATACGCGAAATCGAGGCTGTTGTTGTAGCAGCTGTAAGTCGGGTATGTCCCGGGCGGAACGCAGGTGCACGAGGCGGCGTTGCAGGTGTAGCCGGAGCCGAAAACGGACTGGCAGTCGTCCTTGCACTGGAAGCCGGGCTTGACGCGCTCGCGGGTGGTCATGCCCGGAGTGGTCCTTGCCGCGCAGCTCGCGGACTCGTTCTCGGTAATGATGGTCTTCGTGCAGGTGCAGGTCGCGCCGTCACAGGCAAGCGTCGGGTCGAGTTCCTTGCAGTTGTCCTTGCAGATGTGCTTTGCCGGGTCGTACATGTTCCCGCCGCCAAACGCGTCTATGACGGTGTTGGTTGCGCAGGGCAGGGTCTCGTTAGTGCGGTTCGGTGGGTAGTCGCAGAGGCACTTCACCGCGTCGCACACGAGGTTCGGGTCGATGTCGGCGCAGTCGTCCTTGCATGCGAGGCCGCCGAACGGGTTGAAGTTGTTAGGCGCCCCGAAAGCGACGGCGAAGCTGTTGCCGAGGCAGGTCGGAGGCGGATTTTTCTGGCAGGTGCAGGTGCCGGCGTTGCAGGTCATCGTGGGGTCTATCGTCTTGCAGTCGTCCTTGCAGATGTCGGATGCCGGGTTGAAGGGGTTGAACGGGCCGGCCTTCGCGGTGTTGGCCGCGCAGTTGTAAGTCTTTTTCGAGCAGATGCATGCCGCGGTGCACGTCATCGTGGGGTCGACCCTCCAGCAGTCGTCCTGGCATATCATCGAGCGCGGGTCGAACGAATTCGTGCCCGTGAAAGTCGTTATCATGGTGTTGGCGAGGCATCCTCGCGGGATGACAGGCGGGATGGTGCACGTGCAGTTCACGCCGTTGCAGGATGCCGCCGGGCTGAGCCTCGAGCAGTCGTCCTTGCAGAGCATGGTCTTGTTGTCGAAGGTGATGTTGGTGCCGTTCGCAAGGTGGGTGACGGAGTTGTTCGCGCAGCTCACGTTCTTGAGGAGCGCGGGGGGGAGAATCGGCGCTGCGGGCAGCTTGCACTCGCACTTGTCGGTGCATATAGCCGCCGCGTTCTTGCACGAGACGTTCTTGTCGCACTCCTCGGCTCCAGTCACCTTGCCGTCCCCGCATATGGAGACGTTGGTCTGGTTCTGCCCTGCCGGGCCGCCGATGCCAGTGCATCCTGCGACAAAAAGACCTAATATGATAAGAGCCAAAACCGGCGTCCGATTCGAGAACGACAAAACCTCACCAAATCGGGATAGCCTCTTTAGTATTATAAAGGTTCGTAGAAGCGAAAAAAGTAAGTTGCCTGCCCGCTCATTTGCACGTGCAGGTTGCCGGGTCGCACGAGAGCGAAATGTCCGCAAGCTTGCAGTCGTCCCTGCATTGCGAGAATGCGCCGGCGCCCCCGGAAACCGCACGAATCGTATTCAGCATGCAGCTCGTGCCGTTCTGCTCGAGAGGAGTTCCGGTGCACGTGCAGGTTGCCGGGTCGCACGAGAGCGCGGCGTCGGCATCCGCGCAGTCATCCCTGCACAGGTAAATCGCCGGCTCGAATTCGTTGCCGCCTGACCTGACAGAATCCAGGGTGTTCGAGGCGCAGCCTATCCGGTAGAAAGGCTTGTCCAGGCACCTGCAGGGCGGCATAGCGCAGTACTGGTTCGGGTCAGCGCACTGCACGCCGCTGTCGCACTGCTCCCACGGCCAGTCGAGGCTGCCGTCGGGGCATCCGGGGAACTGCGAATGGCACTGGCAGTCGTTGCCGCAGAAGTTCCCTCCGGTGCACGATGAGCCGAAATCGCACGCCTCTGACGCTGAAACCGAACCGTCGCCGCACGAAGGGGGCGCCGACGCAATCTTGCCAAAGGCGGTCAGTGCCGGGTTCCGGTTTGCAGTGCCTTCGAGGGCCGGGTCTATCGGCGCCGGGCCAAGCCATGCACCCGTTTTATCAGTATATGAATAGTAGATAGTGCTCGGAGGGAGCACCGAGTTCCACCATACGGCCATTCCCACGGAGCGGTTCCGCAGGAAAGCGAGCGACGGCCGGTTGTCGTCCGGCCTTAGGCTCGATATGGGATTGTTGCCGGAAGGGGCGTTGACATCCGGCTCCTGCGTGGCATGCCCTTCGAGCTGCATCGTGCCGCTTGCAAAATCATCCTTGTCATAAGCCACGTCTGGCATCTTGCCGGAAGAATATGCGCGCGCGGAGCCTCCGAGCCGGGCCGAGTACAGCTCGTCAGACGGGCCGGGCCATACTACGGTTATCTCTTTCCTGCCCTCGGCGGCCGCGATGCCGGTCCTGTGGTTGGCCGGGGCGTCGAAATCGATGAGGGCGGCGTCACCTGCAGAGACTGCGACTGGCACGGACCACCCCTTGGGGGCGTATCCGGAGGCATATGCGAAGTTTGCCGACCCGTTGTTGCCCGTGAAAACAAGGTAGTATCTTCCGTCAGGCACGCTGTATGCCAGCTCGGGCAGCGAAACGCGGGTGAGCCCGCTCGTGTTGATTTTCGCAGGCAGGCTCCATTCGAGGCCCCTGCGGTAAAAGGAATATGAGAGAGATTCGCCCGCGTCGCTTACCCAGACTGCGAGCGCGTCCCCGCCGGGGTCCATCGCGACCGCAGGGTCTGTGTCCTGGTCGCCCGGGCTTAGCCTCGAGGGCGCCGACCATGCCGAGCCGTCCCATCTCGAATAGTAGATGCTTTTCCCGCCGGTCGCTTTCGACCAAACCGCGATGGCGGTCCTGTCATTCGAAGAGACGTCGGGGTCGTAGTCGTCGCCGGAATCCACAGCGATGGACGCGGACACGCCGCCCGGAGCATGCCATCCCCGGGCATCATGGTCCCAGAATGAATAGCGGATGTCCCATGTGCCCTGGTCCTGATAGGACCAGACCGCGAGCGCGTCAGTTTTCGAAGGCTGGGGAGCAGGCTGCGTACATCCTGCAAAAACCAGCATCACCAGCAAGGCCAGGAAAGATTTGACGGACATCTGCAAGCGCTCACCGGGAGGATAGCTGCTTTGATATTTTAAAGTTAGTGGGACAGGGCAGTCTTCCTGCTCGCCTTCCGTTTCCTTCCGCGCGAAAGCAGGTCCATGAGAAGAATCAGCTTATGCGCAGCCTGCCGGCTTTTTTTCCGCCTGGAAATGGCGTGGGAAGACGGCTTTTCCATCTTCCGGGCCAGCGCCGGGACGAGGGGAGCCGTAATGCGGTGTTTGTCCTTCTGGAGCCTGTGCGCAGGAATTTTCTCCTGCGCATCCCTTGCAGCCGTCTTCGGAAGTTTTTTCGTCGCCTTGAGGTGGGCTTCGGGGAGAGCCGGCTTTGGGCCGGCAATCACAGGAAGCGGTTTTTCCCGCCGGAGATTCCGGAACTCGGCCGGACGCGCGGCCTTTTTTCCAGCCTCGGCGCGATAAGCTTCGGGGGGGATGCCGCACGATTCCCGCTTCGCAGCCTTTCCCGCCGGGAACCGGGCCGAAGCCTCTTTCGGTTCCCGCAGGGTTCGCGAGTATTTCATCTTTATTATCGCCTGGGCGCAGGGGTTTTCGAGAACTGTGTGAGGATGCCGGAGCCGGGCCGGATGATGGGGAGGGGATTTTGCCTCGGCTGGGCGCGATTCGATAGCCGCCCCGGGCCCGGAATCCTGTTTCCCGGCGAACGCCTCCGGGTGCGGGGGGAACGAAAGCGCGTCCTGGACTGGAGCGGCAATCCTTTCTTCGGAGACGGGAGCCCGGAGTTGCTTCGCTCTGGAAACGGGCTCATGCGCAGGCCGAATGTCCAAGGATTGAATTTGCAACCCGCTCCGGACTTCGATTCGGGAAGGAGGCGGAAGTGCGATGGCAGGGGTTTCGTGCACTGCGGGCTGGCTGAGCTCCGCCGGCGGCCTTTCAGGTTCCGGAGCGACGATATTCAGGCCGGATTGTATCAGCCGGTTGCCTGAAAGGCGGAGGAGCGGCAGTTCATCCGAAGCGGATTGGCGCAGGTGTACCAGCCGCGAGTTGTCATCCTGAGCAGCGCGGATTTCCGGGCCGGGCGATTCCGCAGCGGGGAGGGAAGCCACAGTCGGCCTGGACACCTGGGTCTGGTCAGTGGTAGGGGCCGGGCGATTCTCCTTGCTAGTGGCACCCAGGCTGCTTTGCGCCGTCCTGTCCTCGACCGCTGGCATGGAGCTTGCGGCGTCCCAGAGGCTGACCGCGGGCTTTCCCTTGCAGCTGTCGCAGTTGCCTCCGCTGCAGCCGTCGCACTTGCCGCAGACCTTTGCCCCGAAGAAGCGGTTTACGTAGTTGCGGGCGTCGGAAGCGTTTGCGCGCACGCTGTCCCTGAGCCGTTGCATCCTGCTGCGCTCCAATTGCTCGACGCTCATCCTAAGACCTTGCGATAAAGACCTGGATTTCAGCTTCGGGGACGTGGGCCGCGAACATGCTGTCTATCGAAGAGCGGAAATCGCCCGAAGACGCGAGCTGTGAAACGAGCCGCTTCACTTCCCGGGCCGCCGCCGACGCCTCTGCCTTTTTTCCATCAGAGTAAAGCGCCCTCGCGTCAATGAGCTTCTGCCGGACGGCTTCGAGCCTTTCCCGCAGGGGCGCGGGCATGGATTCTATGGGCCCGGAAAAACAGCTCGAGCATCCGCTGCACGAGTTCCTGCGGGCGACATCCTGCCCGGCCACCTCAAGTTTTTTCGAAAAAATTCCCATTTAACCGCCTAGGATTTTTTGTATGCAACGTAAATCGCCGCGAGGTAGAGAACGTACCCGGCGGCCTGCAGGTCGCTCGGGTCGCCGTCGTATCCGACCAGGCCCCGGAAAATCCCGCCGACCGTCCCTTTCTCGTGGAGCAGGGGATACGAGCCGTCAGCGTTCTGGGGCGGATTTAGGGAGTACACATGCTCGACCCAAACGGGGAGGATTCCGGCATCCTGGAGCTCGTGGATTCCCTGCGAGAACAGCCCTGCGGCAAGGAGCACGAGTATGACGGTCGTCACGCGGAAGAAGAGCCCGATGTTGAACTTCAGGGAATATTCGAACACCATGACGCCGACGACGAGGGCGGCGATGAGCCCGAGAAGCCCGCCAAGGATGGAAATTCCGCCGGTGTTTATCATTATCCCGTACATGAAAAGCACGGCTTCGACAGACTCGCGCAGCGTCGCGCTCAGGGCGAGGGTGAAGAGTGCGAACGTCTCTTTCTTCTCTATCGCCGCTTTCACGCCGTGCTGGAGGTTCTCGACCACCTTCTTCTGCCGGACTATCCAGAGGATGAGCCAGCTGACGAGGGCGGCAGTCAGGATCATGAAGAAGCCTTCGAACAGCTCCTCGTGCGCCTCGAACCCGCCCTGGACGAACTGGAACGCGAAGGCAAGCAGGAGCGCACCGACGACGGCACCCCCGACGCCCAGCCAAACATGCTTCTCGTATTCCTCGTTCTTGGTCTTGTGGAGGTAGGCGAGCATGATTCCGATGACGAATGCGACTTCGAGGCTCTCCCGGAACATCACTATGAATTCTGCTATCATTGCTAAGCGGAATGGCAGTTAGTCGAATATATATAGTAGCCGAAAAGAATTAGGTTTTGAAAGAAATCCGAATTGAGGACTTATTGGAAAGGACGGATTCCCCCCGCTCGAGGCGCTGGACGAAGTCCACGAGCTTCGAGACCGTCTCCTCGCTCAGGTGGTGCTCGACGTAGCAAGCGTCCATGTAGGCAGTCTGGGATGAGACTCCGGCCATCTCGAAGAGCTTGAGGAACACCTGGTACCGCATCTTTATCGCTGACGCCCTCCGGCTGCCCTCGCCTGTGAGGGTGACCGCGCCCCGCTTCTCGTAGTTGACGAGGCCTTCCCGGGCAAGCTTCTGCATCATCTCGGTGACGCTGGCCGGGGAGATGCAGAGCGTCTTTGCTATGTCGGCCGGCCTCGCGTACCCCTTCTTCTCGACGATTTCGGAAATGACGCGGAGGTAGTTCTCGCTTATCCGTGAAAGCATGCTTTATTGTGTGTTTCGAACGGTTTTTAACGTGAGAGCCGCGCAGGGATTACGACGCGGCGGTCGATGTCGCGCTCGGTTTCCCTTTCCCGTATCAGTTCAGCCTTTCCTTGGTTCACCAGCACTTCTGCGGCGCGCGGCCGGGTGTTATACTGGGAAGACATGGCAAACCCGTAAGCGCCGGCGTTGAACAATGCGACAAGGTCGCCCCGCCCCATTATCGGCAAAAGGCGGTCCTTGGCGATGCGGTCGGTGTTCTCGCATATCTGGCCCACCACCGTAGCGGTTTCCTCGCATTTCGCGCCGAGGCGGTTTGCGAGGAGGACAGGGTGGTATGCGTCGTAAAGAGCGGGCCGCAGGAGCGTGTTCATGCCGGCATCGGTGCCTATGAAAGTCTTTCCGGCCCGTTTCACGGAGTTGACGCGGGCGAGGAGGAAGCCTGCGTCCCCCACGATGAAGCGTCCCGGCTCCATCATGAGGCTGACATTCCCGAGGCCTAGGGCTTCGGACTTTTTTGTGAAAATTTCCGTGACTTTGCGGGCGACGGCGTCGAGGTCGAGCGGCTTGTCGTCCGGCCGGTAGGGGATGCCGAGGCCCCCGCCGATGTCTATGAATGAGATTTCGGCGCCCGCCCCGGATACGATTTTCCCGACGATGTCCATGAGCCGCCCGGTAACCGAGGCGAAATATCCGGCATCCAGGATGTTCGAGCCGGTCATCATGTGGACGCCGAACTTCTTGATGCCGTAATCGCGGGCAGCCTTGTAGGCGCTCACCGCTTCGGCCTCCGGAATCCCGAACTTCACGTCCGGGCCGGCAAATACGAGGCCTTCGTGGCCCGAGCCCCCGAGGCCCGGGTTTATCCTGAATGAAATGGATTTCGGGCGGAGGCCGAGCTCCATTATCCTCTCGAGCTGGGCCATGGAGTCCAGGTTCAGCTTCATCTTTCCCCGGACGGCAAGCATAAGCTCCTCGTCCGAATGGTAGTTTCCGGAATACAGGATGCGCTCCGGCGGAAAGCCAGCCTTTTTCGCGAGGTAGATTTCGGCCGGCCCCGAGACGTCCGCGCCGGAGCCTTCGGACTCGAGTATGCGGAGTATGGCCGTGTTGTTATTCGCCTTCACCGCATAGTAGAGCGAGAAATTCGCGTAATGGCTCCTGAATGCCGTGAGTATGCGCCTGTAGTTAGAGCGTATGCGCGCTTCGTCATAGACGTAAAGCGGCGTCCCGAATACCTTCGCGAGCTCCACCGCGCTGCAGCCGCCTATGTGGAGGGTCCCTCCGCGGTTTTCCACGGTCGGGTCCCCGAAGCGCGAAATAAGAAGGTCCAGTTCTTCCATGCGAGTTTGAGGCCGGGAAAGCATAAAAGCGTGAGCCGGAATCGGGTTTCGCCTAGCGCAGGAACTGCGGGGAGAAAAGCAGGAGGACTCCCAGCACGAGCAGAATCGCTCCCCCGATTATCTTGCAGTAGCGCGCGTAGCCCTGCCCGACGTTGCCGAACACGAGGAGCGCGGAGCCGAAGACGAGGAGGTCGTCGAGCATGAAGAAGAAATCGTACAGGGCTATGTATGCGTAATATTCGAGGGGCTGGAGATGGCTCAGCGTGAGTATCCGGGTGAATATTGCCGGGAGGGCCGAGGAGCACACGAACTCGACAGAGTTCACCGTGAACGCGAGGGCGACTATTCCGGCAAGGGTGAGCCACGTGAGCGGGGCGGCGGCAAGGGAGCGCATCTCGCCCGCGAGTTTTTTCCGGCCCCCGATGTCCACCACCGTGCAGACCATCGCGCCCTTGGTGTCGAGGTATTCCTTGATTGAGAGGATTCCTCCCCCGAGCGCCACGAGGCCTACAATTATGGTGACGGCCCGGACATAGCCGAGGAACAGGAATGCGTTGAGCCACGCGGTCATGAAAAGGAAATACAGGATTCCGGATGCGAGCAGGAAAACGCCGGTCACGATGGCGAGCTTCCTCTTGTCGTTCAGGTTCATCAGGAGGCTGATGAGGTACACGAGAACCCACATCGCGCACGGGTTGAAGCCGTCTATCAGCCCAAGCACGGCGGCAAGGAGCGGGAGAGACAGCCCGGAGAGGTCCGTACGGCCAAGGAGCGGGAGGTCTATGTTGCCGGCGAGGTTTTCCGCGGTGGCATTCAGGATTTCCGGCGGGCCGCCGCAGCTCCCTGCCAGGCAGTCCCTGATTGCGCCGCGTATCGCCTCGCCCGTCGTCGCCTCGGAATCGAAGCCGAGGAAGATGCGGTTTCCAACGATTGTCGCGGGAGTCCCGAGGCTCGAGGGGCCCAGGCTGAAATTCTGGGCCATGATGAGGAGGAGACGCGATTCCTCGGGTATCGTCACGTCGTGGCGGACGATGGCGACGCCCGGAAACTCGCCCTCGAGCTTCGCATTGAAGGGCGCCTGCTCCGCGCAGTGGGGGCACGAGGGCGAAAAGAAGAAATGGACCGTCAGGTTGCCTCCGGCGCCGGCCGGGGAGGCGGGCCGGTATTCGGATGCAAGGAGCAGGATGCCCAGGATGATAAGGAAGGCGGCAAGATAGCGGTTGAAAGGAGTCTTGAGGAATTCCACGACCGGCCCGGCCATCATGACGACTGTTCTTTTGGAAACGATATAAGCCTATGGGCCCGGGCGCTCAGAGATGGGCCGTCCAGCCCCCATCGATGACGATTTCGCCCGCGGTCACATAGCCGGCCTCCTCGCTGGCAAGATACAGCGCGGCGGCCGCAATGTCCTCCGGCCTGCCTACGCGCTTTATCAGGAAGCTTTCCATGAAGCCCTGCATGGCCTTCCTGTCTTTGGTGAAGGACTCGGTCATCCGGGTTTCTATAAGCCCGGGACAGATTGCATTGACCGTAATCCCGTAAGGCCCGAGGTCGGCCGCCGCGGATTTCGTAAGGCCGAGTATGCCGAACTTCGAGGCGCAGTATGCGGCATTCCCTTCGGAGCCGCGGATGCCCGCGACCGAGCTGAGGTTGATGATGCGTCCCCATTTCCGTTTTTTCATTTCCATGGAGCCGTAGCGCGTCCCGTAGAACGCGCCGTCAAGGTTGACCGAGAGGACTTTCTTCCACTCCGCGCTCTCGAGGCCGGGCAGGGCGCTGCCTTCGAAGATGCCTGCATTGTTCACGAGGATGTCGAGGCGGCCGAATTTGCGGACGGCCCCGTCCACGAGGGCCCGGACCTCTTCCTCCCTGGACACGTCGCATGCGATGAACAGGGCTTCGCCCCCGGCCTTCCGTATCCGCGCCACCACGGAGTCGCACTCGTTCCCGTGGCGGGATGTGACAACGACTTTCGCGCCGGCTTCCGCGAACGTTTCCGCGATTGCAGCGCCGATGCCCCTTCCGGAGCCGGTCACTATTGCAACTTTTCCATTCAGACTGAACATGCGTTCACCTCATTCCGTTAACCGCTTCGATGTTCCTTTTCGTATATTTTTCCAGCAGGCGCGCGTTTCCGGGGGAAAGCTTCTCGACAGCCATGCCCCAGTGGGCCGAGACGATATCCCCTTTCTTGATTCGGCCGGCAAGCCGGACCGAATCGTGCTCAAGACCGAGGGCATCCTTTTTTTCCCGAAAAACGAAACCGCCCTTATGCCCTATCGAGTTCCTCGTCACTGAGGCCCGGCGGTTTCCCACGGAAAGTACCCTTGCGGCCGTAATGCAGCAGGAGTCGAAATTCTCAGCGCTCCGCTCCACGCGGTCGGTGACGAAGTTCACGAAAAGAGAGTTGAAACTGTGGTGCGGAAGGATGCCGTCGGGGAGAGTGCTGCACAGCTTTCGGGCGCGGGAAGGGTGCTTTCCTTCGAAAAGGTCGCGGGAGATGAACCTGCGGAGGGCCTGCCCCGACACGTTTTCGAGAAGCGTGTTCCCGGTCCAGAATGCCCGGACGACTTCCATCTCAAAGGGCTTGCGCCCGCTCTCCCGCGCTATCAGGCGCAGGTACGCATAATGGACGCGGAAATTCCTCAATTCGCTCTCGAGGGATTTGATGTGCCCCCCATGGGACAGGTGCGCGCCCAGCACGCTTCGGAAAGACTTCGTCCCGCAGTATCCGAAACGGTTCGGCGGAAAGGCATACCTTGCCGCGAGCGCCGCTCCGTTCATTCTACCGGACCCGGGGACGGCCTTCCGGAGCGGCGCAACGCGCGCGCCAGCTCGGAAACGCCGGCAATCGCAAATACGCCAATCAGGAGGAGGACGAGGCCGAGCGCGTCAGAAAGCGCGAGGGCTTTGGAGGAAAAGAACAGGTCGAGCGCGGCCGTGACCAAGCCTCCGAGCGCGAGAATCGCGGTGGCCCTGAAGACCGGCAGGTATTTCAGCGAGGTGTACCATGTGGCGAGGAAGCCGAAAAGGAGGAGCGAGGCCACTCCGAGCCAGACGAGCATTTCGGAAGTGAGCGAGAACAGGGAGCCCAGCGTGCCTTCATATGCAAGGAACCCCAGGAGGACTAGCGAACCGAAAAGCATCCGGCTCACCATCACCGCCCGCGGCTGGATGGAGGAAAGCGCTTTTCGCGAGAGAGTGTATTCGAGAGCCCAGAGGAGCGTCGCCCCGAGAACAAGGAGCGGGCCGGCGCCGAGCTCGAAGCTCCCAGAAACGAGGAGCGCGTTTCCGGCGAGTATGAGGAGCGCCCCCAAAAAGTCCCTTCGGTCGGGCTTCTCCTTCAAAATGAAGTATCCGAACACTCCCGCGAACAGGAACAGCGAGCGGTATATGAAAGAGCTCGCGGCCGCGCCGCCCAGCTTCAGGCCGTAGAAAAACATGAGGAAGGGGACGCTCCCGCCGATTATCCCGATGAGGGCGAGCATCCCCCACTGCCTGCGCGAAAGCGAGCGGAAATACGACAGCTCGCGCCACGCGAAGACGAGCGCCGCGAGGAAAGCGAGCGCGCCGATGTTCTTGAGCGCCGTGTAAACGAAAGGGTCCGAAAGCTTGACCGCCGCGCCGTTCACGAAGACGGAAACCCCGCTTATGAGAGCGGTCGCGAAAGCAAGGAGCAGGCCCTTCCGGTATTCTTCCATGACCGTGATTGAAAAACAAAATATAAAAGGCTGCCGCGGAAATCAGTCTGATGGCCGGAAAACTCAGGGTAGGATGGTTCACGTTCACCTGCTGCGAGGACAGCTCAATTATGCTCCTCGAGATGATGAACAGGCACTATTTCGAGTGGAAGGAGAAGATAGACTTCCGCTACTGCAAGATGCTCAAGTCGAAGAACGTGCTCGACTCGTTCGACGTCGCGTTCATAGAGGGCGCGGTGTCGAACGACCGCGAGAAGGAGAAGGTCCTGGAGATTCGGGCCAAGTCGAAATACGTCGTGGCCATCGGCGCGTGCGCATGCACCGGATACCCCTCGGCCCAGAGGAACGACTTCTCGCCGGAGATGAAGGCGAGGATACAGGAGTTCCTCAAGAGATGGGACCTCTACGAGAACGTCCAGAGGCTGGACCAGGTGATCAAGGTCGACGACAAGGTTGACGGGTGCCCGATGTTCGAGAACATCTTCCTCAACACGCTCAACAAGTATTTCAGGGAATACGGGATAGAGGAGAGCAAGGCAGGAGGGCCCTAGATGCACAGCCAGAGCTTCGACATCACGATAAAGAACCTGAGCAAGATCGAGGGCCACACCGACCTCGACATAGAGGTGCGCGACGGGAAGGTCGTAAGCTCGAAGCTGAAGATAAGCGAGAACAAGAGGTTCTTCACCGCCGCTGCAGTGGGCAAGCCCGCCCTCGCGATACACCAGATAGTTTCCCGCATCTGCGGCACCTGCTCGATAGCGCACCTGATGTGCTGCATAAACTGCGTCGAGAACGCCCTGCAGGTCAAACCGAGCGACCAGACGAAGAAGCTCCGGGACCTCCTCCTCTACGGCCTGAACATACGGGACCATGCGATGCACCTTTACCTTTTCTGCCTGCCGGACATATTCGGCAAGGACTCGGTGCTCGAGTTCGCGGACGAAGGGTACGAGCACGACCTCGTGCACAAGGCCTTCGACGTGAAGTCGGCCGGCAACGACCTGTGCGTGCTTGCGGGGGGGCGGGCGGTGCACTCCCCGTTCCCGCAGGTGGGGCAGTTCATGAAAATCCCGAAGAAGGAGGACGCGAAGAAGACGGCCGGGACGCTCAGGAAAATCAGGGATTCTGCCATCGAGTTCGTCGAGATATTCGCCACGAGGGACGCGAAGTTCGACATGGACGCGATGTACGTAGCCCTGAGGAACGACCGGTTCAGCTACCTGGAGGGCGAGCTGCTCACCTCGGAGGGAATCTGCGTGGGCCACAGGAATTTCAGGGAATACCTGAAGAAGTCCGTGATACCGTATTCGCAGGCGCCGGGGTTCGAGTACAAGGGCAGGCCTTATGTCGTCGGAGCGCTCGCGAGGCTCAACCTGAACAGGGACACGCTCCACCCGAAGACAAGGCGCGACCTGGCCAAGTACCTGAAGATGTTCCCTTCGAAGAATATATTCCACAACAACCTCGCGCAGGCAATCGAGGTAGTCCACTGCATCGACTCCGCGGTGGAGCTACTCGAGAGCATGGAGTTCCATGAGGAGCCGAAAGCCGCGATTAAGCCATTCAAGTCGGAGGGGGTTGGGGTTATGGAGGCGCCGCGGGGCACATTATACTATAATCTCAAAATCGACGCGGCCGGCAAGATAGAGTTCGCAGACCTCGTGATACCCACGTCGCAGAACCAGATAAAGATGGACAAGGACATCGGAGCCCTCGTGCAGGACCGCCTCGACAATGGCGTGGAGCGCGAGGCGATGTCGCTCGAAATCGAGAGGCTCATCCGCGCCTACGACCCGTGCATGAGCTGCGCGACGCATTTCCTCAAAGTAAACTGGAAAGGAGGGCGGAAACCTCCGGCAGCGCCTTCCTCAGCGGCCAGGAAGAAGGAACCGCGATGATTTTGACCGTCCCGAGCTTTCCCATCTTCTTCAGGAGCTTAAGGGTGAGCGCGAGGTCGAAGTCGTGCATCGAGTAGATTTTACCCCCGCAGAGCGCGGAGAGGTCGTCTATCAGGGACACTTTGCCGATGCCTTCGGCAGCATCGAGAATGACGAGGTCCCTTCCCTCGCTTTCGAGGTTCTCCGCGGCATCGAACTCCCTGAACTCGATACCGGGGAACTTCTTCCTGAGGGCGGGCATCAGGCGCAGGGCTATCGAGTCCCTCCGCACGAGCGGGTTGCCGAACACGAGCACTTTCATCGGCAAGAGCAGCCCTATGAAAGTTAAAAACCCATGCTGGGGATTAGACGCATGGCAGAGTTCGTCCTTGCAGCCCTCGCCCTTGGCATTAAGCACAGTTTCGACGCGGACCACCTGCTAGCGGTATCGAACCTGCTAACCAAGTCGCGGTCGCTGAAGCGGACGCTCGTGCTTTCGGCAAACTGGACGCTCGGGCACATGGGCGGGGCTATCCTGGCCGCTTTCGCGCTCTTTATGTTCAGGGACTCGATACTCGCCCACATCCTGGACAGCTTCGAGAGCGTGGTCGCTCTCATGCTCATCGCTTTCGGAATCCTCGGCCTGATGCAGGCGCGTTTCATGCACAGGCACGAGCATGCCCATGGCGGGACGAAGCACGCCCACGCTCACTTCCACCTGAAGGAAGAGCCGGCCGACCACTCCCACGAGCACATGCTCGGCATAGGAATCGTGCAGGGGCTTGCAAGCAATGACGAATTGCTCCTCCTGCTTACGGTTTTCCTCGGCCTTGGGGACCTCGCGGAGATGGTGCTCGGGACGCTGGTTTTCTCCGTCGGCGTGCTCGCAGGCATGGTCGCCTTCGGAATCATATTCACGCTTCCTGCCCTCGCTTCCCGCAGCGAATCCATCGGGCGGGCGGTGAACCTCGTTGTGGGGCTCCTGTCCATCGCCTACGGGCTGAAAATCATCCTCGGCTACTAGCGCAAGGAATATTAAATGTTATGTGAATAAAGCTTCACCAGAGGTAGTGAGATGCTGATTCGGGAAAACGTTCCGGAAGCGAGGAAACTGAGCCCCAAAATCAAGGCCAGGTGGCTCCTCGAGAGGCTGGTAGGCCTCGTTCCGCTCCTTGCCGCCTCGGCGGTCCTCATCTATCTCCTGAACGTGCAGCAGGTGCAGGTCGACCCGGCATACTATGCCCTGCTCGCATTGGCGATAGGCGCAATGGCGCTTGCGGCATACGGCGAGGTCGAGCTGAGGTACAGGAAGTTCGTATACGCCCTGCGCGAGAAGGACTTCCTCATACAGAAGGGAGTCATCGAGAAAATCAGGTACGTCATACCTTACGAGAAGATACAGAACGTGACCGTGTCGAGGGACTTCATCGACATCGCGCTCGGCCTGGGCACGCTTCACATAGAGACGGCCGCGCACGTGTATGTCGAGAACGACATTGTGCTGCCCGGAATCTCGAACGAGGAGAACCTAGTGAACGAGCTTGTCCAGCGCTCCAAGCTGGCAAAGCAGGACGGGAACGGCTCGGACGAATATTATCCCGAGGCGATGGTCGCGATGATGAAGCAGGCTGTCGAGGAGCTTCGCGAGATAAAGGCCGCGCTCAGGAAGACGCCGCAGGCTGAAAGGGCGCCCCAGCCGCTGACGCACAAGGAAGCGGAAACCGCGCCTGTGGCGGAGCAGTTCAAGGGCACGAAGGTGCTTTACGAAAAAACGGCGAGGAAGAAGAAGGAGGCTTGAATATGTCGAACTACAACGGATACTGCACGAGATTCTTCTCTGCACTTGCAAACCGGCTCAGGGTCAGGATACTGCAGGAGCTGACGCTCCGGCCGATGACTGTCGGCGAGATAACGGCCAAGCTCGAAGCCGAGCGCACGCTCGTTTCGCACAACCTCGCGATGCTCTCCAAGGCAGAGCTGGTGAGCAGCCGGAGGGACGGCAAGACGAGGATATATACGGCGAACCAGGAGGTCGTCCCTTATGTTTTCCTCCTGATGGAGAAGATAGTCTGCTCGAAATGCTCCATACGCAAGACGTGCAGGGCCATGCGCGTCAAGGGCCTCCCGATGCCGCAGGGGATGGGCCGGCCCCCTTGCAAGGATTGCGGGTGACAAAATGGTCCTGTGCATAATCGCGTTCTTCGTGTTCTCAGTCCTGTCGATTTTCTCGGCGAAATACAGGCCGCTTGCCAAAAAGGGGTTCGAGTGCGTTTTCAGGACGCTCACGATGAGGCCCTGCGAAACGGGCCTCGACGAGGAGATAAAGGCAGGGCTGGTCTCCGGAATACTGAAATACTCGCCCACGGGCGCGAAGTTCGTGAACAGGCATTTCACGCTGCTCTCGTGGATTTTCGTCCTCCTGAGCCTCGCCAGCTTCGCATACATGGTTTACGGGGCATATAACTTCTACGTGTACGGTAACTGTGAAGGCCCCCACGCGACCGGCGCGTGCATACTGAACGACCTGACCGGGGATTATGGCAGGTTCAGCGAGCCAAAGGACCTCATTCCCCCCACGGGGCTCAAAGGGATAACGGCGGGCAACCCGAACGCCTCGGTGAAGATTATAGAGTTCGGATGCTTCTCCTGCCCGTACACCAAGGAGGCCGAGAGCACCATGCAGCAGATTCTGAGGGAATACAATGGCTCGGTGTATTACGTTTTCAAGCCGTTCCCGCTCCCGAACCACAACAACAGCTTCGAATATGCGAGGGCGGTGCTATGCGCAAACAGGCAGGGGAAGGAGGAGGAGCTCCGTGCTAAGATATTCGCGATGCAGGGGCAGTGCGGCGCGAGCACTCCGGAGCTGATGGTAAAGCAGCTTGCAAACGAGTCCGGACTCAACATGAGCGAGTTCGACAGATGCTATGACGGCAACGAGACCGGCGCCGAGCTCGAGGGGTATGTGGAGGAAGGGAAGGCTGCGCACATCTACGCGACGCCGACATTCTTCATAAACGGGAAGCCGCTCGTCGGGCCCAGGACCCTGGATGAGTTCAGGAAGGAGATTGAGGAGGCGGAAAAATGAACGGGTTGCGCGGGGATTTCCCGGTCCTTGAAAAAAACCGGAACATCGTTTATCTGGACAGCGCCTGCACGTCGCTCAAGCCGAGGCAGGTCATCGACGCCGAGATGTCTTATTACATTGAGCTTGGCGCGTGCGGGGGGCGGAGCTCCCACCTGCTCGGAAGGAAGACCAGCGAAAAGGCCGAGGAGGCGAGGGAGAAGGTAGCCCGCTTCGTCGGCGCGGCTGCGGAGGAGCTTATCTGGACGCGCAACGCCACAGAGGGGCTGAACCTGGTCGCGAACTCGCCAGACTATTCTTCAAGGAGGAAAGTCGTCACGAGCGCGATGGAGCACCACTCCGTGCTCCTCCCTTTCATGAGGCTCAGGGACGAGGGAAGGATAGAGCTGGTGCTCCTCGGTTGCGAAAGCGACGGCTCGGTGCCCGCCGAAAAGTGGGAAGGGGCGATAGACCGGTCCACCGCGCTCGTCGTGAGCCACAGCTGGAACAACACGACAGGCACTGGGCGCGACGTCCGGGAGCTCGGGAAGATAGCCCACGACAGCGGGGCGCTCCTTTGCATAGACGGAGCCCAGGGAGTCCCTCACCACAGGGAGGACATGAGGAAGAACAATGCGGATTTCCTGTGCTTTTCAGGGCACAAGATGCTCGGGCCGACCGGGATAGGCGCGCTCGCCGTCAGGAAAGGGCTCATGGAAAAGCTGAGGCCGCTTCTTTCCGGCGGGGGGACCGTGAAAACCGTTTCCGCCGAGAAGGTGGTGCCGGTCGACGGGCAGGAAAGGTTCGAGGCCGGAGTCCAGCACTACAGCGGCATGCTCGGCCTCGCGGCGGCCTGCGACTACCTTTCGAAGATAGGCATGGACAAGGTCGAGGCTCACGAGAAGGCGCTCGCGCGGAAGATGCTCGACGAGATAAAGTCGGCCGGAGCGCAGGTATACGGCCCGGACTCCGCGGACGGGCACGGCGCGCTCTATTCCTTCAACTTCAAGGGCGCAAAGCCCCACGATGTGGCGCTCATGCTCGACAAGGCCGGGATAGCCGTGAGGAGCGGGTTCTTCTGCGCGCAGGTCGCGATGGAGTCCCTCGGCGCGAAGCAGGGAGCGGTGAGGGCGAGCGCATACATATACAATACGGAAGAGGACGTCAGGGCGCTCGGCGAGCAGCTGCGGAAGCTGGGCTTACTTTATTCATAGCAAAAGCGCTAAAAGAACTTCCTTCTTTTTTTGAAGTATGAGGATTCTAGCTGTATTGTTGATAGCGGCCCTCCTTTTCGGCTGCATGGCTCAGTCAGGAAACAATGCCCCTCCGGCAGTCAAGCCCAACGTGACCCCCGGAGTACCCAGCAACAACGGAAGCATGAATAATTCCGGCAACGGGACAATGAACAATTCGGACATGCTCGCAGCGAACGGGACCTACAAGGTCACGGCCGCCGGCGTGAAGTATTTCGGGGACACCCAGGGGTACCTGGCCAAGCCCGAGAAGCCGGGCAGCTATCCGGGCGTCGTGATGATACACGAGTGGTGGGGCCTGAACGACAACATCAAGGACATGGCAAGGCAGCTTGCCTCGCGGGGGTACGTTGTCCTCGCAGTCGACCTGTATGACGGGAAGGTCGCGACGACCCCGGACCAGGCCATGGCGCTCGTCGGCTCGCTCAACCAGAGCCGGGCCACGGAGAACATGAAGGCCGCCGCCGCATACCTGAGGAGCAATGAGAAGGCCTCCAGGCTGGCCTCACTCGGATGGTGCTTCGGAGGCGGGGAGAGCCTCCAGCTTTCCCTGAGCGGGGAGAAGATGGACGCGACTGTCATCTATTACGGCAACGTCAATGTGAGCGAGGCGCAGCTTTCGGCGATAAAGTGGCCGGTCCTCGGCATATTTGGCGAGAACGACACCGCGATACCTGTCGCGACCGCGAGGGATTTCGACTCGAAGCTCGGGAGCCTCGGGGTCACTAACGAGATATACATATATCCGGGAGTGGGACACGCGTTCGCGAACCCCTCGGGCATGAATTACGCCCCCGAGGAGACCAAGGACGCATGGAACAAGACGCTCACCTTCCTTGACAAGTACATGAAGGGAGGCGCGCCCGACCCCCCGCCCGTGCCGCCGGTGAACACCACGCCGCCACCGGTGACGCCGCCGCAGAACCAGACCCCGCCCCCGCCGCCCCAGCCCTCGGTGAAGGAGTTCACCATTGAGGCTGACGACAGCGGGTTCTACCCGTCCGGTCCGCTGGAAGTCGGAAAGGGAGACACCGTGAAGATCACCTTCAAGGTGAGGTCGAGCAACGTCTATTACGGCGGCCTGCAGTTCAAGAGCGCGGCCTTCAGCACGGGAAAGGTATCCCCGGGCGGAAGCACGGGCGTCGAATTCACCGCAGACGATGACATGACGATAACGTCATACTGGGGGACATCGCTCGTGAAGAAGGCCGACCTGCAGGTGTCCGTCTCGGACTAGCACTGCTTGCGGAGCATCTCCTTTATCTTTTTTCCCTTTTCAAAAAGTAGCTTTTCCTCCTCAGTCTCGAGTACTGGCTCCGGGACGTGCACCGGGCTGCCTTCCTTGTCGACTGCCACGAACACGAAGTCCGCGCACCCGATTATGGTCTTTCGTTCCCCGGCCTGCGTCTCCGACTCGGCCCTCACGCGGAGGAGCATTGACGTGCGCCCGACATAGATGAGCCGGGCGGTCACCACTATCGCCTCCCCCAGCTTCGCAGGCTTCTCGAAGACGATGTTGTCGAGGCTGACAGTGACGCTGTCCTTCTTGCAGTACCTCGTGGCCGCGATGCTCGCGGCCTTGTCCATCATTGCGACGAGGACGCCGCCGAACAAAGTCCCGTAGTGGTTGGTCTGGCCGGGCATCACGATGTCTACGACCTCGGCCCGGCCCGCCGAAATGCGCTCTTTCATGGCAGTCATTCTCCAGCACGGTTATTATTGGTGAGCGGACGCAGACAGGAACCTTCGACAAGCTGGAGGATTACTTTAAAGAACTGAAGCGGGAATAAATGCCGCGGCTCCTTTTCGGGGGCCTCGGACGGAAGTCCGGGATGAAGCTCGTGAAAACGAGGAATTTCAAGTCTGGTAACGTCCTGCTCTGTTATGAGCCGGAAAAAAAGGTGAAGAAATGAAGGTTGGATACGTGGACGGCTTCGTTCTGGTCGTCCCAAAAAAGAACATGAAGGAATACGCAAAGATGGCCAAGGAGGCCGGGAAAGTCTGGAAGAAGCACGGAGCGCTCGACTATAAGGAATGCTGGGGCGAAGACCTGAAGCCGGACATGAGCGGAATGCCGGTATTGACTTTCCCGAAGCTGACCAAAATGAAGCCGGGCGAGACGGTGGTTTTCTCCTACATCACTTACAAGTCCAGGGCGCACCGCGACAAGGTGAACGCCAAGGTCATAAAAGAGATGGAAAAGGCGATGGACCCCAACATGAAGATGCCCTTCGACACGAAGAAAATGGCATACGGCGGCTTCAAAGTGCTTGTAGGTTTTTAAGTGATGGGAATGGGAAAAATGATTTTTGTGAACCTTCCGGTGAAGGATTTGAAGAAGTCGATGGCATTTTTCAGCAAGCTCGGGTTCAAGTTCAACCCCCAGTTTACCAACGACAACGCGGCATGCATGATAATTGAGGAGAACAACAGTTACGCGATGCTGCTTGTTGAGAAGTTCTTCAAGGGCTTCCTGAGGGGCAAGGAGATAAGCGATGCGAAGAAGACCACCGAGGTGCTCGTGTCGCTTTCCCTCGGAAGCAGGGAGGAAGTGGACATGTTCGTCAAGGCGGCGCTTTCTGCAGGCGGAAAAGAGGCCAGGGAAACGCAGGACTACGGATGGATGTATGGCCGGGCTATCGAGGACCTGGACGGGCACATATGGGAAGTCGGCTATATGGACATGAGCAAGATGCCTGCCGAGATGAAAGCCAAGGGGTGAATATGATGCAGAAGATAACGCCATTTCTATGGTTCGACGACAAGGCTGAGGAGGCGGCGAAGTTCTACGTCTCGGTATTCAAGGACTCGAAGGTCATGGACGTGGCCCGCTATGACAAGGAAGGGGCGAAGGTTTCCGGGAGGCCTGAGGGCTCTGCGATGACCGTTTCGTTCAGGATACTCGGGCAGGACTTCGTAGCCCTGAACGGCGGGCCGATATTCAAGTTCACAGAGGCGGTTTCTTTCGTCGTGGACTGCAAGGACCAGAAGGAAGTGGACTATTACTGGGAAAAGCTCACGGAGGGCGGGGACAAGGAAGCCCAGCAGTGCGGCTGGCTCAAGGACAGGTACGGGCTGTCGTGGCAGATTGTCCCGAGCGCCTTGAGCAGGATGCTTGCGGACAAGGATCCGGCCAGGTCGTCCCGCGTGATGGCCGCGATGCTGAAGATGAAGAAGATAGACATCGCGGCATTGAAGAAGGCGTACGACGGGAAGTGAGCCGCGAATGAATGAGTACATGCTGCTCATCAGGAACATGGCAGGGCATGATGCGGCCTGGCCGGATGAGAAGCACGGGCGGTTCCTCAAGGAATGCGAGGATTACATAGGCGGCCTGAAGAGCGAGGGCAGGCTGATAGCCGCACAGCCGCTCATCAGGGAAGGCGCCATCGTTTCCGGCGCAAGAGGGGCGTTGAAAGTGTCGCCGCTTGATGCGAGCGGGGAAGTGCAGGTTGGCTACTATCACATACTTGCAAAGGACCTCGAGGAGGCGGTTTCCATCGCGAGGAGGAATCCGGAATTCTCGTTCAGCGATACTGCAAGGGTAGAGGTCCGGCCGGTGAAGGCCAAGGAAAGTGACACCGGTTTCTTATACCCCAAGGGGATATGAGAAGCATGAACAAGCTGTTGGCTCATGCCCTCGGATGGGGCTTCGCGCTCTGGCTGATAGGCTACATACTGGGCGTCGCGCTGTTTTTCGTCGTCCCGCCCTCCCTGCTGGGCTGGGTAATTATGCCGGTTGGCGCCGCGATAACGCTTTTCGTCCTGCTTAAGAAAATCGATGGCAGCGTCCAGCATTTTGCGCTCATCGCGGTTGCATGGACGGTCTTGGCTGCTGCCCTCGACTACATATTCATCGTCAAGCTGCTCAATCCCGCCGATGGCTACTACAAGCTGGACGTCTTCGTCTATTATGCTCTCACGTTCATCATGCCCATTGCGGTCGGCATCTGGAAAAACAGGAAGAAAGCCTAGACCCTTAGAGAGCCGCGGAACCCGCGGGCGGCATAGTAAGAGTCCGCGCCGTTGTGATACACGAAGACGGTGCCGTAGCGGCGGTCGCAAAAGAGGGCGCCGCCGAGTTTCCGGATGGCAGGGGGGGTTTCCACCCAGCTCGACGTTTTCGTGTCGAAATTCCCGGTTTGCTGCAGCTCCCGGTATTGCCCTTCGCTCAAGAGCCCGATGCCCATGGCTGCCGCCATATCAATGGCGCTGTTTTTCGGCTTGTTCTCCTTCCTTGCCTCGAGAGCCTCACGGTCGTAGCAAAGGCTTCTGCGGCCATCCGGGCTTTCAGCCGAGCAATCATAAAAAATGTATTCGCCGGTCTTTTTGTCCTGGCCGACGACGTCCGGTTCGCCGCCGGTCCGTTCCATCTCGTTGAGCGACCACAGCTTTTCGGCATTGGCTTCCAGCCTTGCCTGCACTCTGGCCCACTCAAGGCCCTTATGGCGGCCAATGTTTTTCTCAAAACGGGCTTTCAGTTTTCCGAGCAGTCCTGCACGCTGTTCCGGCGGCAGCTCCTTTTTGGACATTGATGGCTTGGGCATAAACAGGGTAATCACCCTGAGTTTTTAAAATCATTTATGCAGGGTGAAGTTTACTTTAGGATTTAATAGGGAAAGGGAAGAGAAATAGGACCATGAGCGTGAATTCAAGTTCGATTCACGCTTGACAAGGTGAAATAAAAACATGAGAAAACTCATCATATGGAATGTTGTCACCGTAGACGGATGTTTCGAAGGCGGAAAGCCCTGGGATTTGGAGTTTCATAACCTCGTGTGGGGGCCGGAGCTTGAGGCGTTGAGTATTGAACAATTGCAAGAGGCGGACATGCTCGTTTTTGGTAAAAACACCTACAAAGGCATGGCCGAATACTGGCCGACAGCGGAAGCGGAAGGGAAAGTAACTGCGCTCATGAATAGCATTGCCAAGGTGGTATGCTCTTCATCACTAGAAAAAGCGGAATGGAGCAACACAACTATTGTCCGCGACGCAGTTCCTGAATTAAAGCGCCTCAAAGAACAAGGCGGCAGGCCAATGTATATCTTTGGTAGCGGAAAACTCACTCAATCCCTCATGAACGCCGGGATTATTGATGAAATCCGCCTGTGCATAGCCCCCACCATCCTCGCTAATGGCCGGCGCTTCTTTACCGATGGCTTTACGACCCGTGAACTTAAACTCCTCGAATCCCGTCCGCTCGCAAACGGCGGCGTGATTTTACGGTATCAGGTGGTGAATAAATAATCATCGTAGATTTATGATGTGGTCGCATGAAGAGACAGATTTTCGTGAATTTGCCGGTGAAGGATCTGAAGAAGACAATCGCGTTTTTCACAAAGTTAGGGTTCAAGTTCAACCCGAAGTTCACTGATGATAACGCCGCCTGCATGGTTATCGGGGACAACGCCTTCGCGATGCTTATGGTGGAGAAGTTCTTCAAGACATTCATCAAGAAGGAGATGGCCGATGCCAGGAAGACCACAGGGGGCTGGATAAATATCTCGACGGAGAGCCGGGGGGAAGTGGATAAGATGGCCAAGGACGCCGCCGCGGCAGGGGGAAAGGAAGTGGATGAGCCTTCGGACTACGGATGGATGTACAGCCGTGCCATCGAGGACTTGGACGGGCATGTCTGGGTGTTCCTCCATATAGATGAGTCCAGGATGCCCCAGTGATTTTTTCCAAAGAATAAGATAGGGCCATGACCGAGACCTTACAAACAGGTTCGATTCACGTTGCAGACGTACAACATCATGCATATTTCTGTAGATATTTTGCAAAACTTCTATTTAAAGTTTTCTTGCACGAAAGGTATGCAGAGGTCAAGGAATGAGCGAAAACCAAAACAGGATGCAAGGAAAAATCTGCCTCGTGACTGGCGCCACCTCGGGCATCGGGAAAGCCACCGCGCTTAAACTTGCTAAGCTCGGTGCTACCGTTGTTGTGATGTCGCGGGATAAGACCAAGGGAGAGGCCACGGTCAGGGGAATCAGGGAAACCAGCGATAATCCGAACGTCGAGCTTCTGCTCTGCGACCTTAGTTCTTTAGCATCCGTCAGAGCAACTGCGGAGGAATTCAAAAGTCGGTATGGTAAACTGGACATACTTGTCAACGACGCTGCGGTTTTTGTGGAGAAGAGGATGCTCACAAAAGATGGATTGGAACTGATGTTTGCGACAAATCATCTTGGGCCGTTTCTTTTGACGAACCTTCTTCTACCATCTTTTAAGGAGGCTTCTCGCGTCATTAACTTGACGGCGCCGTCCACCGTAAGGCCGGACTTTGATGACCTCCAAGGAGAGAGAAAGTTCAGCGCGATGAATGCGTTTGGGGCATCCAAGGCGGCGAATTTGCTATTTACTTTCGCACTCGCACGAAGATTGAAGGAACGCCGGATTGCTGCTAATGCATATCATCCAGGCATCGTAAAAAATACGAACCTCATGCGCCAAGCACCTCCGCTGATGCGCGTTTTCGGCTCTTTCCTCAACCTCTTTTTCGGGATAACCCCCGAAAGCGCCGCGGACGGGGTCGTACAGCTTGCTTCATCAAAGGAGCTTGAAGGCATAAGCGGGGAACTCATACACAAAGGCAAGATTATTGAGGCTCCGTTCAAAAAAGACATCGTAGCCCAGGACCGGCTGTGGAGCGAGAGCGCTAAACTGGCAGGGTTAGGAAAAAGGTGAGATGCTGTTCCTGTCGCTCGATTTCATTTACTTACCCGCCCCGGATTTCGAAGCAACGCTCCGGCATTACACCAAGGACATGGGAGGGGAAATCGTATGGCGGACAAATGCCATGGGCACTTCGGTGGCCCAGATCAAGTTATCTGATGAGGGACCGGCTATCTTGCTGGCCGGACATCTAGAAGGAAAGGTGCCTATCCTCATCTACCGTGTCAAGGATTTCAGGGCTGCCATTTCCGAGCTGAAAGCGAAGGGGCTTAAGGGAAGGGAACTGGAGATCCCGCACGGCCCTTGCTATAGTTTCGAAGTTCCCAGCGGGCAGCGCTTCGCCGTATATGAGCTTGTCCGCCCTGAAGCTAACAAGTTTTTTACTGGCAAGTCCAATCCATGATTCGCGAGCGGCTTGTTCCGGGAATCCAGTAGATTTTGCACGTTCACGCCGAGCCGCAGGCGAGGCCAGTGAACAAAAAGGGCCATGACCGTGAATCGAACACGGGCCTAGAGGGCCACAGCCTCTCACGCTACCATTACGCCATCATGGCCATGAGCGAAGCGAATGGCCGTTATAGACGAACGGGCCGCCGTTCGGCTTTATCATGGCCATCTCAATCCTCGTCTTTGTGTCCGCTGTGCCGGACGAAGAAGATAGTAAATTGATGCGCTCAACATTTTAAAATGACATACCGTGTCAGTGCGAGCCCCGCGGGCGAGCTAACTGACAATCATTTGGCGA
>DATIFM010000019.1:0-2615 GCA_035455205.1 Candidatus Bilamarchaeum sp. | reverse complement strand
GCCGTCCACGAGCTCCTTTTCCGCGCTCTCTCTCATCCATGCCGCGGTCTGGGCATCCTTCTTCTGGGCATGGGCCGCATTGAAGTCGAGCCTCGGCGGAAAAGACGAGAAATCGGGCGCGGCTGAGAATGCCGCAATTGCCAGAACCGCCCTGCCCAGCCTCCTCATGAAGTGTAATTACCATGAATATTATTTAAATATCACTTCTCTCGGGCCGCGCCCCGGCCCGGCATTTGTAATAATAACCTAATGCGGCAAATCAGGTGCATGAAGCTCACGCCAAAAGGAATGCGGGACATCGGCCCCGAAGATATGCTGATGCGCGAGGAAGTGATAGGCCGGATACGCTCGGTCTTCCGCGCATACGGCTACCGGCCCCTCGAGACTCCCGCGATGGAATACCTGGAGACTCTCCGGGCCAAGGCAGGCTCGGAGGTGGACAAGCAGATATTCGTTATTGAGGGCGGCGAGTACGGCCTGAGGTTCGACCTCACCGTGCCGCTCGCGAGGTATGCCTCATCGACCGACGCCCCCAAGCCGTTCAAGCGGTACGCTATTGATGTCGTGTGGAGGAAAGAGGAGCCCCAGCGCGGCCGCTTCAGGGAATTCTACCAGGCTGACGCCGACATCGTCGGGAGCGCTTCGATGCGGTGCGAGGCCGAGCTCCTCACGATTGCGCGGGACGTGTGCCTCGCCTTCGGGTTCAATGAACCCAAAATCATGCTGAACAGCAGGAAAATCCTCGACGGGATAGCGGCAAGCCTCGGCATCGATGGGGCCGACAAAGGAGAGATGTTCCGCGTCCTGGACAAGCTCGACAAGATAGGCGAGGCCGAAGTCGAGCGCGTGCTCCGCGAGTTCCTCGGAAACAAGACGGACGAGCTTCTCAAGGTAATCCGGGCCAAGGGCGGCAACAAGGAGAAGCTTTCGCTCGCGGAAAAATACAGCGCAGAGGGCGCGAAGGAAATCCGGGAAATCCTCTCGATGTGCGATTTCCCTGTCGAGTTCGACCTTTTCCTCGTCCGCGGGCTCGGCTATTATACGGGCCCGGTCTACGAAGTCAAGCTGAGCGAGGACATAGGGACCGTCATCGCGGGCGGCCGGTACGACAACCTCCTCGGCGTCTACGGCCAGCCATCCCCGGCCGTCGGGATATCCGTGGGCATCGAAAGGCTCACCACTCTGATTTCCGAGCGCACGAAAGAGCGGATGAAGACCGAGACGCGGCTTGTTATCGCCGCAGTCAAGCCTGAATTCTACGCGGAGTCCGTCCGCGCCGCCGACGCCTTCCGGAAGGCCGGAATAAGCTGCGAGACCGACCTGAACGAGAGGAACCTGCGGAAGCAGTTCGACTACGCCAATTCCCTCGGGATACCTTTCGTAGCCGTAATCGGCGAGAAGGAAGTGGCATCTAAGAAAATCACCCTGAAGGACATGAAGAGCGGGAAGGAGGAGCTTCTATCCCTGGAGCAGGCCCTCGGGCGTGTCAGATGAAAATCCCGTTTTTCTATCTCCGCGACAAGCAGGCGTTCACGAGCCGGGACGGCATAATGCGCCTCGCGGGCAAGCCCATCGCAATCGCAAGGGACCTGCAGGACGAGGGAGTGAAGCTGATTCATTTCAGGGACATGGACGCCCTTTCCGGGCAATCGAACAACTTCGACATATTCAGCGGCCTGACATACTTCATCAACGTGCAGGTCGAATGCTCGCCCCGGGACGAGCAGATAACCAAGCTCCTCTCGCTCAAGTGCCGCGTCGTGCTCCCTCCCGGGACGCCGGTCGCCCAATACCGGGAGAAGAAGCTGCTCGTCGCGAAAATCCCCCCCGGCTACGATGGCGAAGCCGCGGATTTCCACGACGTCATCCTCGAGGAGGCCGACGAGAAGTCGGTGAAGAAGTTCGAGGCCCTCGGAAAGCGCGTGATGATATTCGAGAAGGACAGCGAAAAAGTGAAAAGCAGGGTCTGGGGAGTCATTTCTTCTTCATGATTTTCTTCTTGACTTCGTCCAGCTTCGCCTGTATCGTGGGCGACATCTTCGCAGGCGCCTTTCCCGCCCTCGGCTGGGCCACAGGCTTCTGGGCCGGCTTCGCCTTCCTTTGCACCGGGGCCTCTTCGGCAAGGAGCTTCTTCAGCTGCTCCATCTCCTCTTCCCTGACCAGCCTGCGCTTTGAGGAAAGCGGCACCATGGGCGTCTGCGGCGGCTGGGGTGGCGGCTTTGCAGGCTTAGCTTCGGCCGGGTGGGGCAATGTTATCTCGCCCGGCTCTATGCTTATCACCGTCTCCTCAGGCTCGGCCCTCTGCTTTTTGGGCGCAGGGGGCGGAGGGCGGGCTTCGGCCATGCCTGCCTCGTGGACGACAGAGAAGCCGCTCGGGCCCAGGAGCGCCGGATACGCCCTGTTCGAGTGGGCGATTCCCTTCATCTTTATGACTTCAATGTACCTCGAGCGCTCCATCGTCTTCTCGTCGAATTTGTAGAAAATGTTGACCCAGCCGTCCGTGAAGCTCTCCACGCCGAACTCGGAGCTCGGCCTCGCGCCCGAGTTGGACATCCTGAAGTCCTCCGAGACTATGAGCGTGGTGACATTCCACTTGTGGAGGTTCTCGATGAACT
>DATIFM010000018.1:0-6022 GCA_035455205.1 Candidatus Bilamarchaeum sp. | reverse complement strand
GTATCGTAAGCTCGTTCTCGCCAATCTTCAGGGCGGCGTTTATCAGCGACACGGCGCCGGAGGAGCCGAGCTCGGTCAGGATTGGCGACTTTTCACCGTTGAAGAGTATTTCCGGCCGGGCGCCCCCCTCGACCACGTACCCGATTGCGTAAACCTTTTTGAAAAGGGAGAAATCCGTCCTTTCGTTGAAATACTCCCATGAATCGCCCTTCCTGCGGAAAATCAGCGAATACTCCCCGGAGCCGTCCTTGAGGTGAGCGATGCAGAAAGCGCCGAAGCACTCCTCGCGCTCGAGCGACGCGGCCGCAAGCTGCTTCAAATCGGTGAAAATCGCGTGGAAGAACTGCTCCTTCTGCTCCTTGGGGAAGCCTGCCGAATCGAACCAGCCGCCGTAAACCTTCAGGAGGAAATCCCGGTCGCCGGCAGTTATCGCCCTGAAATAGGCGCGGATGAACACGCTGAACTCCATGAATGGAACACGGATTATATGTTTTTATTTTTTAAGCTGCAAGAATATTGCGTGAATATAAGGTTCATTTTCGTCACAATCGCGCTCCTTTGCGTGCTCGCGCTCATGTGGATAGCGCTTCCCATGATGGAGGCCACCACGCAGAAGGACCCGTACAGCGCGAGGTGCCCGGCAGGCAGGTATTCGGTGGACGGAGACTGCGTCCCCCTGACCTCATGCGCTACCGATGACGACTGCTGGTACCTCGAGAAGGACACTTTGCCGCCGAGGGTCGGCAAGTGCATCGAGAACCTGTGCCACGCCTATTGCGGGAGCGGCAGGATGTTCGAGTGCGTGAATTGAATTCGGATTCTTTGACTGTGAATATGCCCGGGGGAGGGTCAGAATGAAGCCTTAAAATGGGGAGGGGGTGCCCCCTCCGCGTTTTAGGCTAGTACTGCCTCGCCGCATAGAGGTATATCTTCGCCTCGTTCCCGCACGAGATGCATTTCTTGCCGGTGGGAAGCGCGTCGGAGCCGAAAAGCGAGCCCCGGATGTTCGCCTGGTGCTTGTCTTTCACGATGTCCGCGCACTTCTGGCCCTCCATGCCGTCTGAGCAGAACGGCACGCGGACGAATCCGTGCAGGTCGAGCTTCTTTCCGAGCTCCTCCATCGAATCGGCGAACGAAAGCTTGTCCGAGAACCACTTGTCCGCCTTCTCCTTGATGCCCTTATCGACGGACTGGGCGATTTCATCGAGCTTCTCGCAGAGGGATTCCATCGGGACCTTGAGCTTCTCGCCGGTGTCGCGCCTTGCGACCATCACGGTTCCTGATTCCACGTCCCGCATCCCGAGCTCTATCCTTATGGGGACGCCCTTGAGCTCCCACTCGTTGAACTTGAAGCCGGGCGTGCGGTCCGAGTCGTCCACCTTCACCGCGAAGCAGCATCCTATCTGCTTTTCTATCTCGCGGCATTTCTCCATCACCTTCTCCCGCGTCTCGTCCTTGATTATCGGGACTATCACGACCTGGGTTGGCGCGAGGCGGACCGGGAACACGAGGCCCTTGTCGTCGCCGTGCGTCGAAATTACCGCGGCATAAATCCGCGAAATCGCCGGGCCGTAGCAGGTCTGCCAGACGTATTCCTCCTTGCCTTTTTCATCGGTGTATTTGATGCCGAACGCCTTGGAAAAATGCTGCCCGAGCATGTGCGTGGAGGGCAGCTGGAGCGCCTTGCCGTCGGGCATGAGCGTGTCCGCGGCGAACGTGTCCTCGGCGCCGGCAAACTTGTCCCACTGGGGCCTCTTGAAGAAAAGGAATGGCACGCAGAACTGCCCGTGTATGACCTGCTCGGCCATCTCCATGTCCTCGCGCACCTGCCTCATCGCGTCATCGCGGGTCGCGAAGCAGTCGTGCGCCTCTATCCAGTGGAATTCCCTGCTCCGGATGAATGGCTTGGTGGCCTTCGTCTCGTGCCTCCAGACCTGGCAGCGCTGGTAGAGCTTGAGTGGCAGGTCGCGCGTCCCGTGTATCCATAGCGCGTACATCGTGTACATCGCGGTTTCGGAAGTCGGGCGCATCGCGTAGCGCTCCTCGGTCTTGTGCGCGCCGGCTTCGGTCACCCAGAAGACCTCGGGCACGAACCCTTTCACGTGGTCGCTCTCCCTAGTGAAGTAGCTCTCTGGTATGAGCGCGGGGAAGAGGGCCGGCACGTGGCCGCGCGCCTCTAGCGCCTCCTCGTACATCGAGTACATGCGGTTCATGGTCATGACCGCCCACGGCATGAACACTACGAAGCCCTTGATGCCGTAGCGTATGTCGCACAGGTTCGCGTCCTTGATGACGGTGTTGTACCATTCCGAAAAATCCGACTTTGGAACTTTCATTCGAATCACTTTGCCTTGCCGGCACAACGGCATCAGATTATCGTAGACTCCACGTCTTTGAGTATCGAGAATATGGTCTCGAGGGGCGCCCCGGCGGAAGTTATTATGAGTATGAGGGCGGCCGAGAGGAGTATCGCGACAGCGAGGTTCCCCTTCTTCAGCTCTGCAAGCTCATCGAGGTCGGGCGTAATCCGGTCGATGAGGCTTATCGTGAGGAAGATGAGGGCTATCCCGGAGAGCAGCGCGAGTAGGTAGTTCAGCCCCATGACAGCAACGAGCTTGACGGTGAGGAGCACCGGAAGGTCCGCCTGTATGTAGAAGAGCAGGTCGCTTATCCGCGGCTCCACGACGAGGAACGTCGAGACCATTACCGCTGCCGAAAGAATTCCGAGCGCGGCATTCCCCTTGCGTATCTCTTTCCATTCGTCGACGCCGGGCGTGAGCCTGTCGAGGAGGTTCATCCCGCTGTAGAGCGCGCCGGCGGAAAAGACGAGCGCGGCCACTATCCTTGCGACCGCGACCACGAGTTCGACTGCGAGTTCTGCCATGGCAGGGAGTTATACGGAATTCATTTTAAACCGCTCCACGATTTCTAACCATGAGGGACGAGGAGGGGTTTTTCGAAAGGTGCCAAGAGATACGCAGGCTCGCGCTCTCCTTCGCCGACCCGCTCATAGTCCACCATTACGATGCCGACGGCCTTAGTTCGGGCGCGCTCGTCTGCTCGGCATTCATCGATGAGGGAAAAAAATTCCGGCGCGAGTGCATAAAGAAGCTGGACGACGCGGCCATTGAGCGGTACCTCGCAAGCGGCGAGAAGGAGATAATCTTCGTGGACCTGGGAGGGGGCAACCGGCGCGTGAACGAGCTGAAGGACGCCGTGATTATCGACCACCACCAGACGGATTCAATCGAAAAGCCGCAGGCGAACCCGCTCCTTTTCGGGATAGACGGCGGCGACGAATTGAGCGCGGCCGGGACGGCGTTCTGCGTCTTCAGGAAGCGGGCCGACCTTGCGATAGTGGGCGCGGTCGGCGACATGCAGCACCCGCTCAAGGGCATGAACAGGTGGGTGCTCGCGCAGGGCCTGGAAAGCGGCGAGGCGGCGGTCGAAGAGGACCTGAAGATGTACGGCAGGTATTCGCGGCCGCTCGTGCAGTTCCTAGCATACTGCGACGAGCCGGTCCTACCCGGGATAACATACCGCGAGGACAGGGCCGCCGAGTTCCTGAACGAGGCCGGAATCCGGTTCGAAGGGAGAAAGTACATGGACCTCGACGTCGAGGAGAAGCGCTCGCTCGTGAGTGCGATAGCTCGCCTCCTGATTTCCTCGGGCCGCCTCGAGGGCGCGGAAAGCCTGATGGGCGAGAGCTACGTTTTCCCGAAAAGGCCGAAGGACGAGACTTACGAGGCGAGCGAATTCAGCACGCTCCTCAACGCATGCGGGAGGCACTCGCGCCCGGAAGTCGGGCTGAAAGTCTGCCTCGGGGACGCGGAAGCCCTCTCGGAGGCCAGGGCCCTCCTCGCGCTGCACAGGAAGATGCTCAGGGAAGGCATCGAGTTCGCCCAGGGCGGCGTGCAGGATTTCGGCGCTTTCAAGTTCCTAGACGGGCGCGGGAAGATAGACGAGGGGATAGTCGGCATCGTATGCGGGATGGTCATGAGGCAGGGCTGGGCCGAGCCCATAATCGGCATCGCCGAAGGCGAGGGCGGCACGATAAAGGTCTCCGGGAGGGCGAGCAGGGCGCAGGTCGCGGCAGGGATGAACCTGGGCGAGCTGATGAAGGCAGGGTGCCAGAGGGCGGGGGGAGCCGGCGGGGGGCACAAAATAGCCGCAGGGGCCTCGATACCGGAGGAAAAACTTAACGAGTTCCTCCTCGCGGCAGGAGAGTATCTGAAGGGATTTTACGCTGAAAAGCGAAGTGGAAATGAGAAGGTTTAAAAGCGTCGCATATATTGACAGAATCGATGGTTGAAATCACTCCCAGGCTTATCGCTAAACCTCCAGGGCCGGGCAAACTGAAATCAGTCAGGCGCGAACCGGAGGAGCTTCCCAAGTTCGGGAATGCCCTCCGGGGCCAGCAGACTTACCTTTCGAGCAAGTCGCCCCTGCGCTGCTACTATTATAACAAGCAGGTGAGGGGCCGCTGGAGCAGCGCCGAAAGGTCGATAACCGGCATGCGCTGGAACGCCTATCTCGTCTCTGGCAAGACGCTCCCGAAGCTGGAGCCGCTTGCGCCGCAGAAGATGCAGGTTGTGAAGGGGATTATGAGGGAGATAGAGGCCGGGAAAGAGAAGAAATCGCCTCCAGCGATTGACCTCGGAGGAAGGGGGGAGGGCAGGGCCGGCCTTTGCAAGGCGGGCAGTAAAAACGACGCGCGGCATCCGGAAAGTTTCGGCGGGATGGAAACCGGGGAGAGCCGCCCGCCCCCGCAAAGCCGGAAAAACCGGACGCACCGGCAAACGGGCACATGCTCCACTCGAAACGAGATGGGGGCGCGGGGGCATGACGAATACGCCGAGAGCCCCCGCAAACTGGCAAGCCATCCTGAATTCAGGCACCTCCGAATCGTGAGGGAAACGAGCCAGCGCGAAGCGGACGTGCTCGAAATCAGGCCGGGCGTCAGAAAATCCGGAAACATGGAGACGCCTCTCCAGTCCGAGGCCCGGGGGCACACATTCCAGCAGGCCGCCACCATTGAATTGCACGAGCCCCTCTCAGCCCCTCCGGCCCACACTGCTTCCGGCGCCGAAGTGAAAGTTACCCTGGTGCATGGGGACGCTGATGAGCCTGCGCTCGCTCACTCCACGCCGCCAGCCGCTTTGCTCGCACACATGACAGCATCATTCCGGCCGGGAGCTTTCCCGCCCGCGAACGACACTTTTGTTCCCCACGAGCCGTGGCCCCCGTGCGCGGTTTCCGCCCGCGCCTCCCAGCACCAGGAAGTGGGTTATATCAGCTCGGCGCGCAGAAGGGCGTTCCAGCTCAAGTGCGCGCAGGGCGCAGCGGCGTTACCGCAATGATATAAAAGCTCACCGAAGATATGCTCCTGATGGCTCCGCAAAATTCCTCTGCTGGCGACGCGAAAGCATCTTCTGCAGACAGGGAGAAGCTCGAAGCGCTCGAGGCCCAGGCTCTCGAGACCGTGAAGAAATCCATCTCCGCCATAGAGGAGGCCATGGCCGCCTACGAGGGCGCGGCAAAGAAGCCGGAGGAGCTGGCGAAGCGTTATGAGTCATACAAAAAAACCCACGCATTCCTGACGAAATGGGCGAGGGAATACCTGCTCGAATACGGCAAAATGACGTTCGCGCAGAGGATGGAGCGGCTGCAGAAGCTCGAATTCTTCCTGATGTATGGTGACGGCTGATGGCGGGACCGAAGCAGAGGGAGAGGCCGGACGAGACGCACGGTGCCGTGCCGCAGATACAGCCTCAAGCCCAGCCAAATGTCTTCCAGCAGCCGCAGTCGCAGGGCGTGTCCAATCCGATGTTCAAGTTCGGCATCGCCGACGGCGTCGTGGACATAATGAGGGGCGCGGCCATCACGATGGACGTGAACGGCCCGATAACCCTCGAGAAGGCGAGGCAGCACGAGGACAGGCTGGACGGGTGGATGCGGGAGCGCCAGGGCGGAGAGTGGGCGTACGAGACCAGGGTCACGAGCGGAAACATGCATGTGGCGT
>DATIFM010000017.1:0-11705 GCA_035455205.1 Candidatus Bilamarchaeum sp. | reverse complement strand
ACCTTTATGTGGACCGGCTCGGTGCCCATGAGCGTTTCCTTCTTCGAGTACGCGTGGACGACGACCTTCACGGCCTTCCTCCCGAACATGCCTGAGACGCTCCGGAGAACCACGAGCTCGGGGTTGGCCCCTATCTTGTGGCTCACGGCGGTCTTCAGCTCGGCCCTCTTGGGGGTTGCGGCATCGAAAAGCACTTCAGCCTCGACTTCCTTGCGGTCGAGGAGCTTGTTCTCTGTGGTTGATAGTATGTTGACGTTCATTTTACCCTCTCCACCTTTTTCCTTCCCATCGCCTCTATGATCTCCGCTTCCTTGCCGGGCGCGGCATTCGCCTGGAGCTCGGCCGGAATCTCGATGTCATAGACTTCGTTCGTTCCCTGGTCCATCACCTGGGCGTTGTTTCCGGAGACTGAAAGTATCATGACGTTCTTGCGTTCTATGATGGGGACTTCCACGTCCTGGTCGCCCGGCGTCAGGAGGGTCTTCTTCTGCCCCTCGAAGACGCCGATGCCGGTGACCCTCATCTTCGCCGCGCCGTGCTTGCCGGGCTTGGAGCTTTCTATCTCCACGACCTTGCACGGGATGTCGTCGATGAGGACGTACTTCCCTTCCCTTAGTTCCTTTGCGACAGCATAAACTTTCTCTACCATTTTTACACCTGAAGATAAGTCGAATGAGCTATAACATATAAAAAGTAAGGATTTTTAAAGATGGTTATGTTCGTGGATTCGCATTCGCACCTTTTCGATTTGAAGGACTACCAGCTCCCGGAGGACATCTACCCGGTAATAATAGGATACTCTCACGGCTCGAACAGGAAGGCAGCCGAGCTCGCGAAGGCGAAGGGCTACCCGTTCGCGCTGGGGATAGCGCCCCAGACGACAGTCAAGCACGGCACGAAGGACGCGCAGGAGTGGGTGGAGTTCATCCGCGCCGCACGGCCCAACGCCATAGGAGAGGTCGGCCTCGACTACAAGTGGGCCGAGAACACGGGGCACGTCGACGGGGAGAAGATGGTCTTCAGGATGATGATAGAGCTCGCGGACGAATTGAAGGTCCCGCTCGTGATACACTCGCGGAACAACCCGAACGAGAACGAGGTCCCCAAGGATGCGATAGAGGACATAATAGGGATGGTCGCGGGGCGCGGCGTCCTGATGCACTTTTACTCCGGCGGCGAGGAGCAGGCGATGCGCATCGTTGACGCCGGAGGTTACATTTCGATAATGCACCTGCGGTCGAAGGACCGCAGGAAAGTGATTAATAGCGTTCCCCTAGATAGGCTCATGATTGAGAGCGACTCGCCGTATGTAGGGCGCACGCCGGACACCATCAGGGAAGCGGCGGCATACATCGCCGAGATAAAGGGGATAGGAGTGGAGGAGGCCGCGAAGGCCACGGCGGAGAACGCGATGAGGTTCTTCGGGTTCAAAATATAGCCAGAGGGGCATTCGGATGAAGTTTGATGAAACTTTAACCGGAGTATATAGGAGGAAAGTTTCATGTTTGAGATATTCAAGAGGAAGAAGGCGAAGCCGGACATAGCACTGCTGGTCGACGGCCCCAACATCATCAGGAAGGCCTTCAACCTCGACCTTGCAGAGGTCAAGCGGGAGATAAGCAAGCACGGGAACCTGAGGGTCTCGAAAATCTACCTCGACCAGTACGCTTCCGACAAGCTCATTGAGGCGATGGTGAACCAGGGGTTCGAAACCGTAATCACCACGGGCGACGTGGACGTGACCATGGCAATCGAGGCCATGGAATACGTGCTCGACCCGAACATAGACGTGATAGCCCTGATGACGCGCGACACCGACTACCGCCCCGTGCTCGTGAAGGCCAAGGCGAGGGGCAAGAAGACGATGATAATCGCGACGGATGTCGCCTTCAGCGCGGCGCTCCGGAACACGGCCGACAGGATAATAATATTCAAGGGCCAGGGGAGCATCGAGACGATTGTGAATTCCGAGTGATGATGATTTTATAAATTCTATCATGTTACATAACAGAACTTTGTTTTTTATGAGGTGAAATAATGCCAGAGAGAAGACCATTCGACGTATTGAACGGCTCACTGAACAACACAGTGATTATCGGGATGAAAGGGAACTACGAGTTCAGGGGAGTCATGGTAGCTTATGACGTTCACATGAACATCGTCCTCGAGAAGGCGGAGATGCTTGTAAACGGCGAAGTGAAGAGGGGCGTCGGCACCATCCTGCTGCGCGGCGACTCGGTAACTTACATATCGCCTTCGTGAAAATATTTTATTTCTTTACTTGGTTTATTTTTCATCCGGGCTTGTAGCTCAGATTTGTTTTGCTAATTTTCGCTTCGCGAAAATGCAAAACTCAGGGCATCAGCAGAGCGCTCCCTTGGCATGGGAGAGGCCGGGGGTGCGAGTCCCCCCAAGTCCAATTCCCACTTGTTCCCAGTTTCCAGACTCCGGTTCCCTCAAGGGAATTGGACTGCTTTGGCAGATAGGCCAAAGACAAGTCCATTTTTTCAGTTTGCTGTCGCGAACGGCGTCCCGTTGTCGTGTTCGACGATTCGAACACGAACATGCTCGTGAACGTAGCGACGTTCACGACATCGCGAGCATGCTCACAATCATGTTCGTCGCAACGAACATGGTGCGTCTCGAACGGAACGCCGTTCGATACGAGGTCGAATCGTCGACCTTGACATCGCCTTCGCGCTCGCAATGAAAAATCCGCTCTTTTTCAAATCGCATCAGCAGCCGTTTTCAGGGACGAACGGGATGTCCGAGGCCGCTGCAAGCACGCCCAGAACGTCAAGCGGGTCGATGTCCGCATGGATTTCCTTAGACCCGTCGAGGCACCAGCTCTTCCTGCAGGAGCGCATGATGGGGCGCACTCCGGCGCCTGGAATCCTCCAGAAAGACCTGCGCTCATCCGAAGGGGGCAAGCCGAGAAGGGGGATTCCGCTTGCCGGCTCCATGGCGCAGGAAAAGCCGGACTCCTGGAGCAAGCCGCGCAAAACTCGTACATGGCCCGCGTGTATGATGACGCTTCCCATGGCATTGCCGTTTTCCTCCAGCCCGGCCGGAGTCACGAGGAGCCCGGTGCCGGGCAGGGAGGCCGCTTCAGAAGGCACAAACGAGCCGGGAAGGACCCAGCCGGTTTCGGAATCGACGACGTCTTTTCCATTAGTGAAGCTGCCGTTCTTTTCCGGATACACGAGGATTTCGCCGGCCCATGCCGGATACGCTTCCTTCAGGCCTTCCCAGCCGTCCGACGAAAGGAACCGGTCGTGAAGGACGTTCGATGCCAGCTTCAGGCCCCTGAACGCGGCCAGTTTCCTCGCGTTTACATAGTCGGCCTTTACTCCAAGTGAGACGATGCGCTCCCTCATTCAAGATTCACCTCATAAACACGTTCAAACATCAAAGGCAAAACAAATATTTAAATAGTGTTTTCCCCCTAGTAGGACACAGGGTGTGGATTTGGATTGGACTACTCTCGAAAGGATAGGGCTGACTCATGGCGAAATAAAGACGTATCTTGCCCTTTTGAAGCTCGGGATGAGCTCGAGCGGCCCGATAGCGAAGCAGTCCGGGGTCTCGCGCTCGAAAATCTACATGATACTGGACAAGCTGGAGAAGAAGGGCCTCGCGTCCCACGTGGAGAAGAGCGGGGTCACATACTTCCAGGCGGTGGAGCCGGGAAAGATAAAGGACTACATAAAGGACCAGCAGGAGGAGCTCCGGAGCCTCGAGGAGGAGTTCGACAAGTTCCTCCCCCAGCTCGAGGCGTTCCACAGCCAGCAGGGCCAGGGGCACAGCATAACCGTCTACCAGGGCATGAAGGGCATGAAGACAGCGCACGAGCACACCTATTTGAAGCTGAAGAAGGGCGAGGAGTATTACGTCCTCGGAGTCCCGCAGTTCCAGCCGTGGGAGCACCTCCATTACTGGGTCAAGGACCACCGCAGGAGGGACGCGGCCGGAATCAGGTGCAAGATGCTTTTCAACACGGACGCGGAGAGGAAGCTATTGAAGAACAGGAACAGCTTCAGGCATTCCGAAGCGAGGTACATGCCGACAGACATCAGGACGCCCTCGTACTTCACGATATACAAGGACACGACGCTCATCACGATACCTTCGAAGGAACCGATAGCGATAGAGATAGTGAGCCAGGAGATAACGAATGCGTTCAAGGCGTATTTCGACGAGTTCTGGAAACGGTCGAGGCCGTTCAGGCAATCAGGGGGATTCTGACTCCGCGAGCTTCATTATGGCCGCGCGGCGGAGAGCCGGGTGGTGGCTCAGCTCGGCGATTATCTTCAGTTCAAGCTGGAGCGAATCGGCTGCCCCTGGGGAAAGGCAGAGAATCGAGCCTGTGACATCCGAGGTATCGAAGCGCCTGCGCCCCCGCAGGTATTTGACGGGGTCCTCCATGGAATCAGAAAGGAGGAAATCGGAGAAGCGGCTGACCGTCCTCCGTATCCGCCGGTCGGATTCGGGCACAAGGTAAAATTTCAGCCGGCGCGGGCGGGCAGCGGGTTCGGACGGCGATGCATTGTTCACGACAAGCCTGAGAGTCCTTTCCATGTCACTCGCCTGCGTCCCTGCAGCAGCGGAACCCGACCGAGTAGTCGTCCTGGTCCGGGCCGTGGACGGTAGTCATGTACCTGCACCCTTCGCCGTTCTGGTTGCCGGAGCTGTAGAAGCCGCCCACGAAAATTCCGTTTCCGGGGACAACCTTCCACCTGGGGTCGCGCTTGCCGATGACAGGCCTCGCGGCGGTCTGCTCATCCACGAGCGTGCTTACCCATTCGTGGAGGTTGCCGACCATGTCGTATGCCCCGTAGGTGGAAACGCACTCCGGGTAGAGGCCCGAGCGGGAGAGGAACCCGGGCACGTAATTGAGCATCGGGTCTTTCATGGCGTCTCCCCAGCCCCTCGGGTTCGAGCCGTGGAGCTCGGAAAGAATGTAAGCCTTGCGGGTGTTGCATTTCCGGGCAGTCTCGACGTTCCCGTAGGGATACTTGAAGCTTCCGGTGCCGCTGCACGCCTTCACCCACTCGGCAAGGGTGCAAAGGCGCTTCCCGGCGTTGAAGCAGGCCTGCTCCGCGTCAGGCATCGTTATCGAAGACTGGGGGAATTCGTTGTATGCCACCTTTGCCCGCAGCATCTTTCCCTTTGGGGGAAGCGAGTGCGGATGGGGGATTTCCCTGCCGTCCCTCAGCTCCACGACGAATGCCTCGAATCGGTCGATGCAGAAATCGCCCGCGCGGACCATCAGTTCGGGGCAGCCGGCGGTGAAGCCGGTGTCGAACTGCTTTCCGGCGGCCTTGGCAGGCAGGGGAGCCGGGGCGGGGCCGGCATCAGGGGCGGATGTTGCATCCAGGGGTGAGCCCGCCTCGTTGCCCCCCGTGACGCTCCCGCTCGCATCGACGCAGGAAGCCAGGCTGACCAGGACTGCCATGGCGGCAAAGCGCGGCCTGCCCCGGGCGGCTGCCCGGCTTCTTTGCAGTGGAGGGAATGAAGCGTGCATAATGCTAGTATAGTAGCGAGAAGTGTTTAAAAATGGGAGCAAAGGCGCAAGCGGGAAACGCTTTTTAAGGCATTCTGAGATTAGCTTCAGGTTAGCGAATGGTTTTCATTTCAAGGCTCAAACTCAGGAATTTCAAATCCTTCAAAGCCGCCGACATACAGCTTCCCAAGACTTTTATCTGCTTCGCAGGCCCTAACGGGAGCGGCAAATCGAACCTGTGCGACGCCATCCGGTTCGCCATGGGCGAGACCTCGCTGCGCTCGCTGAGGGCAAAGAAGGTGCGCGACCTGATACACACCGGCTCCAAGACCGCGGAGGTCACCATCGTGTTCGGGTCGGAGAACGGGGCCCCCGGCTACGAGATAAAGAGGGCCATAAGGGAGGACGGGAAAATCCGCTACAGGCTCGACGAGAAGAAGACCACGAGGAGCGCGGTCCTTGAGACACTGAAGAGGCACAATCTCGACGACTCCGGGCGGAACACCATAGCGCAGGGCGAAGTCCAGCGCATCATAAGCATGAACGGGAAGGAGAGGCGCGGCATCATCGATTCTGTGGCGGGCATCGCGGACTTCGAGGAGAAGAAGAACGAGGCCGTCCGTGAGCTCGAGACCGTCGAGACGAGGATAAAGGAGGCCCGGCTGGTGCTGGGCGAGCGCAAGGCATTCCTCGAGGAGCTCGAGCGGGAGAAGGAAGTCGCGGTCAAGTACATCGAAAGCAAGAAGAAGCTCACGAGCGCCAAGGGCACCCTGCTCACCAAGGAGGCCGGGAGGTTCGAAAAGGAGCTTTCCGAGGCCAATGCCGCGGAGGAGAAACTTTTGGCTGCGAGGCAGGTGCGCGAGGAGGAGATGGCCGCCCTGGAGGCGAGAATCCGTGCGATAGAGGATAAGCGCGCGAAGACGAGCCAGGAAATCCAGTCCAGGCAGAAGACAAATTCGCTCATACGGAAGCTCGAGGAGCTCAAGGCGTCCTGCGGCTCCCGCAGGCAGTTCATGGAAGACAAGAAAACGGAGATGAAGGCAATCTCCGAAGAGAAGGCCGCCCTCGAGAAGGATGCGGGCAGCGGCAGGAAGGCCATCGACGAGCTGGAAAAGGAGATTGCCGCCCTCTCGAAGGAGCTTCACGGGGCCGAGCAGGCGCTTACCGCGATAGGCGGCCTTTCCGAGGACGAGCGCGTGAGCGGCCTCAGGAAGTCGCTCGAGGAGGCGAAGGAGAAGCTCGCAGCTGCAAGGGAGCGCCAGGCATCGCTGGCCTCCGAGGTAGAGTCGAAGGGCCATCTCATATCGGCCAAGGAGGAAGAGGAGAAGTCGATAGCCGGCAAGGACGCCGGAGCCGGCGAGGAAGAGGACACCTCAGGCATAAAGTCCGAAATAGAAAAGATGGCGAAGCAGATTGACGAATCGTTCTCGAGGACCAAGGCGATAAACGCGAAGATGGGCGAACTCGACCGGGAAATGCTGGAGCTGAAGGAGAAGGCGTCGATATACAAGATACGCGCCTCGCCCCAGCTTGCAAATCCGGCCCTGAGCTTCATAGCCGAGCTCATCAAGGCCAGGGAGAAGGGGATTTACGGAACGGTCGCCGACCTCATCAGCTTCGACCCGAAATACTCGAATGCGGTCGAGGCCGCCGGGGGCTCAAGGCTGCTATACGTGGTCGTGGATTCTGTGGACACCGCGACTTCGGTCATAGAAAGGCTCAAGAAGGCGAAGGCCGGGAGGGCCACATTCATCCCGCTCGACAGCGTCAGGAGCCCTCCGCCGCAGAAGTCAGGCAGATACTCATCGGTAATTGAAACGGTCGAGTTCAGGCAGGAGATACGCAGGGCCGCCGAGTACGTGTTCGCAGAGACCCTGCTCGTGGATTCAGTATCCGAGGCCAGGAAGCTCGGCGTCGGCAGCTCGAGGATGGTCACACTGGATGGCGAGATATTCGAGCGCTCCGGGATAGTGAGCGGCGGCAGGAGCCAGGGCGGGGTGCTAGGCGGGAACCAGCTCCGGAAGATAGAGGACGAGCTGAACGGTGTCAAGGCCGCCAAGGAGTCGCTGATGCAGGAGTTGTACTCGATACGGGAAGACGAATCGAAGCTCAGGTCCGAAAAGGCCCAGCTCGAAATCCGGATGAAGACCATCGAGATGCGAAGGAAGCTCGACGAGGACCGCAGGAGCGAGATTCAGGAGACGCTGAAAAGGAAGGGCAGGCTGAGGGAGGAGATTGCCAAACTCGGCGACGAACTCAGGGCCTCCGTGCACGAGAAGGAAAGGCTCGGCGCTGAGATCGAGCGCCTGACCGGGGCCGCGGCCGGCCTGAAGGAGAAACTGGAGGCGGCCGAGCAGGAATTCCTCAAATCCACCGAGAAGACGAGCAAGGAGAGGGCGGACGCCAGCGCCCGCGTCTCCTCGCTGAAGGCCAGAATCGAGGGAAAGTCGAGCGAGCTGCAGCTCCGCAGGAGCGAATTCTCAGAAAAGGGCGAGAGGCAGGGCAGGCTGGAAAAGGACGAGAAGGAAACGCAGAGGAAGGTCGAGGAGGCGAAGAAGCACCTTGCCCACGAGGAGGCCGAGATAGCCAAGCTGGAAGACGAGATAAGCTCGACCAGCAAGGAGATAGAGAGGCTGTTCACCGAGATGAAGGCCCTCGAGGAAGAGCTCCAGAAGGAAGGCAAGTCGCGCGGCCACACCAGGATGGAGCTCGAGAGGCTGATGAAGGACCTGTCGCAGGTCGAAATCAGGAAAGCCACGAGCGGCACGAGGCTCGAGGATATACGGGGCGAGCTCTCGGCCTTCAGCGGATTCGAGCCGCTCGACCTGCCGCGCGACGAGCTTTCGAAAATCGTCGCCGAGGCCGAGCGCATCCTTGCGAACCTCGGCAACGTGAACATGGCGGCAATCGAGATGTTCGACAAGAGGAAGAAGGAGATAGAGGATGTCGAAGGGAAAATCGAGAAGCTCGACACGGAGAGGGAAGCGATTCTCTCGATGATAAGCGAGATAGAGGAGCACAAGAAGGACGCGTTCATGGAGGCATTCGGGGTTGTCAGCGAGAACTTCGCCAAGATGTTCAAGCACGTCAACGTCGGGCAGGGGCACCTCTACCTTAGCGACCCGGCAAGCCCGTTCGAGAGCGGCCTTTTCATAAAGCTGAGGCGGAACAACCAGGAGCACAACCTCGACTCGCTCTCGGGGGGCGAAAAGACGCTTGTCGCGCTCATGTTCATATTCGCGCTCCAGTTGTTCAAGCCGGCCCCGTTCTACATCCTCGACGAGGTGGACGCGGCCCTCGACAAGCCCAACAGCAAGAACCTTGCCGACCTCGTGGCGAAGATGAGCGCGGACAGCCAGTTCATAGTGGTTTCTCATAACGATACTGTGATGTCGAATTCAGAGTCCGTCATCGGCGTAACCAAGGCCGAGGGCGTGTCGAAGCTGGTCGGCATCAAGCTCAAGCAGTTGGTGGCTCAGGCATGAAAATGATAAAGAGAGCTCTTTTTGTGGGAAGATTCCAGCCCTTTCATCACGGGCACTATTACGCGGTCAAGAAACTCCTCAAGAAGTACAGGGAGGTCGTGATAGTAGTCGGAAGCTCGGAAGACGCGTACACTCCGGAAAACCCGTTCACGTGCGGGGAGCGGCTCGAGATGCTGAGGGCGTGCTTCAGCAAGAGCGACCTCGCGCGCATGATAATAGTGCCGGTCCCGGACGTCAACGACAACCGCATCTGGGTGGACCACGTGTTCATGCACATACCGCGCATCGAGGAAGTCTACTCGAACAACGCGCTCGTGAAGATGCTTTTTTCCAAGCACGGCATCCTCGTCAACGGCATCGAGTTCTACGACAGGGGTCCCAAGGAAGGCTCCAATATAAGGAAGATGATTGCCGACAGCGACAGGAGCTGGATAAAGCACGTGCCCAAGCAGGCCGTGGAGATAATGGACCTTATCGGCGCCGAGGAAAGGATAAAGAAGATAGTCAGGATGGGAGGGCGGCGCGTACAATAGATATCGTGTGGTTGCCCATCACCAGCGCTGTCACGTTGAGCTTCAGCGTCTCGTTCACGGCGAATTCCTTCGGAGTCACGACGTTCAGGAGCGAGAGCGATGGCCCGACTCGGCTGTCGTTGATGCGTATACCGTACGCGTTCTCGGCAGTGTAATTATAGGGGACGCCGGGCAGCGACTGCGCCACGACGACGAGCTTGGAGGGGGGCAGGGTGAAGTTCGCATCCTGGAAGTTCACCGTGAGCTGTGTCAGGTCGTCGAAATCCGAAGACACCTGCGCGCTCGAATCATCGATGTATGTGACATAGAAGAGCTTCCTCTTTTCGGTTATCTGGCCTACCGAAAGGGGCTGCCTGAAAACCACCGAATCCACCTTCTTGTACTCGTAGTCCGTAAGGTTCGAGAGGTCCACCTTGTTCCTCTCTTCCCACGGAATCGTGAACGTGTAGGTCTTGTCGCCTGCGGATTCCACGTATGCGTCCATGAGGAGCGATACCTGGCTCACTGCGAGGCTCGCAGAGCCGTAATCGACGAGGACGCCGCTCCTGACGACCGCGGCCATAGAGACGGTCACTTCGCTCCCTGTTTCGACCATGGGCTCCATTACAACGCGGATGACGCCGCCCGGGACCTTGGCCTTGACAGGGCCGGAAACGGTGTCGACGGTAATGTCTTCAGTCACCGCGACATTCGCGACGGTCAGGGAAGAGACGTTGACGGACTTGAGGAACGCGCCTATCGTGTAGATGTCGTCGCGCGTGTCGGCGTCGATGACGTACCCCTGCGTGTCGGTCCGGACGTTCTTCACGTCATCGCGGGCCCGCAGCTGGTCCAGCACCGACGTGGAAGTGTTGAGGGGGATGACGAGCAGGGGGTCGTATGTCCTTACAGTGCCGCTGAACACGCTCGTTCCGGACTGGTTGCCGCCGGAGGAGCCGCCCAGAATGATGCTGGGGCCGCCTATGTAGAACATCTCGGCAACGAATCCGAGGACCGCTATCACCGCTAAAAGCTTGAAAAAATCCTGCTTGTTCATGAGATACCCCTAAGAAGATTGTAACCATTGGGACGAAAAAACTTAAAAATCAGGAAGTCGCTTTGGTATCATGTGCGATTACTGCTCCAAGTCGAAGATGCCGGGCCAGTATGCCGACCTCGTGTCCAAGATGCTCGATGAGGACAAGGAGAGGATGGAGCGCTCCAAGATAGCCGCCGAGGAGCTTTCACCGATAAAGAAAAGCGTCTATTCCTCGATGAGCTGGCCGGTGAAGCTCGTCTATCCCATGTTCGAGGCCCGGGCCGCGTATGCCGTCCCGAACAACTATTTCCAGAACATCGCGCTCGGCGAGGAGAGGCTCGGCAACTCTTTCGCCCACGGGGCGATGCGCTCGGTGTTCTTCGCCGGCGACAGGCTCGTATTGTTCTCGAAGGGCGTGAACTTCAAGGACGGGAAGGAGTTTTTCACCTCCTTTTTGCTGCTGCACCTCGAGAAGGGCGAATACGAGGCCAAGGCCGCCGGGAACGAGATAAAAATCAGCGCGAGCGTGGAAAAGCCGATGATGAACCTCATCACCGGCAAGGCCGAGAAGAAGAGGGTCGCGTTCGCGTTCATCCACCAGTCCGTCGCGGGCAGGATTGTCTCCAAGGACCAGGTGGCTTCGTCGGCTCGGTTCAAGAACGTCTATGACAAGTATCAGGGTGCGCAGATGAAGTCCGGCTCGATGGACATGGAAGGGTATGCCGTCACCGTCCCGCATTTCTCCCCGCACCCGTACATGCTCCAGTGCAGGAAGGATTTCGGCTTTGAAACCAACAAGGACTTCCAGCTGAAGGTAGAGGATTATTTCAGGGCGCATCTTGGCTGATTCTATGGCCGAGATGAATTTTGTCGAGAAAGCGGTCGTCAACAGCTGGGCCTACAACTGGCTTTACAGGCCAGTCCTCCTAAGAAATTTCCTCGGCTTCTGCGACATCAAAGGGAAAACCCTCGAAATCGGCTGCGGGCCCGGATTCACGACGCTCGAAATACAGAAGCGCTTCCCGGTCGCGCTGACAGCGATAGATATAGATGACGAAGAGATAGGGCGGGCGAAAAAGCTTTTCCGCAAGCCGGAAAACGGGGCCTGGAAACCGGAAATCCTGCAGGCCGACGCGACGAAGCTTCCCTTCAGGGACGGTGCCTTC
>DATIFM010000016.1:0-32630 GCA_035455205.1 Candidatus Bilamarchaeum sp. | reverse complement strand
CTTTGTAGATTTCCTTCAGGCCGGTGCTGTTTGTCATCTCCACTATTATTACCGTGTTGTTGATTGGAAGGCGCGAAGGGGATGAGGCGAAGTCCTCGTAGAAGAGGTTGACCGTGAGCGTCTTGTTGAACTGGTCGACGCCGTAAAGGATGTTTGCCGATGACGCGTTGGCGAAAGTCGAGCATGCTATGCATGGCTCCGTAGCAGTGATAACTAGGGCATTCTGGAGAATCAGCAACAGGAGAGAAAAGAAAACGATTGCCAATCGCACGGGTTAATGTGCCAGCTACAGATTATTAACCAGCGAGGGCCGAGGCCTGATGGAAAAAAGGTAAAAATTTCGTGCAGCAGGGAGCAGAAACGTTTTAATAAATGAGCAAGATATGAGTGCATGGACCAAAGGCGCTTGCTGCTCGTCTTATTGCTGGCAATTGGCACCGCTTTTGCGCCAATCGAGCCTCTGGACCTCACTTTCGCAGTGCCGGCAGTCATCGTAATAGTAATAATATTCCTCTCGCTTACGGCGATGCTCGCGAACACCATTTCGGACCCGAGGCTCGAGGCATGGTACAAGACCGAGCTCAGGGAATTCGTGGCCGGAGTCGCGCTCATCGTGATAATAACCGCAGCGGTCATCTCATCGAACGGCGCCGCGACCGCGCTCACAGGCACCGGCAACTACATACAGGCGTCCAAGGACGTGATAGACGGGATGCTGGCAAAGAGCGACAGCGCGTTCCATGAACTCATCGCCTCGGCCGGCCGGATTCGCGCTTCCGCGACTTACGCGCCGTATATCAACGTCCCGCTCTGGTACGTTTCCATCAGCTACTCCACGAGCCCGCTTGCCGGCATCGGCATGATACTGGGCAGCCTCAACCTCGGCGCGCAGGCGCTCTCGAACGCGATATTCCTTTTCGAGGGCCTGCGGCTTCTCGTCATATTCATGGGCGTAGTTGCGCCGAAGATTTTGCTCCCCCTCTCGTTCATCGCTAGGATCATACCGTTCACGAGGAGGGTGGGAAACACGCTGATAGCGATAGCGGTGGGGGCATCCGTGTTCATGCCTTTTGCAATAATACTCGTTGACAAGCTCAACGGAACAATCAGCCTTCCGACTCCCCACGTCGACGACATCGGCCAGCTCGACACGTTCCTTCCCTCCGACATAGTCGAGCCGCTCTGCCAGACCATCCCGCTCCGCGTGATACTCGGGCTGACAGACCCGCTTTTCTCGCTCGTCGTGTGCCTGCCGCTCATCCTCATACCGATAGTCGGCCCGGGGCTTTTCTCGGCATGCTTCAACCTCGTTTTCTACGTCATCTATCCGCTCATCAACGTGATATTCCAGGGGGTAATGACCGTGCTCCTCATTGCGTGGGAAGGCATCCTCGAGGGGATAGGCGGGCCCGAAGGATACGCCGAGGCGGTATTCAACCAGATACACCCGTTCCTCACGCAGATTAACAACTTCGTGCTCGTGAGCTACATCGACTTCATACTCATAGTGCTCATAACAGTCGCGGGGGCGAGGAGCCTCTCGGCCGCCCTCGGAGGCGAATGGTACATGGCAGGGGTGCAGAGGCTCATATGAGAGCGATCCTGTTCCTTGCCCTGCTTGCCCTTGCGGGAGTCTCATTCCCGGCGCTAGCGTGCATCAGCGACGCCACTAACGTCGTGCTTTCCCAGCAGGGGGTGAACATCGGAATAGTCCTGATGCTCACCATATTCGTCATAGCGGCCGCATACGTCGCAGGGAGCGTCCTCACTAATGCCAACTACATCGTGTTCGCCAAGGACGAGCTTTACCACCTCGCGTTCTCGGTCGCATTCCTCGCGGGATTCAGCGGAGTCCTCCTGATGTCCTGCAGCATCATGGACACGTTCTTCGATTCGCTGTTCACGAACCTCGGCACGCTGCCCTCGGGCTGCTATTCCGGCGGCAGCATGCAGAGCACTGCCTCGTGCTACATCACGCTCGTGCGGGGCGACGCGACGAGGCTTTCCGAAAGCTACATACAGCATTACCTCGACGAGCTGATGGACTCCACGTTCTCATGGAGCCTGCAGATTCCGCTCCTCAACACCTACACATCGACCGCGGACTCGTACAAGAGGGTGAAGTCGAACCAGTACGACATGATACTTAACTCGTTCCTGATTCCTGCCCTCATGAGCGTGAGCATGCAGAAGATAATGCTTGAGTTCATCAGCGAGAACGTGATTACGTGGGTGATGCCATCGGCATTCCTGCTCAGGGTTTTCATCCCGACCCGGCAGATGGGCAACATACTTATAGCGCTTTCGCTCGGATTGTACATCATAGTGCCGTTCATGTACGTGTTCAACTTCGCGATGTACGATGTGGTCAACAACCAGGCCGACTGCCAGCAGTTCGCCCCCGCCGTATGCGACTTCGTGGCCGACAGCGGGTGCGGGAACCCGATTCAGACGTGCGACAACCTCGGCAGCTCGGACAGCTTCTGGAACATCGGGCGCCTGATACCGGTGGCGTTCTTCCTCCCGAACCTGACCATTGCGATACTGATAACGTTCCTCGGCGCGATACATAAGGCATTGAGGGTGGTCGGATGAAGAAAGGATTGCTGCTGCTGCTCATACTCGCTCTTTCGTTCGCCCAGTCCGCGGCCGAGCAGCAGTTCCAGCAGTCGACGCAGTCATCCGGCCTCGAAATCGCCCAGAACTGGCAGGCCCTCGCGCTGATGGGAATATTCATATCGATAATAATAGTCGCCATCGCCTACATGCTGGGCAGGGGCTTCGAGATGCCCGAGATAACGGCCTGGGCCAGCACCGAGCTCGTCCAGGTAATCGTCAATGCGATAATAGTCGCATCGCTGATGGGCGTCATAGCATTCATAGAGCTGACCGTCATCGGAATCGCGGCCTCGAGCAACATAAACGCCCCCGGATGCTACGGCACCGCGGGCAACGCGACGAGCTGCCTGCAGGACGTCACCAACTTCTACCTCAACGACTACGCCACCACGGCCGCTGACGGCGCGAAAGGCGTCCTGAAGCAGAACATGGATGCCGCGGGCATGGCAGGGAGGAGGATAGGCCTCTACTGCCTGACCATCTACTGCCTGCAGGTCGGGACGACCACCACGATAGCCGGGCACTACATCCTCAAGAGCGACATGTATGCGATAGTCTTCGAGTATTACACGAACCTTCTCTCGACAATCGAGGCGCAGAGGTTTTTTGTCAGGGAAATATGCTTCAAGATGGGCCCGGTAATCCTCGCGATAGGGATAGTCGCGCGCACTTTCTTCTTCACAAGGAAGCTCGGCGGTCTCCTTATGGCTATAGCCGTGGGAGTGATGTTCTTCTTCCCCGGCATGTACATTTTCGACTGGGTCACCCTCGACTTCGCGCTCACCGGAGACAAGGGCCTCGAGGACGAGGTGCGTTCCTGCCCGGACGAATGCGGCGCCCTGCCGCCCCTTGCGTACCTTGACAACGGGGACGGGCTGATAACCAATACGCAGGTGTATTCCGCATTCTCGGATGCGGACAAGAACACCGCCAAGGGGATAATCAGCGGCTCAATCGCCTCGGCCACGGCCAGCACCACGAACACGTCGAACCCGGCTTACGGGAAAGTCGTCACATCATGCTACGGCGGGGACTGGAAAAACTGCCCCTCATCCTGCAGGGAGCTCCCGTACCCCACATCGCCAGAATGCGTAAACTACACGACGGGAGTGCAGGCCACGTGCGCATCAGTGCCCGAAGCGTGCAAGGTCAAGCGCATAGTCCAGAACATCAACACCGTGGAGTATGACAGCTGCCCGGCATCCTGCAAGGTGGTCCCTCCGCTCAAGAGCGACTGCAACACCGGCGCGTGCCTCCAGTCGAGCCTCGACTGCAGGGTGGCGCACACGGACGACCTCAACTGGAGGCCCACCAAGAGCTTCGACGAGGACAACGCGAAAAGCGTGGAGAAGGCGGTGAGATGCTCGCTCGCGTCCCAGTGCCCGGCGAGCCTGACCGCAGAGCAGTCATGCACATACGTGATTCCGGTTACCGGGAGGTGCTCCGACCTGTGCGGCGCATGCCCGAGCGAATGCAGGATAGACACGCTGGCTACTACGGCGGCGGCCGACCTGCCCGCGTCCTGCAAGGACCCGAACACCGGGGCGTACTGGGCGGCATGCCTGACCTGCCCCGAGGGGTGCAAGGTCAGGAACAGCCAGCTCCAGGAGCTTGATGCCGCAGCAGACGGGAACAATACCTGCGGAAGCTGCCCGGTCACCAACAGGCTCATAGCGCCGACCCTCCCCCTCGACTACACGACCGGGGGGTGCGGCCTCGACCAGTGCCCCTCTGACTTCAGGGGAGTCGTCCCGAGGAACTCGTGCGAGATGTGCCTTTTCACGCAGGAATCTTACGCCTACTCGCCGCCGATAAACACCCAGTGCGGGGACATTTGCAGGCCGTCGGACAACACGCCCGCGACCGACCCATCGCAGTTCTCCAAGATAGGCGAAAGCGGGCTCGTAGGTCTCCCTGAGATACAGTCGGTTTCGAAGCTGATGGTGCCCGCGTACGTGCTTCCCCTGTTCAACATAGTGACGACGCTGGTCTTCATTAAAGGCCTTTCAGGTTTCCTCGGTGGGGACATAGAGATCCCCGGATTGTCCAAGGTGTTCTGATGAAAAGGATGCTGTTAATCCTGATGCTCGTGCCCTTCGCGTTCGCGGCATGGGAAGGGATAGCCGGGATGAGCATCGTCCTTTCCGCGACCATACTCGCCATCCTGTACATGATAGGGTTCGGGTTCAGCATAAACGAGTTGCAGCTCACGGCCAAGGAGGAGTTCTTCCAGCTTATCGCGCTCATGGTGATGCTGGCCACGCTCGTGGGCGCGAACGGCCTGATAAACTCGATATCCACGAACGCGGCTTTCGCCCCCGATTCGGACAACCTCCAGAACGCCTCGAAGGCGATAATAACCAACAACATCGACCAGCTCACTTCGATGTTCAGGAACATAGAGGCCCTCGACCTGGGGGTTTCAAAGGAAGGCTCGAAGGCCGGCCAGTGCAACATCATGGGAATCGGATATTCAATCAGCGGGTGCGGCGGGTTCAGCATGCTCGCGACGCCGCTTTCGATGTCAGGGGGCATAATGGGGTTCGCCATCACCGAGCTCTCGGCGATGAGGAAGCTTCTCGACGTCTCGTCCGCTTACGCCCTCAATTTCATCCTTCCACTCGGCATAATACTTCGCACCTTCAAGATAACGAGGGGCGCGGGCGGGTTCCTGATAGCGCTCGCGGTCTCGATGCACATATTCCTGCCGATGGGGGTCATCTTCAACGAGATGCTAGGGGCCACTTTCGTCGGGAACGTCTCGGCGTCAGCCGAGTATACCGATACGAGCATCACTACCTCCGTCGAGAGCTGCAACCCGACGGACAAGCAGGCGACCGCCGAGACGGACAACAGCAACCCGGCGGTGAAATCGTACGACAACCTCCGCGCGGACATAAGGAAATACCTTTACCAGATTCTCATCAGGGGGACTCTCGGCCCGGTTCTCGGCCTCCTTGTCATGATGGCCGGCCTCAGGGCCCTTTCGGCGATAGCCGGCGCTGACGTCGACGTCAGTGCGATATCGAGGTTTACCTGATGCCGGACCTCATCTGCAGCGCAGCCTTCGGCACATTCATGACGACAAGCCTCCTCCCCCTCGTGGCTCAGGCCGCGATCGGGACGATGGGCTTAGTTGCCATCTCGTTCATGTTCGGCCGGGCGCTCAACAACCCCAAGCTGACGCTGTGGTCCAAGACAGAGGTCGTCCAGCTCGGGGTGTCCCTTGCAACGATCTTCATAATCATGTTCACGGTGAACGCGTTCTGCGCGATAAACCTGAGCGAGATTGCGGCCATATTCGACATTCCGTCAGTGGGCTCGGTGAACATATACCAGGGCGCGCTCACGTACCTGCAGGAAGCCCTCCAGTATTCGCATAACGCGATGAGGGTCGTCAGATACCACCTCCAGGCATACACGGTGATGTCGTTCCTGAACGCATTCATCTGCGATTTCAGCACCGGCAACATAGGCTGGGGGTGCTTCTTCGGCTACGGCGGCGACAACCAGCAGCCCCTGGGGGGCTTCGGCGCAGAGACCGCGGCGCTCAACGTCGCTTTCAACGGGACGATAATGTCGTATTTCAGCGCTCTCAATTCCCTCTTCATACTCCTGTTCGTCTACAGGGGATTCGTGTTCCTTTTCCTGCCGATAGGCATATTCCTCAGGGCGATGCCCTACCTGCGCGGGATGGGCTCCCTGTTCATCGCACTCGCGCTCTCGTTCCTGCTCGTGTTCCCGTTCATGCTCTCGGTGTTCTACCTGATGGGCGCGGTCCTCGTGGACAGGGGCAACAACTACAACGCGATGCCGCTCCCGATAGAGGACGGCCACGACAGCGCGACGGGCCCTTACTACGACGAGAAGGTGTTCCCGGACAAGGCGAGCGGGTCCGACCAGTTCTTCGCGGTGAGCACGTGCGGAGAAGGGTATGTGAGGAGCTGCTACCTCAGCGCTGACGGGTGCCAGTGCAACCCCATAACGGCAGGCGGGGATACTGACATCAAGGACAACACGCCGGGGGCGCTCGCGTTCGCCGGTTATGCGTTCATAGCCGCGGTATTCTTCCCCACGGTGGCCCTGCTCGCAACGATTGCGAGCGTCGCCTATGTAGCCAGGCTTTTCGGCGAGGAAATAGATTTAAGTAGAATCACGCAGTTGGTCTGATATGGAGTTGCTGTCGATACAAAGCTTTCTTGGCGCATCCGGCGCGAACTGGATGAACAACTGGCTTCCGCTCTCACTCCTCGCGGTCATGACCGCTGTCATCATCCACGTCATCATGCTCATGTTCGCCAAGGCCTTCAGCATAAGGGAGCTGGAGAATTTCGCGGTTTCGGAGCTCATGCAGGCCGCGGCGACCGCTTTCATGGCGATATTCCTCGTGACGATGGTCACCAGCGCGGTCGGCATCGCAAACAACATCATCGGCGGGCAGAGCATCGCGTGCGGCGCAGGCTCGGTCAATATAGCGACTGGCGACAGCGTGATGGACAGCGCATATTCGGCCATACGGTGCCGCCTCCAGACTAGGGCGCAGGAGATAGCCGAGATACAGGGTGACCTCCTTGAGAACTCTGCCGGAGACTTCGCCGCCCTGAACCTCGCAATCAGCCTGTTCGGCATCCCGGTGTTCAAGGGCGACTGGGTCGGCGACCTCTACAAGAAGACGGAGACGACGAGGATAACGAACAACCTCGCGACCGTGCTCCTCATCGGCCTTAACGCGCAGTCCGCGCTCATCGAGTACCTACGCCTGAACATGCTCCACATATTCATCCCGGTAGGCATACTGTTGCGCAGTTTCTACTTCACGAGGGGCCCGGGGGCCCTTTTCATAGCGATGGGAATCGGCATGTATTTCATGTTCCCGATTTTCTACGTCATGCTGGACCCGGGGTTCACGCCGAGGCCTCCCTCGCCGCCTGCCGCGCCCGCGGCCCCTACGCCGTTCTGCTATGCGACGATGACCAACGCCGTCTCCACGATAACCACGCTCGAGAGCTCGGGCCTGGGGAGCACGTCCGGAATCGGTCAGGCATCCCTCCGGAGCGAGCTGTCGAAATCCTACGTGACCCTGCTCCTGCACCCGCTCGTCGCATTCTTCATGACGATGGTGTTCGTGAGATACATGATGACGGTCCTTGGCGGCGATACGTATGAGCTGTCGAAGATGGTAACCAAAGTGATTTGATGAAGTGGATTGCGTTCATTGTCCTGGTGCTTGCGGTTTTCTCCTACGGTTGCGTCACTGCGAACCAGAAGCTCGGCTGCTGCCTCAGGGGGAACCTTACCCAGGGTTGCGTCCTTTACAACGTAAGCGACACGATGAACCCGCCCAGGGACCTGATTTCCAACACCACTACTATACCGTGCGACATGATTACGGGCTGCAACGTCACGCTGAAGGGCATGAACTACACGATACCGGTATGCACCGAGGAGGACCTCAGCACCTGCACGTCCGGGGAATGCACCGCGATGGTGTGCGGCGACTTCGCCTACAAGCCCAGGGTTTCCCCGGGGATAGGCAGCGTGGAGGACTCCGAGGGCGACGCGCCCCCGAACCTGCAGGACGAGGCTGCAGCATACCAGTTCTACAAGGCCCAGTGCAGGTTCCTCCCGATGGATGCCGACCTGCGCCAGATAATGAAGAGCTCGAAATCCCAGATAAACGTGTTCAGGCTGGGCGTGGGAGGCTCGTTCGACGAGTTCGACCAGTACAGGTACTATTTCCCGATTTCCGATAAATTCTGCAACATCAACCCGCCCCTCCAGGAGGGCGACCGGAGGGTGGACAGGTACATGAACTTCCTTCAGGGCGACGGCAGCGAATACCTCAACCCTGAAACCGACATCGTCGAGAACTGTGTGGACGGCTCGGGCGACCCGCCCCCCGCGACATTCGCTGAAAGCACGGCCACGAAGAACAACTACCTTGTCGGCAACTTCCAGCCGGTGGTCCCCGACGCCGAGAACTACAAGTTCGCGCACTACGCGAGGACGTCCATCAACGCGAGGTTCGTGCCCGACAACGGAGGCTACTATGCTTACCCGCTCGGGGACTACTACAATGACCAGTCCAAGATATTCAAGAAGATAGACGAGGCGTACTACAAGAGGCAGCTCAACATCGCCCACACGACCTCGATGTACGGCCTGAACGGCACCACGGACACCACACGCGCGCCCTTCGAGTGCGACCCGGGGGCGAACGAATGCTACTCCGGAAGCTGCAACATACAGACCCACAACCGCGGCGTGAACGTCCGGTTCCCCGGCCTCGCCGAGGGAGGGGCCGAGGTCGTCACAGACTGCAACAAGGTGCAGGACGAGAACGGCGAAACCAGGGTCATCTGCCCCCCGACGAAGACGGTCACCGCGAACGGCAACAACCCGCCGACGATAACTTACGCGGGCGTGACCGCGAGGCCGGCCCACCTGGAGACCAACCTCTCCTCGACATCAGGCTCGACTAGCTGGTTCCCGTTCGCATTCTCGAGCCTCGCCTCGGATTCCAAGGTCTTCGACCCGTACTGGGGCAACTTCTCGAACATGTTCTCGGTGGACCACGTCGGCACGAGCAGGACGGTGACGAACACTTTCTCTTCGATGTACTACTACTACCTGATGAGGAAATACTGCCCGGGGGACTATCCGGGGCAGAACACCTCGAACACGACCTCTCTCTGCTCTTCGTATTACGAGTCGTCCAGCCTCCCGCCGGTCGGCGGCTTCACGTTCTTCGGCAAGCTGAAGGATGACAAGACGGTGAAATACAACGGCAGCTCCTTCGACATTATCGGCTACGGGCTCACGACCACTTCCGAGTTCAACGAAACTCTCTTCGTGAAGAACTGCGCAATCAACATGACGAACATTTCGCCCATGACATCCAACTACTACGAAACCAATGATTTCATCAGGGTGCAGCTCGACGGCCCGGACGACCCGGACTGGGCAGACCTGATGAGTGCCTTCAAGCCGTATTTCGAGGACAGGATGGATGCGGCGGCCAAGAAGGCGACAATCCAGTGCAACAACTACCTCAGCTCCGCGGACGCGGTAGTATCGTCGATTCCCTGGGTGATCGGATACCAGAAGGGGCTGAATGACCCGGAGATAAGCCTGGGCTCCCTTTTCGACCCGGACTACAGCTACAGCTCATACTATCTGTACCCCCTCAACAGCCACATCACATCATCCATGGCAGAGACGTACAGGAGCAGGAATGTCTATGAGCAGCCGATGGCGAGCATGAGCGGCAACAGCGCATGCGACGTCTCGCCTGACACCCAATGGTGGTGGGGATACTGGAACCAGCCGACATTCTATTACAACATAGCTTTCAGCCGCTACGTCTACCTCTTCAAGTACCAGCAGGGCTCGAAGAAGATAGGCAGCTGCGCTGTGGACGACACCAAGTTCCTTCCGGAGATGAAGACGTTCGGCTGGTGCGAGCCGTGCACCACTTCGACTCTCGCGTACCAGAACATAACCGCGAGGGACAGGGTTTACATGCCCTACATCTCGGCCAAGGTCGAGAACTCGAGCGTAATCAACCCGGCGATAATGTGCAACCCGCAGTACAACGGAAACTGGGTCGGGTTCATGGACTTCCATGTCACCGACAACGTCACCTGCGTCTACGACCCCGTGACGGACATATCCGAGTACACGGGCTCGATAGGGGGGCTCGGGTCTCCGAGGACTATCCCCGATGCGACGATAATCAAGGAAAGGACCGGCATCTACATGAAATCCGGCATACTGCCCATTTTCGACCTTTCCGACGCGAGCAACTGGAACCTCAACAACCCGGACTCCAACGCGGAGGACGACGACGGGAACTCGATATTCTGCCTCTTCTACTTCGACAGCTGCAACGACGCCAAGACCTACCCGCAGTACGATTTCGAGCGGCTCTTCGGCAACATGGGCGCCTCGATCGTGATAGTGGACCACGTGACGGACTCAAACGACGCGTTCGCCAAGGTGGACGAAATCAAGGAGAGGAGCGCGGTAGTCCGCGAGCGCTGCACCGGCTGCCTGACCGCCTTCCATGTGGACAACCCGGCGAGCAACGACAGCTTCAAGGACTCGCTCACTGCGGTCCTTGACCCGCAGGCGAGCTTCACGATAGACATGGTGACATTCGATTACAAGGTGTCGGACCACGCCACAATAGCGGCAGAGGGCCCCGAGGCGGTCGCCAAGGACATAGAGTCCTACGCCAGGATGGCTCTCCAGAGCAAGAAGAAGCCGACCATGGTCGTGGGCTTCAACGTCGAGAACAACGGCGGGACCTACACTGACGCCAACTTCAAGGACCTGTTCGAGAAGGTCGTGGAGAGGCAGGCCGAGCTTGTGAAAGCCGGCCTCGTCGGCATAATCTACGCCCCGGCCCGCGGCCCGAGCGGCAGCGACGGGCAGGGCATAGTCAGCCTCGACGGCTCGGGCCTCGGCACGAAGACGGCCAAGTTCTGCGCGCTCGAGGACGCGATGTACAAGATGACGACGATACCGCCCAACGCGCTCTTCACGAAGGTCATAGCCCTCGGAAACGTCACTTGCGAGCAGTGCACTGGCCTCGACAAGACCCAGCACAACTGCGGCCCGCCTACGGGCGAGCCGCTGCCGGTGTGCGACAACGGCGCGTCCTGCACGCTCCCCGACCCGGTGCCATCCGGCATGGACGCCAACGACTTCAAGTGCCCCGACTCGACGGTGGTCAACGAATGCCAGCTCTGCAGCGAGGTTTCCGGCAGCTTCCACTGCACGAAGACCTACTTCAACGGCACGAGCGAGGACTTCAGCGGGCCCATGAGCGACATAACCTCCGAGCTTTACATGGACGTCATGGCCGGCCTTCCCAAGCCCCAGAAATGCTGCCTCGCGGTCGGCAACGGCACGGACGAGATACGCTACTCGTTCACGAAGAAATCGTTCGCAACGCCCCTGAACAAGCCCGTCGTGTTCCCCAAGACCGGAAACCCGGACGTGGACTGCGGCTTCGGCGCAGAGACCGCGACGATATCCACGCTTTCGAACTTCTGCAACGTCCAGGCCGTGCCCATCAAGGACTACGACATAAACTGCTCCATAAGCTGATAGCATGGGACTTGGCGACCTACTCAAGCATGCGATAGGGGGGCCGGGGCCATCCTCGAGCAGGAAGGGCCAGGTGCAGAGCTGCCCCAACTGCGGCGAGAAGGTCAACCTCGGCATGGAGAGGTGCCCCAAGTGCGGCGTCAGGATAAAGAGCATGTTCAGGCGCAAGTGCCCCAAGTGCCAGACGCTCGTTGAGCTGGACGCGAAAAAATGCACCAAGTGCGGCTACAGCTTCGAGGCCGAGCTTGAGAGGGCTAATAAAACCTTTTACATATGTCCTATATGCGGGTATAAGATGGAAGCGATGCTTACGCAGTGCCCCGCATGCAATACCCGGTTTATGTGAGCATATGAGCACTGAGACATTCAAGCACAGCGAGAAAAAGGCCGAAACCGAGGCCCCGAAGAAAAAATTCATCGAGCTACTTGATACCGAGGAAGTGGAGGTCAAGAGGCTCGACTCCGAGGACATCGAGGACTGCGTGAAGGTCATGCGGAAGTGCGCCTTCGACGTCACCGAGGTGGAGGTAGGCAACATAATAGCCTACGGCAAGAGCTTCGGCGCCACGGTCAACAGGATGCTCGTGGGAGTCGGCCTCGCGTGGCCGGCCAAGCTGGACATCGAGCGCAAGATAATCACGAGCGGCGACCCGAACGCGCTCTATCTGGAGGACCCGGCCGTCCTCCTCGCATATGAAGGCAGGGGAGTGCGGCGCATACTCCTCAATGAGAGGGAGAAGGAGGCCACCGGCACCGGGCTCAGGTACGTCATAGGCTACTTATACGAGGACATACCCAAGGGGAGCATTTCGGAATACATAACCGAGGCCGGAAGCGCCCTCGAGAAGCTCTACCTCTCGGAGGATTACGAATTCTTCAGGACCGAGAAGGGCATACTCGCGTTCAAGAACGTGGGGGGCGGCGCCCGCGGGAGCATGAAGGACGCGGATAAAAAATAGTCACGCGACTTTGAGCAGGACTTCGCTGAACCCGAGCGCGCGCAGCTTCCTCTCTATCTTCTCGAGGTTCTTCGCGACTTCTGATAGCTTCCTGCCCGCGAGTATCAGGGCCTTTGTGCCCTCGGTCCGGAGCGTCGCGCCCGGATAGTTGACCGAAAGGTAGTCGCGCGCCATGGCCGCATCCGGCCTCTTCGACTTGGGCCGGGGCGAGGACGGGGGCTTGTCCCAGTTGGGGAGGCCGAACTCCTTTGCAAGGAGGCGTATCTCGGCCTTGGACAGGTCGCTCTCGAGGAGCGGGCTTTTCACTCCTGCGCGCCTCGCGGTTATGAAGTGCCTGCCCCGCTCGGAAACGTCGTCGGTGTGGGAGCCGTCGAGCACGTGCTTGACCTTCAGCCTCATGGCCATGCCCTTGAGGCAGCTGTAGATGTTCGCCCCGCGGACCACGGGGACCTGCACAGGCTTGTCCATCGGAGCGCCCGTTGGGTCCACGACGACGTGGCGCACTCCGACGATTTTGGCAATCCGCCTTGCCATGGAAAGCTCGGACTTTGGATAGTTGTCGGAAAGCGCGGTGACCGCCACGGCCTTCTCGCCAAGCTCCTCGCGGCAGATGCGGGTGAGGAAAGTGCTGTCTACGCCGCCGGAGAAGGCCACGAGCGCGCTGTCCAGCTTGCGTATCCGCCTGCGAAGACTGCCCAGCTTACGCTCCAGGTTTTTGTCCATGACTATCTTCTCCCTGCCCATAATTAAAACCCTCGTATCATGTATTTATATGTAGTTATAATTCGTGTTTTTAAATGAAATGGTTGGGCACTTACCCGGAAAACCGTATAAGTATTTTAAGCGGATTCGCGCTTTTTACAGCATGCGCGTTTTCATCGCCCTATTGGCAATAATGGCCATTTCGGCCGCGGCCTGCGACGGGCACGTCTCGTACGTCGTCCCGGCAGTCGTCGGGAATTCGGGGGGGCTCGTGAACGTCACGATGTCGCTCGTGCCGGGAGAGGGGAACGTGTTTACGAGCGTGTACCCGAAGACCGGCCTGATGACGCAGGATTCCATAGTGGAGGCCGTAACGTATGCCCTCAAGCTGGCCAAGGAAAAGGAAAAATGCGACGTCATCGTGAATTTCGGCAACACCGCTAACGAGATAGAGGGCCCGAGCGCGGGCGCGGCCATGACTGTGATGGCCTTCGCGCTCTTCGAGGACCGCGCGCTCAGGAACGACACCGTGATAACCGGGACCATCGAGCCGGACGGCTCTGTCGGGCCGGTGGGCGGGCTTTACGAGAAGGCCAAGGGAGCGGCAAGCATCCACGCGAGGTATTTCATCACGCCGGTCGAGAACCTCTACGAGCTTCTCCTTCTCAAGGACCTCGAGAGGCAGTACGGGCTCCAGGTCCTCCAGGCAAGGAGCGTGGATGAGCTGATAGGTTTCATGATATTCAACGAGTCGATACCGCAGGAGGAGCTCGTGGCGAGGATACGCCCCATCCCGGAGCTGGAGAAATACGATACCGGGGTGCCGCAGTTCAGGTCGGTCGCGAAGAAGATGATAGACATCGAGAGCTCGCTCGCATCGAACATTACAGAGAGCGACAATGACACCTCGATAATAAAGCAGTTCTTCGAGAACGAGGTCGAGAGGCAGAATTCGGAGCTGGAGGACGGGTACACGTTCAGCGCGGCCAACGAGGCGTTCCTGAACTACATCGACCTCTCGACGATACGGGTCATCCAGAACAAGTCGGCCGACCTCCCCCGCAAGAAGGGCGAGGCCGGCATATGCCTGAGCCGCGTAAAGAGGCCCGGCATGACGGACGAAAACTTCGAGTGGGTCGTCGGCTCGGACCTGCGCACCGCATGGGCAGACGAGAGGCTCAGGAGCACGGACGTAACAGGCGATTTCCTTGCCGACGAGAGCTACATCGTCTACAACGAGCTGATGTACGCGCAGGCATGGTGCTATGTGGCACTGGAGCTTACGGCCGCGACGCCTTCCTCGGGAAAGGCAATCAACGAAAGCGCCTGGGAGCCCCTCGCATCCGCCAAGCTCCGCGAGGCCGGAGCGCTCGGCACGACGGACGAGGATTCGGCATCGAGGCTAAGCTCGGCCCAGAATTCCTATTCGCATGGCCGCTACGGGGCGGCGATATTCGACGCGGTCTATGTCATAGAAAGCCAGGACACCGCGAACGCCACAGGCATCCTGAACGAAAGCAGGGATTCCCTCTGGGGCCGCATCTACCAGTCCCACGCGCTCTTCCTCGCACAGCAGAACCAGACAAGTGCGGCCATCAGGACGGCGAGGCTCGCAAAGGGCCTCGACGGGGCGGTTAAGGACATGAGGGCGGCGATAGCCTATCCGTCTGCACCCGCAGCGCCGCCCGAAGCGCCTGCGCCGGCAGCGGAACCGGGGGATGGCAGCGGGATTCTTTACATGGCCGCGGCCGCGCTATTGTTTTTATTGGTTATAGTGGTAATATTGCTGATAATATATGGCAAACCCAAGGGACCTCTCAAGGCTTATGGAGCTCGCGAAAAAAAAGGCAGAGCTTGAATTCGGCAGGGCCGTTTTGGGCCAGGACACTGATTTTGAACTGAAGCAGGTCGCCAGGGCGCACTCCGAGCTTGCCGTAAAGACGGCCGGGGTCGAGATAGTCCTCCCCCAGGGAAACGCCCTCGCGGAGCTGCAGAAGACGGTTTCCGGATTCTCAGCGGACGATTTGCGCGAGGCATTGAAGATAAGGGACGGGAAAGTCTACCACTTCCTGACAGAGCGCGGGCGGATAGTGAAACGGAACTTCGAGAACAGGATGGAGATTGCCAAGATTGCGCTCATACGCTCCAAGCTCGGGGCCGAGGAGAAGGAGATGGTCGCCGACGCGCTCAGGAGGGGGAGCATCGGCGGCTCTATTAGGCTCAGGTCCCTGGACGAGAAGGCCTGCCGGGCCCTTGCCCGCCTCATGACGCGGTGCGGGATATCGGCAAGGGCAGAGGGGAACGAGATACGGAGCAGTGACGCCGAGATAGGCGAAGTGCGCATGGAAGTTTCCAACAGGAGCATCTGGATTGACAAGAGCATGAAGTTCAGGCTTGAGGAGAACGTGAAGAAAATCCACCAGGTGAACTCTGCCATCCAGCTCAAGAACGCAGAGAGGCAGATAAAGGTCTTCAATTCCGACGAGGAGACGCAGTTCTCGTCTCTCCAGAGGCAGTACCTTGACCTCCTTAAGGAGCAGGACGAGATGCTCAGGGAATACAACGAAGAGGAGAAGCTCTGACTAGAGCATTTTGCTCATATACGGTCCATCGAGCGAGTAGCCGAGTTTCCGGTAGTATTCCCGCACGCCGACGCCGCTGATTATCACCATCTTCTCCTTTCCCGCGTCGCGGGCGATATTTTCAGCCTCATTCAGCAGGCTGGAGCCGATTCCCCGGTGCTGTATCTTCCCTTCCGCGGCGATAGGCACTTCGCTCCCATAGACATGCAGCTCGCGGATCAGCGCGCTTTCGGGGCTTATCTCTTTCCGCGGACTCGAAGGCGGGAAGCGGAGGCGTATGAAGCCGGCGATGAGCCCCTCGGCGCTCTCGTACGAAAGGAAAACCTCCTTCCCCCCGCTTGCCCGGTAGTCCACCCGGCCGGGGCGGAAGTCTTCTGCGCGGATATTCCTCCCCGCGAGGCCGGCCTCGCGGTAGCGTATCTCCTGCGGCACGATGGATTTTTCCCGCAGGCGCGCCTCGACGAGCTCCCGCAAATTGCTCTTCTTCACGCCCCTCTCGATGCGGGGTGCAGGGATGTCGCGCTGTATCCTCATCACGCGGACGTATTTCGGGATGTAGCGGTAGAACTCTGAGATGACCTCGGCTGCGGCCTCGGTGGAATACGGCTCGTAGCGGCCCTCATCGGCCCACTGCTTGAGGACCGTTCCGCCAACGACGAGGGTGGGGTAAATCTTGAGCATGTCGGGCTGGAAGCGCTCGTCCGCGAAGAGCGACCTGAGCGCGGCGATGTCCTTTTCCGGGCCGGAGCCGGGGAGGCCCGGCATCACATGGTAGAGGACCTTGAAGGCCGAATCCTTCAGCGCGGCAGTGGACTCCACGACGTCCCTCACGGTGTGCCCGCGGTTGACCGTTTCGTATATCGAGTCGTCGGGGTTCTGCACTCCGAGCTCGACGCGCGTCGCGCCGTATGAGAGCATCTCGCCGATGTGGTTAATGCACACGTCCGGCCGCGTCTCGATTGTGAGGCCGACGACCCGGTGTTTTTCCTTCTCGTTGGCGGCGACCGATTCGGCCAGCGTCGGCGAGCGGAAGCCGTTCAGCCCGTCGTAGACGCCTTTTATGAAGTCGTATTTGTACTCTGCGTCCGTCTCGAGGAAAGTGCCGCCCATCACGATTACCTCGCACTTCTCGGCCGGGTGCCCTCCGCCCTCGAACTGCTTCACCCTCGAAGATGCCTGCATGAAAGAGTCGAACCCGAACTGGCGCCCCCTGAGGGCCGCGGGCTCGAACCCTGTGTAGCTCTTGGCGGCAAGCCCGGTGAAAGGGCAGAAGACGCATCCCCACCTGCACGATGCCTGGGGGCGCGTCATCACGGCCACCGGCGTCACCCCTGAAAGCGTCTTCACGGGCTTCTTCAGGAGAAGGCCGCGGATTTCCGGGGTGAAGGTGCCTTCGGGGAACGCGGCGATTATCTCCGGGTTCTTGATGAGGGAGGTCGGCCTGAATGCCTTTGCGGCCTCGCGCTTGAGCTTCTCGATGTCGCGGCGCCCGCCGAGAATCTCTCTGACTATGAAAGAAATAGCCTCCTTCCTCGACATAGGTATGATTGGATGCGGGGGACAGTTTTTATCATTAACCGAACAGGTTGGAGAGCAGGCCAGCAAGGCCGTATATCGGGGCCTCGAATATCGGGAATATTATGACCCCGTTGTTCGTGGCCTTGTAGTCCCCGATGAGGTCGGATTTTATCGTGAGCGTGACGTTCTTTTCCTCGGCGATGTTGCTGCTCGCGAGCGACACCACCTTGAGGTTCGTCTTTATCGTCTCCTCCTCTTCCCCTACGACCTCGTAATATATCGTCTTCGTGGTCTTTGCCGGAACGAGGACGTGCTTCCTGAACTCCCACATCTTGGAGCCGGTGGAGCTTATCTCGAAAGCGTCGCTTGCGGAGCCCTTGTTGGATATCGTGAGGGCAAAGCGCGCGGGCTGGCCCGGCCCGACTGTCTTGTACGGGGGGTCGACGTCGAAGTCCATCACGTCCCAGACCACCCGGACTTTCACGGTGAGCGTTATGTTGCCGAGCTTCTCGCCGTCGTTCTCGTCGAGCACCTTGACGAGCATAGTGTAGTTGCCCTCGGGCGCATCGGGGTTTGCGGTTATCGTCACCTGCAGGGGCCTCTGGTAGAGCTTGCTGTCGGTAGCCGCCCAGCCCCGGGGAAGCTGCTCGGCGACGGCCGCATCATAGAATCCGCCCTCCCCGTGGAGGCCGCCCGAGGTCACTTTCGGGTCGATGAGTATGTCTACGGTCTGGCCCGGGCCTATCGTGCCGAGGTCGATGATGTCGCCGCTCTGGACGTTCGCCGTTGCAGGCGATTCGAGGGTTATGGCGAAAGCGGCGCAAATCAGGACTGAGAGTGCCGCAAGAAACTTCCTCTGCATGAGTCCATATCTTTCTTAAGGATTAAAAGGGTTGTCAGATGAAAGCCTCGGCCCCCTTCTCGCGCTTCTCCTTGAGGGCCTCGAAATCGGCGGCCTGCTTGTGGAGCGGGGCACCCTTCTCGCGCTTTTCCGACCTGCGGTCGCGTATCTTCACGAATACCGGGTAGTTCACGGCCTCGCCGACTATTATCGCCTCTCCGACTTTCAGGCCGGTTATGCTCTTTGCGACGCGCGCGTCTATGCCTTCCGAGCTCATCTGTATATGGTCGAGGTCGTTCGGGTTCGTCACCCGCAGGATTATGTGGGTGTTGCACTGGGAAAGGGCGGTCGTGCTCAGGTTCACCGGCCTCTGGCTTATCAGGCAGAGGCACGCGCCGAATTTGCGCCCTTCGCGGGCGATGGTCTCGATGATTGAACGCGAAACCGCCTCGCTCTCCTCGGCCTTCTCGCGCGCGAAGTTGTGCGCTTCCTCGATGAGGAGGAGGAACGGAGGGATTTTCCCCTTCTTCCTCAGGCTGAAAAGCCGCCTTGCAAGGAGCGCGACCAGAATCTGCTTCTTGCGCAGGGAATCTATCGTGCTGAAGTCGAGTATCACCAGCTTCCCGGCCTGCACGCCGCTTATCAGGCGCGGGTTCTCGCTCTTCCTTGAAAGGAACCGGTAGCGCTTGAGCTCCATGAGGCTCCGCCTGAGTGCGCGCTTCACCTCGTCCTTGGCCATGTCGCTCGTCTCGATGGAAAGGAGCAGGTCCTTGAAGCTGTAGCCTTCGGTGTCCTTGTGCTTTTCCCTTAGGCCGGACATCGCCTGCCTGAGGAGGTCCCGCTGGGGCGAGGAGAGGTTCGGGAGCCACTCCATTATCGTCTCGGGCGGGATTTTCTTGAGCGGCACGCGGATTTCGCTCCCGTCTATCACCGCGGTGTGCGGACCGAACGCGGGGTCGTGGGCGAAGCCGATATACTCGCCGTGGATGTCCACGACGAGGACCGCGATGCGCCCGTCCTCCCTTTTGCGGGACATGAGCTCCTCGAGGAGGACGCTGGAGAGGTGGGATTTCCCCGCTCCGCTCATCGCGAGTATGGCAAAGTGCTTCTGGAGTAGGCGCGTCATGGAAATCCTTGCCGGTATCGGGTGGTGCTCGATGGTCCCGATGTCCATGCCCCGCTCGTCGAACCCGAGGAATTTCTTCAGGTTCTCGGGCTCTGCCTCGAAGACCTCGGTACCGGGCGACGGGGGGGTGAAAGCGCGCTCGAAGCTCTTGCTGAAAACCCCCAGAATCTTCACGAGGGCCAGGGTATGCTCCCAGGAGCCCGAGGGGAAGTTCGACATGCCGCTCCCCCGCTCGAACTCGGCGACCGATTCCGGCCGCTCGAAGTAGCGGTTGGCCTTGTACACCTCGGAAACGAACCCGAAAAGCTTTCCCGCGGCTACCGCGAGCTGGACGTACTGGCCCTTCCGGACCTCGCGTTCCTTGACCACAAAGAAGAATTCGGAAGTGGAAGGGGAATCCTCCCTCGCAATAACCACTCCAAGAGAAGCACTCATGGCGCTAATCCGCAGAAGCAGCTTTTATCTATTTCCTTTTCAGGACGAAGAATGCTGCCGCTCCGGCAACGGCGAGCACGAGGAGCGCCGCTGCGCCGACGACCACGAGGTCAGGCTCGCGAGACTTGACGACCAGGTAGTTCCCGTCCTCCATCATCTCCAACAGGTTGAACTGCGCCGTGCCGTCCTTAATCTGCCCGTGCTCTGCCGAGAATATCTCGCCCGGCATCGAGATGTTGTATGTCATGGTCGCGCCGACCATTTTTGCCCCCAGCGCGGATTTCTTCATCTGCGGGTTCTTGAGGTCCATGTCGAACGGGGCCGCTCCGGCAATTTCCGAAGTGTCCAGGCCTTTCCCCAAGTCGGGGATTTTCCGAATTTCGAGCGTGTAAATGATGTAAGGAAGCTCGGAAGAGCGGGTGAAAGTGTAGTCGCCGTCGCTTGCCTTGAATTGCCTCTTCATTATGACGACGTCGTTTTCAACCATGCATTCTATATCAGGCCGGCTCGCCGTCAAGTTCACGCAAACGTCCGAAAGGTTCGAGCCGGATTGCTGTTCCATCCCCGCAAGCGTGCTCAGGTCGATTTTCTGCGTGATGGCTGAGTTGCCGTCACGATCCACGGCCTGGTCAAAATGAATCGAGATGCAGCCGGCGAAAAGAACCGCCAGCAGAATGCCAGGGAAAAACAGCTTCAGGGATGCCATGAAAGGATATCGGAAATAATGCTATAAACCGGATAGTAAGGGGCTTACCCAGAAGTCAGCATCTCCTTTTCGCCGGCGAATCGGTGGAGGGCGGCGGGGCGGTGCTTCTCTTGGGGAAGTCGCTTTTCGTGAGCCCGCCGTTCCCGGCATAGATGTATTTGTCCGCGACCGCGCCGCCCAGCTTCGGGATAATCTCGCGCGGCTCGCCCTGCAAAGTTTTTGCGCCCATCACAGAGCCGTCTGGCGAAAGTTCGAAAACCTTGACCGCCGAAGGCTGCGGTACCCTCTCGAACATGTAAAGCGAGTCCGAGGCCGCCGCCCCCAGGCAGGAAACCGCGTCGACCGAGCGGATGCTCACGAAGCCTGCGCGGTCGAGCGTCTTCTTGTCGGGCCTGAGCGTCGCCTTCCCGGGCGAGGGCTTGGAAATCAGGACGCCGACGACAGGCTTCGATACCGGGCCGTCCTTGACGCTGGCCATTATCAGGTGCGCCATCGGCAGGTAGAGCAAGCGCTCGGCCGCCCCTCCGCTCACCGGGGGTATGAGCGCGTGCGGCTCGCCCGGCACGGATGCCGTGCTAATCATCTTGCCCTGCCAGTCGAAGCGGACTACCTTGACTGAGCCCGGCCTGTGCCCGAATACGTACATGGTCGGCTCGGTGGGCTGCTTTGAAACCGGCTTCACTTCCTCGATGGACTTCACGCCTGCGAGGCCGAGGTCGCCAAGGAGCGGCTTTTCAAGGGCAGAGTTGAGGAATACTACTGCGACGACTTCTTTCATATCCGGGCCTTCTTTCATCTGGGCTTCGACAACAAATGACCTGTCCATCAAGATTCACCATTAGAATTAACACAAAACGTGTGTGATACAGTTTTTAATCATGTCATGGCGCTTTAGTATCCGGTGGAGCGATGGAGCAAAGGGCTGAAAAAAGCAGGTTCATCGAGACGAGGAGCCAGCTCCTGATACAGGCGAGCGCGCTCGAGTTGGCCATGATTTCGCAAAACCTCCCCCAGCAGCTCGGGGACGCGGGCAGGCGGCTGATACGCATAGTGGATGACTATTTCGGCGTCCGGGATGTCCGGGGGCTCCAGGCCGCGCTGAACGCGAGGGGGGCAAGGGGCGCCCAGGGCGGGCTCCTTCGGGAAAGCGGAAGGCTCGACCGAGAAACGGCCTACGCGCTTTTTTCTTACCTCCATCGGGCGCAGGAGCTCCCGAATGAAAGGCAGTCTGTCTCACAGATGCTCACCGAGATACGGGCAGTCATATATCCGCACATGCGGGAAGGCGGCCTCGAGGAGATGTGGAGCGGGGTCTATGCGACTGCGGCCTCGGGCGGCCTGCAGGGGCTCCGGGCTTTCCTTTTCGCCGCTGGCTACTCCGACTTCAGGAACCGGGACATCGGCACGGGGGAGCGGGCCGGGGCCCCGGAGCTTTTCGCGCTGCTTTCCTATGCCGGGGGGCTGAGCCCCCAGCAGTCGAGGGACATAGCGGCCGGGAGGCCCATGAGCGTTGCGTCATCAGACATCGTTCCGGCGAGGATTGCGCCGGAGAGGATTCTTTTTCCGGTCGAGCCGCGCGACAGGCGCGTAGAATGGCACAGGGGCTCGTACGGCTCGCATTCGTGGAGGAGCGGGACAGTCCACCGCGCAATCGACATATTCGCGCCTGAGGGGTATTCGGTCGTCGCGCCCGCGGGCGGGACGGTCGTCCACGTCGGGACGAACCCCTCCAGCCCGGGAGGCAACGTCGTGATAATCAGGGGCGCGGACGGCGTGATGTATCTTTTTTCGCACCTCGCGAGCATATCCGTTTCTGAGGGGCAGGAAGTCGCGAGGGGCCTGCGGATAGGAACAGTGGGGAGCACGGGAGTCGGGCTTGACGGGACGGCGGTCCAGGCATCGCACCTGCATTTCGAGGTTTTCAGGGGGGACATAATACGCAGGGAAGGGAGGGTGAGGCTGAGGAGGAGGGTCAGCTACAATCCCGCGGATTTTTTCGAATAGTCTTGGTCAGTTGGCGAACCCTGCAGGTCGGCGCGCGGCGGATTTGTGCATCAGGAAACTAAAGAAATCTTTAAAATTGCTTGAAGCGATTGCCTGCCGGGTGATGGCATGGCAGGGCCGAAGGAAGATGACAGCGTGTTCTATTGCACGGGAAGGATGGTGGACACGAATGCGTTCACCGGAGTGCGCACAACGACGTACGAGTTTGCGGTCGTTCCTCCGAATTTGATTCAGGAATTGCGCAATTACGACAGGATGGAGCAGAGGCTGCTGCAGGTGATTGATCAGGGCGGAGCGGTTAGTCCTCCGGTCCGGCACCAACTGGAAGCAGTCAGGATGAGGAGGGAGATGATCCTCCGCGACCTTCCGAGATTCACCGGAAGCATCACACAGGGGACGCAGATGCCGGCACCTCCATTCGACCGTGGGGACATTACCAAACGGAGTGAGCTGGAAAGGTTTCACATCGGCCTCACGGATGTCCAGCAGGCCCAGAGAGCAGGGCAGCACCGGTAGTTTGCGAACCCTCAGAGGGTTCGCCGACTGGCAGAACAGGCTGAAGTTTGGTTTTGTCAGTTGGTCAACCCTCCGGGTTGACACTGACCAGGAGTATGTACGGACAGGATGTTTGATTTTGTCTGTCGGCAAACCCTTTGGGCTTGCAAACAGACCACTTTGACAGTAGGAATACAGGAGTAAAGTTTCACTCGAAATCCATCCTTCCGAACTTCACGAAGGTGGGCTTCTCGTCATCGGGGTTGCAGAAAGCGATTGCAAGCTCCTTCCGCAGGCGCCCCGCGGCCTCCAGGGACGGCATAAGGCGGCCCAGGTCGAGGCCTGCCGAGCGGGGCAGGACTTCTATGAGATAATAGGTCTTGTCCTCGCCCGGGCGGAGGCCCTTGCGGTGGAGCCTCAAAAAAGGCGAGTTGTCGAGGCTCGGCCTCACGATGTATCCGCGCTCGCGGAGATATCGGATGACTGCGTACTTCTCGCGCGCGAGGGGGTCGCTTCCGAGGGCGCGGGAGATGAGAGCGTCCTTCTCGAGAGGCAGGACCTTGCGCTCGGCAAAGTACGCGGCCTCGAGGTAGGATATTTTGGTCTCCTCGGCCTCCTCGACACCGGCCCCGAGGCTCCGCATCTTGAGGATGAGGGGCTTCGAGCGGAGTATCAGGTAGTCGGGCGCCATTTCGGTTTCGGGCATTCAATCACTTCTTGACCGAGTTTATCAGGTCGAGCGTCATCTTAACGTCATCGAAACGCACATCCGCGAGGTGCAGGGCCATGTGGCTCCCGCCGGGCGTGTCCACGTTGATGGTCGCTATCCCGAAAATCCTCTGGAGGACGCCCTGGGAGTAGCTGGCCTCGGTCACCTGCGAGTAGCGGATATTGATTTCTTTCCTCGCAAAAAGCCCGCGGCTGTAAGTTATGCTGTTCTGGCCGAGCGTGACCGTATAGGTCTGGGCCATCACCACCAGGTTCAACACCCTCAGGAAGCCTATGAGCGCGAACAGAGCCTCCACCAGGATGAAAAAGTCCCCGAGGAAATCGCGCAGGAAGAAGACCAATACTAGAAGGAAAGCGGTGAAGAAAACCGCGCTGATTACCGAAACTATCGGGAAAGGATGATAGGAATGGGCCATGGAAGGAATACGGACAAAGATTATAAAAAACGCTAACCAAGGCTATTCATGCTCGTCATCTTTACGGACGGGGCCTCCCTCGGGAACCCCGGCCCGATGGGAATAGGGATAGTGATATACAAGGACGGGGTAGTCGTGGAGGAGCTCGGCGAGTACATCGGGGACGGCACAAACAACGTCGCAGAGTACAGGGCGATAATCAAGGCGCTCGAGACCGCCCACAGCATGGGCGAATCGGACGTCCATGTGAAAAGCGACAGCCAGCTCGTGGTGAGGCAGCTCAACAACGAATACAAGGTGAAGGACCCGGGCCTGCGCCCCTTGCGCGAGAGGATTGCGCACCTTTCAAAGGGGCTCAACGTGCGCTTCGAGCACATTCCGAGGGAGAAGAACTCCGAGGCCGACAAGCTGTCGAAGGAAGGGGCGGAGATAGGAAGGATGAGGAAGCATGAAAATAACAGAAAAGCCTGAACTAGGGCCGTTCATGACGTTCGAGGCGAGCAAGGAAAAGCCGGTGCACGGCTGGTTCTGGTACAAGGAGGGGTACGCTCCCGAGATAGTCCAGTACTGCGCCAAGGACAGCGGGGCCAAGGAAGTGATAGACCCGTTCTGCGGAGTGGGGACTACGCTCCTTGCATGCAAGGAGATGGGGATTTCCTCGGTCGGTATTGACGCCTCGCCGCTTGCCGTCTTCGTGTCGAGGGCCAAGACCGAGGACTACGAGGAATCGGACCTGCAGGCGGCCGAGGAGTTCATACGGAAACCGCTCCCGCCCGCGCCAGATACCGCGTGGGATTTCGAACTGTTCCCGGCGCGCGCCGCCTTCCCGCGGAGGAACTACGGCGAGATACTCCAGTTGCGCCACGCGATAGAGCAGGAGGAAGGCCGCGTCCGCAACCTGCTCCTCCTCGCGCTCCTGTCAGTACTTCCGCAGGCGAGCATCGTCCTCAAGGACGGCGGCGTCCTCAAGATAATGAAGGACAAGAAGGCCCTGCCGGCGCGCGAGATTTTCAAAAGGAAGGTAAAGCGGATGGCGCGGGAGCTCCGGGGGAGGCCGGCCGGCCATGAGCCGGAGGTGTTCCTCGGTGACGCGCGCGGACTCGACCTCGAAGGGGAGTGTGCCGGCGCCGTCATTACTTCGCCCCCCTACCTGAACAACATCGACTACTCGAAGATATACGGCCTCGAATTGAGCCTGCTCGCGATGAGCCGGGCTGAGGCCGAGCAGGTGCGGCTGCGCTCGATACGCTCGTTCATAGGAAGGGACATGAAGGTGCAGGAAATGCCGCCCGAAGTGGGGGAAATCGGCAGCGCGATACCGATAATAGGGACGTATTTCAGGGACATGGAGCTTGCCCTCATCGAGATGCACAGGGTGTTGAAGAGAGGGGGCGCGGCATACGTCATCGTCTCGAACTCGGTAATCCACGAGACGCACGTGATGGTGGACGAGATATTCGCAGAGATGGGGGAGAGGATCGGATTTTCCGGGTGCGAGATAGCCGTGGGGGCCGAGAGAATCGCGGACGTGCGCCCCCAGAAAGTCAGGACGCGGGAAAGCATCGTCATCCTGAGGAAGTGAGCCCGAGCATCTTCCGGGCTTCATCCGGGCCCGCGATGGGCCGCCCTATCTCCCCTGCGAGCCTCGCGACCCTCTGCACGAGCATCTCGTTGGTGGCCGGGGCTGTTTTCGCTGCGTCGTAGAAAAGGTTGTCCTCGAGGCCTACGCGGACATGCCCGCCCATGAGGATTGCCGCCGTGTTCACGGGAAGCTGGAACCTCCCGCCGCCTGCCGCGCCCCAGACCGCACCGGGGGGCACGCTGTGCACCTGGTGGCAGATGTCTATCATGCGCCCGGGCATCGTCCCGAGCAGGCCGAAGAACAGGTTGAAGTAAGGGGGCGCGCTGAATTTTCCCTTCCGCATCAGGTAGCTCCCGTAGTTGAGCATGCCGGTTTCGAACACCTCGAGCTCGGGGAGGATGTTTTTTTCCGCCATCTTACGGGCGAGGCGCTCTATCATCTCCGGCGAATTCACCGAGGGCTCGGTCGGGAAGTTCATCGAGCCCAGGGAAAGGCTCGCAAAATCCGGCTTCGCCTCCCCTTCGAGCTCCAGGACGCCCGAGCGCTCCTCGAAAGACTTGAAGATTCTCCCGCTCGTCGTGGCGCATAGGATGGCCTCCGGGCATTTTTTCCTGACTTTTGCGAGTATCTCCCCGAACGCCTCCTTTCTGCAGGTCGGCTTGCCGCCTTCGTCCCGGGCATGGATGTGGAAAAAGCGCGCGCCGGCCCCGAAGCATTTCGAGACGTCGTCAGCTATCTCGTCAGGAGTGTACGGGACGGCCGGATTCTCGGACTTTGACGAGAAGTTGCCCGTCAGGGCGACATTGATTATCAGCTTTTTCATGTGCGGCATGTGCGAAGTGCCGAAAAGCGAGTAAACTTCGTCCATTTGAACCCGACCCGTCAATGAAAAAATGTCAGGAATGGTTTATACAGCTTTCAGTAGCGGGGGAGGTCAATTCCGCCGGCAAGGTATGACATGCCTGAATTTGCCGCCCGGCCCCCGCGGGATAAAGTCTGTCTCCTCGAACTCGACCAGCACGGGTTCGCCTGCGGCCTGCACCACTTTGGCCTTTATCTCCCTCAGGCACTCCGGACCGGGGCCTTTGCCTGAAGGAACGAACCTGAAAACGAATAGGCCGGGCTCCCTCTGCACCACCTGGTACTGCCTGATTCCCGAGATGTCGCTTTTCATCCGGGAGGGGAAATAGAACTTCAGCGACGGGCAGATGCGCCCGCTCGGAAGCCTGAGGACGTCCGCTTTCCGGCCGTCGAGGGACTTCAATACCCGCCAGCCCCGGCCGCAGCTGCAGTCCCCGCCCCAGCTCCCGCGGTCCCCTATCCGGTATCTGATGAGTGGCATCGCGCTATTGCGGAGCGTCGTGAGAACGATATCGCCCGTGCCGCTCTTCTTCGGCCTGCCGGCCTTGTCCACTATCTCGAGGAGAACGGCAGAACCGTTCACGTGGAGGCTGCGCTCCTCGGGGCACTCCCAGGCGATGTATCCGAATTCGCTCGTGCCGTAATTCATGAATACCTTTGTGGAGAACGAGTCCTCGATGCTTTCGCGCGCCCCTTTGCCGAGCGCCTCGCCCCCGCAATTGACGAATTTCATCCTGAGCGGCTTCGCCGCCTCATTGTTCAGGCTTGCAAGGACTTCAATGACGGATGGGAATGCGCGCAGGCAGTTCACATGGTGGCTGCGGATGAGCCTCAGGTGCTCGGCCTCGTCCCCGAGGAGTGGGAGGAGGAGGCGGGGGAAAACCCCGTACAAGTCCCTTGCCGGGGAGCTCCGCGTAATCGTGACCTCGCAGAAGGAATCGAGCGGAGTGAGGCCGAAGTCCGTGAAATAGCAGAGCCGTGCCGCATCGAAGTGCGCGTACATCTCCCTGTCGAGGAAGACCCTCGCCGGCTTGCCGCTGGTGCCGGAGCTCAGAGTGTCCCTGAATGGCGGCGAGGAAGGGTTTAGGAACGAATCAGGGGCAGACTGGATGTCCGCGCGGGAGATTATCGGGATGCGTTCGAAATCCTCCGGATGGCCGAGGGAACGTCCGTCCGTGAGGGCGCGATAGTGGAGCGTCTTTCCGGCAGAATCGAGAATCTTTGCCAGCCGCCTATCCTGCAGGCGCCCGAGCCGGTCCTTGTCGAGCCATCGCTCGGTTTTCAGCTCTTTCAGCTGGCGCAATATTTCCAGTTTGCACAGAAAATCCATCCGAATCAGCAGCTCATGCCGGCAGCATTTGCGCACCCCGGCTTTCCGGACGGGATAGCCGGCTCAATGGTTATAATCGTTGCCGGAGATATTTAAGGAGCAGGGAAACGACGGTAACTTTAGCAGGTAAAAGAGTAACGGACGCGACTAAAGTTCCGCCCGGGCGCTCCGTGGATTACGCATTAGCGGATTGAATGCGCCCTCGAAATGCGAAAGGGGGGATTGCAATGGCACAGAGAATGAGGGAAACGCCGGCCAACGAGTTCGTTGGCAAGGCGCTTTTAGGAGTGGCTCCGCCCCAGCAGGTTCAACGGATAATCGATGATTTTTTCAGGCTGGATGCCGCACGGCTGAGCGTAGTCACGGGGGGGATGAAGCCTCTCCCTCCGAACGCCAGCCAAGAGGACAGGGAAAGGGCGGCGCTCCGGTTATACCAGAGGCTTGTAGCCGACAGGCCCGGGGGGATTGCTTACGAAAATTCGGGAAACCGGATGCCGAAATCCCCCGGGGAAATAATACGCCCGCCTATGAGGGCTGATTGCGATGAGCTCGCGATGCTTTTCATCGCCGCCGCAAGGGCATTGAACATAGATACGGCAGGCATGAGCCTGGGGGCATTCAATCTTCATACCAATCAGGCCGGAGTGTCCGGCCAGGAGCCACATGCTGCGCTTTTTGTCAGCGGGCTGAATGGCCGGAACTATATCATGGACTTCGCATTCCCTAACGGCCCCTGGCAGGTCCGGGATTTCAGCCCGGCTACCGTCAGCTCGCGATATCGCGGCCTGACGATAAGCAATGGGGTCCAGATAGGCCACACCGTCATTTCCGCTACGCCCACAGGCGAGTACAGGACTCTGGGGGATATCGCCGCGTACGGGCTTATCGACAGGGCGACGACAATGGGAGATCGCCTCGGAACCGGGTCGATATCGGCTCCGGCACTCTTGGCGGTTATGGATGTCCTAAGCCGCGCATCAGGGGTTGCAACTTCTGAGCAGCTGAAGCTGAGGATTGCGCAGATGTACGCTACGCTCGGGGAAGCAGGCATCGCAAACAGGCATATGGCTGCTGCAGCGAGGGCGTTCACTGAGGGTACGGCGGTGTTCGGAAGTCTTCCCGCAGCCGTACAGAGGGCGAATTTATCCATCGGCTACAGGCTTGGAGCCGGCACGGCAAGGGGATTGGAGAGCGGCAAGTCTACGAGGGCCAGGGCGAGGCAGATGTATGACGACCTGATGAGGCTCGACCCGTCAAGGCAGGCTGCTTATGAAGGGGCCTACAGGATAAGAAACGCAGACCTGGACGCGGACATCAAGGCCAACAGGAGGACGGAGGCCCAGCGCGGGATAAACGAAATAGCCGCAATGCTCCGGGCGGGAATCCGGAACTCCGGCAGCGACGTTTCAATGATGACCGAGCTTCAGGGGTATCTGGATACGGTATTGGACCGCGCAAGGGCCGGGGGGTACGCAGTCCCCGCGGCTTCTCCATAGTTTTTTATTAACGAGGGCGGAAAACGCAGTTTATGCTTGTCGGTATAGTTGGAAAGCCTTCAGTCGGCAAAAGCACCTTTTTCATGGCCGCGACATCCGTGCCGGTTGAGCGCTCGCCGCGCCCGTTCACAACGATAAAGCCCAACCGCGCCGTGGCGTATGTTGAGGTCGAGTGCGTGGACAAGGAGTTCGGCAAGCAGTGCAACCCGAGAAGCGGCTTCTGCGTGAACGCACGGAGGTTCGTGCCCATAGAGATGCTCGATGTCGCAGGGCTGGTGCCGGGCGCGCACGAAGGCAAGGGCCTCGGGAACAAGTTCCTCGACGATTTGCGCCAGGCGGACGTCCTCATCAACGTTGTCGACGCGAGCGGCTCGACTAACGAAGTCGGGGAGAAGGTCCCGACTGGAAGCTACGACCCGTGCAACGACGTGAGGTTTCTCGAGCAGGAGCTGGACTTCTGGATTAAGGGGATACTCGACAACAACTGGCAGAAGCTCCAGCGCGAATCGCGCCTCGTGAAAAAGAAGAACGAGGACATACTCACCGAGCAGTTCAGCGGCCTCGGGATGACCAAGGACATAATCGCCCGCGTGCTGAAGGAGCTGCATCTAGAGGAGAAGAACATGATGGAGTGGAGCGACGACGAGCGCTATGCGCTCTGCAAGAAGCTCCGGCACATCGGGAAGCCGATAATCATCGCGGCGAACAAGTGCGACCTTTCCACCGGCTGGGACAACTACCAGAAGCTGAAGAAGGAATTCCCGGAATACCTCGTGATTCCCTGCTCTGCGGAGGCCGAGATTACGCTCAAGGGGGCGGCGAAGGCCGGGTTCATCGACTACATTCCCGGCGACAAGGAGTTCAAGGTGAAGGCCGAGCTGAATGAGCAGCAGAAGGCGGCGATGGACATCATGAAGGCGGTCTGCCAGAGGTACAACGGCACAGGGATACAGGGGTGCCTCAACGCAGCGGTGTTCGACTTTTTGCACTACATAGCGATATTCCCCGGAGGGGGCAACCTAGTGGATGCGCAGGGAAGGACTCTTCCGGACTGCTTCCTGATGCCGCAGACGACCACGGCGCTCGATTTCGCGTTCAAGCTCCACAGCGACATAGGAAAGGGGTTCATCAAGGCCATAGACTACAAGACGAAGCAGGCAGTCGGCAAGGACCACCCGCTCCACCACCGCGACGTGATAGAGATAGTTTTTAAGAAGCCGGGCTGAATTAAGCGCATGATAATCGCCCTGTCGACTTATCCGGACAAGCAGAGCGCAGCCAAGACTGCCTTTGACCTTGTCGAAAAAGAGCTCGCCGCCTGTGTCAGCGTTGTCAGGATAGAGGAATCCATTTACAGATGGAAGGGGAAGATAGTCTCAGACGAGGAGTACCTGCTCATCATCAAGACGACGTCAAAGGCTTATCCGAAGCTGGAGGCGCAGATAAAGGACACGCACCCCCACAAGGTCCCGGAGATAATCTACCTCGAGGTCAAGGGGGGGCAGAAGGACTATCTGGAATGGGTGGACAGGAATTCCATTTCCAAGCTCTTGAGGGTGCCGCTGGATTTGAGCGCAGTCAAGCGCGCATCAGAGCCCTCGATGGAGGAGAGAAGGGCGAGGAAGCCCAGCGTCTTGTCGAGGTAGTCCCGCGAGCACCTCAGGACGCCACTTTTCGTGTTCGCGTCGTATTTGACCAGCTTCAGCGCGACGTAAGAAAGGCCGAGCTCGCCGAAGAACCGCAGCGCCTCCGCATAGAGGGCCCGCTTCAGGGGCTCCTCCTCCCGTGGCGGGCCTGAGTAACGGAAAAGGATGTAGCGCTTTTTCAGCGCCGCGGCTTTCGTCATGCTCTTTGTTGGTTTAGAGCGGATTAAATAAGTTAGCCTGAGAGAAGAAACCTCATGAACACTTCTGATTGGGATACAAAACCCCCATCGGCAGATAGGGGGGGGTTTTGACATGGACAAACCTGATTTTCATTTTCCCCCGTTACTGCGGAAACTCAAGCGCGGCGGGCCGGCGGTCACTATACCCAAGGACGCGGGCATGGTCATCGCCTACGCCGGCATCGGGAAGGACTCGCGCGTCATCGAGCTCGGCTCGGGCTCCGGCTTCATGACCGTCCAGTTCGCGAACATCGCGAAGGAGGTCAAGTCCTACGAGAAGAGGGACGAATTCCTTCAGCTTGCCGAGTCGAACGTCAAGCGGGCCGGCCTCGCGAACGTCACCTTCAGGCTCCACGACGTCCTGCACGGAATCGAGGAGAGCGACGGCTCCTGGGACCTCGTATTCTGCGACATTGCCGACGCGGAGAAGGTCGCGCTTTTCGCCTATGACGCCCTGAAAAAAGGGGGGTATCTTGCCGCGCACTGCCTCCAGTCCGAGCAGGCCAAGGCGCTCCACCTCGAGGCGCAGAAGAAGTATTCGGAGGTCTTCACCGTCGAGTGCATAATGAGGGAGTACGAGGCCAGGGAATTCGGCTTCAGGCCGAAGCACTTCGGGCTCATGCACACCGCGTATCTCGTTTTCGCAAGGAAATAGATTTTAATTAACTTTGACCGACATTGGAGATGTGATAAAATGGCAACAGTGGAAGTGAAAAACGATAACGCTTCAGTCGAAGTGCCTGACGGCTCGCTCCTTGCCGAGCTCGACGGCAAATGCTCAATACTTTTCGCGTGCAAGACCGGAAGCTGCGCTTCGTGCAAGGTCAAGGTCCTCGAAGGCATGGACAACATCGAGGCCCCGAACGAATTGGAGCAGGCCGGCCTTGCGACGTTCGCGACCGACCCTTCCGAGCGCCTGATGTGCCAGTGCAAGCTGAAGTCGGGCAAGATTGTCGTTGAATACTAGAAACTTTCCTTCTCATTTTCTTAGGTTAAAGTTTCCGCTTGGACGGAGTACCGTCCAAGGGACCACGGAACGGGACGCCGTTCCGCCGGTCATCAAACTTCCGAAGGCAGTTCTGCGATTCAGGAAGTTTGATAAAAGATTTACTTCCAGTATGATAGTCAGCGGGGTAAAACCGGCTGAAGTTTGATAGAAAATTTACCCGGAGTTTTTCGGAGGAAATTTTCTGCAGGAGTAGCGAAGTGGTCAAACGCGACAGACTCAAG
>DATIFM010000015.1:0-67110 GCA_035455205.1 Candidatus Bilamarchaeum sp. | reverse complement strand
AGGGTTTGCCGACTGACCAAAACTACTCGTTATTCCCGATTTTAACCGCTTTCATGCCCATCTGGCTTATCCTTTCGCCCGGGACGACCGAATTCCTGCCGCCTGTCTTTGCCTCGTACATCCTGGTGTCAGCGAGCTTGTAAAGCGCCTTGTCCGCGCCTTCCACCGCTCCGACTTCGGTAATCTCGGCGACGCCGAAACTGCACGTGACCGGCCTCCCGAGACCGAAATCATAAAGGCGTATGATCTCGCGGAGCCTCTCTGCCACTCTGTAGGCGTTCACGCCCTGAATCCCCGGAAGGATTATCGCGAACTCCTCGCCCCCGGCCCTGAACACCCTGTCGGTGCAGTCAGTCCGCGAGCGAATCCGGTTGTGCAGAAGCCTTGCTATCCCGGCAAGCACCCTGTCGCCTGCGTCATGCCCGAACTGGTCGTTAATCTTCTTGAAGAAGTCGATATCGAGCGTTATGAGCGAGAAAACCGTGCCATCTGCCCTGAACTTCTCAACATGCTCCTGAAGGGTCAGGTCGAAGTATTTCCGCACCGGGAGCGCCGTAAGGCCGTCGAGCTTCGCGTCCATGGTCTTTGCTATCATGGTGCTCATGATTTCCAATACTTTCTTGGATTCGTACCAGTCGTTCGGGTGCTCGGAATCGAGTGAAAGAGGCTTGAAGCTCAAAATGTGCATGTCGCCTATGTTCCTCTGCCCGCCGCCGTGCTTCAATGTGAGCGGGACGCTCGTCTTCACGAACTGCTCTTCCAAGTCGCTCTTTCCGCTGAAAATGACCTTGTCGTCCTTCACGAACGCGCTCACGAGGGTAACGCCGTCCGGGCCGGTTATCTCGATTTTGGCGACCCCGGAAAAGCACTCGGGGACCATCCGCAGAAGCTCGCGGATGTCGGTGCAGGCCATGCCGGAAGTGATCCTGTCTATGGCCATGCTGTACTGCCCGGAGTGGGCGAGAGTTTCAAGTACTTCTCTGCCTGCAAAGGCCTTTCTCGGCTTCTCCTCGCCAGGGACCGGTTGGTTTCCCTGCGGGTATAATTTTTTTGTCATGGGGGACGAGCTTCTACGACAATTGTAGTATTTAAATCTTACGGTTCCAATATTGGAAAAATTGTGGTTCAGTGCAAACCCGCCGGGGTTTGCAGGCTGCTCAAAACCAATAAAAACCCTTTTTCAGAAACATTATCTATGGCGGGCAGGCGACTTGCGAGAAATAACACGGGCGAGGTCAGAACCCTTCTTGAAGACATGCGCCACGAGTTCCGCTATCTCATGATGCACGAAACAGCCCTGACGGCAGACTGCCTGCTCCCGGAAGCGAGGCAGACCGCGAGGGCCATCCTCGGAATCGGCGATGTCGCAAAGCCCAAAATCGAGTTCGACGATGACGCCCGCAAGCACATCCGGACGATGCGGATGGTGCTGGACGGCAACAAAAGGGCAATAGACGCGATGGCAACGGAGATATTCAAGAACGGGGGCGAGGAGGACGAGGACGTGAAAACCAACGTCGCAAAGCTCGTGAACGCAAAGTCAATCCTTCTCCTCAAGACGCACGTCTCGAACCCCGAGAGGGGCCCGAAGGAGCAGGAGCTCCTCGATGCCCTCGAGAACCTCGACTCGAGCGTCATCGGCCCGATGAGGAAGGACATCGAGAGCATCGTGAGGAAGACGCCCTACGAGTCCGTCAAGCGCGCGGCGATGGCAGTCCTTGAGCGGAATCACGAGTGATGCATTTTATTAATTCTAAGCGCCCCGAACCCTGCATGCGGAAGGCCTTTCTCATCCTGATGCTCGCTTCCCTTTCATTTGCCTCCACCCACAGCGGCGATGGCACCTACAAGCTTTTCGAAGGGGATTCCGTCCGCTCGGACAACGGGTTCGACATCACGCTTTCAGGCCTCCACGAGGGCTTCGACAGCAGCCAGCAGCCGATAGTGGATAAGGCGGATTTCGACATAGGGCACGGAGGGGACGGCGTGGCATCCCCCTCGCTCGAAGAGGGCGAAAGCTACACTGCGGGCATATCGGACGGGAAACGGAACGTCACCGTCAAGGTGCTGTCCATGGGCTATGAGCTTGACGCCAACCAGCAGCCGCATCCTTATGCGAGGGCCAAGATATCCTCGTCCACCTTCGTTCCCGAAACCCTAAAGATAACTACACTCGCCGTCTCGCCCGGCGAAACCGAAGTAAGCGCGTACTGGGAGACGAACCTTCCGGCGAACGGGACGATTGACCTTTACGGCACCTCGTTCCTGACTCCCGTCAAGAGCGCAGGCAGCAGGGAAAAAACGACTGCGCACTCGCTTTCGCTGTCCGGCCTGAAATCGAACACCGAGTACACCCTCTCGATAGTGTCCTGCGACCTTGATTGCGTCAGCGAGGAGCGCGTTTTCCGCACCGGGGCGGCCATTCCGGTGATAAGCAGCGTGAAGGCCGTGGACATAACAAACGACTCTGCCCGGATAATCTGGAAGACCGATATTGATTCCGACTCGAAAGTGTACTACCGGAAGGCCGGGGCAACCGAATGGCAGCAGGTTCCCCCCGCCGGGAAATACGACGACGTCACAATCCACAAATATTACGACATCCCCCCCGTTACAGATACATCAATAGAGCATACGGCTGCAAAGGGCTCCGCCTCTCTCTCGCCAGCGCTTTCCACGATAGGGGACTCTGTCATAAGCGGCGGAATCGCGGACAGGATAAGCGGCACCCTCCTGACGCTGGTCGTTAAGAAGAACCACTCGATGAACCTCTTTTCCCTCCAGCCGAAAACGGCCTACGAATATTTCGTCTCGAGCTGCGCGGACCTCTGCGCGAACTCGTCGTCCTATTACTTCAACACCACAAAGACGCTGTACGACCCCTACGCGGAGCTTTTCCCCTCCACTACCTTCCTCGACCACGGGAGCAGCCTTACACTGACCATCAGCGCCATGAGCATGAACACCGGCGGGAAGATAACCGACGCGCTCCTCGAGTGGGACGACGAAGGGGTAACGAAAACCCTGGCGCCGAAGTTCGGCGGGGACGCCAAGTCGTTCATACCGGATTCTTTCGGCTCCAACAGCATCGTGAGCATCACGTTCGCCGACCCTGGCACGCATACGGTCACACTGAGCGTGAAAGACAGCTTCGGGAAAGGCAGGACTGTATCCAAGGACATCACGGTGGGCGGAAAGACGGCGTGCAAAGCGACTTCGGCAAAATACTACCCGCCAGACACTACCTGCTCGGACAAGTGGCCGAACGACGGCGGCGCCACGATAGACTACAACCAGGAGTTCGGCGCATGCCATGCGGTCGAAGTCTGCGATGAGAGCCTTGACTACATGGTGGCAGACGCAGAGAGCTGCTGCAACGGCGAATATGCCTTCTCGGATTACCCGGGAGAGGCCGATTACGGATACGACAAGTCCCGGGCCTGCGACATCGCGATCAACACGACGCGGATGAAAAAGCCCATGTCGCACCTCAGTCCGGAACAAAGCATGAAGGCCTGCAAGACCGCCTACCTTGTCTACGGCATAGGCTCGCAGGCCATCTACATGAAGGACTATTTCAAGGCCGAGGCCTGCTGCAAGGACAACGGGGCCTGCGGCGACAACCCCCGCTTCGTGGCGAGCCCATGGCCGAGGAGCAACGTCCGGTTCAGCGAGCTGCGGTGCTATTACACGCTCGTCAAGCCGCTTTTCGGCGACAATTACAAGGTGCCCAAGGACGGATGGTACACGAGCGACACGGACCCCAAGGGAAACAATATCGCGATGGTGACGGTGCCGACGCACTCCTCCGTGGGCGTGCTGAACACCGGCACGTGCGTCGACTACGGGCTCACGGTGACTACTGCGCTCCGGAAGACCGGATATAAGAAAAACGAGATTTTCGCGATGGAGGCCCCGGGCCACGTCTACAACCTCGTGTGGCTGCCGGGAGACTCGAAATACTCGTTCATAGATACGGTAGGGAACCGCGGAGGGGAGTTCTTCACTGGCGGCGGATGGGGCTGGAAAAAGGACGGGGCGGATGTCAACCACTGCAGCTACAAGCCCGACCGCTGCGTGAACGACCTCGGGTTCTGGTACTGCCCGGCAAAGGGCGAGGTGAGCGGATGCTGAAGCAGCTCGCCTTAGTTTTCATTCTCCTTTGCCTTGCGCACGCGCAGGACTCGAGCGTGAGCTATCCGGAGCAGAAATTCGCCGGGAATCTGGACGTCATGAAATACGCGCCCCTCTCGGTAAATCTCACGGAAGAATTTCCCGTTACGATTACCCTGAGGAACAATGGCAGCTCGGAGGTCAGAGTCACGGTCAACGAATACCTGGGCAATGTCGAGCCCGTGGACCCGCTGCCGAACTACACGGACGTCATCGGGGATTCGCTTGCCGCCCAGCCTCCGCGCCTTTCCTGGGAGCTTTCACTCGGGCCCGGGGAATCGCAAAGCCTCGTTTACCGTGTGAAGCCGAAAACAGTTGGGATTCTCTCGTTCGGCCCCACCGAGGTTCTCTTCCCGGGCGGGAAGGCATTCTCGAACAGCCTTGAAGTCGCGGTGGAATGCTCGAGCGCCCCCGGATGCGACGAGCGCATCGGCGAAACGCCGCTCACCTGCCCGGACAAGTGCGGCCTGGGCCCCAACTCCACGGCCCCCGTGCCCCCGGAGCAGAAGCCTATCCCGACTCCATACCTATCGCAGGCCCCGAAGGCTCCGGCGCAGGAGGACAACCTCCTTCTCTATGCCGGAGTCGTCCTGCTGGCCCTTTTGGCGATTTACCTGATTTTCAGGCGAAAAAACTAGTGCCCGTATCCGTATTGGAGGGCCTCCTCGACCTGTCCCCAGGAGCCCTTCCATGATGTGACGAACCCGATAAGCCCCTTTAGGTAGTCCTTGTCAGGCTTGAACGGGACCTTGTTCTTCAGGCCGAGCACGCGGATTATCTCTGCGTCTGCCTTCCCTTCGGAGCGCATCTTGCGCGTCATCTGGATGACCTTGTTCTGAGGATACCTTGCGGATTCATAGAGCTCGACTATCCCCTCGACCTTGCAGCCGAGCGGAGTGTTCAGGATGAGGTTGCACATGGGGCATACCGTCGTCAAATTGCTCCTGCTGTTGTTGCTTATGTCCCCGTCGCTGTAGTTTATCGTCTGCCACTCATCGCCCTGGAAGCCGCAGTATGCGCATTTGTGGCGGTCCCTTTCAAGTATGTCGGACTGGAGCTTCTCGAATTCCCGTGCGCTCAGTTTCTGCGCGCGGCCCATTTTTCCCCTGTAGTTGGTTACCTCGGCAAAAGTAGGGTAGAGTTTTTTCATTACTATATTGTGACAGACCTTGTATTTAGATGTGCCTATTATGGCAGAAAGCGGGATTTCAGGCCATCCTGTTCCCGCACTCGCCGCAGAATTTCGTGCCGGCGGCGACTGCCGCGCCGCACTTGGGGCATTTCTGCATGGCCAGATTAGCGCCGCAGTTGTTGCAGAATTTGCCTTCGCCTGCCGGCTTGCCGCACTGCGGGCATAGGGTCTGCTTGGACGTTATCTCGCCGGAAAAGACCTGCGTCTTCGAGGCCTTTTCCTGCACGTCCTGCACCATCTTCTTGCCTTTTGCCGCGGCGACTTCGACGGCCACGCGGGGCGCGTCCTCGACGCAGAGCCCCTCCTCCTCGTTCCAGTCGTTCTCGCAGACGTATTTCTTGCACTTGGGGCACCTCTGGAAGTGGCCCTTCGCTTCGTTCTGCGCCTGCTCGAAGGCCTTCTCGTGCTCCTTGTGCCACTCGGGGGACATGCCCTGGAACCTCTCGCCTAGGATGCTCGAGCCCCTCTCGGCGCTGTAGCCGACGTTGCTGTGGCCGGTCAGGCTCGCGCCGAGCGAAATCGCCTGCCCGAGGCCGCGGAGAAGCCCGGCTTTCTTGTATGTGCCGGATTCCTTGAAGCCGGTCTTGTACCCTTCCCTGCATATGTCGCAGTAGAAAGTGAACTGGAATCCCGCGTCAGTGCTGTTGTCCTCGAAATTGCTCGTAAAAGGCTGCAATGCCATATTTTCACCTTACATCTGTTTCCCGCACTTTGAGCATTCCTTTGTGCCCAAGGGCTCTATGTTCTTGCATTTCTTGCATTCGATTGTCAATGGGGCCTTGCAGTTCCTGCACTCCCCGACGATGAACGTGCTCTTTCCGCACTTGGGGCAATTAGCCTCGAGCGGAAGGCCGCAGCTTCCGCACCGTTTCCAGCCGTCCTCGACCTTGTTCTTGCAGGCCGGGCAGCGCCCGCCGAAGGGGCCGCTCCTGCCGCAGAGAGGGCAGTAATTCGAATCGCTGTCTATCAGCCCGCTGCAGTACCTGCACGGGTGCTTGTATCCAGGCATAGCCAAAATCCTCCGAAAATAAATATAAGCTATTGCCCCGCGACGTTCCGCTTCCAGCCCTCGTTGTGTATCGCGCGCCCGATGAAAAGCGAGCGCAGCTCGCGCAGTTGCGGGAGCCTCGCTATGGAAAACCGGTAAGAGGCGTATTTCGGGTCGCCGAGGGATTTTTCGTCGAGGTAAACCGGCTCGCGCCTGAAGTTAATCGCAATCATGCACCTGTTTATTCTCCTCATGCCGGCAAGGATGTTTTCCTCAGACAATTCGCCCCGGAACTCCTTCTCGGGCATCACCCTGAAAAGGTATGTCGCGCGCCCGCTTTCCTCGGATGTGGCTTCCATCGCGATGACGTTTTTTCCCTTCAGGGGCGCAAGGAACCAGATATATTCGCCTTCCATGTCGCCCATGAGGCTCCGCTTCACCCCGATGCACATCTCCGCGGGCTCGGATATGGATTCCAAAAACGCGTATTCGTCCTTCAGGCCCGCAACCTCGATTTTTTTCCGTAGCCCGGCCCATATCGCCGGCGAAATTCCATCGAGCGATTTCCTCCGCGCAGCCCGCCCGTCCCGCATCATGCGCGCGGCTGCGGCAATCTCGTCCGGGCCGGCTTCTGGCGCGGCGTCCTTCAGGATTTTCTGCGTCTTTAGCGAGAGCGAATTCATCGCATCGGAAACAGCTTTCCTGAGCGGGTCCATCTGCCTTCCAAGGGCAGAAAGCGTTAGCTTCTCCCCGTATTCGGTGGAGATGACGAGCGAATACCCCTCCTGGTTGAAGAGCGAGACCTCGCAGAACGGAATTCTCGCGAGCTCGCCGCTGTCCGGAAGAATCACGAGCGACGTCTCGTAAACCCTCGCTTCGCACTCGCCTTTCGATTCCTTCCCTTCTGAAACATAGGAAAACGGGCATCTTGCCCTGCCAATCACTTTGGCATCCTCCATCAGCATGTCCTTCAGCGTCAATTCGTTTCGCGCATGGAAGAGCTCCCTGACGAAATCCTCGTATTTCAATCCGAGGCCGGATAGGATGAGCGTGTTTTTTGGAAGCGTTATGGCTATCTTGTAGTCGGCAGGCGAAACCCCCAGCATGTCCCTGAACGGAATCCGGAGCGGCTCGCCCATCGAAGGCATGATGGAAATGCACTCATCCTCGATGGCGCACTTTCCTTCCCCGGAAGCGGCCCCGAGCGAATAGCTTAAAGCGAATTCTGGCATGACCGGAATCCTTTATTCAGCTTAATAATTCCAGCGTGGCTCCTTGACGATTAATAAAACCTGCTGAAGAATCCTTTCCGTGGCTGAAAAGATAGGCGAAACCAGCATAACCGAGCAGGAGCGGGAGACAATCCGCATAGCGAGCAGCACACTCTCGGCTCTGGAAAGCGCCCTCGCTTCATGGGAACTGTCGAAGGACAAGCCCGAGGAGCTGAAGGAGAAGTTCGCCCGCTATTTGAAATTCAGGGACGCGCTCGCCGCGTGGCTCACGCTGATGCTCCGCTCGAGGGACAACGGCGACCCGTTCGAGATGCGGAAAACGCGCCTCGAAATGTTCGTGAAGCTCTGCCGCGAGTACCGGGAGGGTTACGATGGCCGATAAGCAGAAGCAGGCCCCGGACCAGGTCGAGGCGAACCCGCCCCAGATGCACGTCCCGCCGAGGCACGGGCCCCCGCCTGTCCAGCAGCAGGACCTGCGGCAGGTCGAGAGGGATACGGATTCCCGGGTAGGGCAGGCATTGCGCCAGTCCGACCGCCTCGACTCCGGCCTTAACGAGACGCAGGTCGGGCAGGCACGCTCGATACTGGACTGGGCGAGCAAGGCCAAGGGCGCGCGGATGGGCGAATACGATTACAGCCAGCAGGTCGACCGGATAGCGGACATGGCAACAAGGGCGCTCCAGACCGGCGACGCGAGCCTGCTCCAGCAGGCGCAGGGCGGAGCAATCGTGCTTGTTTTCGGCGTGATGGCGCAATACAAGGCCCAGCAGGACGGCTCGGCCGAGGCAAAGGCGCTGAGCGACAACCTCCAGCGCGGGTTCGGCATGATAGGCACCGAAGGGGGGACGGAAAGGGTGGCCTCAGCGGTGTTCGGCGCGAAGAACTTATTGGACAATCCCCAGGTTTACAACGCCCCCGGCAACGAGCAGGCAAGGAGAAGCCTGCTCGCGACCGTAGGGCGGCTCACCGACCCATCCGTGCAGATGAGCGCGTCCGAGGCGACCTCGGCATTCCAGTCCCTCCAGCAGAATTTCACTATTGCGAGCGCGAGGGTGAGCGACGTCGCGGCCCTCCAGAGCGTCTCCGCGATGCTCCAGAGCGTCATGACCTCGGAAATCGTGGGCACGAAGATGAAGGACCAGATGGACAAGCTCCTCGGGGACCTCGCGGGCGCGCTCGCGAAAATAACGGATTCAAAGAAGGACAAGGACGAGAAGGAAAAGGAGATGGCCGAGCTGGAGAAGAAGGCGGAGAAGCTCGTGGCATCCGCGCTCGAGCTTGCGCTCACCGAGGCCGGGGCGCCCCCCGAGCTCGTCGCCGCGTTGAAGGGGGCGGGAAAACTGCTCGAATCCAAGACCGCCGCTCTCCGCGAAAGGGGCCAGCAGCTCCTCCAGCTCGGCGTCACATTCCTCCGGAACAAGGAGCTCTTATTGAAGGACAAGACGCTCCTGAACAAGCTGGTTTCCACCTCCAAGATGGTCTCGGCCGGCCTCCTGGACAGGAAAAAGCTCACCGAAGCAATCAATTCGTTCCAGAAAGACCTCGGGAAGGCGCTCGACGCGATTGCAAAAGCCAAATCCGACAAGATGAAGGCCCTGCAGGGCCTGGAGTCGTCGCTCCAGGGCATGCTGAAGGGAATCGAAGAGACAGGAAGCAAGCCGCTCCGAGAGGCCGCTGGAAAGCTTCTCAAGTCCATACAGGACAGGCTGAAGAGCGGGGAAGGCATTACCGCGGAATACCTCAGGGGCGCAGGGGAAACCCTCCAGTACCTGAAAGGCTCGCTCGCCGCATTGCTGAAACTGCCGGCAAAGACAGACAAGGAGAAGCAGGCGCGCGAGGAATCCGCCGGACTCATCGCGAACGCAGTGGATTCGGCGATGAAGGACCCGAAGTCCGAGGCTGCCAGCCTCCTGAAATTCATCGCAGGCGAACACCTGATGGCCGCAGACCCGGAATACCGGAAGCTGCTTTCGGAGCTTAGCGACGGCCTTTCGAAAGGGAAGATCGGCCTCGACGAGGTGAGGTCCCGGCTCTCCGCGCGCTTCCTGAAGGATGCGGAGGCGGCAGAGGGAATCCTCCGCAAAGTAAGCCCGGAGCTCGCCGACACGTTCGCCTCGCTCTTCAAGCCGCTCCGGGATGGGAATGCGGACCTGGGCCTGCTCGGAAAGGCGAGCCAGGCCCTCGGCATTTTCGGCTTCATCAGGAGCAAGGTCCTCCCGAAGGAGAACGAGACGCTCCGGAGCGGCGTTCTCTCTGTCACGGGCAAGGCGCTCACCGCCCTCAAGGCAGACAATTTGAACGGCGCGCTCAAGGCGCTCGGGTTCGCGAACGAGCTCGTCTCCGCGCCGGAAGAGCAGGCGCTGGAGGCCCTGAAGCAGTATTCCGAGGCGCTCGTGAAGATGAAGGAGCAGGCACGCGAAGACCTGACGTACGAGCAGTCGGCTCTCCTAGAATCCCTGCCATCGCTCCCCAAGGAACTCCAGGGCAGGGCAGAGAAGCTCCTTGGCGACATAGGCGCCGCGCTCAAGGATTTCGACAAGGCAGGCGATGTTGGCGCGCTTATCGCCCGCTCGCGCGAGATGCGGCGCATGTCCGAGGAGTTCCAGAAAACGGACAATTTTGAATTGAAAAAAAACCTCACCGAGCTCTACGGAATCGCGCTCGACAAGCTGGAGGGGGGCGAAACCGAGCAGTACCGCACCCTGATGTTCGCGGCAAGCGAGCTGCGGGCGAATGCGGCATTCGATTTCGAGGCCGGCTCATACCGCAGGGACATCATGCAGCAGGTTTCGGCGATGAAGGACCCTGCCAAGGCAAAGGAGGCCTGCGCAAAGCTCATCGGGGTGATAAAGCAGTCGCTCGAAAAGAAGCTCGCAAAGGCCAAGGCCCCGGATGAGAGCACGCAGGAAATACTCTCGCAGATAAAGCCCGGCGACGATTTGGAATCCCTTTCGCGCGCGAGGGCCGCCCTCGACGTAGTCAAAAGCATGAACGATTTCCTCGGCGGCTCGGCCGGGGCGCGCCTCCCGGAGGAGCGCAGGAAGGGCGCCGTCGCGATATACAACCGCGCGCTCTCGGCTACGCTGGCCGGGCTCGACCCCTCGATTTCAGGCACGCAGAAGTTCCTTGCCGAAAAATATCTCTTGGCGCCCGACGAATCCCAGCGCGCGGATTTGGAGTCGCTCTCGGCGCGGGTGGCCAAGGACCCGGATTCTGCGATGCCGGACGTGCAGACTTTCATCCAGATAAACGACCAGTCAGTAATCGCGGCGAAGATGGCATCCGAGCTTCCGAAGGGAAGCGCGATGGCAGGCCCGCTCAATGACATTTCAAAGGAGCTCGACCGCGTCCGGGGCATGATTGCAAGGGGCGAGGACCTCTCGGACGAAAAGAAGGCGGAGCAGTATCTCGGCCAGGTCCGCGACATGCTGAAGGACCCGGAGTTCAAAAAGCAGATAGACCTGCTTGCAGCGGAGGCAAAGGCGGAGAACCCCGGAATCTCCGACGCGGACGCGATGGAGCTGGCTATCGCAAGGGCGGCAAAGTCCGCCGCGATCGTCGCCGAGCGCGAGCGCATCAAGGGGCTCATGGCGCTCCGGGACCTTATGCTCAAGGCAGGAAAAAATCCGAAGCCCGAGCTTGCCGGGCTTTTCGAAAAGGGCGCGAAGGCGTTCATCGCGGGCGACTCCGACAAGGGCATGCTCTTCCTGCAGGCCGCGCAGGCCGGGCTTGCGAACCCCGGCGAGCTTTCGCGCATCGCAGAAACAGCGAAGGCGTGCGACGAGGGAAAAATCCCGCCCGGCGCCGGCATGTTCATACTCGGCGATATTTCCGCGCGCGCCGAAGTCGAGAAGAAAATCGGCGACCGCGGCCAGCTCGCGAACGCGAGGGCGTACTTCGACCTTGCCGAGGTTGCGGCCGCTAACGGCGATATGACCGGCGCGCAGGAGCTCCGCCAGCTCGCCCTCGCATATTCATCCCTGGCCTCATCGCGGGAGTCCGCGCTGGACAAGGACTCGAAGAAACAGCGCGCGGACGCGATGGCTTCAATCGAGAAATACCTCGGCGACTACAAGAAGGACGCGAAAAGGATTGCCGAAAAGAAGCCTGAGGATGTGAGCGCGCCTGCCGCCGTGGCAGTCCTCTCCAAGAAGCCGCTGAAGGATTCGATGGGCGATTCATTTGCAAAACTGCAGGAGGATGCCGCGTCCTTCACGAAAATCGCCTTCATAGCGTCCCACGCCACGGATTTCGACAACCTCCTCGGAAAAGGAATAGATGCGCAGTGGGAGGGCGAAAGCAAGCGCTTCAAGGCGCTTGCGGACCAGAACCGCAAGGCCGGGAGGAATGCGTTCGCCGATTATTATGACTCTAAGGCGGCGGAAGTGGACCGCGGCTTCGCGACTGACGCGATAGCAAAAGGCAGGGAGATGCTCGCGAAGGCCGCATCAGAGCTCGAGAAGGCCGAAAAGCTCTCGGACCAGGCCGATTCCCTTGCAGCGCAGGCGAAGGCGGCGGCGGACGCCGGAAAGGCTGATGAGGCGGGGAAGCTCTCGGAGCAGGCCGGCGCTCTCTATGCGCAGGCGGCGCAGGCGAGGCAGAACTCGGACAAGCTCAGCCTCGCGGCCGGCTCGCTTGCCTCCGACCTCGGCACCATGGACGAGAGCGTCAGGAAAGTGAACACGATACACCGCGAGCGCGGCAGGTTCCAGCTCAACATCGCGATAAAGACCGACCTCGCCATAGGGCTGGGCTACGACGCAGACCGGCTCGGCAACCGGAAGGAAGGCGCGCTCACGCCTGAGCGCGAGTCTGCATTGTTCGAGCAGGCCGCGGGCGCGGGTAAGGCCGGGAAGCAGGCCGTGAAACTGCAGCAGGACATAATGAGGACGAGGGACGCAGGGATAGCCGCGGCCAAGGAGACCCTGCAGAAAGGGAACCTCAACAAGTCCCTGGAGCTGATAGGCAAGATAGCGGACCTGGACCCGCAGACCGCGCAGAACGTGAAGGACGAGGCCAAGAAGATAGCCGAAAGCGAGGACCCGGAGAAATTCGACAAGCTCCAGAAATACTACTTCAGCCTCGCGAGCGGGACGACGGATGTGAACCACCCTGACGGCATCAAGATGGTCTATTACGAGGACGGGGAGGCCAAGACACCGTACGACCCGCTCGCGAACGAGAAGAAATTCCAGCAGGTCGTGGGCCTCTACTGGGGCGAGAACTTCGCGGCGGCCGGCGCCTTGAGCCGGCAGGCCAAATTCGACATGGAAAGCGGCGGGCTCATCGCCTCGCTGAACATAGACGAATTCCGCCTGAGCCGCCAGCTCCGGCTCGCGGCCCCGAAAAGCGACGAGCGCGGGCTCGGCGGGTTCCCCGTGAACAAAGGCGGCTGGCCATACCCGAGCGAGCTGCTCCTGCGGCAGCTGATAGCCCACCTCCCCGAAGCGAAGCGGCAGGACTTTTACGACAAGCTCGACAAGATGGACAAGGGAAAGGGAGGCGACTTCGGCCGCGAGATGATGCTCGACGCCCTTCAGTCCAACTTCTACACCCCTCCTGGCGGCAAGAGCATGGCCGACAAGATAGTGGACGGAGACCTCATCTATTTCGACCGCGATGCGCTCGTGCAGAAAGTGGTGGACGCGAGGGGCCTTGCGGCAAAGGGCGACATCGCCAGCGCGGAGTTCGCGCTCCAGGACGCGCAGGACGTCTCTTACACGAAAGTCGGCATGCAGGAGGCGGACAACGAGCGCGTGGCCTTCGACTATGCCGAGTACGAGTACACGCGGCGCGCGTACAAGACCAAGGAATGGTATCCGGAGGAGCCGGGACTGCTCGACGACTCGGCGAGCGGGGCCGACAAGAAAAGGAACCTCGACGAGCGGATAGCGGCAGGCAAGGCAAAGCGCCAGCTCGAGCCTGCAGTGGATGAACTGAAGGGCGGGCTCCTCGGCCGGGCCAAGCAGAACGGGGCGGCCTCCCGCCTCGCGCTAAAGAGCAGGGACTCGATAGAGCGCACGGCGGGCAAGCTCACGCTCAACGAGGACGGCATGATTTCCCTCCTCTCGAAAATACCCGACACGAACAGCCCGGAAGTGAAGGAGATAAAGAAGATGCTCGAGGACGCCAAGGGCGCTGTGAACGACCCTTCGTACGAGCAGAAGGTCAGGGCGCTCTGGAGCCATGTCCTCACGAACCGCCCCGAGCTCCTTTTCGCCGCGGTCCAGCGGGCCGGGGGGACCGAGGAGTTCAGCGACGACCAGGTAGTCCAGCTCCTCGCCCTCTCATCCGGCCTCGTCGCGCGGAAGAACAACATGGAATGGGACACCTCAATCGAGCCGTACGTGTCGAAGCGCCTCCAGACCGCGAAAGTGCTCCAGAACCGGGCGGCGATAACGCAGGACGAGAACGACAAGCTGAAGCTCTACCGGCTTTCAGGCGAGTCGATTGCGATGGCAAAGAGCCTCACGCGCGACGGATACGGGTGGATGAACGATTCGGACCGCGTCAGGACCATGCTGAAGAACGATTACGAGATTAACCTTGAGGCCTACAACATCATCTTCGCCAAGTCCGACCTCGACAACGAGCTCCAGAAGAAGTGGAATGCCGAGGACTATGCCCAGATGAAGACCGAGATGCAGCTCTGGCTGAGCGGCTTCAGGAAGAAGGACGACGGAACGCTCGAGAAGTTCCAGATGACGCCCGGGGAATTCAGGAGGATATCCGAAGCCTACGCCCAGTTCACGAACCTCGAGAACGACATAGTGATGAAGGCGGGCGTGGGGGTGTGGGAGTCCGACGAGCAGCATTACCTTGCGCGCGTCGGCACGCGCTCGCGGGACTTCCACCGCTCCGCGGAAATCATCGTCAAGAACCCCGGAGGGCGGTACCTGAGCGAGGTCATCGCCGAGTCCGAGCAGGTATACAAGCAGGGCATGCCGTTCCAGGAGATAAACGGCAAGCTCTGGGACCCGGACTACGAGACCGGCAAATGGACGCGGTCCAAGCAGGACTGGCAGGACGCCGCGAACCTCGGAAAGAGCGTGCTCAAGATGGCCGGCTACGGCGTGCTCTTCGCGCTCTCGCCTGTAACCGGCGGGGCCACGGGATACCTCGCGGGCGCCATCGCCGCGACCGAGGGCTTCATCGGCGCCGCGGAATACTATGAGGCGTGCGGCGGTGACTTCAGCGGGATGTCAGCTGGCGAGCAGGCGTTCATGATTTTCCAGGTCGGGATGGCGATAGGCGCGGCCGCAGCGCCGGTCGTGGGCGAGCTTGCCCAGGCGCAGAATGCCGCGCGCATGGCCCAGCTCGGCCTCGAGGCCGAGAGCGCGCTCGCGCCGACCGCCCTCGAGCTGACTTCCACGTGGCTCGGCCGCGTCATGATAGCCGGGGGCGCAGTCCAGGGCGGCGTTTCCATCTACCAGCTTAGCCAGGCCGCATCATCCGGCCAGGTTTCCGGATGGTATGCGGTCGCCGAAGGAATACTCACGGGAATCCAGAGCGGCGTCCAGCCCGGCCTCCATGCGCTGCGTGGCGCGCAGGTTAGCAGGACCGGACTGCCCGTCTACCGGAGCAGGGCCCTCCAGATAGGAGAGATGCTCATATTCGGCACTCCGCCCGAAAGCCGGGCGCAATACCGCGCAGCGTGGCAGGAGGGCATTTACAAGAAGGCCGTTACCGAGGGCCTGGCCCAGCTTCCCAAGCCGGAGCAGAAGGCATTCAACAGCTATGCCAGCAAGCGCGGGATAGGATACGAGCGGCAGGTGGAGCTCCTTAACAACTACGAGACCGCCCGGAAAGTCGAGCCGTCGCTCGATTTCGAGAGCTTCTCGTCCCTCAATACGAGATACGACAACTTCAGGATTGGAGGGGGGCGGGCGAGCTTCGAGAACTACGCGAAGCGCGACATCGCGCTCGAAACCGAAGCCCTGAATGAGCGCGCAAAATTCGCCAAGGAGGCCCGGTTCGAGAGCATCGGAGGCGCGAGCCCTGAGTCGCTCATGAGCCGCGCAATCGAGATGGACGCCAGGGCCGACGCGCTCCCCGCGAGCATGAAGGGGGACGCAGTCGAACTCTACCGGAGGGCATCGGCTTTCCGGACAGAGGCGGGCCGCAGGAAGGGCGAGATACTTGACAGCGCGTCAAAAACGCTCGACTCATATTTCCAGAAGCCGGAAATAACGAAACAGTACCGCCCGGGTGAGCCGACCGACCAGATAGAGCGGCTCGCGAAAATCGCCCGCGACAAGCAGAAGGCCGGCACTCCGCTCCAGCCGCACGAGCAGGCTGCGCTCGACTTCGTGAAATACAAGGGGAAGGAAGCGCCTGCCCAGAAAGTCGAGCCTCCGGTGAATGCCGCGCCGGTCCAGCCCCAGGAAGCGAAATCCCCGACGGACATCGCGGCCTCAATCATCAAGGGCGAGACTCCCCAAATCCCCGAGCCGATGAAGAAGGATGTCGGCTTCGAGCTGGCAAAGCAGATGAACCTTTCCGATGCCAAATCCCTCGCCTTGTTTGCGAGGGACCTTTATCTCCACGAGAGCGGCCTGAAAAAAGACGACTCTGTTGCGGCGCGGTTCGACGCGCTTCCGAAGGACGTGCAGGCAGCGCTCAGGCACATCACCGGCGAGCCAGGGCAGATGCCCACTAAAGACAGCCAGAAGATGTTCCGGATGAAAGCGCAGGGCAAGGGCTTCGAAGAGTGGGTGTCGGATACCAAGGGCGGAAAAGCGCTCGTTGAAACTGCACGGGGCATGGTAATCCGGGCGATGCCCGAATCCACCGAGCCCCGGGCCAAGGCGGCGAGCGCATCCCCTGATGTCGAGGCACCCCGGCCCGTTTTGGACGAGCTCCACCAGCCGAAGAAATCACAGGGCGAGGAAGGGCCGGTGAAGCCTGTCGCGATGGCAGATAAACCGCCCGAGGGGACGCCGAAGCAGCCTCCTGCGAATGAGCCGCAGAAGCCAGCCATGGTCCAGAAGGAAGGCCCTGCAGCGCCGCACGAGCAGCCCCGGAAGGGAGAAGTCAAGCAGCCTTCGCCTGACGAAGATATCACACGGCGCGAGGCTCCGGGCGTCCCGCCTGCACAGGAAGGGCCGAGCGCAAAGGAGCTTGTTGCGATTTCAGAAAAAGTCCGAGGGCTCAGGGGCCAGGAGTTCACCGGTGAGATGGACAAGCTCGAGCCTGCGGTCAGGCGCATGGTCGAGGAAATGCTCAAATACGAAGCCGGCAGCCCGGAGGTCCAGAAGCTCGCAAAGGAGTGGGAAAGCGCCGCCCCCGCACGGGAGCAGGCAGAATTGGACCGGCTGGCAAGGAGGGATGCAGACGGCAAGTCGCTCGATTCTGCATTCGTCGCCCTGGCCAAAGGTCAGAGGAACCCTACTCTTGAGCAGATAATAAAGACCGCCGCCGACGCCCGGGGGGTTCCCCCCGAGCAAATCCGGAACCAGCTCATGGAGGCGTACCTCCGCGGCGGCATCGAAGAAACGCGGGCGGTCATGGGTTCCCTGGGAATGAGCAACGACATCCCCCTTCTCACCCTTGATGGCCGGGCCAGGGCTATACTGGATGCCGAGCCACCGCACGCGACAATAGCGTCCATGGCCCAGGCAAGAGGGGTAAAGCCGGGAGAATTCCGGGACGCTTTAAAAGCTGCGTACCAGAGGGACGGCGTATTCGGAGTCATGGACGAAATGCTCGGAGCGCCGCCCGGCATGGCGACCGATGCCCGGCTCAGGCTTTCCAAAGAGAGGAGGGCATTCTTCCAGGAGCACCAGCAGCTGGCCGAATTCGTGCTGAGCGGCAACCTCGAAGGCAACCTGCGTTCCCTCGCCGGATACGAGAACGCGTATGTAGCCGACATTGCGCATCTTGGCGGCAACGCCGGCGCCTACATGATGAAGCTCAGCGACGGCAGGACGATATTCCTCAAAAACGAGGACCTCGGCCCGACCGCCTTCGGGTCCAGGCTTTGCGGCGCGCAGGGGCTGCTCGATTACTCTGCCGGCCTCCATACGTTCAAATATCAGACCGGCCTGTCGGATGCAAACGGAAGGCCCGTCGAAGGGACGTTTAGCCTCAGCGAGGACGTGCACGGATACGTGGGCAAGTCCCTCAAGCTGCGGCTTCCCGACGGGCAGTCCGGCGAATATCCGGTAAAGAGCGTTGCCATGCTCGACAGCGAGATTTTGAGGGACCCGGCCAGGGTATCTGGCATTTTGGCGAACCCGAATGACCCGCGCTATCCGGCAGTGAAGCAGTTCTTCGACATGGCTGCGACTCCTGAAGGGCGGGCCCAGCTGTTCCAGGCCTGGTCGGCCTACCATGAGATGTCACGGCGCGCTCTCGTGGCCGATCGGGCCGTCAGGAACACCGCCGTTTTCCTGGTCGAAACCCCGGATGGGACGAAAATTACGTTCCAGCCGTTCGATACCGACTGGGTGGCCGGAATGGTCCAGCCGAAGCCCGGACTCCCGGCGCCTCCCGGAGCCGAGATGGGGTTCTTCAACCGCGACTTCGCCATGAAAAGCACGGAATTCGTGACGATGGTCCATACTGCTCTGGAGTCCCGCGGAATGGCAGTTGACAAGACCCAGCTCGCAGGCGAGTTCATACGCTCTTACCGGGGCGCCACCCTCCCCGACCCGCCACAGGTCCAGGGCGCAATGTCCAAAGAGCTGCAGAACCATGACGGACAGCTCTTCGGCCTCCTCAAACGGGATGCACCCGTAGGCGGCATAATCGTCGAGGCGGGGAGGGCCAGGGTGTACCAGAACACGGAAGGCAGGACGATAGCGGATGCAAATGAGCTCGAAGCTCTTGCGAAGCTTGTGATGGAGCCGGGCGAGAAAAGGAAAGCGCTCCAGGAAATCCTGGACATATTCCGCACCGGCTTCGGCACAACAGAAACCGATGTGCCCGGCATGTGGCCGGAAAAGCCGCAGATATTCATCCCGAAGCCGCCGGCTCAATGATAGTCAGATGTGCGTAGTGAGCGAGGAATTGTTGACGACTACTTTGAACGCCGTGCCATCTGCCCTCAGCTTCTTCGCCCTTTCCAGGCCTTCGTCGATGGATTTCAGGAAAGACTGCCATTCGGGCGTCCCGGAATGTGACATTATCGTAGCGATTACCGCTATTTTTCTGCTCTTGTCGACCAGGACCAGGAGCGAACTCGAGCCGCGGCCGAAGACGCACAACCCGTAGCCTGGAAGCTCCGGAAGGTTTCCATTCAATGGAGCGCCCCGGAAAAGGGCTTCCGCGACTGCTTTCACGGAAATTCCTGGGTCGGAGGAGAACGTCCACCTGTCCTCGGAAAACAGTTTTTCCGGAATGCCCAGCCGCTCGACAAGCTCAGATGGCACCGGGCTCGAGGCTTTGCTCGCCGAGGCTCCCACCCTGGAGAGCATGGCGACGACTGCCTCCCTTCCGACCTGTGCAGGCATGGTATCCGTTTCCGGATGGTACCCAGCTGCAGGCTTCTGTGATTCGCCCGCCGTTCCGCGTTCACCGCCCGATTTCCTTTTCATCAGAATGACTACCCTTGAAACATCTTTTTAACCGTTCTTCCCTGCGCTTTGCCGCGTCGGTTCCGGCATCCGGGATTGACATCTCTTTTAAACCTTTTCGTGACATTTTCTATAACATGCCACCAGTAACAAAGACCAGCATAGCAAAAGCCGCGGCAGTCGGCCTCAGCCTGGGCCTGCTTTCCACTTACCTTCTCACGGAATGCCCCGCAAACGAGCCGGGCCGAGCGAGGCAGGAAGAGAGGCAGCAGCGCAGGGGCAGGCGCCACGAAGCGCAGCTCCCTGCTCCGCCCACGACCGAATACTTCGCGGAAAAGGTAATCGGGACGATACCCTACGGCCGCGAGCACAAGATAGGCGGCTTCAGGATAAGCTACGAGAATTCCGGCTCCGATGTAATCGCCCGCATAAAATACTCGGCGCAGACGAGCCTGGCCGAGAGCGGCCTCCGCCTGAAGCTCCACGAGCCCGCGACGCTCCCCGTGCCTTCCAAGAAGCTCGACGTCAATATAACCCTCGACGAGGCGACTCCGGAGCGCGTGACTGTCACCGTTGACATCACGCCTTCCAAGTGAAAGGCATTTATTCCTGTTTTTGTTTTGCTATTCATGGCGAGGATGCTTGTTCTGGTCCTGTTGTTTTTCCTGCTCCTTGCCGTGTTCTTCATAGTCCCGGCATTGTTCCCGCAAAAGGCCCCGGCCCCCTCCGCCGGAACGCAAAAGCCCGCATCCCCGCCTTCAGGGCCGGCCCCTCAAATCCCGCCCATTCCCGGCATCAATTCCCCCCAGCCGGAAAAGCCCGCGCCCCGGCCGCAGTACAATCTGACCGCGATGGAGCTGCGAATCCATGCATTGATAAACGCCGAGCGCCTGAAAAACGGCCTGGAGCCCCTCGAATACAACTATGATGTGGCGAAGGTCGCGAGGGGGCACTCCGAGGCCCTCGCACGCGAGAACGCGAACCTCACGGACCCCTCGATATACTGCCCGGACATCTTCATCCACCATGAGGGCTTCGAAACAGGCCTCTATCAGGAGGGGCGCCTTATGAACGCTTCCATATACTACTTCAACGCGTCGGGCGAGAACATCTTCATGGCGCCCGAGTGGTCGTTCAAATACGCGGACGTGCCATACGCGCCGTGCGAAGGCGGAACGCAGATAGTCGAGGAATACGCTGACCCCGCGGGCGTCCTTTCCGACCTCGCCGCGCGGGAAAAATATGCAGAATCCGCGGTTCGTGTGAACTGGACGAAAATCGACTGGGTGGGCGAAAGCGCGCTCGAGGCGAAAGTCGTTCAGGGCTGGCTTGCGAGCCCAGGCCACCGCGCGAACGTCCTCGAGCCGTCATTCGGCGAGGAAGGGATCGGGATTTCACAGGTCAACGAATTCATCATCGTCACCGAAGTCTTCATCGAGAGGACGGACTGCGGCTTCATCGGCGCGTCCTGCTGCGTGGAAGGCGATTACGGTTACTGCTACGAGCCGTGGGCCTGCGACGGGGCAAACTGCTCCTGAATCACCCGATTCCGGAAGTGACGCGCCTCACGATTTCCATGACTTTCGCATCGTCCTTCATCAGCTCGCAGATACGCCTTCCGGTTTCCGAAAGGCAGTACGGGCGGTTCCCCCCGGCCTTGCGCGAGACTATGCCATCGCCCTTGAGCGAGATGAGGGTGAGCTCCAGCGTGCTTTCGGGCATTTTGAGTATCTCACTCATCCTCCCTGCGCCCATTTCCCCGCCCACGAGGAGCACGAGCACGGAAAGCTCGTCGTCCCTGAACCTCCTCGACAGCTCCGCATCCTCGTCGCCGAGGGAAAGCGAGACCGCCTTCAGGAGGCCCACGCACTCCCCGGTTTCCGGGCTCCTCTTGAGCGCCCGGAGCGCCTCGATGAAAGAGCCCGAGGCGACCAGCCTCGGCTCGTCGGATTTTCCCGGGGTGTCGAGCAGGACCTCGTAGCGGCTGGAGAAGGGCGTTTTCCTTGCGTCTATCGTGCACTGCAGCCCGCCGATGGAATCCTCCCCGACCACCCTCGTCGTGAAAAGCTTTTTCGTCCTCGTAATCTCTCCCATATATTGACAACTTAAATAATTCCATCTTTTTAACCCTTTGCCAACATTATGGTTCCGGGAAGCGGATGACCGAACGAAAGACTATTTCACCCACACTCAGGGGATTTGAAACGCCTGCGTCCAGGCTTACAGCAGAGCTCCAGAAGCTGAAGATAAAGTCCGAGGGCATAGTCGGCGCGCTGGACGGGGCCGCTATGGACGAGCTCGCGAAGGCGCTCCGCGCAGCATCTGCGCTGCAGGCATTTCCCGACCCGATCATCCTTGTCGATGTGAAACTCGGGAAAGTGCTCATGCTCAACAACGCTTCCCTCGAGCGCTTCCCCGAGATACGCCCCAAGGGGCTGGAGCACCCGGCGCTCTCGGGCTGGAAGGAGGCGGCGCAGGAGCTCACGGCCGGGCGGAATGCGACGCTGCCCGACTACAGCGCCATAGGCCGGAACTTCGAGCGCAGGGCGTCGCTCTTGGATGGCGTCCTGCAGGTGTGCTTCAGGGAAAAGAGGGACGGCCCCCAGATATTCTACCCCTTCCCCGTCATCGACTACTCGATAGCCCTCGGCTTCTCGAGCTTCCGGAACGAGGCTGCCAAGAAGGCGTTCCCCATCATGGAGAACAGCCCGATACTCGCCGGAATCCGCGAGGCCGCCCCATTGATGAGGAACGGGACCTTGAAGGGCATCTCGGACGTCGTGAAAAGCGGAAACCGGGTTTTCCGGAGGAGCGCGGTCTATATCGCGCAGAGCGACGTGATCCGGATTTTCGCCGCTGACATCACGGGCTCGGCCAGCACCTCCCGGGCGAGCCTTTCAGCCCTCTGCGCGTTCGTAGAGAAGACCGGCGCGGGAGGCTGGAACGCAAATTCTGTCGCGGAGCTCGCGCGCCAGACACAGGGCCTCCTTGACGCGGTAAAGGCCGAAAAGATGGATTTGGGCAGGCTGGAGCTGGACTTCATGAGGCTGACGTTCATACTGCGGCGCATGAGCGCCTCCCCCCCGCCGCCCCAGCACGAGTTCGAGTCGTTCAGGAGCGTCGTCGCGGACTTCTTCTCCCACATCAAAAGCGAATAGCTACTGCTCCTTCCATCCCTTGTCTATCTTCTTCAGTATCCCGATGAGGGGATACCAGAAAAGCAGGTAGAACGCAGGTATCAGCGCGATTCCCTGCAGTATCCCGTAGTCATAGCCGAACCTGTGGTACGTGCTCGTCTGCGGCACGACTTTCACGCCGCCTGCGCTCTCGTTCGTCTCCACGAGGAAGAATAGCTTCCCGACCCAGCGGTACGACACGTTATGCCCGAAAGCGACCGCCTCGCACGCCCTCTGCCCCTGCTGGAGCTCGATGCTCCGGTTCCCCACCGTTATGTTCCAGATTATGGCCGCGGTTATTTTTGTCCCGTTGGGGTATGCGACGTAGCTCCCGTTGTCCTCGAAGCATATTTCGGGGTCGCTGAACGAGACGAGCGGCCAGAACGATAAGTATTTCCCGAGCGCGAATACCGAGTTGACCTCCCCCGGCACCGTCTCGACCTGCACCGAGTTGTAGTCCAGCGAGGTGTCGTTCTGCAGCCCGCCCTCGCCGGGCGAGCCTGCCCCGCCGCTAACTATCAGCTCCTTGTGCGGTAGCACCAGGCCGTAGAGGAAGGGTATGACGAGGAGAACGAGTATCTTGAACTCCTTCCTCTCGATGAAATTGAAATCCATGATGGTTTATGCGCATGAACGTATTTATTATCTGCCGAGCATGCGGCACGTGAGCGCCCTGCGGAGCTCGTCGAGCGTTTTCCGGACCTGCTCCGCGGTTTCCTGCGGCTCCTTTGACCCTATCATGCTGTCTATCGTGAACGCCGCCGCAACCGTCCCTATGACGAATGCCGCGCCGGTGAGTATGCGGTGGCTCTCATTGGCCATCAGGGCCAGCATCCCCCCGAACATAGTGCAGATGCAAAGGCCGATTTTGGCAAGTATCGCCCCCGAGTCCTTGTCGGCACGCCTGTCCTTCACCGTCCTTTCCATACCGGGCGAAAGCTCGCGCTCCATGGCGTTTTTCGCCTCCTCCGCCCTGCCAAGGGCCCATGCGGCCCTGTATGCCTGCCGCTCGCGGGGGAGCTCGTGGAACCGGCTCATCTCCTTCCGTATCTCCTCGAGCCTGCAGGATGTTTCGTAGAGGCCGGCCTGCTCTGCAAAGTTCCTCGCACAGGCGAGCCTCGAGAGGATTCCGGTCCGCATCATCTGTACTCCAGAAAGTCCGAAAGGACCTGGTTGAAGCGCGCGGGCTCCTCGAACATCGGCGCGTGGCTGGATTTCTCGAATATCACCAGTTTCGACTGCGGAATCTCCCCGTGCATCCTTTTCGCGGCCGTGTATTCCACGAGGAAATCGTACCTGCCCGCGATTATCAATGCCGGGACGTCCACGTCCTTCAGCATCCCGCCTATCTCCTCCCCGTTTTCCCTCATCGACTTGAGAGCCTTCGCGACGGCTTCCCTGTGGGCAAGGAAATTATGGTAGAGCCGCGAGAACTCCCCCCTGTGGAATCGGACGCCCCCGCCGAAGGTGGCCACGTATGCGAGCGCCTCGGCCGCCCTGCTCCTTTCTGCAAGCGATGCAAGCTCCCCGAGGAACCCGCTCTCATAGGACGAAATCGCCCTGTCCACGTCGAATCTAAGTATCCCCTTGAGCGAGAACGTCTCCACGGGGTCGCCGTCCGGCGAGCAGACGTATGTCATCGTGCGTATGTCCGCGCCGTTCCGGTACCTCGAAAGGAACAATGTCCCTATGAGCCCGCCCATGCTGTGGCCGACCAGGTGCACCCCCTTGGCGCCGACATGCGTAATCAGCTCGCCGAGGTCTCCTGCCTCGTTGTGGAGGTAGTCGCCGCTGCCGAGGCCGCTCCTCCCCATGCCCCGGCTGTTGTGCATCAGCAGGTTGTGGTCGGCAAGGCGCACCTGCCTTGCCCATTCCGAAAAGCTGACGGTCCCCCAGCCGTTGATGAACGCGATTGTCGTCTCGGCTTTCCTGTCGAAATAGGAATACTCGACGAGGACCCCGTCCCTCGCTTTCATGAATCCGTTGCGCCGCTCCCTGAGCGACGCGTCCCGCACCGCATACATATCCAGACATTAATGGCAATTCTTTAAAAATTTACAAGTTCCTTCCGCGCCCGCGCGAGGAGGGCAAGGTATTTTCCCGCGTCTATCTCTTCAATGCGCGCGAGTTCCATCGGCTTGGGGCCGTAGGCCGTGTAGACGAACTCTACAAAGCCGCTCTTGTCGTGCGACTGCATGTATGCCCGCACGTGCGGCTGGGCGGCCTTGTAGGACTCCTTGCGGAGCCGCCTCGCTATCTTGAGTTCGTCGAGGGGGAATTCCCTGCCGAGGAGCCCGGCCCTGCACTTTTCATACGCCGCTTCGAAGCCTCCGCTGTCATTTCCGAGGAAGGCGCGCATCGCCTCCCCCTGGTATCTTTTTATGAAAAGCGGCGCGTCCGAATGCCTGTACGCTATGCCGCGCGCCTCTATCTCCCCGGAATCCGTGATGCCGTAATAGTGGTTCGCGGCCGCGCACCCGGCCGCACCGCGCGGGAATGCTACCGAGTCGAACGTGCAGTCGAGGGCGAGCTCGATTCCGAACTCCGCGCCCGCCGCCCGCATGAACTCGCTGTAGTCGTCGCGGCTCCCGCCTGCCACGAATATGCTGTCCACGTATCCGTAGAGGACATCAAGGCCCATCGAATCCGCGATGTCCTTGGTCCTTTCCATGATGACCCTGCCGTAGTGCATCACGCATTCCTTGGTCTCCACGTTTGAAAATACGAAATTGCTGTAGCCCATGTAGCCGAAGCAGGTGACCAAAATGTTCTTGAGCGCCTTCTGCCGTATGTCGCATTTTTTTCTCTGCTCGCCGCTGCTCGCGCGCATTTCCGCCTTCAGCTCCAGCCGCCTGCGCAGCACGGGCTCGAGGCCTTCGGGTATCAGGCCCCGCCTGCGGCATATCCTCCAGCCGGTTTCGGGCACAATCGCATCGTCCCCGCATCCGCAGTGCATCGTTTCCGGGCTGATGTTGCAGTTCACTATTATGCTCGGGTAGAGCGAGGAGAAGTCGCACTTGGCGACATTGCGGAAAATGCCGGGCTTGGGGTAGATTATCGTCCCGCCCCGGTCCATCTTCTTCAATAGCTTCATGCTTTTGGGCCTCTCGACCGACTTGCGGATATCAGGGACTATGTGGCCGGCCTTCCTTGCGGCGCTCATATGGAGGTAGCAGTTGAGCTTGCCCGGGCTTATCCTCGGAATCAGGTCTGGCTTCGCCCCTGATATCTGCGAAAGCTCGATTATCCGAATCAGCCTCTCCCTGCCGGCGGCCATCAGCCGCGCGTCGTCCTCCGGCCCGGCGCTTCCCCCCTCGTTGTAGATGTCGTGGTCCCTGTCCTGCCTCAGGTCGATGTGCAGGGACTCGGGGAGGAAGCAGCCGAGCGTGGACTGGAGAACGCCCCTTGCCCCCCGCAGGGAATAGTCGCCCCCGTCCGTGAAGACAACGTCCGCATCCGGTATCGGTCCGCCCCTCCAGAGCGCGCAATCGAGCTCGGGAAGGGCCTCGCTCCCGGCGGGCCTGAACTTCCCGCCACTCAGCTCGTACGCGCCGAAGAACTTCAGCCCGTTGTCCATCACGTAGCGGTAATAGTGCGGCACCGACGTTTCCGCTATCTCGCTGATGCCCTCGAGCTTTCTCGCATCCTGCACCACTTCCCGAAAATCCCCGAGCCCGCACTGAACCCTCACGAGGGGCGCCTTCTCCCGGCTCCGCAAATCCTGGAACCTTTCCTCTATGGACGCGCGGGTGACCGAGGGGTGCTGGGAAATAAGCCACCGCGTCTCGTCGGGGTTCCTGCATATTATGTAGAAATACGGCTCGTACCTGTCGCGGATTGAAAAGCGCCCGCACTCGCCCTTGAAAAGAAGGCGCACGCCGCCGCGCTCCACATACGCGTTCAGCAGGAATGCTAGAGCCATCTTGCCAGCCTGTACTGCCCGTCGCGCGGGAATGCCTCGGAACTCTCGGCCATGCACGGGTGCTTCAGTATCGTGAAAGCTATCTCGCGGGACACTTCGATTTCCAGTATCACCGAAGAGACGTGCGCGAGGTAGTTGTGCAGCCTGCCCCCCATCCTGTCCAGCACTATCCCGACGCAGTCGTTCCTTGTGCAGAGCTGGGAGAACTTCCCGATTGAATACGTCATGGCCTTGCTCCCCTCCTTCTTCTCAGAATAAAGCTCGCCCACCGAGTCGAGTATTATCAGGTCGAACTTCCCGGCCTCTGCCGTCCTTTTCCAGTTCTCCTCCACCTCCACGTTGTCCCTCGAGAAGGCGCGCAGGAATATCACGCTCTCGGAAAGCCCCTCCGCGTCCGCGCCGGCCCTCTTCGCGATTCCGAGCACGCGGTCGTAGTCGAAGCTCCAGTACCGCTCGTGGTAGTCCACCCAGTGCATGTAGAGGATGCGCCTTCCCGCCGAGTAATTCCTCACCATCATATTGGCGACGAGGTCGAAGAGCCATTGCGCGTGCGCGCACCTTATCGTGACGATGCCCGTGCCTATGGAGAGCGCCCGCTCAAGCTCCGGGTAGCCGCTCCTGACCTTTCCTCTCCTGACTTCCAGCCCGTTCATTCTCCGCCTCGATATGCACCGCTATTGCAAGGAGCATCGCCACAGCCAGGTCCGGCTCGTCCGCCGCATCGATGGCCCCGCGCATGTCCTTCACGGCCCGCGCCAGCCTCCCGAACGCCTCCCTCTCATCGCCGCGCAGGTGCCTCGCGAAATTCTCCCACCTCGCCATGCGCTCCTCTATCCTCCGGCTTACGCTCGGTATTGTCCTTCCCATTCGAATAGCCCCAGTGCGTTGACGAACAATTCGCTCCTTCTCATCCTATCACCGGCTGAAGACGCGGCTTTGCGGAAAATAAGTGTTGCGGGGGAGGATTTCCGCGGCCTAGGACTCCTCAGGCCGGGCGCAAGCCGCGATTCCCTTCAGCCCGTCCCTGCGCCGCTCTATCGCCCTCGCGCACTGCGAAAGCGCATCCTCTATCCCGTTTTTCGTCTTTTCAAATGAAACCGGCCCTATGAAATTGTCGATGAAGCCGGTGAAGGCCGTGAATGCGGCTATTCCGCCGGCTATCAGAAGGAAGGCGTGGTCCTCTATCGCGTCGATGGCCCTGAAGGTCAGCCACGCGAATGCGAGGAAGCCTGCGCCCTTGGCAAGTATTGCGCCGTCGCCGCTCCTGTGCTCGATTTCCCTCCGCGTCTCGTCACCCATTGCGCACAGCTCCTTCCTGAGCGTCTCGCGGGTGTCCTCCACTTTCCCTGCGGCCCACCTGAGCCTCTTTTCCCGGCCTTCTGCCGGAATGTCCTTGTACTCGGCAAGGCGCCTCCGCAGGATGTCGAGGCGCTCGGCCGTCCCGCCGAGCCCCGCGTCGCCCGCACTGTTGCGGGCTGAGGAGAGTTTTCTCAATACGGCGTAGCTAACCATTAGTTTACACTTACAACGAATACTTTAAATTCCCTCCGGGCTAAATCCGCTCTGGATGAAGCTTTTCTGGAAAAGACCGGCTGGGGATGCGGAGAAGCGCGACCTGAAGCCCGAGCCGCTCGTCGATTCGTGGGAATCCCGGCTCCTCGGGAGCGACGGGATGGCAAAGCTGCGCGCGATAAACGAGGCAGGCGACAAAAAGGACGCAAATGCGCTCCCGGCGCTCTTGGAGCTTGTTGCCCGCGGCGACCAGCTGATAGGCGAGGCCATAGAAGTCATACCGCTCATAATCCTCTACAACCCGGGCCACCCCGAGATAATCGCGCTCGTCCCGGAGCTGGAAAGGCGCTTCAACCCGGCGGTTCCCTCCGACGAAGTCTGGATTTTCTCCGCCATCGCCGCGGCCAACCCCGGCATGTTCTCCGGCGCGGTGCCGATGCTCCTCGAGATGCTCGAAAGCTATGCGCAGGGCGGCGAAACCCTCGCGCTCACGGACGTGGTTCACTCGCTCGGCCACATCGGCGACAAGTCGGCGATAGGGCCGCTCGAAAAGCTGCTCGCCTCGGAACCGCCCGACCCGAACCTGCGCGAAATGCTCGAGGACTCGCTGGAGCGGCTCCGCAACAGCGACGTCTTCCTGAACTAGCGCGGAAACGCCCCGCCTGAAGCCGTTTTAAACCAAGAGAGCATAACCAAAACGATGCTCAAAGCGATACTTTTCGACCTGGACAACACGCTCATCAATTTCCTGCACTTCAAGGTCGAGACCGCGAAAGCCGCGGCTGCTGCGATGGTGAAGCACGGCCTCCCCGCTACGGAACTCCAGGCGTACGGGAAGATTTTCTCAGTCTACGACGAGAGGGGCATAGAATACCAGAAAACATTCTACGAAGTCGTGAAGCCGTTCGGCCTCGAGATAAACCAGGCCGAGAGGATACAGCAGGCGGCGATACTTGCGTACCTCGAGACGAAATTCCGCGTCCTCCGCTCCTACCCCTCCGTGCGGCCGGCGCTCTCGCGCCTTGCCGGGAAATACAAGCTCGGCATAGTGACTGACGCGCCGAGGAACAAGGCATGGCAGAGGCTGATTCTCACCGGGCTGCACGACGCGTTCGACTTCGTCGTTACGCATGAGGACACGATGGAGAACAAGCCGCACCCTTCGGTGTTCAACCTCGCCCTCAAAAAGCTCGGCGTCCTTCCCGAAGCGGTGCTTTTCGTGGGGGACAACTCCGAGCGCGACATTTTGGGCGCGAGGGACGCGGGCATGAAGACGTGCCTTGCCAAGTACGGCGCGATGGGGAGGAGAAGCGATGTGAAGGCGGATTTTGAAATCGGGAAATTCGAGGATTTACTGAAGGTTGTCGAGGAACTGGAGGGCTGAACATGGTCTCACTCACATTCTACGGCGGGGCGAACGAAATCGGGGGGAACAAGATACTCCTCGAGGACCTTGACGCGAGGATTTACCTCGACTTCGGCCAGAGCTTCGACTTCGGCGAGGACTATTTCTACGAATACCTCCAGCCAAGGGCCGCAAACGGCCTGGAGGTGTATTTCGAGTTCGGCCTGATGCCGAAGGTCCCGCGCCTCTACAGCAAGACAATGCTGGAGCGCACGGACGTAAAATACGAGAAGCCGGACATCGATGCCGTGTTCATATCGCACTCCCACTCCGACCACTCGAACCACCTCCAGTTCCTCGACGAGTCGATACCTGTCTATATGGGCCACGGGACGCACAAAATCTTCGAGATATACCACAAGCTCTACCCGTCCCTCGTGGACATCGGCGAGCACGATAACATCCACCTGTTCAAGTCGGGTGACAGAATCAGAATCAAGCACCTCGAAATCGAGCCGGTGCATGTCGAGCATTCCGTGCCGGGAGCGTACGGCTTCATAGTCCACACGAGCAAGGGCGCGCTCATATACACGGGCGACTTCAGGCTCCACGGCCCCCAGAGCAACATGACGCACGAGTTCATCGAAAAGGCCGCGGAATCACAGCCTTACGTCCTGCTTTCCGAAGGGACGCGGATGGGCGACGCTGAAGAGCCGGCGATGACCGAGGCCGACGTCGAGGAGAAGGTCGGGAAGATAATCCGGGAGTCCAAAGGCATCGTCTTCGCGTACTTCTCGATGTCGAACATCGACCGCTTCATGTCGTTCTACCGCGCGGCATTGAAAAACGGGAAGAAGCTCGTCGTGGACAGCAAGTTCGCGTACATACTCGACAGCCTGAAGGACAAGATTCCGGTGCTTCCGGACGTCATGAATGACAAGAACATACTCGTATACTTCCGGCTCTCGAAAAGCGGGACTTACGACGAAAAGGACTATTACATCTATGAGAGGAAGTTCATGCCGAAGATGATAACGTCCGACTACGTCCGCAAAAACCAGGCGTCGCTCGTCATGCACATGAGCTTCAACAAGCTCGTGGAGCTCGTCTACATCCGGCCGGAAAACGCGGACTACATCTACTCGTCTTCCGAGCACTTCCTCGAGGGCGAGGAGAACGAGGACGAGCGGACCGTGCTCGAGAACTGGATGCGCCACTTCAATGTGAAATTCCACAAGGCGCACTGCTCCGGGCACGCGAGCAAGAAGGACCTCGCGCAAATGATAAAGGCAATCAGCCCGCGCCTCCTCGTTCCCATGCACACCCAGCGCGCCGCAGACTTCCGCGGCATGCACGCGAATGTTAGGATACCAGAGAAGGAAAAGAGGATGGAGCTCTAGTTTTTCTTCGCGTAGCTGTCCGTGAGGACCGCCAGCTTCGCCATAGCTTCCTTGGCCTTCTTTGCCAAAAGCCTGTCGCGGTCCTTCTTGTATTTGGGAAGGACTGGCTTGATTGCTGATTCGCCTCTCATGACCACTAACTGTCATTAAACGTGATTTTAAACCGTGCCGTTTCATCTTCGTCCATGACAGTGCCGGTAGTCGCGGCAATCATCCGCAAGGGGAACCGCATACTCATCGCCCAGAGGAAGAAGGACAGCCGGCTCGAGGCGGACCGCTGGGAGTTCCCGGGCGGCAAGCTCGAGTTCGGCGAGCACCCCGAGGACGCCCTGCGGCGCGAGATAATGGAGGAATTGAACATCCGGATAAAAATACGGAAATTGCACGCGGTGCTCTCGCACGTCTATGATTTAGAAGGGAAGAAGCTCCATGTCGTCCTCCTCGTCTTTCTCGCGGACTACGAATCAGGGACATTGAAGAACCTTGACGTGCAGGACTCGAAGTGGGTGCTTAGGAAAGAGCTGAAAAATTTCGAGTGGGTTTCCGGGGACCGGCCGCTCATAAAATCGCTCGGCCGCTAAGGCGAGTATTCGCCGCTGACCGCTGTCCCGGCCTCGCCCGTTCCCGGCCTGAAGAGCGCACGTATCCTGAACCCCGGAGCCATGAAGGGCGATATGTCGCACTCGGAAACACCCTGGCATGCCGCGATTGCGCGCCATTTGCCGTTTTCAAAAACCGAGAAGTCGACGCGCGGGCTATTCACGCTCGCAGGGCCTCCCGGGACTGCCGAGTCGGATACGCTGACTACCGCCCTGAGCATATTCCCTTCTGCAAAAAGCGCCATGCCGCTTGCAACCACTCTGGTTTCGGCAGCGGACTCCGTGCGATGCCAGTTCCTCGGGACCGGCTCAAGCCTCGGTTCGGACAGGAGCGGCGCAGGCAGCTCTATAGTGACCGGCGGCAACTGTGCCGTTGCGCAGGAAACCGCCAGCACCGAAGCCAAAACAGCCCTCCTCATTCCCTCGCCTCCAGCTTCTTTCTCGCGGCCGCCCTCGCAAGCTCGTTCGGGCTCTCATCAACTATCTGCTTCAGGAGCCCGGCCATCGAGCGGGAGATGTTGTGCGCCTTGAGGCCCTTTATCGCGCCCACAAGCTCGTGCTCAAGTTCCTTCCCGAAGGATTTCTCCCCCGCGAGGACTTTCGTGTGGGCGAGTATGACTATCGCGTTCCATATCTGCAGTTCGTCGCCCATCGAGGACAAGACGCCGATGCTCTCGTGGTCTATGTCCCCGTGGTTGAGGTTTACGCGGCCGAGCATGGCGATTATCTCCGGGTCCGTTTCGATGTCGCCGCGGACGAACGAAATCCCCATGCGCCCCTCCTCCATGGGCAGGGCTGCCTTCGGTTTTTTTGCGGCATCCAGAGTGATGCCTTTCCTGCCCGCCTTCTTCCTGGTCATCTGAATCATTTGTGTCTTAATCCGTTTAAAAATGTTCTTAATCCGCGCTCTCCTCTACCACGATTGTCACGTCGTCCGAATGCCCCCACGCAGCCTGGTTTGCAAGGGCCGCGCGCAGCAGCCTTTCGGCCACGATCACCGCGTCGGTCGTTATCGCTGTTATCCTGGAAAGCAGGATGTCTATCTCTGGGATGTAGTTCGTCGCACCGTCGCTCGTGAGGACTATCTGGCCTCCGTCTGCCGCATAGCACTCTACGTTCTCCTCGCCGAGGCCCGGGTAGCCGATGACGTTGCGCATCTCCCTGTCCTTCGAAAGCTCCTCGACCACGCCTTCGTATGCCGCGAAGCCTATGCTGTCGCCGACCTTGAAAACGCGCTTTCCGCCGCCGGAGCTCACAGCGGCAAGCAGGGTGCTCGTCCCGAGGCCTCCGCAGTGGCCGATGATGCCCCGCGTGTTAATCATCGCGGCTACCTTCCCGCTTATGGAAACGACATCCTTTGCGCCGGCATCGTCCAGCGCGGCAAGCTCCCTGACGCACATGTGGCTTGCAAGCGCCGAGAACCTCTCGGAGCCGCATCCGTCGGCGACGGCAAGGATTTTCCTGCCCCCGCCGCGGACAAGGAACGAATCCTGGTTCTCGAGCAGCCTTTTCCTTGCCGTGACCGCATACCCCACGCCAGGGGCATAGACCCTGAAAGAGCCTAAAAACCTCTCGGGGGTGACTGCCTCCTGGTCAAGCGCGATGAGCCGGGCCTTCGCGTTTGCATCTAAAACGCCATCCGGCACGCCCTTCAGGAAGAATCCGGCGCCATCCTGCATCCGGTACCAGCGCATCTCCTCTGCGTCTTCCATCTCCGGCCCAATCAGGCCCGCGCCGAGCCACTCTGTTCCGGACATCCTCTCGTATGCCGCCTGAACCGCTATCGAGCGGCGAATCTCGAACGCGGCGCACACCGGCACGCGGATGTCGCTCGCGCCGCCGGTCTTCCTGTATTCTTCTGTCAGCAGCTCACGGGCCTTCCCGAGCGGGTTGTCTGATTTTGAAATAGCATCCCTGATTGCCCCGCGCACCGAAACGTCCATTAGCGCATATTTTCCCGAAGGGCTTTTTAAAGTGGTTCTATAAGGAGAAAAATGAATAATATTCAGGCAAGCGTGGCAAAACCGCGATGTAGTTTTTGCCATCACTTCTTCGGCCCGAATCTCGAGCCCGCTTCCCTCTCATGGAGGCCTATGACGTTGTTCTCGGTGTCGATGAAAGCCGCGAAAGCGCCCACTCCAGGGACTGTTTGCTTCGGGAGCGCCACTTTCCCCCCGAGGGCGACAGCCTTGTTCATGCACTCGTCGATGGAGTCCACGCCCACATAGTTCATGAAAGGGTGCCCCGGGGCCTGCCTCTTGATTATCCCGCCGCTCACGGGCGCCTTGGCCGAAGTGTCGATCAGCCAGTAGTCGTTCGCGCTCTTGAGGCCGTCCCATTTCGCAATCTTCCATCCGAAGAGCGATGAATAGAACTTCTTCGCCCTCTCCACGTCATCAGCAGGTATCTCGAAATGCACCACGTCAGGCATCCAAACCACCTTTCAGGATTCCCCGCATCCAATAATAAGCCTGCCGCGTTCGGGGCAATTAAAAGAGTTATGGTAGTAAGTCTTACGTCATGGAAGCAGCCATGAAGACCGCCCGCGCGAAGCTCGCGGCGGACGCGCTCGGTTTCCGGAGGACGTCGGATTCCCTCCGGTCTTTGCACTCGGCACTCGAGAGGTTCAAGGAAATCAGCGAGCCCGAGCGCAACATCCTCGCCTATGATATCGACGATGGGATAAAGAGGGCGGGGCGGGCCTTCGCATTCGAGGCGCAGAACTGCGACGAGGCGCTCGGCTCCCGGCTCTCGGAGCGCATGGAAAAAACGTTCATGCTCTCCGCCGCGGTGTCTGTCCTGAGCCTCGCAACCCTCACGCTCAGCTTTCTCCATGCCGCGGCCCGCAATTCGGGCGCGGCTTTCGCGGCGAATGCCGTGATAACGATTATCACGCTCTGCTTCTGCCACCTGGTCCTCCCGGCGCTCCAGCTGAGGATATTCGACAAGATGGTCCGGGAAAACGCCCGTGCGATAAACGACGCGCTCGCCGAGTGCAGGAAGCTTCTCGGGCCGTACGAGCCCGGCGCTACTCCAGCTCGCTAAGCTGGGTGAAGTTGACTTTCTGGAATCCGTAATTCGTCTCCACGTCGCACTCCTTGCGCTCCAGGTAGCAGTCGATGTTGGCAAAAAAAGCGGTGAACGGGTCTGCGGTGGAGATGTCGCACCGGTATGCCTTCAGGTTCGGCTGGACAGTCTCGCCGCAGTCGCAGGAATAGACGAGCGACGCCTGCTGGCCCGCTTCCTCCTTCGCCTTCTGCAGGCACACGCTTTCCACAGTCCCCTTGTTTATCTTGCTCCAGATGGCAAGGTCATAGTCGGTTGTTTCCGGGGGCACCGGCACTATCGTTCCGTTCCCGGTCTGGTTCCCCGTCGCCGGGGGCGGATTCTGGACCTGCGGGGCTGAAGAAGGAAGGAAAAAAAGCGCTATGAGCGAAACTGCGCCGCAGGCTAGCAGGGCGAATACCACCACTGCTGCGATTACGAGGGCAGCTTCGGTCTCCTTCACTTCACCCATCCCCTGAAGGCCATCGCGTCCCTGACCCTTTCCTTGGCGATTTCGAGCGCGGCCTTGCGCGTATCGTGGTCTTTGGTCCTCTCGAGCATCATCTTCGTGTTGTTCTTCAGCTTGCTCTCGACAACCTTGAACATCGTCTCCTCGTTCCAGCCCATGGTCTCGCACCAGCTCGATATGACGCCGCCGGCGTTAGCCACGAAGTCCGGGAGCACCACTACCCCCTTCTTCATGAGCACCTGCTCTATCTCGTACTTTGCAGGCAGGTTGGCCGCCTCGGCGACTATCTTCGCCTTTATGTGGCCGACGTTGTCCTTGTTTATGACGTCAGGCCTCGCGCCCGGGACGAGTATGTCAACCGGGAGCTCGAACAGCTTGGCCGCGTCGAGCTTTTCGCCGTGCGCCGCCGTGACGGTCCCCTTCTCGGCCTTCACCTTCATCATCTCCTCGTATTTCAGGCCGTCCTTGTTGTAGATGGTCCCCTTCGAGTCGGATACCGCGACGACTTTCGCGCCCCACTCGGTGAGGAACTTCATGGTGAAGGTGCCGACGTTGCCGAAGCCTTCTATCGCCACGGTCATGCCGTTGAGGTTCTTTCCCATGTGCTCGACTGCGACCTTCGTCGCGGTCGCGACTCCGAAGCCGGTGGAACCGAGCTCGTGCGGGAGGCCGCCGACGCTCGCCGGCTTTCCGGTGCACGCCTTGGGCGTCCCGAGTTCGTCAGCGAACTGCGCCATCTCCCTCTCGGTGGTGTTCATGTCCGGGCCTGCGATGTAGAGGCCGGGCACGACTTCCCTGATTTTTCTTGCGAACGCCCTCATCTGGACTTCCTTCTGGTCCGGGGTGAGCTTCCTCGGGTCGGCCTTGATGCCGCTCTTTGCGCCGCCGAAGGGAAGGTCCGCCATCGCATTCTTCCAGGTCATGGCCCTCGCGAGGCCCATCACTTCCTCGGTGCTGACATCCGGAACCATCCTGATGCCGCCCTTCCCGGGCCCGCGAGCGGTGTTGTGGATTACGCAAACGCCCTGCATCCCGGTCTTCTGGTCATATACTTCAATTACTCTCTCGAATCCGAATTCATCCTCTCTGCGCATAGCTAAACCTCGTGATTTGAGTTTTGAGTGCCTTTATGCCCCAATATATTAAAATTTTCTGCTTACCTCACCGATAGCTGCCGTATCGGCTCATCCGGGGGCGGCGAGCCTTTCCGCTATGTGCGCGCTGCAGTCCACGAGCGCCGAATAGAGCGTCGTTATCCTGTATTCCGCCTGCGCGCGGCCCGCGCGGGGCAATGGCGGATAATCGACCTGTATCATGGTCAGGCGGCCGGCCTCGCTGCTCTGGAGCAGGACCGACAGCTCCTGCGCAAGCTCGCGCATCTCATCCGCGCCGGTGATTTCGCTGCCCTGGAGCTTCCGGACTATGTCCATGCCCCGCCTCTTAACGAGCAGGAACATGCCGCTCTCCGCGACTTTCCCGAACTGGTCCCGCTCTTCATGCCGCCTGGGCTGGCTCCTTGTGACGTTCATATTGACACCTGCGGCCCTAGATGGCCGCCAGCACCTTCTCCATGAGCGATTTCCTCATGCCTTCGTCGCTTATGCGGCCCACGGCAGATTCGAGGAAGCCCTCGATTATGAGGTTCCTCGCATCCTCCCTCGCTATCCCGCGCGCCATCAGGTAGAATATCTTGTCCTCGTCAATCTGCGACACGCTCGCCGCGTGGCGCGACGAGACGTCGTTGTTCTCTATCTCGAGTTCCGGGTTGGCCGTCGCGTGCGCCCCGGGGTTGAGGAGCATCACGTGCTCGCTCAGGAACGACTCGGCCCCGCCGCCGCTCTTTTCTATCTTTATCATGCCGTCCAGCTTTGCCGCTGCGTTGTCCCTCACTATCCCCTTCACGAGTATGTTCCCCTTCGTGTCCTTCGCGGCATGCCTCAGCCTCGAATCCAGGTGGAGCCTGTCCGTGCCTTTCTCGATGAAAACGTGAAGGTCGTATGCCTCCGCGCCTTCCCCTTCGAGGCTGCTCAAAACCTTCCCCTCGCCGCCCGAGAGCCAGATGCAGCTCGTCCTGACGACCGAGCCCTTGCCGACGTGGCTTACCTGCTCGACTTTCGCCTCCTTCTCCTGCACGATGAAAGCGCTGAGCCTGCAGTCCCTGCCGACCATGAGCTCCACTTTGCAGTCCTTCCCGGGCCTGATTACGAGCGACGCGCCCGAGCCGTCTGCAACATCCACGACCGCGCTCGAAGTTATCTCGAACCGGCCGTCCCCGCTTACACTGAGCCTCTCCATAACTGTCATAGCCTCGCGTTTAATAAAAATCCTTGTTCAAATGGTGTTAAAAGAAGGAAAGAAAAGAATAAAAAGCGGAGCAGTCAATATAAAGTCATGTCTCATAATGAGCCGAAGAGCAAACGGGGGAGGGTGGCCGAAGCGACCATCGGCATCAAGCTATCAGACCCGACGGTGGAGGGTCTTTATGTCCCGCAGGGGGGCGACTCGGGCAGGGAGCTGCCTTCGGTGGAGAAGGCGCGGGCCAGCCTGTCCTCCTGCGTCGTCGTTTTGGACAACGTCCAGCTGTCGCTGGAGCGGTTCACGCGCGACCTTGCCGGGGTCTTCGCGATAACCATCAAGGGCCATCCGTTCGCGGTCTACATGACGCGGAACCCCACGAGCGAGGAGACGCGCTTCTACGTCCGCTACTCAAAGACGCACGAGACGATGCACGACCTGATTCCGGGGCTGATGGACGCGGCGAATCTGAGGAACAATTTCCACCTGCAGGCGCCCGACGGCAAGGTGCTGTTCTTCTCCTTCGTGACGAAAAGGCACTACATGAACCTGCTCTCGATTGCCGACAAGTCCCCGGTGGACAAGGACACGCTCGCCATCACCGACACCCGGTTCGACAGCACCGAAGACCTGAAGAGGAAGCTGTCGAAGGCCAAGGGAGTGTCGAGCAACTACATGCTCTTCGAGTTCGCGGAGTTCGTGGACTCAATCACTTTCTCATCCCCGATACGCACCGACACCCCCCACTATTACCTTGAGACAGGCGACGGCACGAGCTATTACCTGTACGTCAACATCGCGCCGGCGCCTTCCGAGCGGCGGAAGGAGATGGCCACCTTCAGCTATAACGGCGACACCTGCGTTCTTTACCTGGAGGCATGAAAAATGGAACCAAAGCAGGGAGGCAAGAAGCAGCCGTACGTCCGGCAGGTCGATTCGACCCTCAGCATCAGGATAGAGGACCCCGGGGCCGAGGGGCTCATACTTCCCAAGACAAAGAGGTATGGCGACCTCAAGAAGAAGCTGTCGCACTATTCGGTCGCCTCGTCCAGCGACCCGGCCGGCATCAACTTCGATGTGTTCAGGGAGCACATGGTCGGCGTGAACGAGCTGAAGGCCGAGGACTTCTCCTTCGATGTGGCCTTCACCGAAGGCGGCTCGATATTCCTCGTCTCTGGCCTCGGCCCGGCCGAGGCCGGTGAGAAGCTCAAGAGGCTCAACAAGTCGCTTTTCGAGAACTGCACGTCGCTGGTCTTCGAGACGTTCCCCCCGCTCTTCCTCTACCGCATCAGCTCGAAGGAGCTGAACGCCCTCGAGACGATATGCGGAAACACGGCAGAGAACGTCCGGCAGAAGTTCGCCGGCGCGCAGGTATCGGAGAAGGCGGCGGATTTCGACATAGAAGCTTTCGTCGCGGACATCACCGAGGTCTCCGGCATGTTCGACAGGGACGACAACTTCCTGATAACGATAGGGGCAAAGGACGCGGCATACACGTTGTACGTGAACCCCGCCAATGTCAGGGACGGCGAATCCGTCGTGTGCCGCTTCACGAACAACGGCGACAACTTCGTCCTCACCCGCTCGGAGCTCATATTCTAGCGCCCCCCGCTTTATTGTGGGAACGGGTGGAAAAGCAGGGTTTATATACTGTTTGTCAGTAAATGTATAATTATGACAAACGTTCTTGTTTCCCAGCCTGTTTCAGAGGAAAAACGGCCCAAGGCGCCCTTCGCGGGCCGGGCAATGCTCGAAAACCTCCAGGCCAAGGGCCCTCTCGACAAGCTCAGGGAGAGCCTTGCCTCCTGCAGCTGCGAGGGCTTCGATTTGGCCGGGTTCGCCTCATCGCTCTCCTCGGTGAAGGGGACGCGGATAAGCGGCGGGCCGGCGATGGTACTTGGCAGCGACTCGGGGAGTTTCCTCCTTTTCAGGGAGCCTTACGAAGGCTTCAATCTCATCGTCAGCGGACTGCTGGGCCTGGGCCCGCAGGATGCGAAAGTCCTCAAGAAGGAGAAAGGGGAAAGCATGTTCCTGGTGGCAGTCCCGCCGGGAAAGGCAGCGGCGCTCGAATCCGGGCTTATCTGATTAGCCGACTGCGCCTTCGAGCTGCATCTCGATAAGCCTGTTCAGCTCGACCGCATACTCCATGGGAAGCTCGCGCGTGAACGACTCTATGAACCCCAGCACTATCATCGCGAGCGCGTCCTTTTCCGGAATCCCGCGGCTCATGAGGTAGAACAGCTTGTCGTCGGCAATCTTGCCCACCTTGGCCTCGTGGCCTATCGTGGTCGTGTCCTCGTCAATCTGTATCGCCGGGTAGGTGTCGGAGCGCGACTTGTCGTCAAGGAGATACGCGTCGCACTGGACGAAAGCCTTGCAGTTCTTCGCCCCCTTCAGCACCTTCAGGAGGCCGCGGTATGAAGCGCGCCCCCCGCCCTGCGAGATGCTCTTCGAGATTATCCTCGACGTGGTGTTCGGGGCCTGGTGGATTATCTTTGCGCCCGCGTCCTGGCTCTGGCCCTTGCCGGCGAATGCAACCGATAGCACTTCGCCCCGCGCCCCCCTGCCCTTGAGGATTATGCACGGGTATTTCATCGTTATCTTCGAGCCGATGTTCCCGTCCAGCCACTCGACGACCGAGTTCTCGTGCGCCACCGCGCGCTTGGTGACCAGGTTGTAGACGTTGTTGGACCAGTTCTGGATCGTCGTGTATCTCACGTAGGCGTTCTTCTTCGCGATGACTTCGACCACGGCCGAGTGGAGCGCTCCCGCGGAATATATCGGCGCGCTGCAGCCCTCGATGTAATGCACGGACGCCCCTTCCTCGGCGATTATGAGCGTGCGCTCGAACTGGCCCGCGTTCTTGGTGTTTATCCTGAAATACGCCTGGAGCGGAATCTTCACCTTCACCCCGGCCGGGACATAGACGAAGCTCCCCCCGGACCACACTGCCGTGTTTAGCGCGGCGAACTTGTTGTCCGTCGTCGGTATGATGCTCCCGAAGTGCTTCCTCACTATTTCCGGGTACTGGCGCAGCCCGCTGTCCATGTCGAGGAAAATGACGCCCTGGTCCTCCCACTCCTTCTTGAGGTTGTGGTACACGACTTCCGAGTCGTACTGCGCGCTCGCGCCGCCGAGGAACTTCCTCTCGGCCTCCGGAATCCCTATCCTGTCGAAGGCCTTCTTGATGTCCTCCGGGACCATGTCCCACGCGTCCGTCTTGCCGTCGGTGGGGCTCGCGTAGTAGTGTATGTCGTCGAAATTGATTTCCTTCAGGTCCGCGCCCCAGCGGGGCATCGCCTTTTCCCTGAAAACCTTGAGCGCGTTCAGCCGGATTTCGGTCATCCACTCCGGCTCGTTCTTTATCTCGGAAATCGTGCGGACTGTCTGCTCGCTCAGGCCCTTCTCGGTGAGGTGCTTGTAGCGGATGTCGTCCTTGAAGTCGTACTTCTGGTAGCTGAAGTTAATCTGCCCGCTCATAACAGGCCAATATCCGCTGAGATATATTTAAATATTTAGGTAGCCCTAAGTCTATTCGACAACCCTACTTAGGTGCATTTATGTTCGTTATCAAGGACCTCAGAGTGTCAGCCGGCGACAAGGAGATAATCACAGGCCTCGACCTGACGTTGAAGCCGGGCGAGATTCACGCCGTCATGGGCCCGAACGGCGCGGGCAAGAGCTCGCTCGCCGAGGCTCTGATGGGCCACCCTTCCCTCAAGGTCGAGGGGAGCATCAAGCTCGACGAGACGGAAATTTCCGGCGCGCCGCCCGATGTGCGGGCGAAGGCGGGCCTCTTCCTCGCGTTCCAGTCCCCCGAGGAGGTCGAAGGGGTCAAGGTCAGCAATTTCGTCCGAAAGGCAATCGCCGCGAAAACCGGCGCGGAGCAGGACCTCGACGCCCTCGTGAAGGCCCACGAGGAGCTGATAGCCATCGCAGAGTCGCTCGGCATGGACAAGGCGTTCATATCGCGGGAGCTGAACGTGGGGTTCTCGGGCGGGGAGAAGAAGCGGCTCGAAGTCCTCCAGATGCTCGCGCTCAAGCCCAAAGTCATAGTCCTGGACGAGGTCGACTCCGGCCTCGACGTCGACGGCATCAAGCTCATCTCCGGGGCGATATCCAAGCTCAATGACGGCAAGAGGAGCTTCCTCATAATCACCCATTACCCGCGGATACTCAAGTACATAAAGCCTGACTTCGTGCATGTCCTTGCCCACGGGAAAATCGTGCTTTCCGGGGGAGAGAAACTCGCGCACGAAATCGAGGAGCACGGGTATTCGTCCTACCTGAAGGGTAAACATGCTTGATGTGGATGCCATACGGAGGGATTTCCCAATCCTGGACGGCAAGCTCATCTATCTTGACTCCGCGGCGACGTCCCAGCGGCCGCGGCAGGTAATCGACGCCGTAAGCAACTTCTACAAAACGTTCAACGCCAACGTCTACCGGGGGCTTTACCCGATTGCAGAGGCGGCCACGCTAGAATACGAGGGAGTGCGCGAGAAAGCCGCAAAGTTCATCCGCGCCGAAGGCGCGAATCAGGTCATATTCACCAAGAACACCACCGAGGGCTCGAACGTTGTGATGCGCGGCTGGGGCGAGAAGTTCCTGAAGAAAGGCGGCAAGGTCGTGGCTACCCTTTCCGAGCACCACAGCAACTTCGTCCCATGGCAGGAGCTTGCGCGGCGCAAAAAATGCCGCTTCGAAGTCGTCGGCGTGGACGGGGAGGGCAGGATAGACCTCGCTGACGCGGAAAAGAAGCTCAAAGGGGCGGGCCTCTTCGCATTCTCGGCGGCATCCAACGTCACCGGCGCAATCGCGGAAACGGAAAAGCTCTGCTCGCTCGCATCGGATAACGGCGCGATAAGCTTTGTTGACGGGGCGCAGTTCGTCCCTTCAAACCCCACGGACGTCCGCAAATTCGGCTGCGACTTCCTGGCATTTTCAGGCCACAAGATGCTCGCGCCTTTCGGCTCGGGCGTGCTCTACGGGCGTGAGGAGCTGCTCGAGAGGATGGACCCCCTGCTCTACGGGAGCGAGATGATTCGCTCGGTCTCGGTCGAAAAGACCGAGTTGAGCGGCCTGCCGAACAAGTTCGAGGCCGGAACGCCTGCCGTCGACGCGATTATCGGGCTCGGCGCGGCGATAGACTACCTGAACCGGGTCGGAATGGAAGACATACGCGCGCACGAGGATCTTTTGGTTGGCCATATGCTCAGGCGCCTTCAGGAGATACCCGGCCTCGATATAATCGGCCCGAAAACCGCGAAAGGGCGCGCCGCGCTCGTCGCATTCGCTCTTGAAGGCATCCATCCGCACGACGTGGCGGCGATGCTCGCCGAGGACAACATATGCGTGCGCTCGGGCCACCACTGCGCGATGCCGATACATGAGGAGCTCGGGATAGCGGCGAGCACGCGCGCGAGCGTCTACCTATACAACAGGAAGGATGAAATCGACGCGCTTGCCGAATCGCTGAAGAAGGCGAAGAAAGTTTTCGGGTGAGGGATTGGAGGAGCTTTACCAGGAATTCATAATCGAGCTTTACAAGAACCCGCTGAATTTCGGCAGGCTGGAAGGAGCCGACTACAAGGCGCAAATCTACAACTCGACCTGCGGCGACATGATAGAGCTTTTCATCAGGGTGAAGGACGGCCGGGTCGCCGAGGCGAAATTCACAGGAAAAGGCTGCGCGATAAGCCAGGCGAGCGCATCGCTTTTCACCGGCTTCCTCCGGGGCAAAACCCTGGCGGAGCTTTCCCAAATAGAAAAGGAGGACGTCCTGAAGCTCATCAGGATAAACCTCGAAAAGAACCCCTCGCGCATGAAGTGCGCTCTCCTCCCGCTCGATGCGCTGAGGCAGGCGCTCAAATAGCGAGCATGGAGCGTGCCATCGCGCGCGTCCCGGGGTAGCGGGAATCCAGGGACACTTCCCGGAGCTCGTCCGGATGGTTCTTCAGGGCAAGGACGGCGGCTTCGCGCACCGATTCTTCGGGCGCGTACAATGCGGCGCATTTGTTCACGATGGCGAGGTTTTTCTCGTCCAGGGATTCGCCGTATATCCTCTGAGCCTCCCTCGCCGAGTCGCCGTGCGCGCTTTTCACGAGGACGCTCATCAGGGCCTCGAGATTGCCCCTCAGCCTCCCTACCGCCGAAATCCGCTCGTCATGGGACTCTGAAAATGCCGCGAGCCGTATGTCCTCGGACATGGGCTCCCCGCCCGCGAATTTGTGACCGATGGCCCTCGCCGAGGCCTGCCTTGCAAGGAACATCTAGATACCTATGAGCTCCTTTAGCATCGCGAGGAGGCCGCCTCCTGCGGGCTGGGGCTCGCTCTTCCTTTCCTGCGCCGGCTCCGGTGCCTTCTCGGGGACTTCCATTACCTTCGCGGGCTCGCTCCTTGCCGTGATTTCAATCTTGGGAAGCTCCTTCGGGGCCTTGTTCGTGATTTCGTCGATTCTCCTTTCTGCAAGGGCCCTGTTCTTGGATTCCTTTGCATAAGTGAGCACGAGCCTGAGCGACTCCGGGTCGTCTATTTTCTCGACTATGGCCGCGAGCTTGTGCGCGGCAGCCATCCTGCTGTCCTCGTACCTCGAGAACTTGCAGACGTGCTTGAGCATCTGCTCGTCCTTCAGCCGCGTAATGGCCTTGGAGCGCTTCTCGCCGTCCGATGACATGGACGCCACGAGCGCGAGAGCCTGCGGGTCCGCCTGGCCTATCCCGGAGGCAATCATCTCCACCGCGAGCTGGGCGCTGTCCTCGTATTCAGAGTGCTGGGCTATCTCGGCGAGCATGTCAGTATCCGAGGACATGCCCTTTATCGCGAGGGCGCGGGCCTGCGGGTGCTTCGATGATGTAGCTATCCCGCGCAGAATCCTGCGGTATGCCGACAGGTTGTCCGCGACAATCCCGCCGAACTCGTCGCCCTTCTTCATCCCCTGGAGGTATTTCACGTTCTCGAGGATGATTCCCATGTCCTCGATAATCTCCTCCTCGCTCGTGGAGCTCTTGACGAGCTGGTCCGCGAGGCTCATGAGCGTGTCGTCGTGCCGGAGGTCGTCCTGCCCGATGTCAATCTTCAGGTCCTTCAGGCTGCCTATCGCCTCCCACCGGCCGTCCTCGAACCGCGAGTTGTACGCGACTTCGAGAAGGGCGTTGGCCTCCTTTATCTGGCGCAGCGCCCTCATCCTCTTGTCCCTGTCGGGGTGGTTGCCCGCGATGAGCGCGAGCGCGCGCTGGCTCTTGAGCCGCTCCATCATGGCCACGAGCTTCTGCATCGCCGCCTCGGACGTGTCCCTGAACTTGGATTCGCTGTAAACGGTGCTGAGGAGCTCGGGGTTCTTGGAAATCCGGTCGAGCGCGGCCATCCTGGCTTCGGCGTTCCGCGAGAAAATCGCGATGCAAAGGAGCCTGTTGTCCTCGGACAGGTTCTCGAGGGAGCGGATGCCCTTGTTCCTCGAGGCGGTGTTCTCGCTCTCGAGCATCTCGAGTATCCGGTCGAAATCGGAAAGCGAGTTTCCGTCCATCTTCTGCTCGCTTATTGTCTGGAATTTCTGTATCTGCTCTTCCTTGGCCTGCACGGGCTCCTCTTTTTTCTCGTCAAGTATGAGCTCGGACATGGCTGATGAAAACAGCTCTTTTAGTGACTTCATGGTAATAATCGGCCATGCAAAAGTTAATAAGCCTATCCCAGCCCCGCAGTCGATAAGGATTAATACCGCGCCCGCGGAGGCTGATGCATGGCCGACAAGGAAGTGAAGCTCAGGGCGCCGTTCGACCGCTTTCCGCACCCCTATGCGTATTCCCTTATCCTCGACGCGATGGACATCCTCGGATTCCTCCCCGTGGTCGGGGAGGCCATAGACGTCGTCCAGACCGTCCTCGCCCTCGCAATCTATGAGAACGTGTCGATAGCCCTCCTGAGCGGCGCGGCCGAGCTCCTCCTCCCCTTCGTGCCGGACTTCCTGCCGACATTCACCATTAGGGTTTTCCTCGCCAAGCGGGGCCTACTCAACTGATTTTTGCCGGAAGCCTCACTTTTCAACACATTTTAAAATGTTTTACAACAATATCTGGTCATGCCCGTAGCGCAATTCAAGGTCAAAAAGCTCAACGGCGTCACGCAGATAAAGCTCGCCGACGACGCGAAGCTCCAGGCCGAATTCCGCTCGGCTTTCCCGAACTACGAGCCCCTTTTCAGCGAAGCGTCGAGGGCGCCGCCATTTGACGAACTAAAGAAGCACCCGAAGCTCCGCGAGTTCATCGAGGCGCAGTTCGTCGCAGGGAGGACGTTCAGCTTCCAATTGGAAATCCGGGCCGAGCGCGACAACATAATAAGCAAGGACGTGGTCCTCGTCGACCAGTCCCGCAAGGTGTGCGCCATCTCCAGATGGACGCCGGGTGAGGGCATTACCTTCATCATAACCAACTGATGCCCATGGTAAGCAGGTTCCCGCACGTCCCTCCCCGTTTCCGCGCGCTCGTCGAGTCTTACCTCCAGAGGGAGTGCCATCCGGAAATAAGCCGCGCATTCCGCGGCCAGCCGCTCCAGGAAGAGACGATAACCGGCACCCCGACCCTCTCCGACCTCCGGAACGAGCCCCGCATGGCCGCCATCATCTCCTCCTCGAGCGACCTCCTCATCACCGAGCATTTGAGCTCGATTAAGGGCGTCACGGTGGCGATGAAGGTCGTTGCGACCGCCAAGGACGGGGAGCTCGTCGCGGTGTGCAGGTGGAACGCGGGCCTTGGGGTTTCTTTCACAAGCTACGGCCGCGGGTTCGGCCCGTGCTGAAATCCGAATGGGGGTAAAAATATCTCTTCCATAGTTTAAATCGCTTGCGCCGCGCCCCTTGCTCAGGATTAAATTCGTTGCCTGCTTTTCAGAGAGCATGTCATCCAAAGTTGAGTGGTATACGGAGTTCGTGGATTACGGGTACAAGCCGGCGAAAGACGACATCGTCGTGCTTTTTTATTTCGAGCCGGATGCGGGGATAAGCGTGAAGGAGGCGGTCGGGCGCGTGGCGTCCGAAAGCTCGACCGGCACGTGGACTACCCTGTTCAAGCTCCCCCCGCGCATGAAGAAACTGCAGGCGACCGCATTCCACGTCGAGGGCAATTACGTAAAGGTCGCGTACCCGGCCGGCCTCTGGGAGGAAGGCAACCTGCCGCAGCTCCTTTCCGGGATAGCCGGGAACATCTTCGGCATGAAGGCCCTGAAGAACCTGAAGCTGATTGACGCGTCCTTGCCCGCCTCTTACATCAAGCACTTCAAGGGACCGCATTTCGGGATGGAAGGCATCCGGAAAATGATGAAAATCCCGAAGAGGCCCCTCACGGGCGCGGTGCCGAAGCCGAAAATCGGCTTCAGCGCGCAGGAGCATGCGGACATAGGTTTCGAGACGTGGATGGGCGGTTTCGATTTTGTCAAGGACGACGAGAACCTTTCTTCCACCTCATTCAACAGGTTCGCCGACCGCGTCAAGGCGCTGACCAAGCTCAGGGACAAGGCCGAGAAGCTCACCGGCGAGCGCAAGTCTGCCTACATCAACATCACGGCCGAGACCGACGAGATGAAGAAGCGCGCGGACATGCTCCACGACTACGGATGGAACTACGCGATGATAGACGTCGTCGTCACCGGCACTTCCGGAGTGATGACGCTGCGGGACTACTGCTCGGACCTCGGGCTCGCGATACACGCGCACCGCGCGATGCACGCGATGTTCGACCGCAACCCCAAGCACGGCATGTCCATGGAATTCCTGGCAAAGCAGATGCGCCTCATAGGCGTGTCGCAGATACACACCGGCACGGCGGTAGGCAAGCTCGTCGGCTCGAGGCAGGAGGTCACGGCGTGCGCGGACGTCCTTCGGCAAAAGAAGACGCGCGCGGTGAAGCACGTCCTCCTCGACCAGGACTGGGGCCACATAAAGTCCGCGTTCCCGGTTTCCTCGGGCGGGCTCCACCCGGGACTCGTTCCGGACGTGATGAAAATATACGGGAACGACCTCGTGCTCCTCGTGAGCGGCGGGATACACGGCCACCCGAGAGGCACGCGCGCAGGCGCGAAGGCCGCGATGCAGGCCATAGAAGCCACCATGGACGGGGAAACGCTCGAGGAAAAAGCGAAAACGTCCGTGGAGCTCCGGGAGGCCCTCTCCAAGTGGGGCAGGATGAAGCCGGAATGAGCGAAGATAACTCTGTCCTGTGCTGTCCCCGCTGCAAGCGGCCGGTGGAGGCCAAGGACTTCATGAACCGCTTCTACCTCGGGGCGACAGACTCGATACTCCAGAGGATAAACTGCAGGTGCGGGTACAACGGCCTGCCGATATCCCTTTCCATGGAAGACTACGTGCGCTGGAAATCCGCGTAGCCCTGCCCGAGCAGGGGATGGTAGCCGTAAGTGAGGAGGACGTTGTAGCCTGCGGCCGCGGTGTCCTCGGGGCGCGAGTTCCCGAACGCCGCGGTTATCCTGCCATTTGCATCCCGGATAAACCTCGCTCCGTTCTCCACGTGCATCCTCATCACGGGGTCGAGGAGCTTCCTCCCTGTCAGGAGGCAGAAATCCTCCACGTGGGGATACCTTCCATAAGCGCGGAAAAAGCTGTAGCCGTCCGTTTCAAGGAATCTTGAGAATGCAAGGTCCTTTTGCCCGGTATCCGGCCCGTCGCGGCCCATCGCCTGGTATTCGTTGTAGAGCGCATCGCGCGCGAGCATGAGGCTGCTTCCCGTTCCGTTCCCGAACGCCCTCGTTATCCTCGGCATCATGTTGAGGCGCCCCACCCTTGCCGCATGTTCATCGTATCCGGCTCCGGGCACGGTCATGTGAAGGTATGTCTCGAGGGAAAGCCCCGGGTTCCTGGCCAGCGCCTGCGCAAAGCCGCGCGGCGCGCTGTAAGGGACCGCGATAATCCCGTTCTCCTCTGCGAAAGTGATGGCATGGTTGAGCGTCTCTATCGCGTAGCCGTTCTTGGCGTGCGAGCGCAAAACCGCAATCGACATGCAGAGCGCGACAGGCAAATGCGTGCCCCAGTCCGCGCGCTCGAGGAGCTCGGCGAACGGGACGTGAGTGGAAAAAGTCCTCCCTCCGCTGACCCTTTCGTAGCCCGCGGTGAACCCCGAAGATGAGTCGAAATCCGTGAGCATGATGTTTATCATCGACACGGGGACGCCGCCCTCGCACCCGACTATCTGGCCCTCGGGGAAATTGCGCATCTGGGCGACAAGCTGGCCCTCGCCGATGGTTATGCCGCAGCCCCATGCGTCCTCGTACAGGGCCTTGAGGGCGCCGGCCTCGGACTCCTTGGCGCTCCTGAAAACGAGCTTGGGGTTCTCGACGAGCGCCCCGTTGCTCCTCCATGGAAGCGGCCTCGCCCTCTCTGAAAGTCGGATCCAATCACCTGAAAGGAATAATGAAGAAAAAGAATTTAAATCAGCACATTAATCAAAAAACAACGACTTTACTTCGGCAATAGTGCCTTTACTTTTTTTCCTTCATGGGCTTGCCGCAGCACCGGTTGACCGAAACCGACTTGCCGCACCGCGCGCACGAAAGGGATTCGTTTTTCAGGCCCATGGCCTCGCCGCAGCACCTGTTCGACTCGACCTTCGAGCCGCACCCCTCGGAGCATTCCAAAACCGCCATCTCTTCACCTCACTCAAGGTTATGCCGCTCCGTTAAATAAACTTTGCGCCGCCTTTCCCTGCGATGGAAGAGTTCATCGATTCCCCGGCCGGCAAGGTCTGCATCGATTCGCGCGAAGCCGGCGGAAGCTCCGCCGCGATACTCACCCACGGCTACCACTCGGCAAAGGAGAGCCGGACAAACACTGCGCTCGCCCCCATCCTGAATGCGCGGAAAATCTCCACCTTCGCCTTCGACATGTACGGCCACGGCAAAAGCGAAGGCGACATCTCGCGGCTGACTGTCTCCAAAGTCGTCGAAAATGCGCTCGTGGTCTACGACCACGTTAAATCGATGGGCTACACGAAAATCGCATTCGCCGCCTCAAGCTTCAGCGGGCAGGTCGCCCTCATCAGCGCCACGAAAAGGCCGTTTTCCGCTCTCGCCCTGAGGTGCCCGGTTTTCGACGGCCGGGGGCTCTGGGACATGCGCCTCGGGCCCGAGGGGATAGCCCTCTGGAAAAGGCAGGGCGCCATCCGGCCTTTCGGCATCGACTGGAAGTTCGAGGCCTACGAGGACGAGGCGAAATACGACATGCATGCCGTCGCCGCTATGGTGGAAGCGCCGACCGTGGTCATCCACGGCGACAGGGACGCCACGGTGCCGATTTCGCAGGCAGAGTCGCTGATTGCCGCGCTCAAGTGCGAAAAGAAGCTCGTCGTTGTCAGGGGCGCGGACCATTTCTTTGCCCCCGAGGCGCATTTCCGCGAGATGGTGGATGCGACGAGCGCGTGGCTCACCGGCCACCTCTGAATCACAACCTGCATCCTGGTGGCCCTTTCGCGGCTTTTTTTGCGATAGGCTTAAATGTAATACATGTAATACGCATACACGGTAAAATGGCATATACCATCAGAAACGTAGGGGAAAAAACAAAGGAAACCCTTGCAAAATATGCGAGCGACCACGGGATAACCGTGGGCGAGGCGCTCACCCAGCTCGTGGACTTTGGCATCGAGTACTATGAGCAGAACAAGTCTAGCCCGAAAAAATACCTGACCCTGCAGGACGCGATGCGGGCGCTTCCGGAGTGGTGACATGATAGCAACGACAGTTTCATTCTGGAAGGCGTTTTTCGACCCGTCCCATCCGCTCCACGCGAAGGCGCGCGGCGAGATACGGCTCTTCGACCGCGACAAGGTAATATTGAGCGAGTTCGTGATTGCGGAAGTCTGCTCGTGGCTCATCGAGAGGGGCAAGATAAGGCAAAAGAACTGGTTCCTCGATTATGCCGAGAACACGTCCAACGCGCGCATATTCCTGTTCGGAAAGGAGGAGTTTGCCGAGATAGTGAAAATCGCGATACTGGAGAACCTCACGATGGACAAGGCCAGCCTCGAATATTTGAGGAGGCGGCTGAAAGTCGACATCACAGGCTATTGATTATCTTCCTTCTCCTTTTTTCCGGGACTAAATTCTTGACTTTCTTTTCCCCGGGCGAGTACAACCCGAGGCCGACCGGGATGCCCTTGTACCGGACGATGACGAACTTTTCCTTTTCGCCGAGCGAGATTCCGCCGAGGCCCCGGCCCACCGCGAACTCCTTCGCCTTCGGCTCGTCCACTTCGAGGACGTTCTTAGTGGCGAGGTGGCCGAAATTCTGTGCCATCGCATTCGTGGGGTGGAACCCCTCGTCGCACGCCGCATAGCCCAGCTCGCCGTGGATGTCGCTCTTCATCAGGCTGCTCGCGCCGATGCGTATCCCCTTTGCATAGAATATGGACACCCCTTCCGGGAGGACTATCCCGAAGTGGTTCTCGAGGTATTTCACGAAGTTCTTTTCCCTGTGCGCTATGAATCCCATTCATCCCGCCTTCCGTATCTTGGCTATGAAGAACCCCTCGCTCTCTATGTGCTGGGGGTATATCCGGTAGCATTTTTTGAACTCGTCGCCGTACTCGGAAAGCCCCGGCTCGTGAGGCACGTCGAGGGCAATCTGCTCCAGCCTCGCCCCGACGACGTTTTCCAGAAGGTTCTTCACGACTTCCTCGTTCTCCTCCTTCGCATAAGTGCACGTGGAATACACGAGCTCCCCGCCGGGCTTCAGGGCGTCGAACGCGCTGAAAAGCATCCTCCGCTGGAGGGAGCCGATGCGCTTCGAGTTCTCCGGAAGCCAGCGCCGCCACGCCTCGGCGCCGCTCCCAAGCGCGGTGCAGGGCGCGTCCAGGAGGACCTTGTCGAACCTCCTCCTCCAGTCGAGCTTCGAGCCGTCGCGCATCGTCACTATGCAGTTCAGTATGTTCATGCGGTTTATCGTCGCATAAATCGCCGAGAGCTTCTCCTCCTTCAGGTCGTTGCCGACAAGCACTCCCCGGTTCTCCATGAGCATGGCCATGTGCGAGAACTTCGAGCCCGGCGCTGCCGAAACGTCCAGCACGGTTTCGCCCGGCTTGGGCCCGACCACGAGGGAAACAAGTATGGACGAGAGGCTCTGGGGGTATATCAGGCCGAGGAAATACTCCCAGCTCTTACCTATCTGGAAATTTTTCCGCTCGGCCAGCTCGAAGGCCGCCCCGTAATATTTCGACCTGGAGCACCTGAGCTTCGTCAGGGCCTCGAAATCTCCCACCGGAATCTTGATGGTGTTCACGCGGAAAAAATCCTTCTGCGAAGAAAATGCGGCGAGGCACCGCTCGGCGTCGGTATAGCTGGACAGCCAGTCGCGGAATTGTGCCTCTTCCATGGCAATGAATCGCCTGAAAGGTTTAAATCTGCCGCAGGGGCTTGCGGTGGAGCTCTTCCATGTCCTCAAGCGGGCCGGCGTCAGTCCTCCCCACCTTTACGAATCCGTAGGCCCCGAGGCCCCTGAGGACCGGCGAAAGGAGCCCGAAGGCGATTCCTCCCGGGGGGATGACGCGGGCAATCTGCATGAGGAGAAGCTGGGAATATGTCTCCTCTATGACGCGGTCGGGGTTCATCAGCACGACGCCGTCTATCGCGTTCATCACGATGTTGCTGCTCCCGTCGTCCTGCGAAAAGAGGTACCTGAGGAGGTCGTCGTTGACGAGTTTTGCCCTCCCGGGAAGGGAGCGGCCCGAATAGTCGAAAAAGCTGTCCACGCCGACATACTCCGAGGCCCCGTATGCCCGGGCGAACTCGAGCATGCCCGATGGCTCGGCCGCACCGAGGTCGGTGAGGCGGCGCCCTTCTAGCGCCCGCGAAATCATGACTGATTTCCTGCCGAGGCTCAGGAAGCCGCGCCCCCTGACTGCGTTGCCGGCCACGGGTCCGTCAGGGTGTCCGCACGAATCCCACGTTTCGCGCATCCTGCGTGCGAGCATGTCGAGGTTGTTCCGGTCCTCGCGGGAGACCGGTTTCATATCCCACCGCCCTCCTTGAGATAAACCGCGCAGTAGTCGCCGAGCCGGAACCCGCCGAGCGAGGATACGCGCGTCAATCCATGGGCACCGAGGCCGTTCAGGCATGGGGACGAGAAGCCGAATGCCATGCCCCCTTCTGGGACCACGCGGGCAATCTCCTGCATGAGCCGCAGGGTGTACATCTTGGCGATGACAGTCTCCGGATGGCGGAGGACCGCACCGTCGATGGCGTTCATGCAAACGTTCGCGCTCGAATCCGGCATGTACGCCATGAACCTGAGCATGTCGGAATTTATGAGGCTCACTCCGGGGATTTCGATGAGGCCGGAATACCCGAAATGGCTGTCCACCGCGACGTATTCGCGGACGCCGTGGGAGCGCGCGAACACGGCCATCATCCACGGGTGGCCCGCCCCGAGGTCGATGAGCATCCTTCCCCCGAGTGCCCCCCTCACCGTGCATGAATCCCGGATTATGTCGAGCAGACCGCTTCCGTGCAGGGGATTGCTCGCGAGGGGGGTGGAGGGCGGCTTGTGGCATTTCCAGGCCGATGCCATCTCATCTGCAAGGAAGTCTATGTTCATCTCCTCCAGCGGCGAGAGGTCTTTCGGGAATGCCTTCCGGGTCGGCTCCGGCCGCGTGCATTTTGCCTTAATCATGGCGCATCCCAAGCCTTGCGGTATACCGCGCCGAGAATCCCCACTCTCCTGTCGCCCAGATCCTCGATGCGCTCGAAGCCGAAATCCGCAAGCCCGTGAAGCATCGGAGTCTGCATCCCGAAGGCGATTCCGCCCGGAGGGACGGCTCGGGAAATCTGCCTCAAAACCATGGCAAGGTAGGACTCGAGCACAACTCTGTCCCCGTGGTTGAGGATGTCCATGGCATTCATGCACACGTTTGTCGATGAATCAGGCTGTGCCGCCAGGTAGAGGAGAAGGTCGGAATTCACGTAGCGTACCCGGCCGTCAGTCCCGGATGAAGGATAACGCTCGTACAGGTCAACCGCGACATATTCCCTCACCCCATAGAACAGAGAGAACGCCTCCATCCCGACGGAAAGGCCGGCCCCGAGGTCCGAGAGGCGGGAGCCCCTGAGCGCGTCCTCGAGCAGAGGCGCCCTTGCGTTGAGGGTCAGGAATGTGCCCGCCTTCACCGCATGGTTCGCGAGCTGTGCCCCGGACGGCCTCGAGCCCTGCCAGTAGCCGGAGAGTTCCTTTGCAAGGAAGCCGACGAGTGACTTTTCCTCGTACGGCACGTCCCGTACCGCCCGCTCAGGGAGCATTTTGGTGCACCGCATGCACAGTTATGTGATAAAAAGTTATTAAATATGATGTTGATTTCGCAAACTAAAGTAATTAAAATGAACTTTCCGAATTGTAAGTATGAACAGCATGGACAAGGAAAGGACGAAATCCATTCTCTTCGGATTCGCGCTGGTGTGGGGTGGGATATTCTATTTCGTGAGCCCGCTCGAGTTCGTGGCGTTCCTCATCGGGCTTATGCTCATCGGGTTCGGCATAGTTCCGGAGCCGGAGGAGCTTCCCAAAGTCAAGGCCGCGCCTTCCAAGGCATCGAAAGGGAAGGTCATCAGGCGCACCATCCGGCAGAGGAAGGTCATCGAGGAATGAAGGTTTTCTGCCCCGGAGACCCTGAGAGGAACCGGGAGATTGTCCGCCTCCGCGAAGGCGGCCTCAGGTTCAGGCAGGTCGCGGAGAAGGTCGGCCTGAAGGCCGGATACGCGCGCGAGATATACTGGCTCATGAAGGACGCCGAAAAATTCCTCGAGCGCCCGGAATCGCTCGACCCCCTAAGCGTCAGGGCGGTAAAGCTTCTTTCAGGCATCGGGATAAAAAGCGCCGCGGACCTCTCGAGGCTCATCTCCTCGGATTCGCACTGGAGGCAGACCCTCGGAGAAAAATGCGGCCCGGCATGCGCGAATGAAATCGAGGCGTTCGCAGAAAAAAGCGGCCTGGGCGCAAAGTGCTGATCCGGCTGCAGGGGAAATACTAAAAAAGAAGCGGTGCTGATGTAGGTCATGGACGCTGACGATGCCGTTGACGACATGGAAGACAAGGCCGCCGCAAAGCGGAAAAAGCAGCTCGACGAGGGGGCCCAGGAATCCGAGGACGATATCATCATATGCCCCAAGTGCAGCCGCCCGGTGGACGAGGCGGATTTCACCTCCGAGGGGCTTTCGGACTTCTCATCCTCGATTCTGAGCAAGATTACCTGCCCCAAGTGCGGGTATTCCGGAATGCCCGTCGAAGTAAGCAGGAAGGAGTACCTGAAAACCAAAAAAGGCTAGCTGGAAACGCTGGAATAAAAACCTAGCCGCAGATTTCCGGGCGGTGATAGTTTGAAACCGATTCTGGCTGTCTTATCGATTTTACTGGTCGTCATGCTGGGCTGCGCGCAGGCGCCCCCGGCCAATGCGACGCAGAACAACACGTCCAACGTTGACGCACATGGATGCACCGCAGGAACGCAGTGGTGCCCGGACAAGAACAAGTGCATAATGCCGCAGGAGAACTGCTCCAAGGCGTGCACGCAGGAAGCGAAGGTCTGCCCTGACGGAAGCACTGTCGGGAGGACCGGCCCTAACTGCGAATTCGCGCCATGCCCGCCGATGGTCGGGAACGACACGGACGAGCACGGCTGCAAGCCCTCGGCAGGATACACCTGGTGCGACATCCTGAAGCAGTGCGTCAGGAACTGGGAAACCGAATGCAAGGCCCCGGCATACACGGTGAAGCCGATGAACACGAGCCTCGGGGAAATACTCGTGGACGGAAACGGCTTCACGCTCTACAAGTTCACCGCGGACTCGGTGAACAAGAGCGCCTGCTCAGGCACCTGCCAGAACAACTGGCCTCCGCTCCTTGTGAGCGACACGATAGTGATACCCACCGGGATGAAGGGGAAGATGGGCGCCATACTTCGCGCGGACAACACCACGCAGGTCACATACAACGGCATGCCCCTCTACTACTACTCCGGGGACAACGCACCGGGCGACATGAAGGGCCAGGGCGTCGGCGGCAAGTGGTATGTCGTGAACCCGGCCGACTGAATTTTTTTATTTTTTTAACCTCCTGGTTTAAAATCGTGTGACGGGATATCCACTGGATGCACGCCTTCAGGCAGGGCACGGCCCGGAAAATGTACCCGGAAAAGCCCCGCTTCATACTTCTAGAGCAGCCATCGCACCTGATGAGGGACAACTGGGCGGCCGAAGACCCCCGTGATGCGGCGGAAGCCTTCGCCCGCATGCTCAGCTATTCGAAGGAGGCGGGCGTCCCCGTATTCTCCACCCATCCTTCAGGCTACCGGGGGGCGGGCGAAAGCGGGATAATCCCCATAGACATCCACGGCTCGGGCACGGGATTCGTGCTCTCGGACTGCAGCAGCTCGCCGTTTCTCGATTCGGTCATGGACCGCTCCGGCGGGCCGGTGATTGTGGGCGGGGCGCACGCGAGAATCGGGCGGGGCTCCGGGCCCCTCCGGTTTCTCCGCCCGTCCGAGCGCCTCATTAGCGGCATCTGCCTGATGCGGCCCCTCGCCTTCCTGCAGGCCATGAAGGAAGCGGGCCTTCTCAACTCCGAAATATTCCTCGACCCGCGCCTGACGGTCCAGCTGGGCACTCACCGGCTCGACCCGTCATGGCTTTACGGGGTTTGCGGGAGGACGGACGAGGGCTTCAGGATACGCCAGTCGGTCAGGCTGGAAGGCAAATCATATTAATTTCGCCGCTCAGGAGGATTCCCATGAGCAACCTTATCGCTGCGCCCCTTCTGGGCGTCCTGTTTTTGGCCTGCTGCGGGGTGTCGGGCATGGCGGCCACGTGCCCCGAGAACGACCTTTCCTGCTTCGATGGATACGCCAATGACGGATGCCAGGACGTCAAGATGAAGTACACCCTGGACATTCCCGTCGACGCCGAGATAACCGGCAAGGATTCCGCAGGCAACTGCAAGATAGTCCTGACCGGCCGCTCCGAGAGCGATTTCCGCTCAGTGATGATTGACTCGGGCGCGGACCCGGCGGCCGTGGACGAATACCTTTCGGAAGTCGACTATTCCGGCAACATCGAGGGGAAGTCGGCTTCATGTTCGGTCGCGCCGGACAGGACATACTACTTCTTCACAGATGGCGAAGGTGCGGATACGTGCTCCGGCCCTCTCATGGACGGGATGATGGCGGTGGCAAGGTGAAGCTGGACCGCAGGGCGCGGTTTTACCTTGTTTTTGCCGGAATCGGCGTCGCCCTTTCGATTTTCTATTTCCTTTTTTTCCAGCTCCCCCTCGGCTATTCCACGCTCCAGGACGTCTTCATCCTGTCCCTGTACACGATGGGCTGGGGTTTCGTGGTTCTCGGCCTCCTTTCGAAGGCGCTGGTTTTCGCGCTGACCCGGGCCGGAGGCGCCTCTCGGGAATCGCTACGGAAGAAAGGGCTTTTCGACTTCTTCGTCCCGCGCTTTGCCCTGATAATGCTCTCCAGCGGCGTCGTCCTCTGGCTCACCGGGTCGTTCGACGTCGCCGTCCTCTTCGTCCTGATAGCCTCGGAAGTCTGGTTCTGGCTGAGGGACAGGAAGAAACGCGAAACAACTAGCCCGTAGCGTCGGCGACGCACGCTTCCTTCACCATCGAATTGTTTATGCCATTGCAGATGGCGGGGTTCCCGGTGCTCTCGGCAACGCCCGCGATGCACACGTCCTGGTCTATCCCCGGGGGTATTTTCGAGCAGGCGAGGGCGTCCCGCTTCCTCAGGGCTACATTGCCGACGCAGGTAACGTACCAGAAGGTGGAGTTCGTGCCGAGCGCCTTGAACTCCTCCATCCGGCTTATCGCCCCGCACCTGCCCGCCTCGAGGTGTTCCTCGGCGTCGTTGGTGTAGCAGGCGGCCTTGCACGTGACATAGCCGTTCGGCGTGAAGGAATCGTTGCATGCGATGAGGCAGGATTCGAGCCGGTCCGTCTCGTTTGCCGGCGGCTCTGAGACGCAGCCGGAAACGAGGATGATGGCAAGGGCAAGAACCAATTCCCGCATGGAAAATTAATACCTCGCGGCATTAAAAACTATTCCGGATTCCCAAAACCCCCGGGGTACATTCTAACAGAAAAATAAACACAACTTTACCGAAACAAAGCGCACAAAATATTAATTTTACCTGCCCAGTCCCTGCGGTGATGGGATGGGAAACATAGCGTATTTCGAGATTCCGGCTGACGACCTCGAAAGGGCGAAGAAGTTCTACATGAAGGTTTTCGGGTGGAGCATCGAGAAGTCCAAGATGCCCGGCATACCCGCTGACTATCACGGCGTCATGACCGGAAAGGCGAAGCTGGAAAAGGCCGGGGACGGCTACGAGATGAGCCAGCTCAACTCCGGCGGGATGATGAAGCGGATGTACCCGGGCCAGCCGATAACCAATTACGTCCAGGTCGAGAGCGTCGACAAGACCATGGAAGTGATAAAGAAGAACGGCGGGAAGGAAATGGGCGAGAGGGTCAACGTCCCCGGCGTAGGCAGGCTCGCGTTCTTCACCGATTCCGAAGGCAACGCCCTTGCCATCTGGGAGCCCGTGAAGAAATGATGCCTTCATTTTCCGAGCGGGCGTCTTCGCTCGAAGCGGAAACCCTTGGCAAGGTGAGCTACTCGCTCTCAAAAATCGAGGCCGCGCTTGCCGAGCTTTCAGCCATGAAGGAAAGGACGGCAGAACAGGAGACGGTCCGGGCCTACCTTGAATCGTCCCACCGGCTCCTTTCAGGCTGGGCCCGGGAATCGCTCACGGGTCCGAAGGACGGGGCAGCAGGCCGCCTCCGCAGGTTTGCGGAGATATGCGCGGAACTGGATTCCGGGAGGCCTTCCTGATGGTGCTGAAGCAGGCGCAGGCCGAAACCGAAGCCGCCCCGCCGGGCCCGAACCCTTTCCGCCCGGAAGCGCCAGTTGCGCGCCAGTCTGCGGAAATAGCCCTGGCGTCGCTTTCGCAGCTCTCGCTCCATTCTTCGAAGGTGTCCCTTTTCCTGTCCAGCGCGCCCGCCCAGCATTTCTCGGAGGAGGACATATTCTCCAGCTGCGAGCGGGGCCACGAGCGCCCCGCAACCATCGTGGGAGGGAGCGAAGAGGCGGATAGGCGCGTGGACCGGGAATACCAGAAATTCAGGAGCGCAGTTCCCAATAATGCTTTTCCGGCATCCGTATCCCCGGATTCGGCCCAGTCGTCCGGCCCGAACGCCGAGGGCCATGAGGCCGTGGGATTGCTCGGCGAGAGCTTCCTCGGGCCAGTGATAAGCGGCAGGCTCAGGCAGACTCCGCCCGTATTCACTACCGCGCCGCGCAGCTTTTTCGATGCCCTCGAGCAGGCCGAAGGGGCAGGCGCAAACGCGTATTACTCGCCCGGAACGAACCACATCATAATCGCCGACGACCTGGCAGTGGAGGCCGACCGGAGGCGCACCATACTCCACGAAACGCTCCATTACGCCGCGCACCTTGGCGGAGGAGACCCCAGCAACATGCGCTGGAGGGGGGCTGCGGGAGCGCCCGTGTTCAACGGCGCCCGCCCCTCCGCGGTCTGGCTCCACGAAGGCCTTGCCGAGCTTTACGCGCAGCAGCTGACGAGGAATGCGGGCCATGACACGACGTATTCATCCTATCCGCAGCAGCTGCGCGTCGCATTCATGCTGCAGAAGCTCGTCGAAGACGACTCCGTCCTCAGGCGGGCCTTCCTGACGGGCAATTTTACGGAAGTGCGGAGGATAGTGGACGGGAAGCTCGGGGCGGGGAGCTTCGACGCGGTGATGGCGGCCGACACCCCGAGCGGGGCGCTGATGGAGCTCACCTCCAGGATGACGAGCGCCGGCATAGACTTCTCGCCGTGGCTCTCTGACCCGCTGCTGAAGATAGCAAGGCCCAAGCAGACCATAACGAAGTAGAATCTGGCTCGCGTATATAAAAGAATCTGGCGGATTGGTTCTCATGGAAAAGGCGACATTCGGCGGAGGGTGCTTCTGGGGCACCGAGGAGCTTTTCAGGCAGATAAAGGGAGTGAAGGAGACGGCCGTAGGCTACATGGGCGGCTCGACAAAGAAGCCGACTTACCAGCAGGTCTGCGACGACACGACCGGCCACGTGGAAGTCGTCCAGATGACTTACGACCCGACCGTGACTACTTACGGGAAACTGCTCGAGGTGTTCTGGATGTCCCACCACCCGACGCAGGCGGACGGGCAGGGCAACGACATAGGCTCGCAGTACCGGCCGGTGATATTCTTCCATTCGGAGGAGCAGAAGAAGGCCGCTGAAGCGTCGAAGGCCATGGAGCAGAAGAAATACTCCCAGCCGATAGCCACTTCAATAGAGCCTGCAGGGACGTTCTGGCCTGCCGAGGAATACCACCAGAAATACCTAGTGAAGAACCCGGGCGGATACTGCCATATCAACGTAAAGGCGGTTCTGGGGCATTTTCAGCCCTGAACAAAGGGATAAATAAGCCGCTCCGAGAATTCCGCTCATGATAGAGCTCAAAGCTATTGCCCTTTTGGTCGTCATTTCGTTCGCCGTGGGGGCGTATGCCTACCCGCATCTCCCCGGAATCGCAGTGTCCCACTGGAACGCGTCCGGTGAAGCGGACGGCTACATGCCCAGGGAATACGCGGCTTTCCTCCTCCCGGCGATTTCAGGGGTGCTCGCGCTCGTATTCCTCGCGGTTCCCATGGTCGACCCGCTCCGCGCGAACATCGAATCCTTCAAAAAGGCGTATTTCAGGTTCTGCATCGCAATGCTGCTCTTCCTCCTGCTCGTGCACGCCCAGGCGATGCTCTGGAACCTCGGCACCCGGATCAACTTCAACCTCACGATGCCCGTGCTCCTTGGCGGCCTGATTTTCTATCTCGGGAGCTTCCTCGCGAAGGCGAAGCAGAACTGGTCAATCGGGATACGGACGCCCTGGACGCTGAGCAGCACCGAGGTGTGGGCAAAAACCCACCGGCTCGGCTCGAAGCTCTTCATGGCCGCAGGCGCTCTGTGCCTGCTTTCCGCGCTCATCCCGGAATACTCATTCATCGTCATTTTCGGCTCCGTAGCCTCCGCGGCGCTCGCCAGCGTCGCGTACTCGTATCTTTCCTACGCCCGCCTTCATCCGGCCGAGCCCCGGGGCGGGCGAAGAATTCGGTAGTTAATGCTGGAACAAAATGGCCGAATCCCGCGTTTAAGGCGGAAAATCCCGAAATAGCAGGTATTAAGATTGCGACTGGATTAATTCCGATAAGTTGGAAAGCCAGACTTTCCAATAAAAAAGGTGTATATATGGCATATGAAGGCGGAAGCGATAGAGAAATGTTTGACGCAACATGCGCGAAATGCGGGCAGCCCTGCCAGGTACCGTTCAAGCCAACCGAAGGAAGGCCGGTATACTGCAAGAACTGCTACAAGCCGAAATCCCGGTTCTAAACGCTTCCAGATTGGTAATTTCTTTTTTTCCTTAATTTTATTCTTGTACTAGCTTCCTCACTCTCGGGGCAACCTCCTTCCCCAGGAGCTCAATCGATTTCAACGCCTCTTCCTGCGGGACGTTCCCGAAGCCCAGTTGCATCATGAAGCGCTGATGCCCGAAAACCTTGTGCTGGGCGACAATCTTTTCGACGATTTCATCCACTGTCCCGAAGAACAGCGCGCCCTCCGGGCCTGACTGGGCCGCGAAAGTCTCCTTCGTCACTTTTATCCCGTGGTGGCGCTCGTGGAAGTTCTCCATCCATCCCTTTGCAAAATACGGGAAGCCTATCTCGTAGACCTCCCCGGCCGTTTTTGCGACGAACCCGGGCGTGTTTATGCCTATCGGCAGACTGCTGGTTTTCCGGTAAAGGTCCGTGAACGGCCTGAATCGCCTCCACTCCCCCCCGATTATGGCCAGGGCGAGGGGAAGCTTCAGCTGCGCTGCGCGGGCCACGGATGCCGGGGCGCCGCCAACCGCCACCCAGAGCGGGAGCTTCCGCTCCGGCCTCGGGGCGATGTCCGCATTCTTCAGGGGGGGCCTGAACCTGCCCTTCCAGGATATTGGGTTGTTATCCTGAATCTCCATGAGGAGGCGGAGCTTTTCCTCGAATAAATCGTCGTAATCCCCGAGGCTGTAGCCAAATAGCGGAAACGATTCGGTATACGAGCCCCTGCCGACCATCATTTCGGCGCGCCCCTTGGAGATCAAGTCCAGCGTTGCGTGCTGCTGGTACACCCTCACTGGGTCGTCGGAACTGAGGATGGATACCGAAGTGGAAAGCCTGATTTTTTTGGTCCTTTCGGCAGCTGCGGCAAGGACGACAGTGGGAGCGGAAACGGCGAAATCGCCTCGGTGGTGCTCTCCCAAGGCGAACACGTCGAGGCCGGCCTTGTCGGCCGCCTCTGCCTGCTCCAGGAGCTGCTGTATCCGCTCGCCGGCGCTTGCCATCTTCCCCGTAACGGGATTCGGCGTTATTTCCCCGAAATTGTAGATCCCTATTTCGAACACGCTAAGCCATGCTTCGGGAAAAATTAAAAGACCTGGGGGCGTTTCAGGATTTCGAGTGGACTTTCGGCGGGATGAGCGGCGCGGTGTGGCCGAGAACCTTTGCTACGAGGGTGCCGTTCGAGCATCCGCTGTAGTTTATCGCCGTGTAGACGTTTTTTGCAAAATCCTCCGGAAGCTGCTTGTTCGCGGCCCAGCCGTCGAGGATTTTTTTTGAGTCGTTTTCCTTCGCAATAAGGACTCCCCGGACAAGTATTTTGCCCTGCTCCCGGTAATCCGCCTGGAACGAGTACTCGACTTCAAGGTTTTCCCCGCTTTTCCGGACATCGTCTATCTTCATGCCGATGCCCATGCCGCCCCTTTTCCCGTAGGTATTGTTACCCTTGTATTCGAGCACGTATTCGCCGATAATCATCAGAATCTCCTCGGAGCTTTTCTCTTGAATAGTTTTTATATATCTTGGCACGGATTTCGATTGCATGAAGGGCAAGGCGATGGACTGGCCGTACATCGGAATCATGACCTGCCTGTACGGCCTTATGCTGATAGGCGCGATTTTCGCGGCGTCCGCGTTTCCAGCAGAGTCGCCGGCCGAATTCCTCAACGTGATTCACCGGATGCTCGTCCAGTCATTGAACGGCGTGTCTTTTCTGCTCGTTTTGGCCGGCGTTTTGCTGTTCCTGACGGGCATGCTTGCAAGGAGCATGGCCGAAAAATAAGCGGCCGGGCAATTAAAAAGCCTTCTATCCACATTCTACAACATGATTCAAGGCAAGCCAGCATCAACCAGGGGCACGAGGTTCGCGTTCCAGACGGACGGCGACAGGGCGGGCATCTGCAGGACATTATACGGGAGGCTGGATTCCCTGGCCGCCATGATAGAGCTGGATTCCTCGATACGCTGGGGGCTTCCCTTGCACGAAGATATGACGATAAGGGCAATTTCCGAGATTAAGGACGAACACATAGATGCCAATGTCCCGGGGGGCAGGGCGACCGGCAGGGATTTGCTCCACCAGATAGCGGAAACTTCTTCAGGAAAAGTCAGGGAAGCGGCGCTTTCCCGGCTGAAATGAATATGTGTCCATAAGTGGAAACAAATATAAATATTCAAATCCATAATTAACCGCGTGGCAAAATTCAAAAACCTCCATTTCCCCGACGAGCTCAAGCCAAAGCCGGCAATGCCAGCGAAATCGAGGGCGAGGATACGGGCGTGGAAAAAAACCGACCCGGAATACCCTGCTGCCCCGAGCGGCCTGAAAATAGACGGCGTCGGCAGCCAGCTCGCCGACTGCATGGGGCTGCGCAGGGAGTTCAAATTCGATGCGCCGAGGCCCCTGGATTCCCCCCACGGGCTCCTTTTCAGGGCGGTGGACAATTACAAGTTCATTTCAAGGGTTTTGTACCATAGCTGGGATTACGCCGAAGGCGCACCGGAAAGGATGTCTTATTTTGGAAACCATGACAATACCGGCACCGCATGGACCTCGTGCGTCGCATTGCTACGGGACCTCTTCCCGTACACCCAGAAATGGAAGCATTTCTCGGAAATAAACAGCAACCGCTATCAATTCGAATCCATCCGTGTCGCCATCACGGCCCCGAGGATCCTCCTGCTTGCGATAGACCCGGTGGGGAGGGAATTGTTCCTCGGCGCCGATGACAAGTCTAACGAAGTATCAGTAAAGGGGAAAATCGATATCGGGAGGGTGTATATCCTGAACGACTCCAACGAGCTGCTTTACAAGCTGCTAACTGACGAATTACTGCATTCCCCCGAGGATTTCCTGCGGAATATGGGGTTGTACCGGAAAATACTCGAGGTCCTGGACCGGGATTTCGTCCAAGCCGCTTTCCCCGGGCTGGTTTCTGCAATGGAGCGCAGATACGGCGCATTTTGACAGCTAAAACACGGGGCTCTGCTCGGCACGCCCAGGAAGAACCCTTAATAAGCGTAAATCCCCCAGCAAAAGCATGGAAATCATTCCGGCATTGATGGTCATCTCATTGTTTTCACTCTGCGGCATGACCGGCGGCGGTCCAGCCCAACAGCCGGTCACGGGAGAAGGTTTCGGGGGCGACTGCGGCGTTTTTTCCGCTGACGGCCAGGATTGCTTCGAGGCTTCGATGCAAAGATGCGCTCCTGCGAAAGTGATGCTTTTCGAGCACGTCCCTCCAGCCATTGCCGAGATAACCGGCCCTCAACTGGACACAAGCTGCGCGGTCACTGTCCGCGGGATAAGCAAGGCCCAGATAGGCAGGATTTTGGCCGAGAACTCCGGCAGCCAGGAGGAAATCGACGATATAAATGCCAGGATAGACAGCTCGCCCGGCTTTTCCGGCCTTGATGGGCTTACCGCCACCTGCATCGTTGACAAGCTCGGGGCAGAGAAATTCGCCACGAGCTACACCTATTCATGCAACGGCCCCCTCATCGATGAGATACGCAGGCTCGGGCTTGTGGAGAAGTTCGCATAGCCGAAGGGGCATTTTCTCCTAACTAATATTCGTTTTTAAACACTTCTTAACACAATAAGTCTATGCAAGAGCTCAAATTTTGGAGAGTAAACGAGGCCGATAGGGAGGCTTCGGCCCGGCTCCAAAGATCATTCGACAAGCTTTACCATTTCAAACCCAAGGGGTATCATTTCGAATTGAGTGATGAAAAAACCTCCCTGATTCCGGATAAGGAGAAGGTCGTCTATGTCGCCAGCTCGGAACGGGGCAAACTTCTTGGCTACGCAATTTGTAGTGAAAAGCCGCCCAACCCCTCGATTGGAGCTATTTCGATGCTGGATGCGCTGTCATCCAATGGGGACCTGACCGATTTCAACGGGAAGCCGGTTTCACGGACGTCGCTTGCCCAATATAACGGATATGCCGATTACACCGGGCTCGGGGCCGTGCTCTATATCTCCAGGCTGGATGTTTTCAGGCATAATATGGGCATCGGCAGCCGGTTCTTGGAATTCATCAAGGGCCAGGGGCATGAGCTGATAGAGCTGGAGGCTAACGGCATCGGCCCTTCCAGGTTCTTCCAAAAAAACGGGTTTGTTGATACCGGAATAGACGCTGAAAATGGCGAGCAGCTTGTCATGGTTTGGAATAACCCATCCCATCTTCAGTATCAGATGGCAAAAGCGAACGGAAACGGCCTTTTTTCCGCCAAACCATCATAAGCTTGGGAGCCCCTTCGGGCTCACGCCGATAGGGCGGCCCAAAACGAGCCGTAAGTCCGCCTATTCGAAGGAGCCGGCCTTCATTTCGCCCGCTTTCTTGTGCATGGCCTCGATGACTCCATCCGGGGACGGTTTACTGTAAATGAGCTTGAAAGCGGCAGGTATTGTCCCTTCGGCAAAAGCCTCTTTCCCTGGCCCAAGGTTATCGTGTAGATTTTGAGGCGCAACTCGTCCACGAGGTCGCTCTTCAATAGCGTCTGGACGAAATTTCCGCTGCCATACCCCTGGAGCTCCGGCCGACCCGCGGGGCGCCTGCTTTATTAGCCTCGCCGGAAAATGAAGTCCATGAAGTGGAAGCTTCTAATCGCCGCGGTCCTTATCTGCGAGCTCGCAGGCGTTATCGGCTCGGTTTTCACATTCTCTTCCATCCCGACGTGGTACGCCACTCTCGTAAAACCCGATTTTGCGCCCCCGAACTGGCTTTTCGGCCCGGTATGGATTATCCTGTATGCGATGATGGGCGTCTCCGCGTACCTGATTTACGAGACAGGGAAAAAAGACGCCCTTAAAATCTTCGGCCTCCAGCTCGCCCTGAATGCCTCCTGGTCCATCGTCTTTTTCGGCCTCCGCTCGGTTTCAGGCGGCCTTCTGGTCATATTCCTGCTATGGCTATCAATCGCCTTGACCATCTTGTCATTCCTGAAAGTCTCGAAGACGGCCGCCTACCTGCTCATTCCATACATATTATGGGTGAGCTTTGCAAGCGTATTGAATTATTTCATTTTCATCCTGAACTGAGATGAGCCTATGAGGATATGGGACATTCCGCCGTCGAAACTGTGCCGGCAGCACCTGCTCGGCGAGCACAGGGAGCTCCACGCCATCTGGAGCGTCCTCGTCAATAACAAGAAAGGGTATTCCAAGCATCCGGAGACGCTACGGTGGAAGGGCAAGCTCGCGGCGCTCTATCTCCGGCATGGAAAGCTGGTCCTGGAAATGGAAAGGAGGGGCTACTCCCATAACAGCCCTCTGGACAAGCGGCTCGCCACTGGCAAAAGGGTGCAGTCCGACTTCGTGGACCCAAAAGGAAGGCAGATATCCCTCCTGAAGATGAAGAATTGCGGTTGCGGGAAGCGGTTTGAGGCCCGGAAAGCTTCCGGATAAAAAGGATTCGGGGGGGGATTGTTCCATGGTTAACGTATGCCCGAAATGCGGCTCTTCCGAGGTCGTGCCGGCAGTATGGCCGTTTCCTGACAAGGAGACGAAGAAAAACGTCGGGGAAGGCCAGCTTATCGCTACATGCAATTCGGGAGTGACCAGGGGATGCAGGAAGTGCGGGCATACCTGGTGATGCCAGTTGGTTAGTCACACCCAAAGGGTAGCCCAACAACGAGCCGCAAGTTCGCCTATTCGAAGGAGCCGGTCTTCACAACGCCCTCCCTTTTGTACGTGGCCACGATGACCCCGGTAGGGGTGATTTTGCTGTAGATTAGCTTGAATGCTACCGGGATGGTCCCTTCGGCGAAGAGCTTCTTCCCCTGGCCCAGAGTTATGGGGTAGATTTTGAGGCGCAACTCATCCACGAGGTCGTTCTTCAAGAGCGTCTGGACGAAATTTCCGCTGCCGTACACCTGGAGCTCCGGGCCGTTTCCCTCTTTCAGCTTTTTTATCTCCTTGACGGCATCTTTCAGGAGGACCGAATTCTTCCAGTCCAGTTTTTTCAATGTCTTCGAGGCGACGTATTTGGTGCACTTGTTGAATTTTTCGGCGATTTCGAGGTCGTTCTTGGCAGTAGGCCAGTAGGAGGCGAAGATTTCGTAGGTTTTCCTGCCGAGGAGGAGGTCGAAAGGCTCGGACATCTGCTTGCCCATCTCCTCTCCAACAACGTCATCCCCGTGGCCGAAGCTCCATCCGCCGTACTTGAACCCACCGCTAGTATCCTCTTTCGGCCCTCCGGGCGCCTGTATGACGCCGTCCATTGTCATGAATTCCAAAATCGCAAGTTTTCTCATGTTATCCCTCCGTTTAGGCGCCTAAAGCGCAACTTCATTCTACGCACCTTAAAAGGATTTAATCATTTCTAACGGAGGATGGAAAGCATTTCAAGCCCCAGCTCAACGGCCCTTCCGCCGCCCGGCGGGGAATCGATTATGGCATTCACTTTTCCCTCTTCCCAGAGTTTTGTCAGTTTTTTGAAAAGCGGCGAATTGGACGCATCGACGATAACCGCTGAGGTTGGATTGGCCCTCCGGAAAACTTCCAGGGAGACCATGAAGCGGCCCATGTTCTCATCGTCCCAGAGGAACTGGACGTCGGCGAATATGAGGATGTCCGCCTTGATGATGGGGCAGGCTAAAAACGAGGCATGGTCCATCCCCTTGCTTCCTTCCCCCTCATCGCTGCATATCCCGCTTATCGGCCGGGCATCCCTTGAAACGAGCACGGCAACATTCCCGGCCAGCGAGGGGCGCACTAACGGGGGTGGGCGTACGGTTTCGGACTCGGGTTCGGGCAAACGCGCAGGGGGCACCCTGAGAGTTTCTTTTTTCAGCTTGTGCAC